>NZ_BAAGSJ010000035.1:0-72187 GCF_054782495.1 Spirosoma aerophilum | reverse complement strand
AACACAGAGGTTGATCAGGGAATAAAGTTTCCTGATCAACCTCTGTGTTCTTTGTGCCGCACGGCGGACCGTCTCTGTGGTTAAATCTTTTTGATCTAATCGCTGTATAACGTGGGTGATAACTGCGTGTAAGCTAGATTTTAAGCTAATCAACCCATTATTCACGTTAATTAATTACTAATCTGCTCTTTATTCGGCGGCTAACAAATACGATGCACCCGCCGGGCGCAATCTATAACGCATCATCTGATACCCGCCAGACGGTTGCGCATTGGCATCTCCGGCTTCATAAACCGGAAATTTCCGACACAGGATTGAGCGTTCCACCCATAGACTATCGTGGCCCATGTAGCCTTTGCCTACAGGGCTCTGCCAATTAGCGAGCTTGATGTCCGCTTTACGTTCAGGCAGGAACTGCCAGGCATATACCCGTCCAAACGACCCGCTTCCATCGCTGGTGCTATAGACATACAACTCCGGAAAGCGATTATTGTCCAGATCAGCTACCTCTGCCCCTGTGACGGCACCGTCTACCCGAATACGAAAATTGGTCAGCAGTAATTCGCCCCGATACGCCTTGATGTGTGCCTCTCTTACGCGTCCGGTATCTACTGCCACCACCGTAAAGGTATAGACATTAAACCGCAGCGATTTATTGAATTGCGGGTTGGCTATAGCCGCTGGCTGCTCCTGTACAAGTGGTTGGGTATGGTTGACCGTGGCCGAATGCTGAAGCTGCCGATTGCTTTGCGCAACCCCGGCACACCAAGCCATAGCGACCAAAAAACAACACAACTTCCCCATCATTGACTACCTGTACCAGTTTGCCAACGAATAACGATGCAGAATCAAAAAAAGTTGATATATCTACGGCTCCAAAAATAATTCGCCTATTGAAGTTAGTTTTATTAGAGTGGGTAACACCTGTATTCCTTTGGGGGTCAGGCTATATTCAACGCGTGGCGGCACCTCATTGTACGACTTTTTCTCAACTACACCTAAGCTTACCAACGCTTTAAGTTCCTGTATCAAAACCTTTTCACTTACTTCCGGAATCATTCTCCGTAACTCGCCGTATCTGCGGGCTTCTGTCCCTATCTGATATATAATAAATAGTCTCCACTTTCCACATATTATGTCTAATGTTTTTTGAAGAGCAAAATGCTTTGGGTCGATAGATTTGCGAGTATTTACCTGGTCGTTCATGAGGAAATAGGTTACTAACCTTTTGGTTCGTAACATACTGATTAAAAGAGACTTATATCGATATTGACAAATATAGATAAATGTAATAAATCTATAAGCCGGTCATATTTCACAGCTATTATATAAACAAATGTTTTTTTGTTAACCCTCTACTAATCAACAAAAAAAATATTTATCTACATAAACTTTCCGGACAGATTTTTACAGTCTCAAGTAGTTAAAAACTCAAAAAGCGATTCGTTGTATTCCTTATAAAATAATCATTGTCGCTTCTTTAAAGAAGAACGATTACGGCATTCAGATTAGACATTTTTATCAGGCAATTGTTAGGTAACGGTTTGACTATATGAATAATCATCATTGGTATAGAAACGATGTTCGTTTCCCGTTCTATTTTTGCTGACTTATCGATCTATACTTGAAAACGCTGCTTGTCATTGCGGGTCCAACGGCTGTGGGTAAAACAGCCCTCTGCGTTCAATTAGCCAAAACGCTGAACACGGATGTCGTTTCGGCTGATTCACGACAGCTTTATCGGGAATTAAGCATTGGAACGGCAAAACCTTCGCTGGAGGAAATGGAAGGCGTGCGACATCATTTTATTGATTCACACTCTATCCTGGACCCGGTAAATGCGGGTCGCTATGAGCGGGAATGTCTTGAGGTGCTGAATGCGCTGTTCAGAACAAAAGATGTCGTGATTTTATCGGGAGGAACCGGCCTGTATATTAATGCCGTCTGCTTTGGCCTGGACGATATGCCAGCCGTTGACCCGGCGTTGCGTGAACGATTATTCACCCGGCTTCAGCAGGAAGGCCTGGAAAAACTTCAGCATGAATTACAGCAACTCGACCCGGTCTATGCCGAAACGGCCGATTTGCAGAACCCCGTGCGCGTAACGCGTGCCCTGGAAGTATGCCTGACAACGGGAGAGCCATACTCGTCTTTTCGAAAGCGGCACACCATCGAACGCCCATTTAAATCCGTTCTGGTTGCCCTCGAACGACCGCGCGATGAGCTATATGCCCGAATCGATGCCCGGATGGATGCCATGCTGGCGTCTGGCCTATTGGATGAAGTTCATACACTCGAACCTTACCGCCAGCTCCCTGCCCTGCAGACGGTTGGCTATCAGGAAGTTTTCCCCTATCTGGATGGCCTCTATGATTATGATGAGATGGTACGATTACTCAAACGCAACTCAAGACGCTACGCCAAACGCCAGTTGACCTGGTTCCGAAACCAGGGAAATTATCAGTGGGTAAACCCGGAAGAAGGGTATAAGATGTATGATGTATGATATATTTGGCTATCGACTGCCTCATACATCGTACACCATACATCCCTCTTACTGTGCCCTGTAGGCCAGCATTCCGCCAATAACGTTACGCACGTTATTAAAGCCATTTTGTTCAAGAATCTGCTGCGCCATGCCGCTTCGCGCACCCGACCGGCAATGAACAATTACTTCTTCATCCTGCAAGCCATCCAGTTCATCCAGCCGGTACGATAAATCGCCCAATGGAATCAGAGTAGCCCCAATGTTGTCGGCTTCATATTCGTGGGGTTCGCGAACATCGAACAGATTCAATTTTTCGCCCTTGTCAAGCCGCTCTTTTAACTCCTGTACGGTAATATCCATGGTTGCTTAATCGGTAAGTTAGTAAGTTGGTAAGCGGCTTCGCCCAAGTTAATAAGTGGTTGATGCGAGTAGTACTTTTCGTCGGCCACTTACTGACTTAGGCGAAGCCACTTGTTAACTTACTAACTCTTTTAATGTTGAATAATCAATTTTTGAATGACGGATCGCTTGTCGGCGATAAGTCGGATTAAATATAAGCCGTCTGGCAGATAACTCAAATCTAACGTTTGTTGGCCCCGACTTGGTTCGAGCGAATGCAATAGCTGGCCATTGCTACTCATAACATGCAGTTGCGTCAGCTGCGGATTGTCCCACCGGATCAGCCCCGTCGATGGGTTCGGATATACCTGCAAGAGAGCCAGTGGTTCGGGTTCCGGTGTTGCAGTCACAATGGAATCAGGTTTCGCCCCCATAACAGGCCGCAGCATAAATGCCCCGCGTATGTTTAGGGAAGCCGATACGGTATTTTGATCCCAGCTTGACCCGCCATTATAAAAAATCTGAGCGCCAAATGGGCTGTTTTTATCGAATCCTAATCGCAGCAACGACGTATCACTGCTGGCGATTTGCTGGTAGCCCACATAAAACGTGTCTTTTACCGAAACACTTCGGGTAAACTTGAACTCAACAAACCCATTGCGGGATGCCGGGTATTGAGTCTGGAATGACTGCTGATAGATGGCGGTGCCTGGCCGGCCACCCCGGTTATTATAAACGCTAATGACAAAGGGCTGCCCGCTCTGATTCGTGGTGAACGGCACAATACACGCCCGAACGCCCCCAATGGCATCAGGCTTATTCAGGATAAACCGTACCGCTACCTGCTCACGCTGCCTGATCTGCTGGGCATACTCCCAGGTGCCATCATCATACGCATAATAATTGTCAAGAGCCGCCACCGCCGAAATGGTATCGTTGCGACGAAGATTAACACCCGGTATCGACGGGTTCTGGTCGTCGGTGGTCAGCAGGTCAAACTTATAACGTAAAATAGCGCTGGTCGCTGAGCCAAGGCCTGTAACGGGTGTAAGCTTTGCGGTTTTCCTCTGAGAACTAAGTGATGGAATAAGCGTCGAACTGGTTTGCGGATTATCCTGTACAAGGCGCCCAGATACGTCATCGCGTACGGTAAAACGAAATGTAGTGAAGTTGAAGTTATTGAACAGGTTGTTAATTTCTGTCGTTACTGAATCGGCAGTTTCCTGGGCTGGGTTCACAACATATTGCGACAACGGCATGGCCGTGTAACGCCTTAAAAAGGGCGTAAGCGCCCGCCGAACGGCAACGTCTTTCACAAATCGATCATTGACCGACCGCCCCTTATTCAGGTAAATATAATCGACATGCCAGGTATCGAATGGACCTGATTCACGACCGAATGTTCGGAAGCGAAACGCAAAGCCAGCATGGAAATAGGCGGCATTGCGGATCGGAACAAACACCTGAAAAAAGTTATTATTGATGATGCCTCCCACTTTGGCCCAAACCGTTCGCCAGATGCCGCTTCGGTCCAGAAACTGAACCGTGAGCGAGTCACCCGCCTGCCGGCTCAACGAATCGCCGGGGTCCGGCAACTCACCCTCTCCCTTGGCTTGCCAGTAGAAACTCAGGTACACAGAGTCAGCCGCCGTCAGACCGGCCATGTTGATGGGTAATGACGCCAGCGTATCCGTATACCCCTGCGAGAGGGGCGAGTTCTGAATATAAGGCCGTCCACTGGCATTTAAACCATCAAACGAAGCCACATTGATCGTTGGCGGATCAATAGCCATCGTGTTATTGATGTATACACCGCTGCCCGGCTGCCAACGGGTGGCCTCGGGTCGATCGAGGCCGGGGCGTCCGCTGGCGGTTGAGAAATCGTCGAAAAATGGGAGACTCAGGGGTGTCTGTGCTTGCCCTATTGAATAAGACAGAACAAACAATACCAGCAAAAAGCCGCGCAGACGACGTCCGAAAAACGGGATAAGCGGCAGAAAAAACAAAGCAATTCTCATCTGGTATCAGGACCGGAAGTAGGTTGATTAGTCCGGATCAATGGGTCCTACGATCCACAAATCCATCGTTTCGCCAACGCGGATGCGCTCGCCGGAACGGGCTTCGGGCCGTTGTCGGACCACAGTGCCGACTTCCTTTTCAGGATCTTCAACGGAAATTTTCGTGCCAACTTTCAAGTTTGATCCGCGAATGGCGGCTTCTGCTTCATCGAGTGGCAACCCTACAACGTTCGGAATCTCAAACATCGTACTTCCTAACCCATCGCCCACTTCAAGATCGATTTGTGCCCCTTTGGGAATGGGCGTTCCGGGGGCAATTTCCTTGCCGTTATAGAGTTGGCGCAGAACCGAATTTTTGGCTACGTCGGGCACGTAGATAGGCGGCCCAATGACCAGATCGAGTGACTTGAGGTTCAGCTGCGCACTTCGGAGGGTTAACCCCTCCAGGTTGGGCATCTGCACCATGGGTGCCATACGCTTGGTGATGGTCAGATAGATTTTGCGCCCTTCTTTTACTTTCGCGTTGGCCCGCGGGTACTGCTGAATAACCGTTAGTGGTTGCATGCCGGCGACAAAGGTGCAGTCGACTTCATACCGAAGGTTACGGTCGTCCAACAAACTCTGCACCTCATCCAGACTCAGACGCGTCACTTCAGGAACCGTAATGGTTTGTCCATGATTGGTTGTGAACGGCAGATAGACAAAGAAAAACGCCAGAAATAAGGCAGCCACTAGGGCCAGAATAATGCCAATGTGAACCAGCAGATCAGTAAAGGAGCGGGTGCTGATTTTAGCCATTCGGGAGGGTTAATTCGTGAAGTTTTACGGACTACACTACATTTTTTCGTTTACTAATTTCACAAAAGTAGCAGAATCTACCACCGCCTACCGATAGCCGGCAAACATTTTTTTGAGGTATTTCCCGACAATATCGAACTCAAGATTGACGACGTCGCCCGCTTTCAGGTTCCGAAAATTGGTGTGTTCGTACGTATAGGGAATAATAGCGACCCGAAAACTATCCGTTTCTGAATTGAAAACGGTTAAACTGACGCCATTGATACAAATTGAGCCTTTTTCGACCGTTATGTTCCGACTGGCCGGATCATCGCCCGGATCATACTGAAAATCAAACAACCAGCTGCCGTTTACATCCTGCACACTCGTACAAATACCCGTTTGGTCGACATGCCCCTGCACAATGTGACCATCGAAACGGCCATTGGCGGGCATACACCGTTCGAGGTTGACCCAATCGCCGGTAGACAGCTTGCCCAGATTCGTTTTTTTCAGCGTTTCATCAATGGCGGTAACGGTATAGCTCCCATCGGCCACGCTGGTCACCGTCAGGCAAACACCATTATGGCTAACACTCTGATCTATCTTTAATTCAGAAGCCAGAGACGACTCAATTCGAAACGTAAGGTTGGTACCCTCTGCGTCAATGCCCGATACAATACCGGTACTTTCAACAATGCCAGTGAACATGATGTAATTAATAAGTTATTAGGTCGGTAAGTTGATAAGTCAGTAGGTCACTGACGTCTGTGTTGCTTTTGCGTCAGTGACTTACTGACTTATCAACTTACCGACTTTCTACTTACGATAAACAGCGAACTGCCAAAGGGCGTTCGCCGGAAGAGTTTTTGTTCGGCCCGAACAAGTTTGTAGAGGGTTTCGTTGACCCACGGATGGGGCAAATACACATCCGACCGGGCCTCTTCCGGGGTACGTCGGCGGAGTGTTAGCTGTAAGCGCTGCCATTGACGAACAAACAGGATCAGGGGCGATAACGCAAAGCTCCAGTAGGTAGCGAATTCGATAGACAACCCAAAAAGAGGTAGGACTTTCCTGAAGTCGGCCAGTACAAATCGCCTGATGATACCAACCGCCAGATCGTGCTCGCCCCGAAAAGCGTTAAACGCATTGTTATTGGACACTAAAATCCCACCGGGCTTAATCCGATTCGACAGGGCAGCTATCAGAGGTCGTAATTTGTCGTCCGTAAAATAACAGAATACATCGTTGCAAACGATAACGTCGTACTGTACATCCGGCTCGAAGCTATCGATATCGTTCAAATTCATGAACGTAACCAAAAATCCCCGCTCGCGGCAAAAAGAAACCGCATCCAACGACCCATCGACGCCTGTCAGCGTGGTATAGTTGTGCTGCCGCAAAAAGTTCAGCAGCCCCCCGGTACCACAACCCGCATCCAGAATCGCCAGATTCCGACGTTCGCCAAACTGTTGTTGAATGCTGTGCTTTACCCGTTCGTGTAAGCTACGGTACCACCACAGTTGCTCTTCCAGTTGGAACATTTTCTCGTATTCTTCCGAGCGACCAATCATTTTTGAGGGGGCAAAATTTATACCAGGGCCAGGCCGGATACTTTTGGAAATGACTCAGCGGGTAGCCACCCGTTTTCGGCTTCTGACTTCTTTTTTTATAACATAGGGCGGCAACCCACTATAGGCCATAAATAATTTACCAAGGTATTCGCCCAGCACACCCAGGAAAAGCAGTTGAATGCCCACGCCCATTAAAATCATCCAGACAACAAAGCTCCACCCCGTTAACGGTATCAGATTATTCAGTCTCGCGATCAACAGAAAAACACCACTTACTGTACCCAGGGCGAGTAAAGCAGCGCCCAAAACCGTAAACAGGCGGATTGGCCAAAGTGAATACCCGACAAATACGTTCATGAACAGAGAAACCAGCTTACGAAATGTGTAATTTGATTTACCTTCTGCACGGGTATTATGCGGTACCTCGACAGTTCCCACATGGCGGGTCACACGAAAGATAAGCCCGTCGATGTAGGGGAACGGACCATGATACCGAATCACTTCATCCACAACCTCCCGCCGAATGAGTTTAAAACTGGACAGATAGAGATCCCGTGGTTTATCGATTGAATAGGTCGTTAAGGTGTTGACCACCCAACTACCCAGATTTCGAAACCAGTGGTGCTGTTTTTGAGCATAACGGCTATAAACGACATCGTAATGGCCGGCTTCGGCGGCATCAACGAGTGTTAAAATGGCTTCGGGTGGGTTTTGAAAATCATCGTCGATGATGACCACATATTGACCACGAGCTTGGTTAAGTCCACACAATACGGCATTGAACTCGCCAAAATTCCGGCGCAGGGAAACAAATTCGACAGTCTCGTAATTCTCTTCCAGTTGTTGACAGATCGCTTCAACACCATCCGTACTACCATCATTAACCAGTATGATTTCAAACGATTGTCCGGCCAGACAAGCCTGTAGCCGATCGACCAACGGCGCAACGGTGCGCTCGCTGTTGTATACGGGAATAACTACGGATAAGTACATATGCTTAAAACAGGTGCCAGCGCTATGGGTAATATTATATCTACCATTTACGCACTCGCACCTGCGTTTACGGTCTGAATAATATGGGTTACTTCGTCGTCAGTCAATGTGGGATTCAGCGGCAGGCTAATTGCGTTTCGGTGCAATTGCTCAGAGATCGGCAGAGATAGCGCTGAAAAATCCGCATAGGCTCGTTGGTGATGCGGAGGAACCGGGTAATGAATATCCGTTCCAACGCCCGCCTGATGGAGAGATGTCCGAAAATTGTCGCGCTGTGCATGCTGAACGACAAACAGATGCCAGACATCCTGGTCAATCTGATCAGCAGGTGGCAGCGTCAGGTCAGGATTTTTGATTTCCGTCAGGTATCGCCTGGCCACTTCCCGACGGCGCTTATTGTCTGAGTCCAGAAACGGCAACTTGGCGGTGAGTATAGCGGCCTGAAGTTCGTCTAATCGACTGTTATGACCAGGGTAATCGTTGATGTACTTTTGGCTTGATCCATAGTTTCGTAGTGCCCTGAGTTTGTCGGCCAGTTCATCATCGTTCGTGGTAATGGCACCCGCATCGCCCAGGGCACCCAGGTTTTTAGTCGGGTAAAAACTCCACCCGGCCGCATCGCCAAGGTTACCGGCCTTCTTCAATACTTCCTTTTGCTGACCCGTTGCGTACGTTGCGCCATGTGCCTGAGCGGCATCTTCGAGCACCTTGAGGCCATATTCCCTTGCCAACGCATTAATAGGGTTCATATCACAGCAACGACCGTATAAATGAACGGGTAAAATGGCTTTTGTTCGGGATGTTATCACCGCTTCGATGCGGGCTGGGTTCGGCAAATACGTTTGTGGGTCGGGCTCAACAAAAACGGGCACCAAACCAGCATGCGTAATACTCAGCACCGAAGCGATGTACGCATTCGAGGCAACGATCACTTCACTATTGGCGGGAAAATCCCATGCTTTCAGCACTAAGGTGAGGGCATCGAGCCCATTGGCGACGCCGATGCAATGACGTGTTTGGCAGTAATCGGCGAACTGCTGCTCAAATGTTGCCAGTTCACGCCCCAGAATATACCAGCCAGATGCCAGGACCCGCTCAACAGATTGCCTTATGAACAAGTCATAAGGCGCATTTATTTGTTTCAGATCTAAAAAGGGAATCATTCAGAATCAACCATCACTTCCCGGCTAGTTTTCTGACCGTTCAGGTAGGGCTCGTATATGTAATCGTCTTTATCATATAACTCATTCGAAACGACCAGCAGAATAGCGTCTTCCGAAAACTCGTCCATAATATGCCAGTCGGTTGGTTCAAGTACCAGACACTGACGTGGATTCGTTAACAGAAATGTATTTTCTTCCAGTCCATCATGATTATAAACACGACAACTGCCACTCACACAAATAAGCGCATTCCATGAACGATGATGGCGATGACCGGCACGAGCCGTTTGGCCAGCTTCGTATATATAAAATACCCGTTGAATCACGCCTGGGATAATTCCTTCAAACACAGTTAGATTGCCCCTGTCTGATTCAAATGTTTTCAAGTCGTAAAGTTTGGCCATTCAGAAAGTATATTTGGCAATTGATAAAGTCGATGTTACAGATCGCGCTAAAGTTATTAAAAACAGGCCGAATATATGGATATTAAGCTAAACTTAACTAAGTATAATTGCTTAATAATTTAACAAAGTGTACTACACTCGTTATTACGTCTATTTTTGGGCAGTTAATCTTAAACCCACTTATGTTGAAAAATAAATATTTTCTGGTAGGTATACTCCTGGTTCTTACAGCGCTTCTGTATTTCACATTTTCTGGTGGAGACGGCACCGCAACGAATAATGGACTTGAAGAAACCGTCGACCCAAACGCTTACAGCCAGCAACTTACCGAGAAGCGAAAAGAAAAAGATGAGTTTATGCGAACAAGCGCCGACTCACCCATTACCGAAAAAGGATCGTTTACCGGACTTGCTTATTTTTCGCCAGACCCCGCCTTTCGGGTTGTGGCCCGGCTCGAACCCTTCGCCGACAAAACCCAAAAACTGGTTGTTCGTATGAGCGATGGCAGTGAAGAGGTTTATGAAAAATTTGCCCATGCCGTCTTTAGCCTGAATGGCGAAGCCCATCGGCTACTGGTCGTGAAACTTGAAAACACCTATTCTATTCTCTTCCGCGATGCCACAGCGGGCAAGGACACCTATGGGGGCGGTCGATACATTGAGATTGACCCAAAACAACTAACAGATACCCAAGCCATCATCGACTTCAATACGGCATATAATCCCTATTGTGCCTACAATCCTACTTATGCGTGCCCGTTGCCGCCAGCCGAAAATAAGCTCCCGTTTGCGGTGACAGCCGGAGAAAAGTATACAGCTCATCCGTAAAAAGGGTATCGTCCTAAACAGTTTTTGACGCCAATTAAGCAGAAGTGCCATTAGTCAATCAAGCAATTGGCTAACTTTGCACTAATTATCTGCTTTGCCTCTGTATGGAAGTTTCCTATAAATGGTTACAAGAGTTTATTGAATTACACGAGTCCCCGGAAGAGGTTGGTAAATTATTGACAGCAACGGGGCTGGAAGTTGAAGGAATTGAAAAAGTTGAAGCTGTTCCCGGCGGGCTGGATGGCGTCGTTATTGGCGAGGTAATTACCTGTACCAAACACCCCGATGCTGATAAACTAAGCCTCACAACTGTGGATGTTGGCACCGGCCAACCCCTGCCCATCGTTTGTGGAGCCCCCAACGTGGCAGCCGGTCAGAAGGTTGTTGTGGCCCTTGTTGGTGCCACGCTGCATCCTGCCTCGGGAGATGCCTTCCAGATCAAAAAAGCCAAAATTCGCGGAGCAGCCTCAGAAGGGATGATCTGCGCGGAAGATGAAATTGGTTTGGGTACATCACACGCAGGCATCATGGTGTTGACGACTGAGTTGCCCAATGGAACACCAGCTGCCCGGTATTTCAATTTGGAAGCTGACTATCAGATTGCCATTGGCCTGACCCCCAACCGCATTGATGCAGCCTCGCACCTGGGTACTGCCCGCGATTTGAAAGCCGTTCTGAACCGGCCCCTTCGCCTACCTTCAGTTGATGAATTTACGGTCAGCAACACCAACCTGACGCTGGACGTACGGGTAGAGGACACCGCTGCCTGTCCGCGTTATGCCGGACTCACCTTAACGGGGCTTACGGTGGGCGAATCGCCGGACTGGCTAAAGCAGCGACTGCTGAGCATTGGCCTGAACCCCATTAATAACGTTGTTGATGTAACGAATTTCGTGTGTCATGATTTGGGGCAGCCCCTTCATGCATTCGATGCCGACAAGATCACGGGCAAGCAGGTACTAGTGAAAACCCTGCCCGAAGGCACTCCCTTTGTTACACTCGATGGGGTAGAACGAAAACTTAGTGCGACCGATCTGATGATTTGCGATGCCGAAAAACCGATGTGCATTGCGGGTGTGTTTGGCGGTCAGCATTCGGGCGTATCGACGCAAACGACCCGGATCTTTCTGGAGTCGGCTTATTTTTCGCCCACCTCCGTCCGCAAAACAGCCCAGTACCATGGCCTGAAAACCGACGCATCGTTCCGTTTCGAACGGGGAATCGACCCCAACATAACGATCTTTGCCCTCAAACGGGCGGCCCTGCTCATTCAGGAAGTAGCTGGCGGAACAGTGAGTTCGGCTATCACCGACATCTATCCCAACCCAATCGAGCCTTTCCGCGTACTCGTTCGCTACCGGAATATCGATCGGTTGATTGGCATTAAAATTGATCATGCTGAGATTCATCGAATCCTGGAAGCCCTTGACATCCAGGCGGAATCAGCTCAGGATGATAGTTTCATAGCGGTTGTTCCGCCGTACCGGGTTGATGTAACGCGGGAGGCTGATGTTATTGAAGAAATCCTGCGGATTTATGGCCTCGACAATGTACCGCTCTCGGTCAACCTAGCCGCCGAATCGTTATCTGAGTTTCCCAAGACGGACCCCGACCAGTGGCAGGGACGGGTGAGTCAGTTGATGGCTGCTAATGGATTCTATGAAATTCTGACGCTATCCCTTACCCGGCCTGCTTACAATGACGCCATTCGGTCGACATTGCCTGGGGCCGACGTAACACTACTCAACCCGCTCAGCGAAGAGCTGTCGGTAATGCGGCAGACGTTGCTATTTTCATCGCTCGAAACGTTGGTTTATAACCTGAACCGGCGTCAAAAAGATTTGAAATTATTCGAGTTCGGCAAAGTCTATCATAAAGTAATACTTGAAGATGGCGCCACGAAATACGTGGAACGCATGCGGCTAAGCCTGGCCATGCTTGGCAACCAGAATCCGGAAAGCTGGCTTCAAAAGGGCCAACCGGTTGCTTACCACGATCTGGCCAGCGCAGTTCAGCGGGTTTTGAACCTTTTCCGGGTCAAGACCTACGACACCCAGCCCGCTGACCCAGCGTTATTTCAGTATGGACTAACATTTGTCGTAAATAAAAAGCCTCTGGTCAGCCTCGGTCTTGTCAATCCCAAGCTAACAAAATTGGTAGACCTGAAGCAGCCCATTTTCTACGCTGATTTCGATTGGCAGGCTCTGCTGAAGCTGGCGACGACCAAAACTCGTTATGAAGAAGTGTCGAAGTTTCCAGAAGTTCGGCGTGATTTATCACTGGTTATAGACTCGGGGGTTACCTTTGAACAAATCAATAAATTAGCCCGTCAGACGGAGCGGAAATTATTACGCTCTATAAATGTGTTTGATGTGTATGAAGGCCAGAACTTAGGTGGCGGCAAAAAAGCGTACTCTGTCAGCTTCATGTTGCAGGATACGACACAAACCCTCACCGATGTAACGATTGATAAAACAATGCAACGGCTAATGAGCGCTTTCGAGCAGGAATTAGGCGCGGTGATTAGAAAATAATGGTGGAGTAGTGGAGTGATTAAGTAGGCAATTAATGTCAAGCACTTAACCACTTCGCTGTTTAACCAATTACTGTATAAACAACTGTGGTTAGCGAACATCAAATTATTGCACTTGTTGAGCGATTTGAGCATAAGCTTAAATTGCTGACGAGGGTATATTTAGATGCACAGAAACGAGTCGAACAGCTGGAATTAGAAAATTCTATTCTACAGGAAAGCTTACGGAAAGAACAGGAAATGGTTAGGCAACTACGGAAAAAACCTGTTATTCCAGAAAAAAGTACATCAAAGTCAAAAGATGTTGGTATAATTGTAAAAGACAATCTGTCTGAGACAGATACGAATGCTGAATTAAAACAACAACTCGACGAGTATATCCGGGAATTGGAACGGTGCATTGCTCACTTGAGTAGTTTGTCATAAACCCAAATTGGTTCTAGGGGATAGCCCTGATTGAGCCGGCTGCAGCGATGGAAGAATTGCCAATTCGCGTTAAAATAGCTGATCGATTCTACAAATTAGCTGTAGAACCGGAATCGGAAGCTATTGTCCGCGAAGCCGCGAAATTGATTCAGGATGAACTGAAACAGTATCGGGAAAGGGGGCTTAATGATACACAGGAAGCCCTGGCAATGATAGCCTTCGATTGCCTGGTCACCAAGCTCAGAGGAGAACGACAGATGCAACGATTACAACAAATGGTGTTTGACAAAATAACTCAGTTAGACCAGGTCGTCACGCCGGTCATCACGACATAAAAACGGCGGGCTTCCACCCCAAAATACAGTAGAGTTGATGTTCAGGGCAATCGTATTGCAGCAGGTTGATGATTTATTTTTTCAACCCTAACGATATAGTCCGATGGACATTCCAGTTTGGTTAACGATTCTTGCTGCCCTTGTTGGGGGCGGTATTGGCATATTAATTGGCCGTCAGACCATGGCGGGCGTTCGCGCAAAGCAAGAGAAAGAAGCCGAAGAGAAAGCAGCCGCCATTATTAAGAACGCTGAATTACAGGCAGAAACGATCAAAAAAGATCGGATTCTGGAAGCAAAAGAGAAGTATTTAAAACTGAAAACCGAATTTGAAGAGAATACGAATCAGAAAAGAAATATACTCCTCCAAAACGAAACAAAACTTAAGCAGCGCGAACAACAACTGACCCAACAGGCCGATCAGCAGCGCAACCGTGAAAACGAGTTGAACCAGCAGCGCAATGAACTTGGGCAGCAAAAAAACAGCCTCGCTCAACAGATCGAAGCCCTTAACAAACGGCGCGAAGATGTTGACAGACGGCAACAGGAAGCCGACCGGATGCTTGCCGATCAGGTAGCCCAACTCGAAAAAATTGCCGGTCTTTCGGCCGAGCAGGCACGTGACCAGCTCATCGAAAACCTGAAAGCTGAAGCCGAATCAAGGGCGTCTTCTTACGTCAAAAACATCGTTGAAGAAGCGAAACTGACCGCCACTAAAGAGGCCAAAAAGGTCGTTATCGAAACGATTCAGCGGACGGCTACCGAACACGCCATTGAGAACTGCGTATCCGTTTTCAACATCGAATCCGACGATGTAAAAGGAAAAGTGATTGGTCGGGAAGGCCGGAACATCCGCGCCCTCGAAGCCGCTACCGGTGTCGAAATCATTGTTGACGATACGCCCGAAGCCATTATCATTTCTGGCTTTGATCCCGTTCGGCGCGAAATTGCCCGTCTGTCGCTTCACCGCCTTGTGCAGGATGGCCGTATTCACCCCGCCCGAATCGAAGAGATTGTCGCTAAAACCCGCAAGAATATCGAAGACGAAATCGTCGAGATTGGCGAGCGGACGGTTATTGACCTGGGCATTCACGGTCTCCACCCCGAGTTGATCAAAATGGTTGGCCGAATGCGTTTCCGTTCCAGTTACGGGCAAAACCTGCTTCAGCACTCACGCGAGGTAGCCAAGCTTTGCGCGACAATGGCCGCCGAGCTGGGCCTCAACGCCAAGCTGGCCAAGCGCGCCGGGCTGCTTCACGATATCGGTAAAGTGTGGCACGAAGAAGCCGAACTGCCCCACGCCATCCTGGGTATGGAGCTTGCCAAGAAATACAAAGAGAACCCCGAGGTTATCAATGCCATTGGCGCTCACCACGACGAAATCGAGATGACGAGCATGATCTCGCCCATCGTTCAGGTGTGTGATGCTGTGTCTGGCTCACGGCCCGGTGCCCGTCGCGAAATGATGGAATCGTACATCAAGCGGCTGAAAGAATTGGAAGAGTTAGCCGGTAACTTCCCCGGTGTTACCAAATGTTACGCCATTCAGGCCGGTCGCGAACTCCGCATTATGGTCGATGCGGATCACGTTTCCGACGAGCGTGCCGGTATTTTGTCGTATGAGATTTCGCAGAAGATTGAGAAAGAGATGCAGTATCCCGGCCAGATCAAAGTAACGGTCATTCGGGAAATGCGGGCCGTGGCCTACGCCAAATAGTTTGAGGATAGGAACGCAGATAGAACAGATTCAGAGGATTTGAACAGAGTAAGATCAGTTTCAAGCCGCACAATCTGTCCCATCTGCGTTCCTGTCATTTTACACGTGTTGGACTTAAACCAAATGGATTTCCTAACCACCGTTTTATTATTGCTCGTGGGCGCGGGCGGGGGCGTTGCGCTGGCCAATGCCTTACGCAAGCGTACCGGAATAACCGATGTCCGACGTGACTCGGTCATTCTGCTGGAGCGCATCGAGAAAGTATTCAAGGTGGTTATGGCCGAAGGTTATTTTTCGGAGATCTACAACTACCAGGATCAAAAGAAGATACTGTATCTGTTGAACGACCCCAAGAAAGCGATGGTCATTGCCAAGTCGAAGGTGCTGGTGGGGTTCGACTTTGCGAAAGTCCGCTTCCGGGCACCCGACAATGACGACAAAAAATTAATCATCGAATCGTTTCCCGAACCCGAAGTACTATCCATTGATACCGATTATACCTTCTACGACATTCAATCGGGTATACTGAATCACTTTAGCGGTGGCGATTACACGCAGATTCTGGACGAAGCCAAACAGGCTATGAACGAGCGCGCCATGCAAAGCGACCTGCCCAAAATAGCCAACAATCAGATACAGTACATGATGTATCAACTGGCTAATTCCATGGGCTGGCAGCTGCAGCTGCCCGAAGCCGAACAGAAGACGTTAGACATGCTAAAGGCACAGGCCGAAGAAAAAGGGCAATCCGATAAACTATTGCGATCGGGTAGCTAATGCCCGGCTAACTTACTACGGTAAATGTGGTTATAGTCAAAAAGCCAGGCTCATGCGTGTTCAATACCTTCTTCTGTTTTTTTTGCCCCTCTTTGCCAGGGCCCAGGATAATACTGATGGCGGAGTGTTTTGTCAGATAGGAAAAATCCGGTACCTAGATCGGGTGGCAGCGAACCCCAAAGCCAGACTGGCCTACCCCGGCGATGCCTCCATCGATGTTACCTATTATGGCCTCGACCTGTGCCTGACCACAACACCGGCCAGCCTGAAGGGAGCGGCTACCCTTACGCTCAAGAGCACCACATCCGCCCTTTCCAGTTTCTTTCTGGACTTGAATTCAACGTCGGCCACCACAGGCGAAGGACTCCGGGTTGACTC
Organism: Spirosoma aerophilum; assembly: GCF_054782495.1. NCBI lineage: Bacteria > Pseudomonadati > Bacteroidota > Cytophagia > Cytophagales > Cytophagaceae > Spirosoma > Spirosoma aerophilum. Next base: position 55,441 of record NZ_BAAGSJ010000035.1, on the reverse strand, counting down.
GGTAAAAACCGGCAACCAGAAGCTTGCCTTTCAACATGCCCAGAACAAACTGACGATTACCCCTCCCCAACCACTGGCCAACGGGCAAGCCTTCACGCTGACGGTATTTTACCAGGGTGTTCCGAACAGCAGTGCCCAGGGCAGTTTTAAATTCGATCGACATGACACGACCACCGATCCGGTTATCTGGAGTTTAAGTGAGCCCTATGGCGCACCCGACTGGTTTCCGTGCCGGGATACACCTGCCGATAAAGCCGATTCATCATCGGTTCGTATTACGGCTCCTGCCCAGCTGGTGTCTGTTTCCAATGGAAAGCTTATCAGCACCACGACCAATGCCGACGGTACCCGCACCTTCCTGTGGCGCAACAGTTACCCCATTGCCCAATACCTGATTTCCATCGCCGTATCGAACTATTCGCAGTACGACACGCCGTTCACATCTGGCAATCAGACCATGCCTGTCACACATTACATTTACCCCGAAACATTACCGCAGGTGCAGGCCAATCTTACCCTGACCCCTACCCTTCTTCAACTGTTTACGAATCGATTTGGGCCTTATCCGTTTTTGCGGGAGAAGTACGGCCATGCTCAGTTTGCGGCCAACAACGGTGGCATGGAGCATCAAACAATTTCCTCCATGGAAGCCCGCGCCTTTACCCCTGCCGTAATTGCTCACGAACTGGCTCATCAATGGTTTGGCGATAAAATTACCTGTCGCGATTGGCAAAATATCTGGCTCAACGAAGGCTTCGCTTCCTATGCCGAAGCCGTTTATACTGAGTTTGCCAATGGTCAGGCAGGGTACCGAACAACCATGAACAGCTTTATGGCCAGCGCCCGTAATGCCCGAGGCTCCATTTATGTACAGGACATCAGTAATGTCAATAACATTTTTAACTCCAGTCGTACCTACGCCAAGGGGGCAACGGTTTTGCATATGCTTCGGGGCGTGGTGGGCGACAGCACCTTTTACCGCACCCTGCGCACCTATGCCGCTACGCCAGCCCTCGCTTATCAGACAGCGATAACTGAAGATTTTCAGGCCGTAGCCGAGCAGGTTTCAGGCAAGAATCTGGCCTATTTCTTTAAGGAGTGGATTTATGGCGAAGGCTACCCAACCTATAAAGCAACGGTATCGCCGGGAGCTGCGGCTAATACAGCAACGGTAAGGCTGGAACAGCGAAACACAATCGCCACCAACCCTGGTTCATTTACCATGCCCATCCAGATGCGGGTACAATCAGCGGCTGGCGATACGACGGTCACGATCCTGAATGATCAGGCCGATCAGACGTTCACCTTACCCACGCGGGGAGCTGTGACCGGCTTAGTGATTGACCCGAACAACTGGATTCTGAAAACGGTAGAATCCGTTACGCTGTCGACTTCGGCTGTTGTAACGGCCATTACGGAACCCGCCCTGGGTAACCTACGCGTATACCCAAATCCAACCTCAGAAACACTTCTCGTTGATTTTTCTATGTCGACCCGTGGATCGGCGGGATTATCATTGACCAACCTACTGGGTCAGCGTGTCAAGACCATTCAGGAGCCAACACTTCCGGCGGGCGATCATACCCGAACGTTTAGCCTGCGGGGTTTGCCAGCCGGGCGCTACACCGTGACGCTCGAAACAAAAGACGGCCAGCAGAGCCGGATAGTTGTAGTGCATTGAGCGCTATTGAGCGCTTTTCTACATATAAAAAAGTAGTAGCTCTCATCCTGTTTATTGTTCCTGTACTCTTCTGTGACACCGTTTTCGGACAGGATATTGGCGTTACCCGCCACAATCATCTATCAATTCATGTTAAGGATGTGCCGACAAGCGCGGCTTTTTACCGGGATGTGATTGGCCTGAGGTCCATTCCTATACCCGAAAATCTGAAAGCGATTCGGGCCTGGTTTGATCTGGAAAACGGCCGGCAAATTCACTTGCTGGATGGACAAAGCGAACAGCACACACGACAAAAACGGTAGCCATTCTGCCTTGTTTGTCGAAGACATCAATAAAGCTGAACAGTACTTGAAAACAAAGAACTTACCCTATCACCGACAAGTTCGTTTCGATGGTATCGTTCAGATTTACTTCTCTGACATGGATGGGTATCTCTTTGAATTGGATGAGGACAAGAAACAATTGACGGCAAATTGAGCCATTTCAAGAATTAGTTAAGCTTTTTTGAGGTAGTAACTTTTCACTAAGCCACTACCTCAAAAAACCAGTAGTGGCCTAACATTTACTGGCTGGTTTGGTTTGGTTAGTAGGACTTACCAGCCTGTTCACTAGTTGATCAGGCCACTCTTATACAATTCCCTTCTAGCTTTATGAAAGTACCAGACTCAACGCACAGCGTAGGCAAGAATGCCACTTTATCAACACAATCTACTCTATCTACCTACTCTCATAAGTCGGTATTCGATTCAACATTAAGCGATGTCGCCGATTTGATTTGCTTCTCGCATTTACGCTGGAACTTTGTATACCAACGTCCGCAACATTTACTGGGGCGTGCTGCCAAGAATTATAGAGTTTGGTTTATTGAAGAACCTATCTGGGGAGATAGCCTGCACATGAGCCGTTGTCAGCAAACCGATCGTCTCACGGTGCTCGTACCCCATTTGCCTCATGGTACAAGTCCTGAGGAAGCCCTTGGCCTTCAGCGGCAGCTTCTCGATGAGTTTATAGCCACTGAACGTATAAATTCTTTTATTGCCTGGTACTATACACCCATGGCTCTCTTGTTCAGCGACCATTTACAACCAGCGCTGACCGTATATGACTGCATGGATGAATTGTCTGCCTTTTGGGGCGCCCCTGCCCAATTACTGGATCAGGAAAAGCGATTGATTCAACGGGCGGGCGTTATGTTCACAGGGGGCTATAGCCTGTATGAGGCCAAGCGCAATCGTCACCCGCACGTGTTTGCATTTCCAAGCAGCATTGACTTTGCCCATTTTTCCCTGGCCCGGCAGCCGCAGCCAGACCCGGCTGATCAACGGTCGCTGCCAAACCCCCGAATTGGTTTTAGTGGTGTGATCGATGAGCGATTCGACTACCAACTTCTGGGAGAGCTAGCGCAACGCCGTCCGGAGTGGCAGTTTATCTTACTGGGGCCCATTGTAAAAATTGATCAGGCTTTACTTCCAAAGAACGCCAATGTTCACTATCTGGGCATGAAAGCGTATAAAGATCTACCGGCTTATTTCAGCAACTGGGACGCAGCCATACTACCCTTTGCTCTGAACGATTCAACGCGTTTTATTAGTCCAACAAAAACGCCAGAATATCTGGCAGCTGGCCTGCCCGTTGTATCAACGCCAATCCGGGATGTTATTCGCATGTACGGGTCGAAAGATTTTGTGCAGATTGCTGATACGGCACAGGCGTTTGAGAAAGCAATTGAACAAGCTTTAGCTTCCCGCAACTCAGGCAGCTGGTCAGACATTGACGCATTCCTGAACGAAAACTCCTGGGATCACACCTGGAACGAGATGAACCGCCTGATGAAAGCACAAATGAGTGTAATGGTGGAGCAGTAAAAGAGTCGGTAAGTCAGTAAGTCAGTAAGTCGGTAAGTCAGTAAGTGGCTGGCGCAAAACCAACACTCGTGCGTCAGCTACTGACTGACTTACTGACTTACTGACTTACTGACTTACTGACTTACTGACTTACCGACTTACTGACTTACCGACTTACTGACTTACCGACTTACTGACTTACCGACTCTTTCACTCCCCTCTCGGAGCGACCATGACAACATCCTCTTTCTCGACTAAGACCTGGCCTTCAGCCAGGCCTTTTGGTTTACGAACGTATTTTTTAGGGGTTACGATAACCGGGCATAAACTATCTGTCCGTCGTTTGGAGTACCATGCAGCCAATTCAGCTGCCCGTTCGATAACAGTTTTAGGAAACGTTTTTCCTGCCTGGTACTTAATGATTACATGCGAGCCCGACACATCGCGGGCGTGGAGCCAGAGGTCATCTTTGTAAGTGTATCGTTGGGTGAGCAGGTCATTATTTTTCGCATTCCGACCTATTAATATACGGAAGCCTTCATGAATAACCTCTTTAAACAAGGCAGCCACTTCACCCGTGCTGGCCAGCACATCTTCTCCCAGTAAATTGTGCTGTTTAATGTATCTACGCAGCTCTTTCAGGGATTTAATTGCTTCCAAGTCTACTTTCTGCTGACTTATCCGAACCAACTCAGCTTCCCGGGCAGCGATCTGGTCGCTCAGGTGCTGCTCTTCAATTTTCTCATTTTTAGCTTTCCGGTAATAATTTTCAGCGTTCTTCTGAGGGCTTAGATCAGACTTGAGCTTGATGTCGATAGGTTGATCGCGATAGAAATCGTATAGGGATAACCGTTCAGGTGACTTAAGACCGGGGCTGGACGGGATCTCGTGTAGATTAGCCATAATGATATGGCCAATTTCTTCATGGCTGGCCCCCTCGTCCCGCATCATAAGCCGCTGTAGCGATATGTCAATCTGGGCTTCGGCTCGTTTTCGGCGTTTTTCTATCAATCGCAGAAGATTGGACTTTTCCAGCTCGAACGTTGATAGCCCATTAAACGCAATAAAAAACCGGTTCGTGGCTTCAATGGGATCCGTAAATTTCCGTTGTGGCGGTTGTTCCGGTGAGTCAGCAAAGGGTAATAAACTCAGTGTTGGCTTGTGATCCAGCTGCAATAGGTAATAATGCGGTTGGTCTAGTTGATGCAATGCTTCCTGAATAACTGGCCATTCAGCTTCTCTTCCTTTCTCAATACCCCTCTCAAGCAGCCGTTCGTCGATCCATCTGTTCACCACTTTGCCAAACGTTGGAAAAACCTTTCGCCGGTCGAAATGTGCTTGTTTGAAGGCGTCAAACGACTGGTTGATGGGCCGATCAAAACTGTCCAGCTGAAGTGCTTCATCGGTTGCCAGCTGACGGTTAAACAGGTCAATTACCTCATTGCCACGAAAAGCCAGTAAATTGGGTCGGTTACCAAAAAATTTAAAGACCAGCGTCAAATCACCCTCCAGGCTGATAGCCAGACATCGTTCGTTCAAAAACGACCGCACACCAGTAACTACCCGACCATTGCCATCCTCGTCCAGTACAGTATCAAACAGATTTACACTATTTGTCCGGGCACGCTGTACCGTCTCGGGGAAGAGTAAACCGGAAAAGTCGGGGCGGAGTGTCGCTTTGATGTAGAATGGCCTGTAATAATTGATTTTCCCTTTAGCCTGAGCAAAGATCAAAACGACTTCATCACGATCCTGGCTGAAGCATTCCATAAAACGAAGTCCCGGGGCATACTCATTCGTCTCTACAGAATTCTGGGTATAACTACTTAATAGATGTAATTCCAGAGCGGGTGCCAGCTGCTTCAGGAAGTAATAGTTAGTATGCATAATAGCTCAAAAGTACGTCAGGAATCACTTAGACTGCCTAGTTAATATGCAGTTAATGATATGTAAATTATACTCATAAATTTTATAATTAAATTGATTTTTATGCAATATACGAAAAGTTAACTTGTTGATTAACAATCATTTAACTTTCGAAAAAATATAACTATTTCATTATTTAATAATCTTTTATCATTGTATACATAGTATAATTATTAAGATTTCTTTTTGAAATATAATTTAATCGACATAATATTGATGCGTTTAACTAAATATAAAACCAACCTAATCTTCATGAAAGCATTGTTCTACAGGTTTCTGCAGACCGCTTTTCTGGGCGCAGTATTACTGCTCTGGGGCCTAACAGCCACTGCCCAAGACCGTCGTGTGACGGGTAAAATTACGGGTACCGATGGCGCAGTACCCGGTGCCAACGTTGTTCTGAAAGGAACACAAACCGGTACTGCGACAGATGCGAACGGCGATTTCTCGCTGAATATCCGGGGAGCCAACCCAGTACTGGTCGTATCGGCCATTGGCTTTAAAACCCAGGAAATCACTGTTGGCAACCGCACTTCCATTAGCTTAAAGCTCGAAGACGATGCGACTGCGCTGAACGAGGTAATCGTAACGGGTTATACTACGGACAGTAAGCGCGACAATACAGGCGCCGTTTCGACGGTGAAAGCCCGTGCGCTAACCGCCGTACCTTCAGGTAACGTTGAGCAACAGCTACAGGGCCGCGTTTCTGGTTTAACAGTTATCACAAATGGACAACCCGGAACGGCTAGTCAGGTGCGGATTCGTGGATTTGGTGCCTTTGGTGGTAACGAGCCTTTGTACGTAGTTGATGGTGTACCTGTTAGTTCTACTAACTTTTTGGCTCCTGACGACATTGAGACCACGACGGTACTGAAAGACGCAGCTTCGGCCTCTATTTATGGAGCACGTGCCGCTAACGGTGTAATTGTTTACACCACGAAAAAAGGGTCGAAGACGGCTAAGCGCCTGAGCATTAGTTATGATGGCCAATATGGTGTAACGGATCCGGGTAAAGGCCCTAACAACCTGAACCCAACCGAGTTCGCCGATTGGACCTGGCAGCAGTACCGGAACACCGCGTTCCAAAACGGCACCACGCCTATTTACAGCCACCCGCAGTTTGGCACAGGCAGCTCTCCTGTCATCCCTGATTATATCAATGTTGGGGGCCGGGCCGGTGTTGTAGGTTCTGTTGACCTTGCGGCTGAAAGACTCAAATACAATGTTGATCCTACAGCTGGTGCTATTTATCAGGTAGTACGCGCTAACAAAGAAGGCACCGACTGGTTCAAAGCCATCACACGTCAGGCCGCCCTTCAGCGCCATTCGCTGGGCTTTTCAGGCGGCAGCGAGAACAGCCGTTTCTACATTGGTATGAGCGCGCAAACCCAGCAGGGTATTTTGCTTGAAAATGATTTCAAACGCTACACCTTCCGGGCTAATAGTGAGTTTAACCTCTCGAAGCGTGTTCGTGTTGGCGAAAACATTCAATTCACCTATCTGTCTATTCGCGGTCAGGGTGGTGCTGCCGGTGGTCAGGGTGTTGCTGCGGATGAAAATGACTTCAACTTAGCCTACCGTATGCCTTCCATCATTCCGATCTATGACGAATTTGGTGGCTATGCCGGTACAGCTGCAAAAGGCTTTAACAACCCTCGTAACCCGGTAGCCAGCCGTCAGGGACAGGCTAACAACAACAACTTCAGCATCAATGGTTTTGGCAACGTCTATGCCGAATATGAGCCAATTGATGGATTGACGCTGCGTACCAGCCTTGGTGGCCAGATCAACAACAACTATGGTGTAGGTTATGGCCGTATCCAGTACGAGAACTCCGAAAACAACTCAGCTACGAGCTATAACGAAAATGCCAGCTACGGATACTCGTATGTATTTACCAATACCGCTAACTACAAGCGTCAGTTTGGTTTGCATAAACTCGATCTGTTAGTCGGCCAGGAAGCCCTTAACACAGGCGTAGGTCGTAATATCTCAGGTAACGGACAAAATCCATTTTCGTTCGATCCTAACTTCATCACGCTGAACACGGTATCCTCAACGGGTCGTACAGTAGGTAGTGGTTATGGTCTGGGCGTTAATTTCTACTCGCTCTTTGGCCGGGCCAACTACTCGTTCAATGACAAATATATTGTAACAGGTCTGGTTCGGAGAGATGGTTCAAGCCGCTTTGGTGCTCAAAACCGTTATGGTGTGTTCCCGGCTGGTTCGGTGGCCTGGCGTATCTCGGCTGAAGAGTTCATGAAAAACCTGCCGTGGGTTAGCGACCTGAAAATCCGGGGTGGTTATGGTATCATGGGTAACTCTAACAACGTGGACCCAAACAACCAGTTTAACCTGTACACCGCCAACCTGGGTAACTCAGCCTACGACATCAACGGTAGCAACTCCAGCACTGTAGACGGTTATTATCGGTCACGTATCGGTAACCCCACAGCCAAATGGGAGAGCTCCATTACGACCAACATTGGTTTAGATGGTACGTTCTTCAACGGCAAGCTGGATGTTATTTTAGACCTTTGGCAAAAAGATACGAAAGACTTGCTCTTTCCTGTGCCGATTCCTGACGTAATTGGTAACTACGCAGCTGCCCCATCTGTAAACATTGGGCAGATGAGAAACAAAGGTATTGACCTTCAGATTATCAACAGAGGAAAGCTTGGCGGTGAAGTAGGCTATGAAGTCAACGTAACAGCCAGTGTTTTAAGTAATAAGATCGTCTATCTGGCTCCCGGCCTGACGTACCTGACTACTGTAAACCCAGGTTTCCGTGGTATCAACCCAATCCGGAACCAGTTGGGCTACTCTATCTCGTCCTTCTACGGGTACCAGACAATGGGTCTGTTCCAGAGTAAAGAAGAAGTTGCTGCTGCTCCCAAACAGGATGGTGCAGCTCCGGGTCGTTTCCGTTTTGCCGATATTAATGGCGATGGCAAAATTGATGCTGATGACCGGACGTTCCTGGGTAGCCCGGTGCCTAAATTCACGGGTGGCCTGAACCTGCGGTTTACGTACAAAGGCTTCGATGTTGAAACCTATGCCTATACCTCAATTGGCAACAAAATCTTCAATGTCTCGAAGTGGTTCACGGACTTCTACCCATCATTTGCCGGTGCGGCTATCAGTGCCCGTGTGAAAGAGTCGTGGGTACCAACCAATCCGAATCCAAACGCAACTGTACCCATTTTCGAATCGGCGGCTAACTTTAGCACCAATGGACAGTCGAACTCTTACTACGTAGAAGATGGTTCGTACTTCCGGTTACAGAACTTCTCGATCGGTTATAATTTCCCAGCATCGCTTCTAAATCGCCTGAAGCTACAGCGCGTTCGGGTATTTGCTTCAACCAATAACCTGTTGACGATTACCAAATACTCGGGTATAGATCCAGGTGTAGGTGGTAACGCTGATACTAACTTCGGTATCGATGTAGGTAACTACCCCTTAACACGGCAGTTCACAGGCGGTTTGAGCATTGGCTTCTAATCAAAAACATCAAATGAATCTTAAAAAACAAATTCTCATTCTTGGCTCTACCGCAGCGATATCGCTGGTGGGAGTTGCCTGTAAGGATACCTTTCTGGAGGTACCCGTAACGGGGCAATTGAGTGTTGCCCAGCTTAATACCAAAGCAGCCATTGAAGGTTCGCTGGTATCTGTTTACTCGCTGCTTAATGGCCGGGGAGACCGGAATGCTTCGTTTGCCAACTGGGTTTGGGGTGGCATGCGCGGTGGCGATGCCAATAAAGGCACCGACTTTGGCGATGGTACGAACTTTGTACCTATCCAGCGCTTCGAGACAATCCCAACGGGTGATGTTGCCGGTACATGGGCTCGGAAATACGAAGGTATTTCCCGCGCGAATACAACCCTGCGGCTATTGGCTACCGCTGGCTCCGATGTATCTGCCGCCGACAAAATCCGTATCACTGCTGAAACACGCTTTCTACGCGGTCTCTACTACTTCGATCTGAAGCGGCTCTATAACATGGCTCCGTATATTGATGAAACGGTAGATTATGGATCCGGTATCGAAAAAGTACCTAATAACACGGATCTGTGGCCAAAAATTGAAGCCGACATTAAATTTGCCTATGACAACCTCCCCGAAACACAATCGGCGGTGGGCCGGGTAAATAAATGGGCTGCTGCTGCACAATTGGCGAAGACGTATTTGTATCAGAAAAAATTCACAGATGCGAAAACCTTGCTTGACCTTGTCATTGCCAATGGCAAAACGTCTAACGGTAAGAAATACGGTCTGGTAGCCAAGTACGCTGACCTGTACAGAGCCACCAATGACAACAACGAGGAATCAGTGTTCGCGATTCAGGCAGCTGCCAATACCGGCAGTGTCAACAATGCGAACCCGGAGTTCGACCTGAACTACCCTTATAACACCGGTCCGAACGGCCCAGGAAACTGCTGCGGCTTCAATCAGCCAAGCTTCGAGTATGTAAACTCGTTCCGTACTGACGCCAATGGATTACCTTTACTCGATAACTCGTACAACACCGGTGCCAACCAGGTGAAAAACGATATGAATATCCTGAGTAAAGATCCATTCACGCCTGACGCTGGTAACCTCGATCCTCGACTCGACCATGCTGTAGGTCGGCGTGGTATTCCATACCTCGATTGGATGGATCACCCAGGTGCCGACTGGATTCGTTTGCAAACGAGCGGTGGCCCTTACTCACCTAAGAAGTTCACTTACTACAAGTCAGACCGTGGTTCGCTGCAAGACAATAGCTCTTGGACACCAGGCTATACGGCGCTTAACTTCCCCCTTATTCGTTTTGCCGACGTATTGCTGATGGCTGCTGAAGCCGAAATTGAGGTGGGTTCATTGTCAAAAGCACGTGACTATGTAAACATGGTACGGAAGCGGGCTGCCAATCCAGATGGCTTTGTAAAGCGGGCCGATGGAACGCCAGCGGCTAAATACGTGATCACGGAGTATCCAGCTTCGGTATTTGCCTCTAAAGCATCTGCGACAACGGCACTTCGTTTCGAGCGTCGTTTAGAGTTGGGCGACGAAGGTCACCGTTTCTTCGACCTCGTACGTTGGGGAGTTGCTGCCCCTGTGCTGAACGCATACCTCCAGTATGAAGGTGCTGCGGCAAGGCTTCCAACAGCCCTGGGAGGAGCCGTCTTCACAGCCGGTCAGGATGAATATCTGCCTATTCCACAGGCACAAATCGATATTCAGGGCAAAGATATCCTGAAGCAAAACCCCGGTTACTAAGTCAATCACTTAGCTAACCAAGTCTAATAAAAGCCCGATCTGCTGTGCAGATCGGGCTTTTATGTTTAAAACAATTCATTCGCCCATGGGTTAAAAGTCTACTCAACAAATAGATAAAGTCATGGCAAATCACAAAACCACAGACCAGCCGGGTTCAAAGGATTTACAGGCAAATCACGAACGAACCCGCAACTACGAAGCTCACGACACCGCTAAGGATCGCCCGCAGGGTGAACGGTCAATGTCTAATTCAGACAAGAGTGTACAGCGAGAAGAAGAGAATCACGATGTTGAAGCAAAAGGCGTAAACGAACTTGCCGACGAACGCGGAGGACACGGCCACTCAGGTCATAGCAATAGTCGGAATGGCAGCCGTAAATAACAGTAGAAAAGGGTGAATGATGAATTATGAATGATAAGGGCAAACGGGCTCTGTTCGCAGACCCGCCATCCTTCATCATTCCTAATTCATCATTGATCGTAATGGACGTAAAGCAACTTCGCGCCGAACTGCGGCAGGAACATAAAGACATACTCGCTTACTGGACCCGCCATGCGCCCGATCCTGAACATGGCGGTTTTTATGGACGGGTCAATTACCAAAATCAGCCTGACCCAAACGCAGAGAAAGGTATTGTGCTGAATGCGCGTATCCTGTGGACGTTTTCGGCCGCTCTTCGGCACACACAACACGAAGACTATCGCCCCATTGCCGATCAGGCTTTTCAATACATTCAGAAGTACTTCATTGACCCTGAGTATGGTGGCGTGTATTGGTCGGTGGATGCAACCGGCCAGCCCAAAAACACGATCAAGCACCTCTACGGGCAAGCCTTTACACTATACGGGCTAAGCGAGTATGTTCGCGCTACCAAATCAGCACCCGCACTTGCTCTGGCTAAAGATGTGTTTCAGCACATGGTAAAACATGCGTACGACCCAAAGAGAGGTGGGTATGTCGAAGCCCTCGCGCGCAACTGGTCACCGGCTAACGATTATATTATCAGCAAATACGACAATCAGGAGATAAAGACGATGAACACACACCTCCACATTCTGGAGTCGTTTACGTGTTTGTATCACGTCTGGCCCGATAAGTCCGTAGCCGAACAAATGCGTGGTATGCTGCACATGTTTCAGATCCATATTATTGACCCGACAACCTATCGGATGAACCTGTTTATGGATATGAACTGGAAAGTCCGGCGGACAGCCGTTTCCTATGGTCACGACATTGAAGCTTCCTGGTTACTCCCCGAAGCCGCTGACTTGCTGGCATCCAGAAATCCATCCGATAAGCCGTTACAGAAAGCATTTCATCACATTGGCGTAAAAATGGCGCGGGCAGCATCTACCGGTTTCGACCCTACAGATGGGGGTATGAACTACGAACTTGAGCCTGACGGTCACCTTAATAAAGAACGCTCATGGTGGGTACTTGCCGAAGCCATGGTCGGATTCATGAATGCGTACCAGCTTACCCATGAGAAACAGTTTCTGGATAAATCAGTAAAAAGCTGGGAGTTCACAAAGAAGTACCTGCTCGACCGCCAGAATGGCGAATGGTACATGGGTGTTACCGGCGATCATAAAGTGGTCGGGAACGATAAAATCAGCATGTGGAAATGCCCCTACCACAATAGCCGATCCTGCCTTGAAATGCTCGAACGACTCGATCATCTGCATGGCTAGAACGAACCCACTGCCCTCCCCTACTGTTATCTATATACAGCATTTACACCCTGCTCATAGATAACTCTTTGCTGCTCCGGCACACCGGTGCTTACTACTTAATGCTTTATCCCAACACCTTAGAAAACAAACTAGGTTTCGATACCATCCGCGAACGACTCAAAGAGGCATGCGTCAGTCCACTGGGGCAGGATTATGTTGAGAAGATTCGTTTTACTGATAACGTCCAGCTTATTGACAAACTGCTTCGTCAAACAACCGAATTTAAGCAGATCGTTCAATATGAGCCGGATTTCCCAACGAGCAATTACATCGATGTACGCCCGCATCTGAACCGGGCCCGCGTAGAAGGATTAGCCCTGACGGAAGCTGAATTTTTCGACCTGAAATTAGCCCTGCGTACCATTCAGGACTGTCTGCGCTTTTTATCCAAACGGGAAGAAGATAATAATTTCCCGTTTCTACGAGAACTGGCCGGACCGGTTGGTGTCGATAAAAAGTTGACGGATGCGCTCGAACGCGTTGTCGATGACCGGGGCAACATCAGGGATTCGGCCTCGCCCGAGCTGGCGAGTATCCGTCGGCGCATTATTGGCGAACAGGCCAACCTCCGCAAACGGCTGGACAGCATCCTGCGGCAGGCCCGGCAAAACGGCTGGATTCCCGATGATCTGTCGCTGACCATACGCGGAGGTCGGTTGGTAATTCCTATTGCCGCCGAACACAAACGCAAGATCAAGGGGTTTGTGCACGATGAATCCCAAACGGGACAAACCGTGTTTCTGGAACCCGCTGAGGTATTCGATGCCAACAACGAAATTCGCGAACTGGAATACGAAGAACGACGCGAAATTTACCGGATTCTGCTCGCCCTCACCGACCAGATCCGACCTCACCTCGACGATCTGAAGAAAGCCGTCAATTTTCTGGCCCAGATCGACTTCATCCGGGCCAAGGCCAAGCTGGCGGTTCAGTTGGATGCCATCATGCCTAAACTGCACGAGCGCCCGTTCGTAAACTGGACGAATGCCCGTCACCCGCTGCTTTACCTATCGTTTTCAAAGCAGGGAAAAACGGTCGTTCCATTGAGTGTGAAACTGGACGAGAAAGCCCGAATCCTCATTATTTCCGGTCCTAACGCCGGTGGAAAATCGGTATCGCTGAAGACAATCGGCCTTCTTCAGTACATGCTCCAGTGCGGGCTGCTTGTCCCCATGGCCGACTATTCAGAAATGGGTGTTTTCCAGAATCTCTTCATCGACATCGGTGATGAGCAATCGCTGGAGAACGACCTGAGTACCTACTCCTCGCACTTGACGGCCATGAAGCAGTTTCTGATCGGTGCCAACAAGCGAACCCTTTTTCTGATCGACGAATTCGGAACGGGTACGGAGCCGGGCCTCGGGGGTGCCATTGCCGAGTCGATTCTGGAAGACCTCAATAAATCAGGTGCGTATGGGGTCGTTAACACCCACTATACAAACCTGAAAGTAATGGCCGATAAGACGCCGGGCCTCATTAATGGAGCCATGCGTTTTGACGGTGAACATCTGGAACCGCTTTATAAATTAGAGATCGGTCAGCCGGGCTCGTCGTTTGCGTTTGAGATTGCGCAGAAAATTGGCCTGCCCAAAGGCGTAATCGACCGGGCCAAAGATAAACTCGGTACTCAGCAGGTAAACTTTGAAAAGCTGCTGAAAGAACTGGATATTGAAAAGCGCGTTTTCTCGGAGAAAAACATCGAGATCGGTATCAACCAGCGCAAACTTGCCCAACAACTGGCAGAATACACCGCACTGAAAAACAGGCTCGACAACGATCAGAAGAAGATCGTTAACGATGCTAAGCAGAAAGCGAAAGCCCTCGTTCAGGAAGCGAACCAGCGCATTGAGAACACCATCCGCGAAATCAAAGAGAACAAAGCGGAACGAGAGCCCACCAAACAGGTTCGGCAGGAGCTGGAACGGTTTGAGCAAAAAGAGCTGAAACCCGAACCCGTCGTCGTGGAAACCCCGAAACAAACCGAAGAGGAGTTTGAAAAAGACAATGGCGTCATTGCCATTGGAAGTTATGTACGCATTGCCGGGCAGAACACCATTGGCGAAGTGCTGGCCATACGGGGTAAGGACGCCGAAATTCGTATTGGGGATCTCAAATCGAACGTAAAATTAAACCGGCTCGAAAAAGTAAGTAAAAAGACGTTTAAAGAAGCCACCGATGTTCGGGATGATCGCCCACGCAGCCAGGGTGTCGATATGAACGAGAAGATGCAGAACTTCAGCTTCAACCTCGACATTCGGGGGAAACGCGGAGAGGAAGCCCTTGGCGAAGTCGACCGTTTTTTCGATGATGCGTTGATGCTTGGTTACCCGGAACTACGCATCGTTCACGGCAAAGGCGATGGCATTCTGCGAACCCTCGTTCGTAATCACCTGCGCGGCTACAAGCAGGTGGGTAAGATGGAAGACGAACACGCCGACCGGGGCGGTGCCGGGGTTACGATTGTGAAGATGAAATAAGCTTACGTAAATGGACAGGAGTAATGGGTAATGAATAACTGGCAATGGAAAATGATAAATTACCGTGTTTCATGAGAATTCAGTATTCATTACCCACTGTCCATTCATTTACATAAAACCACTATCAGATGAAAGCTGTAATTTTTGACATGGATGGGGTCATTGTTGACACGAATCCGCATCACCGAATTGCCTGGCGCGATTATTACCAGCGCTACGGCAAGACCCTGAGTGATGAAGACTTTGTGCAGTATGTTTCAGGAAAGCATAACGACGATATACTCAAACATCTATTTGCCGGACAGGACCTTACGGCCGACGAATCGAAACGGCTGGCTCACGAAAAGGAAGCCCTGTTCCGGGAATTATACCAACATGAGATTACGCCGATCGAGGGCCTTATTCCCTTCCTGAAGGTATTAAAAGAAGCCGGTATACGTACGGCTGTGGCGACCTCGGCCCCTGTCGAAAATCTTGACTTCATTATGGATGCGCTTGGCATTCGGACTTATTTCGATGTACTGCTCAACGAAAGTATGGTTAGCCATCCGAAACCTGACCCCGAGATCTATCAGAAAGCGATGAGTATGCTGGGCGTTGAGCCCACCGACAGCGTCATTTTCGAGGACTCGATGACGGGTATTCAGGCCGCTAAGGCAGCAGGAGCCACCGTTGTTGGTATGGCCACGACGCAATCGCCCGATGAACTGTGGCCGTTTGTTGACGACGTAGCGCATGACTTTACCGCTATGACCGTTGACCGGCTGGAAAAACTGCTTAAGGTTTTTTAACAGGATTAAATCCAACCAAACTGTATTTTTGTGTAAAAGTCGGTAACTCAGGTAAGTTGACTTGCCGACTTACTGACTTTCTAACTTAAGTTTTTATGCCTGCCAAACTCCTGCTATCCGGTTATCTAATCTGCCTCTTGGGCTGGTCGGGTGGTGCGTGGGCACAAGGCAAATACGTGGTTGGAACGGTTGTCGACCAGATAACAAAAGGGGGCGTCGACAAAGTAACGGTAGTGAATCAGCGAACGCGCCAGCGGGCTCGCACGAATACAGCCGGCCGTTTTTTTCTGACGGTCCAACCCGGCGATTCGCTCATCTTAACCAGTCAGCTATATAATCGTACCGGCATTCGATACGATGGTTCGGACAATCCAACCATTATTGCCCGTGCCTTGCCCCCTATGCCCTATCGGGTGGTCGATCTGGCCGAAGTAACGGTAAAAGGGAAACGCTACGAAGAAGTAAAACGCGAAATACAGCAAGTTCTCGACGAGCCAACAGCCTCCAAAAAAGTAACCGGCGAGCAGGCGTTTGACCGATTGGCTGACGGGGCGGGGGTAACTTTATTGTATGAGTTATTCGCCAAACGGCCCAAATCCGACCGGAAAGCGTACTACATTATGCAGCAGGACCGCCGACATGCCTTAGCCATGGAGCGATTCCGGCTTCTGGTAGAGCAGTCGACAACCTTAAAGCCCGATGAGGTAGATCGTTTTTACGACTTCTGTGACTTAGACGATGAGTTTTTGCTCAAAGCCGAAGATTACGATCTGATCAATACCATTCAGCAGTTACGCAACCGGTATGGCCAGGGGTTCAATCGCCCAAGCCGTATATCGGCCGATCCTGCGACTCCGGCACCGAAGCAGCCCTAAGCCCGGAACACTCGCTTTCCTCAGGGCTGGATAACAATAACATCGTCTCCTACGCGTATCTCCCCACCCGTTAGAACTTTGGCGGTCATACCGCCGTGTCCCCGCATGGCATTGTAACCACCAGCGCCCAGAGCCGTTTCCATTTTGGAGCAGGGATGACATTGCCCCGTAATCTGAAGAATCGCATTACCAATCTGAATTTTCTGGTCCTTTAGGGCCAGCAGGTTCAATCCCGAAACAACGATATTCCGGCGAACCAAAGCCGGATCGAGCACATCACGCCCCGTCAGCGAGGCCACAACAGGCAAGTGTTCCGCCTGAATCAGCGTGACATGACGATTGCCGCTTTGCCCGCTGTAATGATCGCCCAAAATGCCTTTTTTTTCAGTGACTTCGATGGAATCGACAACCGCTACAGGTTCGCGTCGTATAGGCCGAATGCCAATCCACTCGATGCGGCCAGCCCGCGGAAATACGTTGAATAAGTCTTTGATATTGTCCAAAACCGGGATTCGTTTGATTTGTGTAATTACCATGATTTTGCCTCCAGCTAGAGCTGACACGCGACTCATAGCCTGTATACTACCAACAGCGTTGGACAGTTAAAAATCCCTGGCTCACAATTTGCTCTTTTCGCTCAACGACTTCTTATCCACCTTTGCCAAATGGCCGCTGGCGGACCGTGAGTTATCTGCCCCTGACGTATTTTTCGGGGTAATCCCCCAAATATCAATAGTCACGGATGTGAATTTTTCTTGCCCGGGGGTGGCCGTTCTCTACCAGCGCCCTACCGTCCGAACTTCAGCGTTGTGCCAATCCGGAAGCCCAATCCCTGATATTTGGCGTCCTGCCACTGTGAAATAACTTCGACCCGGAAGAACGGCAGCACCTGCGGAATCAGGCCGTCCAGACCATAACCGACTTCAGTATAGTTTTTTGATGCCGGTGTATAGAGATAATGCACGAACAGGTTCTCTTTCAAACCCAACAGCCGAACCAACGTAAGCTGCGTCACGAAAAACTTACGAAACTCGGCCAGCACGTGGGCTTCGGCAAAGCGCTTCGCGGTGCTATACTGGTAATATGGAAGCAACCGGTAAGTCGATGCCACATCGCCCTGCTGAAAGAAAAACTGGTTTCCTTCGAAATGTTTGAAATCCGGAAAATATACCCGCCTGTCGTTCAAAAACGAGCCTGCACTGAGTTTGTAGTTCAACCGGCTCCGAATACCGGTCTCGAACGAATGGCTGATACTGGCCTGCAGAAAGTCGTAGTCAACATCCTGCATGCCTTTCCGATAATTGAGCGTCAGCAAGGGCGCATCGTTATCTCGCCGGGCAATCCGCCGACCGTTGCGGATGGTGTATTGCGTAGCACCCAGTTTCGCCGAGGCAGTCAGGTTCAGCAGTAGCGCATTGTGCATGGGAAAGGCGGTCGTTTCTACCTCCGAATTATCCGGGCGGTTGGCTGTAAACGTCCGTTCCCGCCAGTTAATCCATGGCTTGAGGTCTTCCCGGTAGTTGGCCAGTTCGGAACGATGGGCGTATTCCAGACTACCCGTCAACGACACCCGGTCTTTGAACGGGGAGGCCGTCACGGTCAGATTCAGGAAATCCTTTTGGTAGAGTTTCGCGAAATTCTGCTCAAAGACCAATGTTGTCAGCGTATTCAGGAAAGGGCTAATCGGGTTATCCGGGTTGTACTGATACAGATAGCGCCCGCCCGATACACTCAGTTTCGTGCTCTTGTACTGATAACTGCCCAGTCCATAGCCAACAAACCCCTTCCGGCCAAACTGATACCGCCCGGTGCCGCCAATATTCCACTCCCCCAGCGGAATCTGTCGGAACCGATTGACTGAATCGACTTTAGCCCGGTAACGCAAATTCAAGGCTCCTTCCACCGTGTATCCTTCAACGGTATTGTATTCGATACGCTCCAGCGGACTAGTGTAAATCAGCGAACTCTGTTTGGTAAGCCGCCAGGTATGGCCACTCAATAGCTGACCTGGTGAAAACTTGTTGGGCGACTTTTTCTTTTTCGCTGACGCGAGGCTATCCCGCTTAAGACTATCTGCCTTAGTAAGCACTTTTATTTCTTTGACCAAACCCAGGCTATCGGCTTTTCGGTAGCTCTTGATTTCAGCCGTTGTCAGCGGCACCGAGCGCAGTGAATCCCAGAACACATTGGAGCGTTTGCGGGCCAGCGAGTCGACAACCAGTGAATCGTCGCGCACTACAGTTACGTCCTCTTTCCGATTTTTACGCGCCTGTTTCTCCTGCTTTTCGTATTCTTTAACCATCTGACGCAGGTTTTTGGTCGAGAACTCCTTCTGCTTCTTCACAAGCTCATCCAGGTTACGGCCCTTAATTTCGCCTTTGGACAAAGTCTGGGTGGGTGGCGCTTTCTTCTCGTCGGCGACTTCAATATCTTCAATGAAAGCGGGATTGACCACGAACTCGCTGAAGGTCAGGTTTCGGATGTAGTAGCCCGTCGCTTTGACGCCCAAGTACGACCCTTTGCCCTCATACCGCTGATTGGTTGGCATCCAGACGCCCTGAATCGGGGTACAAATGTGACGCACCGCAATTGACACGCCAATGTTATTCACCGTCTCCAGTTGCAGGCTATGAATGGCCCAGGTGTTTTCCAGAATGTAGATAGTTCCCCGAAAAACGCCCTCGCCATACTGCCGGGGAATCACCTGAATCTTGCTCACCTCTACCCCGCCCGGCTCCCGAAACGTACCTTTGTACTCGAATTTATAATAGGCAAAGGCCTTCGGCGATAAGGGGGAAACCGCTCCGGCAATGGTAGGGCTGTAGAAACTGGCGTTATAAAACTGGTTCGGACTGAGGAAATCGCCCTGCGAATTTCGGTTGGCAATGATGCGCTGCCGATACGTATTGGGTTGACTGAAGGTCACTTCGGCCACAGTTTCATTGAGCAACGGCACCCCTACTTTAAAGTTGGCTTCCTTTTCGGCTTCTTTCAGTTGTTTTCGAAACGCCATTTCGGCCAGGTTCGGCAGGTCAATGACGGTAAAGGATGATTTCGTATACACCCGCGCTTTGAAACGCTGTACCTGCAACTGATGAAACCGGCTTTTGGCAATGGCCCGGCGCATAATCGTGTAAGCCGGATCTTCATTTCCGGCTTTGGTCTGCACCTCGGCTAGCCGGAGTGCCTGTTCTTCCAGAGTAGCATCCAAGGTAACGAAACCCGTACTAATCTCAACAGGTTTTTGTATTGTCTGGAAGCCCAGATATTGAAAAATGATATCGTATTTACCCGGATCCAGCGCGATTTCATAGCGGCCTTCAGCATTGGTTATGGTTCCTTTTGCGGTCCCTTTTATAATGACAGCTGCAAAAGGAAGCACTTCCCCCTGCGCATTTTTAATGGTACCCCGCAGGCCCGTGGTAGCCGTTTGAGCAGTAATGGAAAGCGAATACAGGCAGGTAATGACTAAAAGTAGTATAGACTTCATGCAGGCATGTGTTGACAAGTGTACGAAAGTACTCGTTAAACGAAGGGTTGTCGCTATTTTTTCTACAGATAATGAATTTTCATTGACAACCGGATAAATGGCTATCCTAAAGGCAAGATGCACATTGACCGGCAAACGTTGTTTACCCCCCTGTTAAAAATCTATAACGTCTTTGCGTATCTTGCTACAAACTGTTGATACCCTGAACTCTATGCACCGATCAGTACACTTCCTGATTAAATTATTCACATTTTCACTTGTTCTACACACGGCCCAGGCCCAAAATCCGTCGCCATCCACTGTTTTAACCGAACGCGACCGGTCGCGGGTGATCGACGAAATTCTGGACGACCGCTTCACTAATTTCTTGCCTCAGCTCATGCGTCGCGAGGGTATTGATATGTGGGTGATCATCTCCCGCGAATACAACGAAGATCCCGTTCTGCGAACCATGCTGCCCAGCACCTGGCTCTCGGCGCGCCGGCGGACGATCATCGTTTTCTTCGATAACGGGAAAGAACTGGAAAAACTGGCCATTGCCCGCTATGATGTTGGCAACCTGCTCAAAGGCGCGTGGGACATCGACGTTCGGCCGAATCAATGGGAAGCTCTGGCGAAGATCATCGAAGACCGCAAGCCGAAGAAAATTGGTCTGAACATGTCCACCAATTACGGTCATGCCGACGGGCTTTCGTTTTCGGAGCATGAAGAGTTCGTCAAAAAGCTGCCCGGCGATTACCAGAAGCGCATCGTGTCGGCGGAGAAGGTAGCGGTTGGCTGGCTCGAAACGCGGACGGAAAAAGAAATGGCCATTTACCCGCTCATTTGCCGATTGTCTCACCAGATTATTCAGGAAGGTTTTTCGGAGCAGGTAATCCAGCCAGGCGTAACCACGACCGACGATGTGGTCTGGTGGTTTCGGCAGCGCATCACCAACCTGGGGCTCGACACCTGGTTTCACCCAACAGTCGATGTGCAACGGTCCGACAAGGAGGACTTTAATCACCTCCGCACCTTCTCCAAGCGCCCCGACAAGCAGGTCATTATGCCCGGCGATCTGATCCACGTCGATTTCGGCATCACCTACCTGCGCCTGAACACCGACCAGCAACAACACGCTTACATCCTGCGCCCCGGCGAGACCGACGTTCCCGAATCTATCAAAGCCGCTTTCAAACAGGGCAATCGTTTACAGGAGATCCTGACCGAACAGTTCAGCGCGGGCAAAACCGGCAATCAGATGCTGCTGGCGGCTCTGGAGCAATCGAAAAAGGAAGGAATTAATGGCACTATCTATTCCCACCCTATTGGCGTTCACGGGCACGCGGCCGGTCCAACGATTGGTTTGTGGGATCAGCAGAAAGGTGTTCCCGGCCCCGGCGACTACCCATTGTTAGCCAACACCGCCTACTCCATTGAACTCAATGCCGCCGTAGAGATTCCTGAATGGAAAAAGGTGGTACGCATCATGCTCGAAGAAGACGGTTTTTTCGATGGCAAAACCTTCCGGTACATCGACGGTCGGCAAACGGAGATTTTCACGATTCCGAGGAAATTGGGATATGTAAAATAATTTTAAAAGTGCGAGGCCGGAGCCTCGCGCTTTTAAAATTATTTTACACTTACCGACGCACCATCGCGAATCTCTTCGGTAGCCGACGTAATTAGTTTGTCGCCTTCGTTAACAGCACCGAATATTTCGATTTTATTATCGACTTCAAGTCCTTTCTTGACCGGCACCCACTCCGCTTTCTGATTATTGACGCGGATGACAAAGACCCCGGTAGTTGAATTAACAATGGCTGATTTCGGGACCACGAAGGTACTCGTTTTGGTTGGCAGCGGCAGCGTTACTTCAGCGACCATGCCCGGCAGCAGTTTACGGTCATTGTTGATGACATCCACTTCTACCCGCTCAGCACGCAGGCGCTTGTCCAGCGCACCGGAAAGCCGCTTGATCTGGCCCGTAAATTTCTTGTCGGGGAACGTCTTAACCGTAAAACTAACCGGGTCGTTCTGATCGACATAACCGGTATACGCTTCCGGTACGGAAATCACCAGGCGCAACCGCTTCTGTTCGGTTAGCACAAACAGGGGAAATTCGGAGCCTTTGCCCGACGGCCCGATGTACGCGCCGGTGCTGGCGTTACGGGCACTGATGATCCCGTTGAAAGGGGCTCTGATTTCGAGGTATTTCTTCAGATCAGCCACTTCGCGGTAAGCCGATTTGGCGGCATCCAACTGAGCCAGATCGGCATTCCGTTTGGCCAACGCCAGATCCACGTCGTTCTTCGATACGGCCCCGGAGAATTTACTGGCTTCCAGCACCCGCTCGTAATTGGCCCGGCTCCCGATGGATACCGCTTCCTGCGCTTTCAACCGCGACTCGGCCGAGGTTAGTTGTGCACTCAATTCGGGGGCTTCGGCCAGGGCCAATAGTTGCCCCTGCTTCACCTCAGACCCCACATCTACCTGCAGCGATTTGATAAAGCCACTCACTTTCGCATAAATATCCACATCACGAAAGGCTACCAGTTCGCCGGGTATATGCAGCGAAGACGCCAATTTACCCTTCGACAGCGCAAAGGTTTCCAGTGCTGCGGGGGCTTCTACCGTTTCCGTTTCTTTGGACTCTGCTTTACTCTCGGGAGACTGACAATTGGTTAGCACACTCGCCAGCAACAGGCTGCCTGTAAGGGTAAGCAAACTGCGCACTGGTTTATTGATTAGCCGTTTCATACGAAGGGGAAATGTAATGTTTACTGTCTTTATCTTCGGGATCGAGGGATACCGATTCGGTTGAGGTCTTGCCCTGTACCCAGGCAAAGGCTAGGGGTAAAATGAATAAGGCAGCGAAGGTCGAGGCCATCAGACCACCAATAACGGCCCGGCCCAGCGGAGCCGACTGCGAACCGCCCTCGCCCAAACCCGATGCCATCGGAATCATCCCAACCACCATCGCGACACTGGTCATCAGGATAGGGCGCATCCGTAACGATGCTGCTTCCCGAGCCGCCAGCATCGCATTTCCGTTTCGCATCCGCAATTCCTCGGCATTAGTCACCATCAGCACCGCGTTGGAAATCGACACCCCCACCGACATAATCATGCCCATGTACGATTGCAGGTTGAGCGTTGAACCGGTCAGCATCAGCAGTACCAGCGAGCCAACCAATACGGCAGGCACCGTACACAACACCACCAGCGAAACTTTGAAAGACTGGAAATTTGCCGCCAGCATCAGGAAAATAACCACGATAGCCGTGATCAGACCCGTTTGCAGACTATCCAGCGTGTCGATGAGCACTTGCGTCAATCCCTGCATTTTAACGGTTAAACCGCGGGGTAACTCGCCCAGCGAGTCGATGGCTTTTTGCACGTCGCGGGCCGCGGTTCCCAGGTCAATATCGTTGAGGTTAGCCGTTACCGACAGCACCGGTATAGCACCAATATTATCGTTTTCGCCGTACGTGGTTCCCTCCTGCAAGGTCGCCACGTCGCTGAGCACCGGCCGGTTCGAGTTCGGCAGAATGGGTATTTCGCCCAGATCATTAACACTGGTCATCCGGTTTTCAGGAACCTGCACCTGAACGGTGTAGGTCTGGTTTGATTTAGGGTCGATCCAGACGCTTTTTTCGGTATAGCGCGACGAAGAGGTAGCCGCAATCAGGGAACGCGAAATGGTGGAAATATCCGTACCTAACTGGGCGGCCCGCGTCCGGTCGATGTTTACGTTGATGGCCGGAGATTTGGTAGCCTGCCCAATCTGCACATCCCGCAGGTACGGAATCTTGTTCAGTTTAGCAATTACTTTGTTGGCGTACTCTTCATTCTGCTGTTTATTCTTACCCGATAGTTTGACCTCGATGGGCGTAGGCGACCCCTGGCTAAGAATCTTATCCGTCAACTCAATCGGCTCAAAGGAAAGTTTCACTCCCGGCAGCGCTTGCTTCATGCTGGCTCTGAACCGGTCTTTCAATTCATCCAGATCAACATCGTAGTCGTGTTTCAGGCTTACCTGCAAAACACCTTCCTGAGGCCCGGCCATAAAAAGGTAGATGGGACTCGTGGAGAATTGAGCCCCGTGCATACCAACCATGGCGGAGGTAATTTCTATGTTTTCTTTACCGACCATCTTATTCAGCACGTCGATGGTCTTGAGCATGGTCGCTTCGGTCTTTTCAAGACGGGTGCCGTCGGGGTTACGCAGACGAACCTGGAACTGCCCCCCACCCGCTTTGGGCAGCACATCGCGGCCAATGGAGTTGATCAACAAAAAGGCAACCGCCAGCGCACCGACGACATAGACGCTTACAATGACTTTACGGTACGGCAGCATTCGGCCGATCGACCGCACAAAGCGGGCACGTATCCGCTCAAAGAAGCTGATCTTACCGTCATTATTCAGATCGACCCGGTGCGCAATCTTTGTCTTTTCCTGCAATATATCATCCTGCGTATGCTTACCGTTTACGCCTGCTTTCCCGTTTCCGTTCGCCGAAATCGCATGGCCGTTAACGTGTTCTGACTTAGTAGCTTTCCCATTGCTGGCGGGATGGTGCTCTTTCATCATCCAGTTAGCCAGTACCGGCACCAGCGTTTGAGCCATCAGGTACGACGTAACCATAGAGAAGCCAATGGCCAGTGCCAGCGGCAGGAACAGTGCCCCCGGGATACCCGTCATGGTGAAAGCAGGAGCAAACACCGCGAGGATACAAAACAGAATCAGCAGCTTCGAAAAAGCGATTTCCTTACAGGCGTCCCAAATGGCCAGGGCTTTGGGTTTGCCCATATCCATATGTTGGTGGATATTCTCGATCGTTACGGTGCTTTCATCGACCAGAATCCCGATCGCCAGCGAGAGCCCACTCAGGGTCATAATATTGATCGTCTGCCCGAAAAGCGATAGGAATAACACGCCGGAGATAATACAGGTCGGAATGGTAATGATCACGATCAAAGCGCCCCGCCCATCACCCAAAAAGAGCAGCACCATCAAACCCGTCAGAATAGCCCCAATGGCCCCTTCGGTCATTAAACTCTCGACAGCGTTGATCACGTACACCGACTGGTCGAAGGTGTAGGTGAGCTTGACATCTTCGGGCAGCAGCGCCTGAAAACGAGGCAGGGCCGCTTTCAGATTCTGCACCACCTCCCAGGTCGATGCATCCGCCGATTTGGTAATGGGCAGATATACCGACCGTTTTCCGTTGACCAGCACATACCCCTGCGTAATATCGGCACCATCTTCAATGGTGGCCACATCTTTTAGGTACAGGTTCTGAACGGAGCCGGTATAGAGCGGAATATCCCCGAAATCCTGAATATTTTTGACGGTTGTATTGGCGGGCGTAAAGTAATTGAAGTCGCCAATACGCACATTCCCCGCCGGGGTTGCCTGGTTGTTGATCCGCAGGGCGGCTACCAACTGATCGGGCGTGAGGTTGTGTGATCTTAATAATTCCGGATCGGCTTTAATCACAATGGAGCGGGCGTTGCCGCCAAAGGGAGCTGGCGATACCAGTCCCGGAATGGATGTAAAGCCTGAGCGAATATAGACGTTGGCTAAATCCTGTAGTTCGTTGTTAGTCCGCTGCGGGCTGCTCAGTACCAACTGCCCGACCGGCAGCGTTGAGGCATCGAAGCGGAGAATAAACGGCGGTTGCGACCCCGGCGGGAAGCTGGACTGCGCCCGGTTTGAGTAAGCCGACACCTCCGCAGCTGCCTGGGCCATATTAGTACCTTCGTAGAACGATAGTTTCAGAAGCGTTATACCCTGAATGTTCTTCGTCTCAATACTTTTCACCCCCGATACATACAACAGCAGGTTGACATACTGCTTCCCGAAGAACGACTCCATCTGGTTGGGTGTGTAGCCGCCAAACGGTTGGGAAATGTAAATAACCGGCAGATTCAGGTTCGGGAATATGTCAATCTTAATCGTGCGAACAGCACCTATACCGAAGTAAAAAAGGCTGGCTACGAGTACCAAAATGGTAATTGGCTTTCGTAACGCAGAGCGGATCAAATTCATATTAATTTAAAATCATCTTAAATGAATAACGTTGTTGAGTCATTTTCCTATTTCTTCTTTTCAGCTCATCACTTGTATAGAAGGAGAATCGAATAAAACCCAATTTTTTCCACAATACATCACATAGAGCGGTATATTATACTGAAAGTTAAGGAATTTATACGATTAAACACCGGTCAGCTATCCCCCTTTTAGAGGCTTTTAACCCGCCTAATCTACTATAAAATCATCGACATAATTTCTACTCAGGTTACTAGTTAAGTAGAAACACTCAGCAGATTTAAAGTCTATTTTCAGCTTGAATTGGCCAGGCATACCACACGCAAAACGTCCTTTAAGCTGGCAACCGCATAAAAAAAGTGCCGGGTTGATTAACCCGGCACTTCTACAAGTACTGAAAACCAAAACTGACTATGCCAGGCGGTTGATACAGTTCAAATCTTCGAACGCAATTTTCAGGCGCTGCACCATGCTTTCTTCGCCTTTACGCAGCCACACACGTGGATCGTAATATTTTTTGTTTGGCGAATCGGCACCTTCGGGGTTGCCCAGCTGCGATTGCAGGTAGCCTTCTTTCGATTTGTAGTATTTCAGGATACCTTCCCACATTGCCCACTGCATGTCGGTGTCGAGGTTCATTTTCACAGCACCGTAGCGGATGGCTTCCCGAATTTCTTCGCGGCTTGAGCCCGACCCACCGTGGAATACGAAATTCACCGGCAGCGCTCCCGTGTTGTATTTCTCCTGAATGAATTTCTGCGAGTTGTCCAGAATGATTGGCGACAGCTTCACGTTACCGGGCTTGTAAACACCGTGTACGTTTCCGAAAGCAGCAGCAATCGTGAAGTTTGGCGAAATCTTGCTCAGTTCTTCGTACGCATAAGCCACTTCAGATGGCTGCGTGTACAGTTTCGAATCATCAACATCGGTATTGTCGACGCCATCTTCTTCACCACCCGTTACACCCAGCTCAATTTCGAGCGTCATGCCGATTTTGGCCATGCGCTCAAAGTATTTTGCGCAGATCTCAATGTTCTCTTCGATTGGCTCTTCCGACAGGTCGAGCATGTGCGACGAGTACAGTGGTTTGCCGGTTTGATCGAAATGCTTTTCACCAGCGGCCAGCAGGCCATCAATCCAGGGAAGCAGTTTTTTGGCGCAGTGGTCGGTGTGCAGAATAACGGGAACACCATACAGTTCAGCAATGTGGTGAACATGTAAAGCACCCGAAATAGAACCGGCAATGGCCGCTTGTTGCTTATCGTTAGGCAGCGACTTACCGGCGTAAAAAATACCTCCACCGTTCGAGAACTGAACGATTACCGGAGAGTTAACCGCTTTTGCTGTTTCCAGTACGGCGTTGACGGAGTCCGTGCCGACAACATTGACGGCGGGAAGGGCGTAATCATTTTCGTTGGCGTGGCGAAAAATTTCAGCAACGCCTTCGCCGGTCACAACGCCGGGAGCAAAACGGGTGGCTACTTCACTCATAATTGGGATTTATTTTGGATTCGTTCAAGAAATAGTTTACCGAAAAAGAGGACGGCTAACCTATTTGACTTCTGTTGGTAAAGTTGGGGATATTGTAAAAAAAATACTAATCTTACGAAAAGGCTTCTACCCCTATGGATAACAAAATAGGAATACTTTTCATTGTTTTTACTTTAGTACTATACAACCGCCCCACCCATGGGCAGTCTGCCTATCCTGCTTTACCCCAACAAGATTATACCATATATACTGTCATTATCAACTCATTCCCGGCTTGTAATGACTCAGGCAAAGCCTACCTTCAGAATAAGCTTCTGCTTCTTCAACCCGTTTCCGAAACACGAAGTCGCTATGGATTCCGGTTTGACTTTTCACAAGCTCAGACAAGACTTGCCTATTTGATTCGACCTCGTTCTTTACTAATTCGCCCTGAATCGTCCTTTTATACGGAGCCCGCCTGGAAAAATTTTATTGCAACCCTGGATACCAATCAGTTTACAAAATTTACGTTAATGCAGTCGATTCAACCCCAATGCCAAAAAGTAATCTTGTGGCCCGACGAGCGGATGGAGTATTACTTTGGAAAAGAGACAGCGAACTATCGTGGCTATGCTGCTTTACGAAAAGATCATGAAGATTTTGGTGGTTTTCTTCGTTTTTCCAAAGTTGCTTATTCGGAGGATGGCCGAAAAGCATTGTACTACTATTCGACTGTTAGTGACGGTAGAGCCGGGGAAGGTAGCCTGATGTTTTTAGAGAAGTCGGGCGAATCCTGGAACATTGTCGGCAAAGCGGTTCTTTGGGTAGCCTAGCGATTTTTTCGAAGGTATCACCTCGTTCTTAAATCTGTACATTTAACCCTTACACCTGTGAAAACCCTTTTCTTCTGCCCGCTCTGGGGTATGGAAAATCTTGGCTACACCGAAGCCGCCAAACGCGTGAAAGCCGCCGGGTACGACGGCATGGAAATCTCGGCCGGACCCGATAAACGAAACGAAGCCGTTCAGGTTACGCATGACAACGGCCTGCAGTTGATTCTCATGGCGTTTGGCGGTGGCAGCAACTTCAGTGAACACAAGAAGAAGTACCACGACGACCTGCTGGACATTGCCGCCTATAAGCCGCTGTTTATCAACGCCCATACCGGTCACGACTATTTTACGTTCGAGCAGAATGTCGAGTTAATTCAGGTGGCTATGGCGGTGGAAAAGCAAACGGGTGTTCGGATTCTGCATGAAACACACCGGGGTCGGTTTTCGTACAGCGCTCCGGCCATACAGTCCTATTTGCTTAAAGTGCCGGAGTTACGCCTGACTGCCGATTACTCGCACTGGGTGAACGTGGCCGAATCTTACCTGACTGACCAGATGGAAAACGTAAACCGAGCCATCCGGGTTAGTGACCATATCCATTGCCGCGTTGGGCACCCGGAAGGGCCGCAAGTAAATGACCCGCGTGCGCCGGAGTGGAAAGACGCCCTCGAAAGTCATGCCAAATGGTGGGATGCCATCCGGGATCGATTCCAGAAGGCGAATGCCCCTACCCTGACCGTCACCTGCGAGTTCGGTCCGGCGGGGTATTTGCCAACCATTCCCTTCACCCAGCAACCGGTTGCCAGCCAGTGGGATATAAATGTATTTATGAAAGATTACCTGAAAAAACGCTGGGCAGTCTGATTCTTTTTTACCGGCGCGTCAACGATCGTTGTGGGTAAGGGGTATGATTTTTGTTGCGTATTCTGAGTAACTTCGTAGAGCCTGTCGTCAGCCGGGCCACCTGGTCGTAAATTCATCCACATGCCTCGTCTTTTATTCATCGTCTGTCTGTTTCTGTTGGCCCTTGGTGTCAAACCCGTGTGTGCGCAGCTGGCGCAGTCTATGCGGATCGAGATTCCATCTGACCCCAACGAAGCCGAGTCGTTTGATGTAACACCCCTGGGCGAACAGGGCGTACTGATGACTATTCGAACCGGCAGCTTTTTGGATCGGTCACCCATAAAACTAAACTTCCAGAAGTACGACGTTAACTTTAAACGGCAGTGGCAAACCGATTATAAACAGGACATCGAATTCAAGCCGGTAGCCTCTTACGAATCAGGTCAGTATGTTTATCATCTCTTTCGGGAGTACGATGGCGACCAGTTTCAATTTCTGAGGCTAAATCTCGATGATGGGGTCATTGACACGTTTGACGGCAAATTAATTGACCAACTGGATGTCGATCAGTTTAAGGTCATGGGCAGTCAGGCGTTCGTCAGTGGCCATCACCACGGTCGGCCTGTTGTGCTGTCGTTCTCATTTTTCGACAATACAGTAAAAGTACTGCCCGGCCTGTATGCCAACCGGATGGAAATAAGCAGTCTCGAAATTGACGAAGCCCGGCAGGAAGTCAATGTGCTGGTGCATGCGCTCCGACGTCATTGCAAATTTTCAATCCGCACGTACAACTATGACAGCAAACTCCTGAGAACCATCGACTTCGACGGGGCACAGAACAGCCTGGTTTCGGGAAAACTACTCCCTGTAAACCTACAGGAGTCTATCCTGGTCGGCAATTACTCTACCGATTGCACGCCGTACTCGCAGGGTATCTATGTAGCCCGTATCCATCATGGGGAGGGCGGCAGCGTGTCTACGACAGAAACGATCAGCGACATTCAGTACATCGAATTCTCCCAGCTCCAGAACTTCTTCAATTATTTAAAACCCCACCGACAGCAAAAGCTGCTGGCCAAGGCACAGAAAAAGAAGGAAGAAGGCAAGGATTATAAATTCCGTTATCGACTACTGGTACACGACTTGACCCCTACCCCCGATGGCCTGACACTCGTTGCCGAAGTCTATTACCCACAATACCGGGGCAGTACGCTGGCTTATGGCGGTTACCTGCGCGGGGGCGATCGCTATGAAGGTTTCCGCTACACGCATGCGTTTATCTGTGGTTTCGACAAGCAGGGGAAACTTCTGTGGGACAACTGCTTCCCGATCAAGGAACTACTCAGTACCGAACTGACCGAGATGGTGCAGGTGTCGCAGCACAACGATAAAATGGTACTGGCTTACCCCAACGAAGGCGAAATCACTACGGAAGTGATTCAGGGCAGTAAGATTCTGAAAGAGACGGAAAAATTTAAATTGAAAACGAACGCTGAAAACGAGAAAGTAACGTTTTCGGCTCAGGACAACCTGATGGCCTGGTATGACCGGCATTTCATAGCCTGCGGCTTTCAGAAAATTGCAGCCACAAAAAATGCCAACGCTGGCCAGCGGGAGGTTTTTTACCTGAACAAATTGACCTACAGCGAAGACAACGATTCGTCGGGAGCGGAGAAGGCAACTACCCGAAAAAACGACGGATCAGAACGATAAGCAGGTTTAAAACGATACTGACCACAATACAGGTCACGATGGGAAAATAGAAGCCACCTCCGTTTTTCCCTTCAATGCGAATGTCGCCCGGCAATCGCCCCAGCCAGCCCAGCTTATCGCCGAAGAAATAAACGATCAGGCCGACGAGCACCATGACAGCACCAATCAGTATAATGTATTTGCCAGCATTAGGTGTCATAAGCGAATATAAATTAAAGCCAACTATTTCTTGGAAACAAGCCAGCTAGCTTAGCTGTTTCTCAAATAAATACAATATTAGCAACACGCCACTTGCTTTTTGGTAAAAATATACGTACTTTTGCACCAGATTTTACAAGCGACATCCGTTCGCGTCTCTGTTTCTCTCCTTTTTTACGTGTTGAGTTAGGTCTGACAGAGCTTATGTACGGATGTACAGGATGGGTTTCTGTGTGGACGCTCCCGAGTGGGGCACTCGGAGTGAATTCTCTTGCGCGTGGGCTAATCGTCGAATGGTCGTACCGGTAGATCCGGTCGTTGTCTTTATCCCCCTTGAAGAGGTACGGGGTGATGGTCCTGTTGGGTCGTTTGGGCAGCTTGGTTCGTTGGGCAATTCTCGCATTATCGCGCCGTTCACTGGCACATACTCGTCTTCGTTTGGATGATTCATTTTATTTAATCATTTCCAAATTAATGAAAACGAAAACAACTAAATCAGCCAATCAGGATGACTTCCTGGATATTGAAAAAATAGCCACGGAAATGGCCGCCAGCGCGGTCGCTCCTGCTGATTCGGCAACTACCGAAGCTAAAACAGCTAAGGTTCCCAAAAAGAAAGTAGCAAAACCAGCCGTTGAAGCCGGTTTTGATGATACCGCAGCGGAAATCGTTGCAGAAGGTGTGGCCGATAAAGTCGTTATCGTGGCCGATGAGCCCCTTGCTCACGTTGAAGAACCTACGGCTGCAGCTCCCAATGCGCCTGCAGCAGAAGTAACAACGCCTAAGGTTGACCCCAATCAGATTTTATTCTCCAGCCTGGCCATTTCAGCCGAGGTATTGCAGGCTGTTACGGATATGGGCTTTGTTAGCCCGTCGCCCATCCAGGCCGAAGCGATTCCGCCAATTCTGGACGGTCGTGACGTTATCGGACAAGCTCAGACAGGTACCGGTAAAACGGCAGCCTTTGGTATTCCCGCGCTGGACCTGATCGACGTTCAGGATCGCTCGGTGCAAACGCTCATTCTTTGCCCAACGCGTGAATTAGCGTTGCAGGTAGCCGAAGAGATCAAGAAACTGGCGAAATACAAACGCGGTATTCGTATCGAAGCTATCTATGGTGGCGACTCCATCGAGCGGCAGATTCGGTCACTCAAAAGCGGTGTGCACATTGTAATCGGTACGCCCGGTCGTGTGATGGACCACATGGAGCGGAATACCCTCAAACTCAACAACGTTAAGATGATGATTCTTGACGAAGCGGATGAGATGCTGGATATGGGCTTCCGGGAAGATATTGAGAGCATTCTGGAAGAAATGCCCGAAGAGCGGCAAACGATCCTGTTCTCGGCAACTATGTCGAAGCCGATCATGCAGATCACCCAGAAGTTCCAGAAAGATCCTGTATTGGTGAAAGTCGTCAAGAAAGAATTGACGAACGTGAACATCGAACAGGTTTATTTTGAAGTAAAAGCCAAAGCAAAAGTGGAAGTAATGTGTCGTCTGATCGACATGTACGACCTGAAACTGCTGCTGGTCTTCTGTAATACAAAGCGTAAAGTCGACGAAATCGTTGAAGACCTGCAAATCCGGGGCTATCAGGCCGAAGGTTTGCACGGCGACCTGCGCCAGGCGCAACGGAACAACGTCATGAGTAAATTCCGCGCCGGTACAACCAACATTCTGGTTGCCACTGACGTAGCCGCTCGTGGTATCGACGTTGACGATGTTGACGCCGTTATCAACTTCGACATTCCCCTCGACGAAGAATATTACGTACACCGGATTGGCCGGACAGGTCGTGCGGGTAAATCGGGCCGTGCGTTCTCGTTCGTGGGTCGCGACGAGAAGTATCGCTTCCGCGAAATTCAGACTTATACGAAAGTGAAGGTTGAGAAAGGTGTTATTCCTTCCTTCGAAGATATCGTTGGTGTGCGCAAAGCCCGTTTCATCGAGCAACTGCAACAGACGATTCAGGAAAGTAAAGACCTGAACCTGTATGACGATTTACTGACGCAACTCAACCATGCCGGTTTCTCGACCGAGCAGATTGTAGCCGCGCTGGTAAAACGCAGCATGGGTCTGGAGAAAAACGAATTCGCTGATCAGAACCTCAACCTGGAAGATGATCGCCGGAATGGCCGCGACAAATACGCCGACCGTGGTCGGGGTGAAGGTGGCGGACGCTTCGAAGATCGTCGGGGCGGGTCACGCTTCGGCGACCGCGATGAGCGAGGTAACAGCTCCCGTTTCGGTGACCGCCGAAATGATGGTGGCGCCCGTAGCGACGGACCGTCCCGCTTTGGTGACCGCCGGAATGACGGTGGTGATCGGCCACGTTTCAACAACGACCGGGACCGTTCGGGCGCTGGCAAACCTTACTTCGACCGCGACGACCAACGTGTTCCCCGTGAGCGCGAAGCGAACATGACCCGCCTGATGGTGAGCATTGGCCGCAAAGATTTCGTCCGTCCGGGCGACATCGTAGGTGCCATTGCCGGTGAAGCCAACATTCCCGGAAACAGCATCGGCAGCATCGATATCTTCGATAAGTTCACGTATGTCGACGTTCCGAAAGATGTAGCCACCCGCGTTGTCGACGCTATGGAAGGCAATACCATCAAAGGTCGCCGGGTAAATATTGAAGTAGCACGGTAAGATATAGTCAATAAGCGGCTTCGCCTAAGTCGGTAAGTCAGTAAGTGGCTGACGCGCGAGCAAAACTCATGCGTCAGCCACTTACTGACTTACCGACTTAGGCGAAGCCGCTTATTGACTATTCCTCATAATAATACCCAAAAATAATCCCCATTTCATCTTCACTCGTGAGGCCGAAGTTGACGGCTTTGCTGGTGGTGTTATTATAGGTTATTTCGGACATAAGCCCCTCTCCTTTCTGTAAGTCGATGGGCGTTTTGAAGGTGATGATTTCAGGGTTTTCCCAATCGGTGGAGGTATAAACGATTTCACCGTTGCGGGCTCCGCCAACAATTTTAATTACAAACTTCTCGCCCAGCTTGTGCATGTGCGACGTGAGGGTCAATATTTTCCGGGGCTTGCTGAAAGTAAACGTTTTGGTCAGCGTTACGCGAGTCTTGGCTGGTAAGGGCAGGTTTGTATTGCCTAAATCGAGCGTTTGAACAATGTTCCTGACCTTTGATTTATCGACTGTGTACAAATTGATCTGAGCCTCACCCTTCCGCACTGCCGTCGTTTTATTGACGAAGTGCGAGTTGAGGTCGAACGAAGCACCCGCCGGGATGAGCAACGCAGCCCCTTCTGGAAACACATAATCCTGATACTGCGCCTGCGAACCGGCCAGATACACGTGGTTCGACATGGTCAGCACCGTCAACAGGTTCAGAGAATTATCTGGATTACGTAGATCGCGGATGTCATTCAAACTAGGCAGCGACGTTTTATTCCGGAAATCGTACGCAACAAAATGGTGGCTTCCGCTCTGCATTTTGGTCTCGTAGCGATTGACGTACACATCCTGCATATTGCCCAGCACTTTTCGGGTAAACAGTTCCCGTTCAAAATTTGGCTGTATGTCGAACGACGGAACGGCCATCTGAAAACCGGTTCCGGCGGCCGGAACCGTCAACGGCTCGTAGGCTGTACCGCTAACCGTTTTATCGTCCAATAAGGCGGCATCGGCTACGGTACCGGTTTTGGGAGCCCCCGCATCGATCCAACGCCGGACAAACTCAACCTGTCCATCAGACAAGGCTGCGCCCCCCAATGGCATTTGATTGCCATATTGCTTCCCACTATGATGGCTGGCGGTTGTCGTAATTTTATGGTAGAGCAGACTCTCCAGAGAAGCAAAAGCCTTCACCCGCTTCAGCCCATCCGCTTTGGCACTGGTATTCTTAGGGTCAACCCCCACCAGATTCTGATACGCAGCACCTGCGGCTAAGACCAATGCATGTTGAAAGTACGTAGCATCCTTGTCCGACAAATGACATCCGGACGTAGCACAGGAAGGCGTCAGGATTTTTTGCTGGATCAGATCGAATGAAGACACTTCTGCTGATGTGGGCGTATCCGTGCTTTCTTTGGTGCAGGATACCAGGTTCAGCAGGATCGCCGACACGCCAACGGTCAACGTTAATCGGGTATAAGTCAGGAAGTTCATAGTCAGTTTACGGGCCGAAAAGCCGTCAGAAAGGTAACGTAATTTACGGTTACTTTCGTCAAAATTGGAGAACGAAATCCTGCCTGGGCTGTTCCTTCCGAAAAAATACCAGTCCTACCCAAAACAAATCGACCGTTACACGAACGGACGGGTGAGCTTTGATATAACTCCACGCCTGCTCCATCTCTTCCGACCAGTGAATATCATCAAACACGAATACAGTATCGTTATGGATGTTGGTCAGACAGGTTTCAAAATAGCGAACTGTTGGTTCGTACCGGTGGTTGGCATCAAAAAAGATAAAATCAGTCGGAGGCAGGGCGGCAATAGCCGGGGCAAGTGTCTCGTCAAGATTACCGACCACTACCTCTACATTCTGAATAGCCAATCGATCAAAATTCTGCCGGGCTACTGCTGCCGTTTCCGGGCACCCTTCAAACGTCAGCACATGCCCGCCATACGGTTTGGTAGCTTCGGCCAGACAGGCCGTTGTCATGCCCAGCGATGTACCCAGGTCAACAACAACTTTGGCGTCGAACCGCTGAATCAGCCGAAACAGGAGCCGCCCAAAACGAGCTGGCTTTTGGGAGTTCCGGGCAATATCGCCAATGGTGCGCTGCCGGGATGAATTTACTTTGGACCCTGCCCCCAGATCGGCGATTGTAATGAGCTGACGACTTTTACGAAGTTCTTTTCTAAGTTTTCGGATAGGCGCAAAAACGGCTTTCGATCCGGTTTTTGCCCGAATGACTTGAAGATACAGCGAAAAGAGAAATGGAGAATGAAGCGAATGTTCGTCGCGGGCGCGACTTAAATACCGAAGATAAGCGAGTAACAAAAATTAGTTCAGTTTATACGGCACCACCATGGTGAACTCAGGGATACTAACCCGAAGTTGTTTGCCATCAATAATTCGTTCGACAAGATACGTTCCTGCCATCTTGCCAATGCTCGACCGTAGATTACAGCCCGATACATATTCATGGACCTCACCCGGCTCGAGTACCGGCTGCAGCCCAACAACACCTTCCCCTTCTACCTCTCGAACGGTACCATTGGAATCAAAAATCAACCAATGACGCCGGAGTAACTGGATTGTGTAGTCACTCGCATTCTCGATGGTAATCCGGTAGGTAAACACGTAATGCGCCTGGAGTGGACTAGAGTAATCGGCCTGATACTCAGTCTTCACGCTAACTTTCACGCCTTCTGTGACTGACGAAACCATAAATATTAGTGCCGTTTTGCAACCTTACAACGAAAATTAAGTTGATTAGTTTTGTTACGCAAGAACCACTCTTAAAAAATTTTTGTAAAGGGGTTTCCGGCGTTTGTAGGCCTATAATGCCTAATCACTCTTATCAGTTCCCTTCATGAATGTATCTATTGCCGAATCCTGGCGAAATCGGTTGCAGCCCGAATTTGATAAACCGTATTTTAGTGAGCTTGCCCAATTTTTGCGACATGAATACAGCACCCAACGCGTGTTTCCGCCGGGAGCGTTGATGTTCAATGCGTTTAACAAATGTAGTTTCGATGACACCCGGGTCGTTATCCTGGGGCAGGACCCCTATCACGGCGAAGGGCAGGCTAATGGGCTGGCTTTTTCGGTAGCTGATGGCATAGCCAAGCCTCCTTCCCTGATCAATATTTTTAAGGAGATTCAGGATGACCTGGGTAAGCCTATCCCAAAATCGGGTAATCTGGAGCGCTGGGCCAGCCAGGGCGTTATGCTGCTCAACGCTACGCTTACTGTTCGCGCCGGGCAGGCTGGGTCGCACCAGGGCAAAGGTTGGGAAACGTTTACCGATGCCGTTATCAAGTTAATTTCAGAAGAGAAAGAGCATGTCGTTTTTATGCTCTGGGGCGCTTTCGCCCAAAAGAAAGGAGCCGTCATCGACGGTAAGAAACACCTGGTCCTAAAAGCAAAACACCCATCGCCCATGGCGGCCAATTACGGCGGCTGGTTTGGCAATAAGCATTTCAGTCAGGCCAACGCGTATCTGGAGAGTAAGGGGTTGGCCCCGGTGGAGTGGTAAAAAGGAGTAAAAGGAGGAGGGGGAGTAGAGGGAGGAAGGGGACGAGGGGGATGTAGTCACCACCTTTTTCTCCCTCTCGTCCCTTTACTCCCCCTCCTCCCTTTTTCTAATCGATCGTTCTGAACAACCGGTTCCAGCGGATTTTATTCCAGATGTTGGCCGGGTTGGGGTCAAGCGACATCCAGACGAATACGGCTTTACCTACGATGTGATCTTCAGGAACAAAGCCCCAGAAACGCGAATCGAGGGAGTTATCCCGGTTGTCGCCCATCATGAAGTAGTAATCCTGTTTGAAGGTATACGACTTGATCGGCTGACCGCCAATTTTTATTTCTTTCGGCGCTACTTCGACCTTTTCGTTCCCTTCATACAACTCAATAACTGGCCCGTAGAGGGCAATCGTCTGTTCGTTGATCTGGATCGTAGCTCCTTTTTTCGGAATGGTGATCGGACCGAAATTGTCATGGTTCCATTTGAAGGTGGGCGCGCCATAGATCATGGGGGCTGCTTCACCGGGCTTTTCGGTCATGGGTTCGATTCCTTTTATGAAATCGAACGCCTTGAACTTCGCAATGACATCCTCTGTGGTATTGACGCTGTAGCCAACCATTGTCGATGTTTTCGTCGAGTCGTTGTACTGCTCCAGGGGTTTCCAGTTTTCGGTTGGCTGGCTTGGGTCGCGGTAGTCATTAACGATCTCGTACTTGCGGAAGAATGTCGCGTCGAGGACTTCGGTCGTTTTCAGGAAATACTTCTGCTCAGCGCGGGGGGGCGTTGGAAACGGTTTGCCGTTCACGAATACGGCCCGCTGCCGAACCTCCAGCACATCGCCGGGGATGCCGATACACCGTTTGATGTAATTGGTTTTTAAGTCGACGGGGTAGTCAATGTTGTCGTTCAGGTACTTGGGCGGTACATTGAAAACAACCACATCGCCATTCTTGACATGCGTGAAGCCCGGTAGCCGATAGGATGGCAACTGAATAGCGGTGCTGTAAGACGGGATGTTGGTCCCCCATATTTTCTGGTGCGTCAGCGGCACCTGCAATGGCGTGCGGGGTGTTCGGGTGCCATAGTGCAACTTACTCACAAACAGAAAGTCGCCCACCATCAGGCTGTTTTCCATCGACGGGGTTGGAATCGTAAACGCTTCCATAAATAACCATCGAATGAGTGTGGCCGCCACAACGGCGAACAAAACAGAATCGAACCATTCCCGAATGGGCGATTTTCTGGCTTTAGCCGCTCTTGTTTCGGCCTTCGTTTGAGTTACTGACATGTATGCTACTGATAAATTGTAACGGGTGGCATCGGCCATCCGACGCCCAGGTGGTGATATGTATGAACCGGTGATGAGAATACGGTGATCAGCTACGAAATTACGAAGATGATCTGGTTTTATTTATCCAGCCATCATTTGTAATTTCCCAACAGGTCATCCATACTAAAAATACCCTCACGACCAACGAGCCATTCAGCAGCGACAACGGCGCCCAGAGCAAACCCCTGGCGACTGTGAGCGGTGTGGGTAATCTCAATACGATCAACGTCAGATTCGTACCGAACGGTATGCGTTCCCGGTACAGTTCCTTCGCGAAGTGACTCAATCGCGATGGCATCCTCCCCTACCGGCAATGGCTCTCTTCCAGCTTCGTTAGTCACCCAACGGTGTTTGCCGGGCAACTGTTCCATAACACCTTCGGCCAGCGTAATGGCTGTTCCGCTGGGAGCATCCTTCTTTTCGGTATGGTGAATTTCCGTCATCGACACATGGTATGACGGATAGTTCCGCATGAACTGAGCCAGCACTTTATTCAGCCGAAAAAACAGGTTGACGCCAATGCTATAGTTGGATGCATAAAAGAAAGCCCCTTTCTTCTGCTGGCAAAGAGATTCAATCTCGGCCTTATGACTAAGCCAGCCCGTTGTTCCGCAAACCACCGGCCAGCCACGTTCCAGACAGTAGGTGATGTTGCCAGACGCCGACTCGGGCGAGCTGAATTCAATGGCAACGTCTACGTCTTCGGTTTTGAGATTGAGCAGATCGGTATGGTTGTCAGCATCGATACGGCCGGCAATATGGTGTCCCCGATCGAGCGCGATCTGCTCAATCGTTTTTCCCATCTTACCATAGCCAAGCAGAAGAATATTCACGTTTGTTTTAGGTTTGGTGTTTGGCAAACGCAGTCCGATTTATTTCGAACGGCGACGTGCAAACTTATTTAAAGGTAAACGCTACCCGAACGCCCGGAACAAAACCCACACCTGCCGTAGGCAATACGTTAGGCTCCACACGCATCGAGATGTCGTCAGTTAAATCAAAGGTTTTCAAATGTGCCGCTACGTTGGCTTCAATAATATTGACCGCCCACAAAACACCCGACAACAGCAAGTTTAAATCCCGGTAACGCCGGAACGTATCGTAAGCATTTTTGGCATTGGCCGATGTCCGAAAAACGACTTTCTGATCATTGAACGGACTTACACCAATATTAACAGACTCTACTGGATTGTACTGAGTGGGGACATATACTTTATCGCCGATAATGTTCGGATAGATGGCAGGGTCCAGACCGACGGAATAAGCCTCACCTACCCTATCTCCATACAGCAGGCGGCTGTAGCCAACGGCGGCTTCTTTAGCGAGGCCTCTGTATTTCACGAAGAGATACCCCATGACGCCAAAGCCGACATAGATAAACGGGATTTTATAATATTGCCGGTTGTAGGCCTGCCCTAAGCCGGGAAGCATCAGGGAACGCATCGTGGCTTTTTTCGGGATGATCTTATGGATTTGTGCTTCCTGACGAGCCGACACTCGAACCGTATCGGGGCTATCCAGCGATGTGGAATCATCTGCCGTCAGCTCCGACCGACCGACCTTAACCTTCACGCCATTGCGTCTTACGGCTGACGGAATGGTATCAAATGCCGATTGCCCCTGTCGGGTCGAATCGATAGCGACTGGTGTTGGAGCCGGGCGAACAGCCGGGCGTTGCGCCCATGCGTTCGTAAAAAGCAGATTGAACGAAACGGCTATCAGCAGAAAGTAGGAAGATGGCTTCATGCCCACAAAACGTCTCAAAGCCCACCTTTCAGGCCGCTTATTCGCCCGTTTAAGGTAATTTAACACAGTTACGCTTGCGAGTTCAGCACTTCGAGAATTTTAGTCAGCTCCTCCTGAGAAGTAAATGGAATCTTGATTTCCCCCTTGTGCTTCTCATCCGCTTTGATCGATACCCGCGTACCAAACAGCGACGACAGCTTAAATTGCAGACTGCGCATTTCCTGCTTAGGCAGCGTGACGCTCCGGGTGGGTACCAGATCACTGACTTCGTCGGACAAGTTCCGAACGGCCTCTTCCACTTTCCGTACCGACCATTCCTCATCAACAACTTTCGTAAAGAGCCGGATTTGGGTTTCCGGGTTTTCGATATTGATAATGGCGCGGGCGTGGCCCATCGAAATTTTGTTATCACGCAGCGAAGCCTGGATAACGGGCGGTAATTTTAACAACCGGATATAGTTGTTGACCGTTGTTCGGTTTTTACCCACACGCTCGCCCAGTTCTTCCTGCTTCAGGCTACACTCGGTAATGAGCCGCTGGTAGCTGAGGGCAATTTCTATGGCGTTTAGATTTTCACGCTGGATGTTCTCGATCAGCGCCATTTCCAGCATTTGCTGGTCATTCGCCGTTCGAATATAAGCTGGAATGTGGGTCAGGCCAACGATTTTGGAGGCCTGTAAACGTCGTTCCCCAGCAATCAGTTGGTAGCGCTCTTTCCCTAATTGCCGAACCGTGATCGGCTGAATAATTCCCTGCGTCCGGATGGAATCGGCGAGATCCTGTAGGGCTTCTTCGTCGAATCGGGTTCGGGGTTGAAATGGATTCGTTTCAATCAGCGTAACGCTGATCTCGGTCATCGTACCGATAGACTCAAACGGCGATGGTTTTGATTGTCGACTAACCGATTCACTATCGTGCAACAAGGCACCTAAGCCACGGCCCAATCCTATCATCTTCTTATTCGGTGCTTTGGTGTTGTCCATAAGACAAGTATGTACGATGTATGATGTATGGTGTATGATACAGGACAAACGTGTTGAATCATGTCATCCTATATCATACGCCATACATCATACATACTTGATTTAAGCTTCCTGCGGCATCATGCCGTTCTTGATCAGAATTTCGCGGGCCAGGTTCAGATAACTAACGGCTCCTTTGCTGTCGGCATCCTGCGCCAGGGCAGGTACCCCAAAGCTGGGCGATTCGCTCAGCCGGATGTTACGCGGAATGATGGTACTGAACACCATTTGCTGGAAATGGCTCGTAACCTCACCAACGACCTGATTCGACAGGCGAACGCGCAAGTCGTACATTGTCAGCAAAATACCTTCGATAGCCAGGTGCGTGTTCAGTCGCGACTGGATGATCTTGATGGTATTGAGCAGTTTACCCAACCCTTCGAGGGCAAAGTATTCACACTGAACCGGAATAATAACCGAATCGGCGGCTGTAAGGCTGTTGATGGTTATCAAACCCAGCGATGGCGAGCAGTCGATGATAATGAAATCATAATCGTCCCGAATACTATCGAGCGTTGTTTTCATCTTATCCTCCCGATTCTGGAGGTTGATCATCTCGATCTCGGCCCCGACAAGGTCGATATGCGATGGCAGCAAATCCAGATTCGGAAAGTCCGTCTGGATAATAGCGTCCTGTGGGCGTACGCCCTCAACCATGCATTCGTAAATGCTGTTCTCGATTTCTTTCGGATTGTAACCGAGCCCAGACGTAGAATTCGCCTGCGGATCAGCGTCAACAATGAGCGTCTGAAATTCGAGGGCGGCCAAACTGGCGGCCAGATTAATCGTAGTTGTTGTTTTACCGACGCCACCTTTTTGGTTGGCGATAGCAATGACTTTACCCATGGGTCTGTGCGATGCAGTCCCAAAGATGCCGGATAGTTTTCACGAATGCAAGAACTGTTTCACGGAATGTTTCACAAAAGTGAAAGGGCGAAAGCATGAAGGCGTGTAATAAGCAGAAGTTGATGGCACCCCAGCGCCGTGAAACGGCTGAAACAGATAATGGCTGTTATCAAGCGGGTGCTGGCAACCCAAATGCAAAAATACAGCGGTTATGACGACTTACTTCCTGCAAAGTCTGTTGGGCGACTCTTCGTTATGGCAATGGCTGCCTGGAAACATACACGACTCCACGCCCATTTTTACTGTTGCAAAAGGAAAAGGCCTCGCCTGAATGACCCCGTCCACAAACGGCATCCGTACCGGATATATAGAGTCGTTGTTGAGCATCCAAATACAAACTATGCAACTGATGCAACTGCGGAAGATCAATCCGACGGCCATCGGAGGTAATAATCCCCGGCGTTTCAAACCGACCCGATGTAGCCGTTGGACCATCCAGAAAGACCTGGTTGATCTTATAAACGGTACCCGTCGATGCGGTTACCGGATTAATGTACAACTTCGGGTCGACAGTACTGGTGGCTGGCCGGTCAAAGAACGGGTTATACTTTCGGTAAGCTTGCCAGGTCTTTCCCTCGTCGACACTATACTTACTCACATTGGCCATGATCTGCGTAGTTGATCCATTCAGTACACCGGTCATAACAAAGAGCGTATCCTGGTGGTCTACTATGCCCGATAGGCCCTGGTGGTGCTGATCTACCTGCTGCCAGTTTTTGCCCTGATCCGTTGAGCGGAATACATTAAAGGTTGTAGCGATTAACAGTGTTTTATCCCAGTCTCCCCAAACCGCCTGAATCTCCTCGTCAATAGGGGCTTTAAGGGTGTACCAATCCAGATACTCAGGAGCAATTGTATCCAATGCAGTCTTTTTACAGGAGAAGATACCAACCAGTATCAGAAAGCAAATTACTGTTTTCATCGTCGTTGAGCGTTTTAATACCTATCTCTTAAAGAGACAAACGTTAACCGGCTACTAACGGAATGTTTACGATAACGGCTATAACATAGTATCTCTGTCAACTAAGATCCTAAAATACAGACAGTTTATTCCTGGGGAGGCATGCAAAAAGTAACCGAAACCCGTGTTTCTGACAAGATCGAAAAGACGTTTAAGCCCCGCTTTCCTTCTCTCGCTCTTTCATTAGGCCCAAACTTTGGTGCCTTCGGTGCAGTTGCGGCACATTTCTATTTCGGAACGGGAGCGTAGTAAGGTTTGGCGGAACTGGTTATAAGCGGAGCCCTGCCAGAGATCGGCGAAGGATTCGGTCTGGAGGTCGCCCAGCCGGTGGTGTGCGTCTTTGTCGAAGCAGCAAGGCACGACAAGGCCATCCCAGGTGATCACGCAGGAATGCCACATCTTCCAGCAGTGGTCGCCGAAACCGTTCTTGATGCGGTACGTACCATCCGTTTGCGGAGCGTACCGGCTGTATTGATCCAGGGTCGGAATCAGGTCCGAACCGTGTTCGTAGTCGTAGATTTGAGCTGTTTTCAGGCCCACTTCATCAACGCCCAGCTCGCGGGCCAATCGGTTAACCTCGGCAATCTGGTGTTCGTTGGGTTTAACGACCAGAAACTGAAAGACGACGTGAGGTGTCCGCGATTTCAGTGCTTTTTTCCAGCGTATAATATTCTTTGTGCCCTCCAGCACTTTTTCAAGCTTTCCCCCTACCCGGTACTGTTCGTATACTTCCTGCGTCGTGCCGTCGATAGAAATAATCAGTCGATCAAGTCCCGACTCCACCGTTTTTCGGGCATTGGCATCGGTCAGATAATGCGCATTGGTGCTGGTAGCTGTGTAGATATTCCGGTCGGTAGCGTAGCGCACCAGTTCCAGGAACTGCGGATGCAGGTAAGGCTCGCCCTGAAAATAGAAAATCAGGTAAAGAAGTGTATCGTGGAGTTCGTCGATGGTCCGTTTGTAGAGGTCTTCGCCCAGCATCCCGGTCGGA
Source organism: Spirosoma aerophilum (assembly GCF_054782495.1). Lineage (NCBI taxonomy): Bacteria > Pseudomonadati > Bacteroidota > Cytophagia > Cytophagales > Cytophagaceae > Spirosoma > Spirosoma aerophilum. Next base: position 11,142 of record NZ_BAAGSJ010000035.1, on the reverse strand, counting down.
CGGGTAAAGGAACGAAGTCCGCTGGGGCATTCGGGACAGCGCAGATTACAGGACGTTGTTGGCTCAAACGACACCGACATGGGGAGGCCACGCTGCGTAGCGTTGCCCGTTCGCCGTGACTCATAATAACTGTACACCACTTTCAGCGCATTGATGATGCGCTTGGGCGTTAGTTTGGAAGCGAAATTGAGCCCGTCGAGTAGATTGCGATTCATATGGTAAAGGTACAACTAGTTGCCATTGTCACAGCAACCCATCTAGGAGCGTCTATACACCCGGCAGCCTTCCTCCTCAAAAACCACCGTTTCTGCCTCCATGCCGGGGATTATATCGGGCAGCGGTCCCGTCATGCTGGCCGCAAAAATATAGCCCGGCGATGCGGTGGACTCGCTCTGCGTCCAGACGATATAGTCAGGTGAATTAAGCCAGCGGGTTGCTTTGCCTGCAATATCCGGCCAGATGCTTTCTGCGAACGCCCGCATCCGGCCAATAGCCGCGAACTGATCCGCGTTTTGCCCCCATTCAAATGACCCGTGCGTTACCTTATCCGGCTGACGATCATCTTCTATTCTGAACACATATAATTTCGTATACTCTTCGTTTTGGCCCCGCTGTTCATGTAGGTTTCGCACCTCAAACCCCAACCCGACATAACTGGGCATGTCGGTTAGAAACAGGGCGACGAAATAGCGGAACAGATTACCGGTTCGGTAAAACGCATCGAAACGCGGATCATCTTTATCGGCCGTCATCACCGTGAAATTCGGCGCGAACCGGCGTGTCTTCAGGTAATCGACATAGGCGGCAAACTGCCGTCGAAACTCCGTTGATCCAACCACCATCGATTGCAGGTCGCCAAGGGTCGAATCGGCTTCGATGGCTTCCAGATGGTCGAGTTCGTCACCGTAACCCATCGTATCGGGCGGGGCCAGAAACGTTTCAGCGAAGAACGCATAATACGGAACACCCTTTTCCTGTACATATCGCTTGATGGCTCGCAGGGGATCATAAAAAGCATCGGGTTCAGCCGGAACACCCTCGGGTCGCAACTGAACGTGGGCCATGTCGCCCCGCATGAAATCGAAATTGTATTTCTGCTGGCAGTCTTTAACTTTTCGGCAGATATAATCCCAGGCTGGCAGATTGGGCCGATCGAAATCAAGCTCCCATTTTTTGTTGTTATCCTTCGATTCATAGAACCGGTACCGCGCCAGTGGCCCGAATACCCGCGACATAGCTTGTGGTTCATTGAAGGCATACTGGTACCAGACTTGCCCATAATCATCGGTCACGAAATCGTTGGCGTCGATGTGCAGCCCCCGGTAGGGCGGGGCCATTGTCATGGGTAATGTTTCCAGCCCCTGGGCAACGAGGTGGCGAATGAGGCCCAGTCGCCGACTCAAACGCCCGTTATAATCATTCGGCAAACCGAACAGGATACGCTGGCGTTGCTCATCCGACAAACCGGGAGTGCTGGCCGTGGGCGTATGCATGGAAAAGAAAGCATCTTTGGTAAACGTCAACGGCGTACCATCGGCCGATCCTCTAAACTTGAGAAACTGCCAGATAGCCTCCTCCGCATAGCGGTACACCAGGCTGGAATGATCAATGAGCATGGCCGGTTTCTTGCCTTTCTCATCCCGCTGGACCCACTCAAACAGGGAGGGGCAGGTCAGCACCATTTCCGAGAAACGATCGGTATGCGGAATCACATCCATACCCACCGTTCGACCCATGGCATGGAGCAGATTCATAACGACCTTCAGTTGTTTCTCCACCGAATCGAGGGCGGGAACGTAGCGAGCCAGCTCCACATCGAAAAACTCCGGGTTGATCTGCCAGCTCACCATGCCGTAGAGACTACCGACCACCCCTGGCTCCCAAATTGGCAGCAGGTGAATGCTGTCGTGACTGGCCGGCAAAGTCATCACATAACTGACAAGCTTCCAGAAAGAGCCAATGGTTCGCACATTCACCCCAACCATATTACTGCGTTTGAGCCAGGACCCATCCATATATATTCTGGCAGGACTTTCAACCGTTTCGGCAGGGTCCAGGGCTCTGCGAAGCATCTCATTTCCAAGCCGTTTATGCAAGATTTCCAGCGTTTGATACACGGAAAACTGCACGGCCGTTTGCGGTAGCAAGTTCGGAATATACGACGAACGGCCTGACTGATAAGCCTCTGTATAAGTGGCATACTGCTTATACCAGTCAGCTTGTAAGGTTTCGAGGGAGGTTGGCATAAGACAAATGTAAAACGGTTTTACTAAAACCACACATGCCAGCCTTTGTGTTGATCCGACACAGAAAACAAAGGTTGAATGACTAATTTACTTTCTTTTCAGAAACGTTTATGCCTGCATTTTTCCCACAAACAAGTCATACAGGTTGACGTATAGTTTATCTAATCAGTAGGTCCGTAATACTTTCAGCCGGTGGTTTTTATTGATGCGAATGTTCGGATTACTGATAATGTGAAACAAGGCTCCACTTAGCACCAGCGTACTTACGACAGGGAGCGTATTGCTATAAAACCCCTGATTGTTGACTACGTCGGCAATGAGATAAACACCCCCGGCAATGGGAAACAAGGTACCAGCCGCTGTAATAAAAGGAATTCGGCGGTGCAGATAAACTTTCTGAATGTCATCGAACCGAAACGTTACCGGCTCATCCCGATTCATGACCTGATTGGCCATCAACACGCTGAATGTGCTGTCGGTTACGTCGTACAACTGTTCCCGGTATTTTTCGCCCCCGGATTTGAAGTGTAATTCATCGCCTATAAAAAACCGGTATCGATGAAAGCCCCCCAATAAGTGATTGACATCGAGGGCGAGGTAGCGGGATGGACGAAGTAAGGCCGAATAAGCCGTGCCTTTGCGTTGCAGAAGCTGTTCGGTGGTAAGGGTATCCTGGGGTTGGGCGACGGCATATTGACCAATCACCATAAAAACCAGAACAAATAGCCGTTGAAAAAAAGACGTCATACGATGTAAACGTGAATGTATGGTCAATAACAGGAAAATTTGGGTAGTGGGCCCATTTTTTAGAAAAATTTAACCCATTCGCCAAGTGTTGGCTAATTTGCAGCCATGATTAGCGCTGACCAACTTCGAACATTTACTGAACAAATTTTTTTAGCCATTGGCTGTTCTGAGACCGATGCCCGTTTAGCTGCCGATGTACTCGTCAGTGCCGACCTGCGGGGCGTCGATTCGCACGGGGTGGCCCGCTTGCCGGGCTATATCCGGCTGTATGACAACGGCCGCATCAACCCCCAACCGCACATTCGTGTCGTACACGAAACACCGTCGACGGCCGTGGTCGATGGCGACCGGGGCCTGGGGCTGGTGGTGGGGCCGTGGGCGATGAAGGTAGCCATCGAGAAGGCTCGCGTTGCCGGAACGGGCTGGGTGGCGGTGCGCAATTCCAACCATTTCGGCATTGCCGGTTACCATGCCATGCTGGCCGCCGAACACGATATGATCGGCCAGGCCATGACCCATGCAGCTCCCCTTGTTGCCCCCACCTTTTCACTGGATAAGTTACTGGGCACCAACCCGATTGCCGTTGCCATTCCGGCGGCTACCGAGCCTACCTTCCTGGCCGATTTTGCCTCAACGGCAGTTGCCTACGGCAAGCTCGAAATTCTGCAACGAAAGGGGCAGGATGTGCCGCTGGGCTGGGCGCAGGATGCCGAAGGCCAGCCTACAACCGATGCGAATGCCATCCGTAACGGCGGAGCACTGCTCCCCCTGGGCACCGACCGCGAACACGGTTCGCACAAAGGGTATGGGCTGGGGGCCATTGTCGATATTTTTTCGGGCGTGCTGTCCGGCGCCAACTACGGCCCCTGGGTACCGCCTTTTGCGACAGCTGGCTTTATGCAGGCAAACGAAGGCGTTGGTAGTGGCACCGGACATTTTTTCGGAGCCATGCGCATCGATGCATTCCGGCCGGCCGACGAGTTCAAAACGCATATGGATACCTGGATTCAGCGTTTCCGTCAGGCCAAAGCCGTAGAAGGCAAGCGCGTGCTGATCCCCGGCGATCCCGAACGGGAAATGGAAGCCGAGCGGCTCGCCAACGGCATTCCCGTTGTTGAGCCCGTCGTTAAAAGCCTGGAAGAACTCGGCGAACGATTCGGCATAAAATTATAAAAACCTAACAAACCTATCAGGTTTTTGAAACCTGATAGGTTTAACTTAACCCTTAACCAACGAAGTTCACAGTAGTTATGAATTACAGAAAACTCGGTAAAACTGGCTTTACCATTTCCGAAATCAGCCTGGGCACCTGGCAGGTGGGTGGCAAATGGGGCGATCCGTTCAGCCACGATAACGCCGACCGAATCCTCAACGAAGCCGTCGACGCGGGTATCAATTTCATCGACACGGCCGATGTGTATGGCGATGGAGCAAGTGAAAAAGCCGTTGGTCGCCTGGTCCGCTCGCGGTCCGAACGGATTTATGTAGCCACCAAATGCGGCCGTCGGCTGCAGCCGCATACCAACGAAGCGTATCAACCCGGCGTTCTCCGCCAGTTTGTGGACGACAGTCTACGGAATATGAGACTGGAAACGCTGGACCTGATTCAACTCCACTGCCCGCCCACCGACGTTTTTTACCGCCCCGAACTATTCGAAGAATTCGACCGACTGAAAGATGAAGGAAAAATTCAGCATCTGGGCGTTAGCGTCGAGAAAGTGGAGGAAGCGTTAAAAGCGATTGAGTTTCCAAACGTCACGACGGTACAGATCATTTTCAACATGTTTCGTCAGCGCCCCGCCGAGCTATTCTTTACCGAAGCCCGGCGACGCGATGTTGGGATCATCGTTCGGGTACCGCTGGCCAGTGGTTTGCTGACGGGTAAATTCAGTGCCGACTCAACGTTTTCGGCCAATGACCACCGGAACTTCAACCGGCAGGGTGCGGCTTTCGACAAGGGCGAAACGTTCTCCGGTGTCGATTACGAAACAGGATTAGCTGCCGTTGAGGAACTGCGGGCTGTTTTTCCGGGCGATACCAACCTGGCTCCCGATGCTCTGCGCTGGATTCTCACCTTCGATGCTGTCAGCTGCATCATTCCCGGTGCCTCCAAGCCAGACCATCTGGTATCCAACCTGGAAGCTACGAACCGACCGGCTCCATCCGCCGAACAAATGGCCGCCGTAAAGAAGATCTACGACGAGCGCATCAAAAATCCGGTACATTATTTATGGTAAAAACGTTGGTTCTGCTGCTGGAGTTGGGGTCAAACGCTGGCCTTCATCAGCAGAACCCGCCTTTTATTTTCCGAAATAGACCTGAAAGCCTAAGCTAATATTCAACGCATCGGGCACATTAGGTGTCAGGGCATTTGCCCCACCGGCCAGTAACGTATTCACCACGCCGGTACTGCCACCCGTATAGGTCAGTGCCACATCGAAGCTAACGGATTTATTGATAAAGAAGGCGACTCCTCCCGTTCCGCTATAGAGCGCATTCGTTGATGAGGCCGTGTTCGATCCGCCACCTGACGCAGACGTATTCACAACACCTACTGATGCCCCAAGAAAAGGCTTCACCTGAGAGGGGCCGATAAAATAACGGACGAAAGGCGCGAGACCTATCTGCGTAATGCCGCCCCCTGATGCGCTGATATGGAAAAAAGGAATGCCTGCGCCTACCGCCAGACCATCACTCACAAACCAACCATACGTTGGCTGAAGGCTTATGATGGTACCGGAACCACCAGACGTTGGAATAATAAAATTACCAACCTGAACCCCGGCCAGATGATTACCTTTTTCCGTTTGGGCCAGAACGGACGAAAGGGTGAAAAGTAAAAAAGCGAACGTAAAGAATGTAGTTTTCATACTATGCTGATAAGTTGTTTTATACCATACCGCATGACCTTAAAAATGTTTCTTTCGTTGGAAACAAACCTGTGATCTACGAAAAAAGACCCGGACATCATCCGGGTCTTTTCTAATTAAAGGCTATTCTTACTAATCAACTATCGTCCACTTACGGCTTTCTTAAACGTGCCATCCGATCCGAAAATCAGAAGAACCCGCTTGCTGTCGGCGGTAGTAATGGCAACAACGTAATCGCTGCTGGTTGTCTCCTGCCCGGCTTTGTTGATCGTTGCCCCGGCGTAGTTCGTATTGATATAGGTCGTAATGGCAGCAGGCAGACTCGACACAGCTACGGTCGTCAGATTCGGACCTTTGCCGGGCCGAGGACGGTGAAGGGTGTCGCCGGGGGCATGGTGGGTTGAGTCACCCCGCATATGATGGAGGGAGTCCTTTTTGGCATGATGGGCCGAATCGCCGGGGGCGTGTCCGCGCTTGCCGCCATCCAGTGCCTTTACAAAGGTACCATCGGTGCTAAACAGCAGTAGCTTAACGGCGCTGTTGACGGTGATCGCTACCACATAATTTCCGGCCGCATCTTTAAACGCTTCCTTAACGGTAGCACCTGTATAATTGGTGCTGATGTAGGTAGTAATAGCGGCTGGTAGCGTTGTTGCATCCACTGCCGTCAGGTTACGCGGACCGGTAGCTGAGGTACTCGTTACGCCCGCAGTTCGGGCAGAGGCATCGTCAGCTGCCGGATCAACGGCACTTTTGTTGCAGGCGACCAAACAGGCTACCAGAGCACTCATCAAGCTGAAAACAAGCAATTTTTTCATAAATGATCTAAGTTGGTAAGTTGTTTTGTTAAAAAAACATAAGGGCAAACGAAACGGAAACAAGATCCGTTTAGCGACACTTTCCATAGTACGCCTTGTTCACAGGCACCGTTGCAGAGGGCAAAAAAAATTGGCAAAGTAGACTAGAGGTCAAGTATAGTTACCTTCGGGTGCGTTGCTCCGGAGACAGTAAAATTGCTTCCTCCTGCAAATCTTTGCCTTTACGATGCTTTCTTTGTACATTCTTCCGCCAAACCCGATTCCGTTTGGCAATTCACCCACGTTGCCATATATTGTTCCATGAAAAAACAGAACGCCCGTCAATCACAGTCGCAAACACTCAATGGAATGACTCAGTCACAGGGTCAGATCAATGGTAATTTTTCCTTCAGCGATTATCAGACAGAAAATTTTTTTGATGAGATGTTCGCCAGCGAAACGCAGGTGAGACCGGGTTATGCTCCTTTTCAGCAACGGGTGCAGCAACTCACCCGCGAAGATCTCATTGGGCGTCAACATGCAGCCGAGCGGGCACTCATGAGCATGGGTATCACCTTTAATGTCTATTCGGAAGGCGAAGGCACCGAGCGGATCATGCCCATCGATATCATTCCCCGCATCATCGAATCGGCGGAGTGGGACCGGCTGGAAGAGGGGTTGATTCAGCGCATAAAAGCCATAAATATGTTTCTGGACGACGTATACAACGAACAGCGTATCCTGAACGATGGCGTTGTACCCCGTGATCTGATTGAGTCCAGCAAATCGTTTTTACCGGGCTGTATGGGGGTAAAGCCTCCTAAAGGCATCTGGTGCCACATTACCGGCACGGACCTGATCCGGGGTGACGATGGTACGATGATGGTACTCGAAGACAATCTTCGCTGTCCGTCCGGCGTGTCATACATGCTCGAAAACAGGGAACTCAACAAGCAGACATTTCCCGAAGTACTGGCGCAAACGGGCGTTCGCCCCGTATCCGATTACCCTACCCGTTTACTGCAAATGCTACAGTTCATTGCCGACCGACCGAATCCGACGGTGGTGGTTCTGACACCGGGCATTTACAATTCGGCCTATTTTGAGCATTCGTATCTGGCCCAGCAAATGGGTGTCGAGTTGGTGGAAGCCCGTGATCTGGTTGTTTCGGGTGGGTACGTAAAGATGCGTACTACCAAAGGTTTCCAGATCGTCGACGTAATTTATCGCCGTATCGACGACACTTTCCTGGACCCCCAGGCGTTCAATCCCGATTCGATGATTGGTGTTCCGGGTATTTTCGAAGTCTATAAAAAAGGGCGTGTGGCACTGGCCAACGCCCCCGGCACCGGCGTTGCCGACGATAAGGTAATTTACGCCTATGTACCCCGGATCATCAAGTATTACCTAGGCGAAGAGGCTATTATTCCAAACGTTAAAACCTACATCTGCCGCGAAGAAGAAGACTGTGCGTATGTCATGGAAAACATCGAAAAGCTGGTCGTGAAAGAAGCCAACGAAGCAGGTGGATACGGCATGCTGATCGGCCCCAAAGCGACATCGGAAGAGCACGATTTATTCCGCCAGAAGATCAAAGAGAACCCGCGTAATTATATTGCCCAGCCAACTATTTCGCTCTCCCGGGTACCCTGCATCGTGGGCGACCACGCCGAGGGGCGTCACGTTGACCTGCGCCCGTACATCCTGTATGGCGACGGCGTAAACGTCATTCCGGGCGGTCTGACGCGGGTAGCCCTGCGCAAAGGCTCCCTGGTCGTCAACTCCTCACAAGGCGGGGGTGGTAAGGATACCTGGGTGTTGTATTGATTGAGTCGGTAAGCGGCTGCGCCTAAGTTAGTAAGTCAGTAAGTGGCTGACGCGTGAACAATACTCGCGCGTCAGCCACTTACAACTTACTACTTAATGACTTACTGACTTACTGACTTAGGCGTAGCCGCTTATTCTCTATCTTTGTCGAATGTCTGTTCCGGATCTTTCGATTATCATTGTCAATTACAAAACGCCCCAGCTCATTCTCAACTGCCTGGAGTCGCTTTATACCTACACAAAGGGCATTTCATTTGAGGTAATTGTCGTCGACAATCAATCGGGCGATGATAGCCAGACTATTATCCAGACGGCTTATCCCGCAGTACAGTGGTATCAGATGGGCTATAATTCGGGGTTTGCCCGCGCCAATAATTACGGCATTCGTCAGGCCACGGCTCCGCTGGTTCTGTTGCTTAATTCCGACACACTACTGATTGACAACGCGCTGGCCAACTGTGTGCGGGTGTTGACTGAACGACCCGATGTGGCCGCCGTGAGTGCCGTGCAGCTTCAGGCCAACCGGCAAGTGCGCCCCAATCTATATACCAGTTTTGGGCAGATGCGCCGGGCATTCTATATCCTGCCCGGCGGGCTTGCTACTGAACGGCTTTTGGCCCGACTCATGCCTGACCCGGTCTATACCGACCCGAACCAGGTCGAATGGCTCTCGGGAGCGTTCCTGATGACCCGCAAGTCGGTGATTGACAAAGCGGGCATGATGGACGAGAACTTTTTCATGTACGGCGAAGATGTGGAATGGGGCTATCGGCTGGGCAAGCAGGGAAAGCTTCTGCTCCTGCGAGACACGCAGTTCATCCATCTGGAATACGGAAGTAGTGAAGATAACCAGCAGCATGTTGTCACCCATATCAACCGGTTCAAATCGCAGGTACAGGTCTCGCAGTTGTTATGGGTTCGTAAACAATATGGCGTTTTGGCTTATCTGGTGCTGATGTTGCACTATGTTCTGATGATTCCGGTTGTGTTTATCTGGAAACTAGCCGTCAATCTTCGCGACCGCCAGCCGGTCTTGAGTGGCCTCGAGAGTCAGCGTGCCTTCACCAAACAAGTTGGCGTATTCCTCAAATTTTTCTGGAAAACGTTATTCAATAAACCGGGATTTTATAAAGTTTAACAACTTAGTTAGTAGAAGCTAAAAAAGGATACAGGTTTTCCGTTTGACATCGTTTAGATGAAAATGGAATGATCCTATGCGATTCCTTTCTCTACTCAGCGTTACAAGTCTTTTTCTCGGTGTCCTTTTCTATTCCACAAATAGTCAGGCCACCCACGTGCGGGCCGGTGAAATCACCACCAAGCTCATCTCCAAAACCTCCCTGACGTACGAGATTACGTTTACGGCCTACTACGATTATACGTCAGGGCCAACGGGGGGCAAGCAGGCAGCCGATGCTGCTACCGAATACACCATGTGTTTCGGCGACGGCACAACCGAGGTTGTGCCACGAAGTAAAATAACGTATATCAACGGCAATACATCGTCAATAAATATTTATAAGACGGTGCACACCTTTCCGGGCCCTGGCACCTATACCATTGGCATTACGGTCGTGAACCGTAACCAGGGGACCATTAATTTACCCCCACCCGGTGCCTCGCAGAACATTCCGTTCTTTGTGTCCACGACGATTTACGTCAACGCAGCTCTGTTGACCAACTCCACGCCGGTGATGCTCAACCCGCCCCTCGACTCAGGACGGGTAGGCCAAAAATTCTGCCACAATCCGGCCGCTTTCGATGCCGACGGCGATAGCCTGGCGTATCGGCTGAGTGTGCCCAAAACCTCCCCAACAGATGCCGGTTGTTTGGGTAGACCAATACCGGCTTACCAGGACCCGACCCGCTTCAGCACCGCCAGCGAGAACGGGGGTGCTGCCACCTTCTCCATCAACCCCATCACCGGTGAGTTATGCTGGGATGCACCGGGGCAGGCGGGTCAGTTTAACTTTGCGTTCATCATTGAGGAGTGGCGCAACGGCGTACTCATCGGTGAGATCACCCGCGATATGCAGATTTTTGTGGTCGACAGCCCCAACAAACGGCCCCTTATTCAGCCCATCCCGGACTTGTGCGTGGAGGCCGGCACCCTCATCAACCAGCCCGTCACGGCCACCGACCCCGACGGACAACGCGTCATCATCTCCGGATTCGGGGGCGTCTTCAACATCGGTCCCGACCGACAGCCCCTGCCGGCCGCCGAACTCATCCAGCCCGCCTACGCCCGGCTCCTCAACGGCGATATCACCCAGAACCAGCCCGCCACGGCCACCTTCACCTGGCAGACCAACTGCAACCAGATCCGGCAGGCCCCCTACGACGTCACCTTCAAGGTCTCCGACGTGCCCCTCCGGCCCACCCCCTCGCTGGTCTCCTTCCAGACCTTCCGCATCCGCATCGTGGGACCCGCCGTCAAAGGACTCACCGCCCGACCCACCGCCACTCCCAACGGACGGGCCATCCAGCTCGCCTGGACCCCCTACGCCTGCGGCAACCCCGGCACCTTCCTGACCATCTACCGCAAAGAGGGCTGTGAGACGGTACCGCCGGAACCCTGTGTAACAGGCGTCCCACCCGGTTACACCCTGGTGGCCCGCGTGCCCATCACGGCCACCACCTACACCGACACCTCCG
>NZ_BAAGSJ010000034.1:0-1759 GCF_054782495.1 Spirosoma aerophilum | reverse complement strand
AGGTCTACGAGGGCAGCGGTCCGACGCTGGCCTGGGACGGTCGGGGCAGTGATGGGGCGGAGCTGCCCACGGGTCTGTACTACTACCAGGCCACGACTTACTTTGCCCTGCTGGCCCGCAACGCTCCCCCCCAGATCATCAAAAGCTGGGTCCAGATCATCCGGGAGGATATGACACTCCGATAAAAACCGATAAAGTTGACAGGAAACGAGGAGAAAGAAGTAACGTAAAGTTATTTACTTTCTCCTTTTTTGTTTTTCCCTTATCTTACCAGCGCTTTTAATACACTTTTTGTGGGAGAAAGCGTTTTAGTAAAAATGCGATAATAGTATGCGGTTCGTCTATATACCTGGGCTGTTAAGCCTTTTTTTGATTGCAGTTCTTTTGCCTAACGTTAGTCAGGCCACTCACGTGCGGGCAGGCGAAATAACGACCAAGCTTATTTCCAAAACCTCACTTACGTATAGAATTACGTTTACAGCTTACTTTGATGAACAAAAGGGTAAAGCTGCGGCTGATCAGGCAGAGAATTATACCTTCTGTTTTGGGGATGGCTCAACGGCCGATGTTCGCCGTAGTGGCCGGGCGTATATCAACGGCCGCACCTCGTCCGTAAACAGTTATACCGTCATTCATACCTATCCGGGCCCGGGAACGTATACCATTGGCGTAACGGTACCGAACCGTAATGCCGACACCAAAAACCTGCCACCGGCAGCCAGTTCCGACCAGATCCGATTCTTTGTATCCACGACGATTTACGTCAATGCAGCTCTGTTGACCAACTCCACACCGGTGATGCTCAACCCGCCCCTGGATTCAGGACGCGTCAACCAGAAGTTCTGCCACAACCCGGCCGCTTTCGATGCCGACGGCGATAGCCTGGCCTATCGGCTAAGTGTGCCCAAAACCAGTTTAACGGACAATGGCTGTGCGGGTCGTGATATACCCGCATATCAGGACCCGACCCGCTTCAGCACCGCCAGCGAGAACGGGGGCACACCCACCTTCTCCATCAATCCGCGAACGGGCGAGTTATGCTGGGATGCGCCTGGCGAAATCGGTCAGTTCAACTTCGCGTTTATCATCGAGGAGTGGCGCAACGGCGTACTCATCGGTGAGATCACCCGCGATATGCAGATCATTGTCGTTGATAATAGAAACCAGCGCCCCCTTATTCAGCCCATCCCGGACTTGTGCGTGGAGGCCGGCACCCTCATCAACCAGCCCGTCACGGCCACCGACCCCGACGGACAACGCGTCATCATCTCCGGATTCGGGGGCGTCTTCAACATCGGTCCCGACCGACAGCCCCTGCCGGCCGCCGAACTCATCCAGCCCGCCTACGCCCGGCTCCTCAACGGCGACATCACCCAGAACCAGCCCGCCACGGCCACCTTCACCTGGCAGACCAACTGCAACCAGATCCGACAGGCTCCCTACGATGTGACCTTCAAGGTCTCCGACGTGCCCCTCCGGCCCACCCCCTCGCTGGTCTCCTTCCAGACCTTCCGCATCCGCATCGTGGGACCCGCCGTCAAAGGACTCACCGCCCGACCCACCGCCACTCCCAACGGACGGGCCATCCAGCTCGCCTGGACCCCCTACGCCTGCGGTAACCCCGGCACTTTGCTGACCATCTACCGCAAAGAGGGCTGCGAACCCGTTGTCATCGACCGCTGTACCCCCGGCATTCCCCCCGGTTACACCCTGGTGGCCCGCGTGCCCATCACGGCCACCACCTACACCGACACCTCCG
>NZ_BAAGSJ010000033.1:0-712 GCF_054782495.1 Spirosoma aerophilum | reverse complement strand
CTCATGGCTTGCTCCATCACCGAACCCGAACCCGTTGCATGATTGGTCTGACGATGCCACCGGCTAAGCTCTCCCTGCATGAGTGCCGTATTGTTGAGGTCTATTGCCTGACTCATGGAAACCAGACTGCGCCCCGCCGACGATTGCAAGGTTTGGGTTTGATCCGCTAGCGTGGGTATGGACTCTTTCTGTAATCGACGAGCCAATGCATCTGGCACGGGAGTAAATCCGTCTGAGCGGGTTAAATAGTGTCCCATTCGATAGGCACCACTGGCTAACGCGTCGATGACAAAACCTCTGGCCTGAAGTTGAGGAAGTAGGGTTTTTTGGTCGTTCAGGTAAGTACTTACCTGATTGGCATAGGCTTTATTTAGCCCAACGGCGACATGGTCAAATCTCGGGCCGATGGCCGCTTTGAGGTGAGCAGCCGATACCTGGTAAAAGCTGATTGGGTCGGGGGGCAGTTGTCCACTGGCTAACGCCCCATACAGCAATCGTTCCGGTTTAGTTAGACGACTTCGAAAGGCCAATGACGGCCCCTGATCCTGTTGTAGCTGTTTTTGAACAGACAAGGGTATAACATAACGTAGCTGTGCGTCTTCCCGGTGGCTCAGCGTACCCTGATCACCCGTAAGTGCGAAATCAGCGGCGGCCAGAAACGCCCGTTTACTGGTTGTCGATAGTGGAAGTTCGCTGGCCAGCGAAACGAATT
>NZ_BAAGSJ010000032.1:0-69033 GCF_054782495.1 Spirosoma aerophilum | reverse complement strand
ACGAGCGTCAACTAAGTAAATGGATGCAAACTAATTGGTTAGACCGCCTGATTCAAGCGGTCTTTTTTTTTGTGCATTTTTCTAATTAGAGAAAAAGGGAGTGTAAGTTTATGTTATATGTAAAACATATATACTATGAAATTGTATTTGATTTGTATTAGAACTTGGTATGTTGCGTAAAAATTAGCTGCCCTAGCATGAAAGCAGAGATTCACCCCAATGATAAGATACGTCTGGAATGTTTTGTACGGGCTGAGTCAAGTAGCACTTTATCTATACCTTTCTTCTCCGCTCACGTAGCAGCAGGATTCGGAAACCCTGCTGATTCACATATCGAGAAGTGGTGCGATTTAAACGAATTATGCATTGATAACAAAGATGCTACCTACTTCGTCTACGTCGAGTCAGATTCAATGATTGATGCCCACATAACGCCCGGCACGTGGCTGATCGTAGATCGCAGTAAGAAGCCCAGGAAGGGAGCTGTAATAGTGGCTTGGGTCAACGGAGCATTCACCGTTAAGCGAGTCAATAAAATAGGCGACTTGGTTGTTCTAATGCCTGCTAATGACGATTACACACCAATCTATGTCCATGAACACGACGACTTTAAGTTGTTTGGGCTGGTTACGTTTTTCTTTCAAAAACCCGTTATCATCCCATGATATTCTTAGTAGATGCCAACAACTTTTACGTAAGTGCAGAACGAATATTCCGGCCTGATCTAGAAGGTAAACCTGTCGTTGTCTTGAGTTCAAACGACGGTAATGTTATTGCCAGGTCAAACGAGGCTAAGAACCTAAAAATACCAATGGGTGAGCCTGTGTTTAAATTGCCTGAGCTTGTTAAGAAACATAACGTAGAGCTTCTAAGCGCAAATTTTACCCTCTATGGCGATATTTCAGCAAGGTTAATGCGAATTCTAAATCAGTTCGTCGAGGAGATAGAAATCTATTCAATAGACGAAGCTTTTTTAGACTTAACTACTTACGAGCAAGTATATTCTGATCTACCAATGTTTGCTCACCAGATCAAGAGTACCGTAAATCAGTGGCTTGGTTTGCCGGTATCAGTCGGTATAGCTCCAAATAAAACATTGTCTAAAGTTGCTAACTGGTTCGCTAAACGAAGACCAGAACACAACGGGGTTTTCCAACTGAGTAATCCAGACGAGATTCAGAACGCCCTATCAGACTTCCCCTGTGGCGAGGTTTGGGGCATCGGCCACCAATACAACCAGTTACTAAAAAAGAATGGCATAAAAACCGCCTATGACTTAACGCAGTGTCATGATGTGTGGATTCAAAAACACATGACCATTGATGGCTTACGCTTGGTTGATGAATTGCGAGGAAACCCCCGCCGATCTATCCAGCGATACCCACCGCCTAAAAAGTCGATCTTAACATCACCTACTTTTGGCAAGCCTGTTGATGACTTAAAAACCCTTCAAGAAGCGTTGACAACGCATGTAGTCCGTTGCGCTGAAAAATTACGTAGGCAGCAGTCAGCCGCCCGGCTTCTTACAGTTTATTTGCAAACTAATCCCTTTCGGAGACAGGAACCACAGTATTTTAATCATCAATCCGTCGTTTTGCCACATCCAAGCAGTGCTACCCCGGAATTACTTCAGTACGCGATAGGTGTTTTAAATACAATCTACAAACCTGCTTACCATTATAAGAGGGTAGGGGTTATGCTGTCTGGTTTCGTACCAGAGGATTTTCAGCAATCGAACTTGTTTACGGAAGTACCTGATGAGCGTCTACGGGTTGTCAGTAAGACGATTGATAGGCTGAACGAAAAGTATGGACGTGACAAAATCAGGTTTGCCGCTCAGGGGTATAGTCAACACTGGAAGCCACGCAGCAAGTATTTAAGTAGACGTTATACCACTCGTTGGGACGAAATTTTGAGAGCTAGTTGAATAGAACGAAACAGTATAATATTGGGTTTTTTTACCTTCACGGTCATAGCACAAAAATAAAGCGCCTATTTTTTGAAAATAGCACTGCTGAATTCTTGCTTTCATCTTGTAATGCGTAATATTACACGCTACGATGGTGTTATGATTATAAATTTCCGGCACAAAGCATTGCAGCAGTACTACGAAGAGGGCAACGGCGCGAAGCTGCCCGCGCAGTATCTACGCAAGATTAACCGCGTCCTTGACCAGTTAGACGCTGTTTCATCGGTCAGCGATATTCAGCAAATGGGGTCAGGGATTCACAAACTAACGGGCGATATGGCAGATTTTTGGTCGATCACCGTCACGCCAAATTATCGGATCATTTTCCGCTTTGAAGGCGGAGACATCCACGATGTTGATTACATCGATTACCATTAAAAGGAACCAGCCATGAAGCGTAATTTAGCCCCCGTACATCCCGGCGAAATTTTGCGGGAAGAATACATTCAAGAGCGCGGCTTGACGATTACCGAAGTAGCAAAAGGTTTGGGCATTGCCCGAGCCAACCTTTCGGCCATCGTAAACGAACGAGCGGGTATTAGCCCAGATCTGGCGGTAAAACTCTCGGAGGCTTTCGGCAATAGCTCGCAATTCTGGGTGAATCTGCAAAAAAACTATGAACTGTGGCACGCTGAAAAGCGAGTAAACCGTTCTGTGATTCGACATTTCGGTCAGGCAGGAAGTAGCTTACAAACTGCTTAGCTTAACCGTTCAGACTTGTTGTATTAGCTCAACGTCGCCTGTAATTCAAAATATTGTATTTTATAATGAAAAAACCATATCAAGTTTCCCAAAACGAACTTGACCAAATAGAGTCGCTCGATAAGGAAGATCTTTTAAAACTTCTGCGAAATGTACTCCAACAGGGAGTGTCTTTAAGTTTTCATGGCAAGAGAACCGCTATGGAGATTTATAAGCGTGTTCGCCCAAGAATCACAAAATTAGTAAAAGAACTAAGCGTTGGTCCCGTTGAGGAACAAGCACGGAATCTATTGATCGAGGGAGAGAACCTGCAAGCAATGGTAACGCTCTACAAATATCGTGGAGAAGTTGACCTCATTTTGACAGATCCGCCCTACAATACAGGTAAGTACTTCCGCTATAATGATCGGTGGGACGAAGATCCAAACGATCCTGATCTTGGTACACTCGTAACTTTAGAAGACGGCAGTCGCCATACAAAGTGGATGAAAGCCATGCTGCCTCGTCTTTACATGATGAAGGACATGCTAAAGACCTCAGGCGTTATTGCTATTTGCATTGACGACAACGAACTTTTTCATCTCGGTATGATGATGGACGAGGTATTTGGTGAGCAAAACCGGATAGCTATTATCAACTGGCAAAAATCCTACGCTCCCAAAAATGATAGTCGCCATGTGTCCACCGCAACCGAATATGTGTTGGTATATGCAAAGGACAAGAACGAAGCCAAAACCGGGCTAACGGCGCGGACGGAAGATATGGATGCGGGGTATAGAAACCCGGACAAAGATCCTGAAGGGGCGTGGATAGGAGATAACCCAATTGGGAAAGACCGACGGGATCAAGATCGTTATGCGATTCAATCACCTTTTACTGGCGCATTACATTATCCTGGTGCCACGCGATGGCGGATTCCCAAAAAACGTCTCAAAACTGTTCTTGAAGAGTGGGGCAGCGAATACATAGAAAAAGATATAAATGATGGCCGGACCAAAGCTCTGGTTATTAAGGACGCTGTAATACCGACAGTATCATCGGACCAACTTCGAAATCTAGATGATGAGCCAGTGGTGCCCATAGGCGGCATTATTGAAGATCCTTTACTGACCAAGGCGAGACAAAATGCGGAAAACATTCGCGACAATAAACCGTGGCCAGAACTCTTTTTTAACTCGAATGGATATAGTAGGCCGCGTTTAAAGCGACACCTAAAAAGAGTGAAAAAGGGGAAAGTACCTCTTACTTATTGGGCGGACGAAGAATACGAAACCCCCTTGGAATTAGGTACTCAATCCTGGGATCATGAGGAATCTGGCCATAGTCAGACAGGGATAAATGAATTGAGCGCCGTAGTTGGGAAAGGGCACAACTTCGACACAGTAAAGCCACTTCTACTATTCAAAAAGATCATTCAAATCTGGTGCAAACCAAGTGGCCTTGTTCTTGATCCATACGCAGGATCAGGAACAACGGCGCACGCTGTACTTGAGCTTAATCAAGAAACGGAAGCACAACGTCGCTTCATCATGATTGAACAAGGCAGGCCAGATACAGGCGATAAATATGCTCGCACGCTCACTTGGGAACGCATTAAACGTGCGATAACAGGAGAACGCCCCACGCGTGGCGGGATTGATGTAACAGCTACCCCATTAGGGGGTGGTTTTGAGTTCCGCCAATTGACGGGTCGCATTGATGCACGCGCAATCAGTCAAATGAAGCGCGAAGAATTAATTGATGTTGTCATAACGTCACATTTCGATGCAGGAAAGCGCAAAACATCAAGTCTGATTCGTATCGAAGAAAACAAATACCAGTACCTTATTGGCAAAAACGACCAAGGAGAGGGATATTTTGTAATCTGGGAAAATAAGGATTCTGTTGGGCACTTAGATGAAGATATGTACGATATTGTGCTGAAGGAAAGTAAGCTGGCAGGACTTAAAGCTCCACACCATGTTTACGCTCGCTACCAAGTATACCAATCGCAGAATGTTCGGTTTTATCAAATACCCGACCGGATTCTGATGCATCTAGGGTTTAATGAATTTAGCGATCCTTACAACAACGACCAATCTGAAGAATCTAATGATTAATCTTTTCCGGTTTCAAATAAATGCCGCTGACACCTTAGTTAACCGTTTTGAAGAGTACAATGCTGACCCCTTAACAGTAAAACGCGATAAAAACGTCCCTTTCTATCAGATCCTTTCTTCAATTACTGGAAGTGGAAAAACGGTAATTTTAGCATACGCATTAGAAACAATTCATAGCCGGTTGCCATTGGCACCTATCGTGCTCTGGATCTCAAAGGGTAAGGTTGTTGTTGAGCAAACCCTAGAAAACCTTGCTAACGGGAAATACGCTCCGTTGGTAGCAAGCTATAACGTCAAGCCTCTACTTGATTGTAATGTGGCTGATATTGAAAGTACCGACAAAGGTCTATTGCTGGTGGCAACAGTTGGCAAATTCAATCAGAAAGACAAAGGGGCAGGGGATAGAAGAGTTTTTTCGGTAGACCTGGATACCGCCCCGACGTCATTGTGGGAAATGCTGAAAAGCAGAAAAGACCCCAATGGTTACCGTCGGCCTCTCATTGTTATTTATGATGAAGGTCATAATCTTTCGGATCAACAATCCAGGCTTATATTGGATCAAGAGCCAGACGCATTAATTGCGGCAAGCGCAACTGCAAGGCATCCTCAAGAATTATCGAAGATTATAGAACGGCTTAAAACCGATAAATCTTGGAGTGATAGTGACTTTGTTGTCAGCGTTAAAAGTGGAGATGTTGTAGAGGCTGGACTAGTAAAACAGTTACTCGAAATAGGAGGATTCACCACCCCAATGGAAGATGCAATTGGACAGCTCATTTCTGACTTCAAAAAAGTTGAGAAGGCCGCTGCAACGCTGGGAATCAGCTATCAACCAAAGGCTATTTATGTCAGTAAGACAAATGTATTTGAGAGCGGGAAATTAATCCAAAGGGATGATATTGATAGGATCTTTAAGGAACGCCAGGCTCGTCCAATTCTTATTTGGCGCTATTTAGTAGAACAGCAAGGCATCAACCCCGACGAAATTGCGGTTTATTGCGATCTGAAGTTTGATAATAAACGCTTTCCACCACCGGATAACTTTCACCTGTTTTCTAATGGTGACTCAGATTACTACCGCTTCACTGAGGGAAATTTCCGTCACATAATTTTCAACCTGAGTTTGCAAGAAGGATGGGATGATCCTGAATGTGGATTTGCCTATATCGACAAGGATATGGGTTCGGCTTCTCAAATTACCCAAATTGTAGGTCGAGTATTACGCCAACCAGGCGCTCAGCATTATCAAGATGTCAGTTTAAACACGGCCCATTTTTATGTGCGTACCGACGAGAAAGGTACTTTCGAAGAAGTTTTGGCCGAAGTGCAAAGAAAAATCGCTTCTGAAACGCCAGAAGTAGAAATCGTAGTTAATCGCGGCTCCAGCAGCACATCAACGAAGATACTGGAACCAGTAAAAAAGCAAAAAGAAGTACCTATCGTCAATATCCGCTCTAGCGAAGCATTACGAGCAATTCAGGACATTGTTTCCAAAATGATTGATTTTAGAAATGGGAACGAGACAAATATTGTAGGGAGAGGGAGCAGAATACGGGTTTTACAAACAATTGGTTCCGACAATGAACAACGCCAAGAATGGGTAGAAGTTGAACACAGTAATAGGGTCACTGCTCGATGGATTTTCACGCGTGAGCTTGAAAGGACAGAACC
This sequence comes from Spirosoma aerophilum, assembly GCF_054782495.1. Classification (NCBI taxonomy): domain Bacteria; kingdom Pseudomonadati; phylum Bacteroidota; class Cytophagia; order Cytophagales; family Cytophagaceae; genus Spirosoma; species Spirosoma aerophilum. The sequence goes on along the minus strand of NZ_BAAGSJ010000032.1, from coordinate 62,592 downwards.
AAGAGCCAAGGATCTGGTGCCATTGGACGACCCTAAATTTGATGCAAAAATTGAGTTCAATAGTAACGCTGCGGAGCAAATGCGCGATACTGCCCATAGAGTGGCCCAAGCATATATTGAGAAGTCTATCATCAGGGTAAAAACAAACGATAACCCTTATGAAATACAGCCTATAGCGGTTGATCCGATCAACAACGAACGATTCAACAATGCGACTCATGCAGCCTATAGTGGGATGAATGGCTTTGAAAAAGAGTTCGCAAAAGGAATTGATCGGTCAAAGCCGAAACGTATCTGGTGCCGCAATCCCACGGGAGGATATAAAATTCCTCTTTTGAGCGGAGATACAAGAAATTTCTATCCTGACTTCTTAGTCTGGTCAGACAAGGACATCATCGCCATCGACACCAAGGGCGATCACCTAATTCAATCAGAAGCCGGTCGTAAACTGCTTTTTATAGAGAAGAGCGATAATGTTAGCATTCTGGTGAGACTAGTCACTCAAGGGGAATGGAACGCTCAGTTTCAGCAAAAGCCAGCCTCGGGGGGATACACTGTTTGGAAGCTAAAGGAGGGTAAGCCCTATCCCATCCGATGCGATTCTATCCAAGGCGTGATTGACGAATGTCTATCTGTGTAAATCTTGGCCTTATACTCTGCATGTATTTTAAACCAGTGTAATTATGGCCCTTAATCTAACAACCATTGTCCCGGATTTCCTTCGCGCTAATCCCGAAAGTAAATTCACTACCCGGCAGCTTGCAGAGTGGATCTTTCAAACATATCCTGAGGAATGTCGCCAAAAACAAGAACGAAGCAAGGCAGGAGTAATCCCTTTAAATACCGATGCGGCTTTGCTTTCTCAAATTGCTGCTGAGATCAGTTCGCAAGGGCAGAGATTACAGAAAAAACAACCTCAAATAAAGACAACAGAAGGAAGGCCCAGGAAGTATTATTTTACTTCTCAAACGGACAGAGACGAAATTAATGCAATTGAGGCTGCAACGGATGAAAAGCGGGTGGTGCCGGACCAGCCGACACCCCAAAACGAGCATGCTCTTTACCCGAAACTTGCGGAATATCTATTTTCTGAATTAGGTGTTCATAGTAAGCGAATCAACGAAAAGAAATCTAGCAACAATCGGGGGCCCGGCGGTAATAAATGGCTTTATCCTGATCTTGTTGGCATGGAGGATCTAAGCCGAGAATGGCACCAGGAAATTAGAGACTGCGTAAAACAGTACGCAGATCGGAAAACCAAACTCTGGTCTTTTGAAGTAAAACTTCTAATCAACCGTTCCAACGTGCGAGAAGTATTTTTTCAAACCGTTAGTAATTCCAGTTGGGCAAATTTGGGATATTTGGTTGCTGCCGAGATTGAAGGTAGGGAAACGGTCAAAGAGCTGCTGATGCTGACTAGTCTACATGGTATCGGCGTTATTCGATTGAATGCTGACAATCCAACGGAAAGTGAAATTTTAATTCCCGCTAGAGAGCGTAGCGAAGTGGATTGGAACACAGCAAACCGATTAGTAAAGGAAAATCGGGATTTTCTTGATTATATTGAACTAGTGCGCCAATTCTATCAAACCGGAAATCCAAGGATAAAAGATTGGGATTATCACGCCGAATAGTAAAAAGCTCTGTTTGGGGCTTTTATTGTTCATATCCAAACCAAAGCTAAATGAGTATTGCATCTAGACCTTTGAAAAACAATATAGCAGTTGAAGAATTTTTCCAAATCTCGCTTGGTTATGATTATGCGAAGGATTCAAAGCTTAAGAAGAAAAAAACTATTATTGGCAAAATAATTGATGGAGAAATGGGGGTTGCGGCAGTTGCTGACGAAGAACTCCAAACTTTATCCAATGATAGAAGGCGTGCCCAACCCTATAGAACTGATCCTGACAGGTGGATATTACGAGACCGAATAATACATGAGCTATTATCGGAAAAACGCTTGGATAAGGACGATCGTATAAGATTAGGTAAAGGCGGGGCATTACCTAGTGGTGAATTAAAATACGAAGCCAAAGCTTTTTTTATTATTGGCTTACCAGCGTCTGGTAAATCAGGGATTGCCAATCATGTTGCAGATGAATTCGGAGCCATTATTTTAGATTCAGATTACGCAAAGCGTAAATTGCCTGAATATAGGAACCATGATTACGGTGCATCTTTAGTCCATGAAGAGTCTAAAGAAATCATTTTCCAATTCACTGTTCCCAATCCAGATAAAATTGAGTCAGCTTTCACAAGATGCGCTGAACAAGATATGAATTTGGTTATACCAATAGTTGGTAGTAACCCGGAGCGTGTAATTGAAATGGCTCAAGATCTGAAGGATCTAGATTATACAATACACCTTATTTTAGTTTTTGTTTCTAGAAAAGAAGCTACAATTAGAGCTACAAGGCGCTTTGCAGAAACTGATAGATATGTACCACTTGGATTAATCTTTGACGTATTTGGTAATGACCCATCTCACTGTTATTATTATTTGCGTTGTAAACATAAGGACTTATTTGCAAGTTTTGGGATAGTGTCAACGATGGGCCTTTCGCCTCAATGCACTGATAGTGAGAAAGATACCCCTGCTAGGAATTATCCTGAAAATAATGCAATTTTACGTTTACCATGAACAAGAGAAATAGAGCATTTGTCTCGTTAAAGGCCGAGAGACAGGTAGATACTGCTGTCAAAGAGATTACATTCGATGTAGACGAAGGCAAACTGCCTAGTGCTGTCAAGACAGTGCTTGAAAACGTGCTGTTTGATGAGGGAATAAGACATGGAAGAAGGGCGTCAGGGAGAGTTCATTTTTCTTTTGAGACATCGAAAGTAGGACACGAGGTTTATGTTGAAGTGAAACCCACCTTCGATTTCTCAGTACCACCTATACAGATACAGGGCTTGTCAATTAGACCAACTATAGAAAAGGCAAAAGCTATCTCGGAACCTGTTCCCTTTGATCAAAAAGGATATATAGCAGGTATAACCAAGTTGGCAAAGTCAGATGATATAACAGCTAACTTAATGCGAAAAGCCGTTGCAGGTATTAAGGCTCGGAAAGCTGCGGCCAAACAAAATCAATAATCTTTATTTAAAAGCATCCTCTGTGATAGCTATTTGTCATTATGTGTAAGCGCGTTTATGCATAAATGCCTTAAAGGACATTTATTTTGCCTATTTTGTTCACATGCATACGTTCGTTTGCTTGTGAACAAAACAACGATATGATGGTCGTTCCTGATTTATAGTACCCTTCTTAAACAGAAAAAACCCCAACAGATGGGTTTTTTTATTTATAGCTGAAAATATTCTATTTTATGTCGTAGCCGTATTTTAATCCTAATTTCCATGTTCCACTTTCTCTAATGAAGTACTGTTTAAAGTATTTTGTTGTACCATCCTTATATAAAGCTATTGCATTCACTATAGCAGAATCAGCCCCCTTGAACTCTTGCGAGACTATATCAACGGTCTTTAACTGACCATTACGGGTTTCTCTGGCAAAGGTATATTCCATAATTCCAGGAGTCTTATTGAATACCTGAACCAATGGCTTTGAACAGTGGACAGTCATCGAATGAAGCCTAGCAACCGAATCTCCTACAAAATAATTGTTTGCATTTTGATATACAGTTTTTAAAACCTGTTTAGGTTCAACAGTGCTTATCATTTCGAGGGCTGTATTTGTTTTTTTGCGATTAGATGAAAAATGCACGATCAATTCAGCCACTAGGACAGAGAAGCCTATCAGACATATTAATACAGTCGTTATTAACGGTAACTGTTTTGTTATATTGATTTTATTTTCCATGAGTTCGATTGAGTTTTTTCCAGTAAGAAAACAGCATCTAAGTAGGTTTCATCGGCATATATTAATACTCCGTTTACGCGTACACGACTTGAATCCTGACCATAATCAGCCTTCACAAATTTGAATTTCTTGTACTGGAAATTCTTGGTCATCAAGGGAGAAAGCTGTAGTAGGGAAGGAGTAGAGTCAAATAGGAATTGAGTAGCGGACTCCCATTTCTGAGCATTTATGCAGCTCATATAAACCTCGCAGGTATGTTCAGGGGTGTTCGGATTCGTTGAACACCCCATTAGAACAGAGCCTGCCAGCAGCATTAGTGCAGCCTTTTTCATAACCTATAATTTAACTGCTGCCAGCGCAGTACGTTGAAAGGAACGTTCGCGCATACCGTCCACATACTTTTGTTCGGGTGTCCGCTGGACCGCTTCGAACATTAACTCATCTCCTTTTTGACGCAGTTCAGCCGCTTTCACATAGAGGTCTAATGCGCCTTTTTGATTAGCGATCCGTTCGCCGGTCGTCATGCGTAGACCAGTTGCCGCAGATGATGTACCAAACGCTTCCGCTCCCATAGAGGGAGCTTGTGAAAAAGAAGCATAGTCTATATTTGCGCCCCCTTGAAAGGAAGACATTGCCCGTTTCATAGCATCTGCCTGAGCACGAGCTATCATGTTCTGAATTTGAAGTTCTACCATTTTTTGGTTTGGCCCTTTAAACAGATCACCGATTGCTTGTAAAAGACCACCTGTACCAGAACCACCGGATTGCAGTTGGAGCATATTTTGCATGGCATCCTCATTCCAAGTATTATCAAAGCTGAAGGGGTCTCCATACGCACTATTATTTGATAAAGAGCCAGTACTAAATAGTCCTTTGTTAGCTACCATCAAGGGTGTGCCTTTTATTTCACCTTTGACGGCCAGATTCATAGCAAACGCCTTTTTCTCTAGTTCCTCTGCCATTTTATAATAAGTAAGAGCTTGTTGAACCTTGCGTTTTTGCATGACCGTTTGCAGTCCATACGTCCGATTGAGCGAATTTCTTTTAACCTCAAAGTATTCTCCCAGGTCATTCACCTCAGCCTGACTTTCAGCGGTTCGCCCTGTCTGTATGTAATCGTATAATTTCATACCGTCCGTTTCACCCAACACCTGATCGGATTGTACCTTACTGAAAATGTAGGCTTGGTCCCAAAGAAGCGGCTGTATGTATTCAGAAAAGGGAACTGTATGGAAGTCTGCAAAATGGTTGAAGGTGGCAACATCGGAGAATTGATTAAATTTTGCCGCAACTTTCAAGAATTCATTCGCCTGCCGAAGCAGGTTTTCAATTTCAACCTGTGTTTCAAGTATCGCGCTGGTATTCTGACGAGTACCGTTGTTGATAGTATTCGATTTCTGTAACTCGCCAAGCTGTTTCTTCGCTTTATCAACCAAGTTTTTCAGCTCAATCAGCCGCTGAATTGCTGTAACATCAATGGCAATCTGAGCTTCTACTTTCGCTGGTCGGGCAAGCAGCATGAAGAATGAGAGAACGCCCGCTAACATGAATTTACGTTTCATCGCTGTTATTGATTTTTGGTTGATTTGAAAAAGACCTGATACCCGTCCTGAATTTCTACTTGCTGCATCGAGCGTTGACGTTTACCTGATGTAACAGCATTAGTGATTCCGCGCACCGCAGAACTACCAATAGCACCAGCTACACCGAGCGCAGAGCCGTAGGGTAGATAAGAAGTAGCTCCGTTTACAGCGTCATTGACAGTAGAGCCACTTACTTGCCGCATATTGTCGTCTACATAATCATAATTGTAGGTTATGCCTGTTTGATAATCTTTATCAACGCACATTAAGTCTACCGGCAACTTTTGACCAGCTACGACATATGTAGGAACTTGAAACTGAATCCGGCCAGAACCTAGATAGGTAATAGCGGTTAGGATTGTATTCCGAGGTATATAAACACCTTGAAAGGTCACGGACTCCGTAGTTCTAAACCGGGCTTTGGACCCTGTTCTAACAGATTGCTTGCCATACACTACCGCCGGAATAAGGCGTACTCCTTCGGCTTCTTTAGCTGAAGAAGCAGTAACCATAGAAGGAGCCGCAGCAATACGAGTAGTTGAGGGTTCACTTTCACTAACACGAACAGTATTGAACGGGTCATATACCTCAGCTTGTTTCTCCTTACGCTTCGACTTCGGATAGACATTTCTAACAACAATCCTTTCTTTGGGTACAGTTACGGAAGAAGTAGGAGGAGCCGTAACCGACGATAAAGCGCCCGGAATAGTTGCATTTACCTTATTTGTATCGAGCAGCTTTTTGGCTGGTATCGAACCTACAGGCTTATAGTTCCATTTTTGAGCGACCATACTAACCTCAGAAGATGGGCCCTTGCCACTCAAGCTATTGTTATTGATTTCTGTTTCCATCGAGCTTACCATGCTGGATTTGCCGATGTTAGTTTTGACCGTTTTATACAGATTAGGGTCAGACGGAGTTATACGCATCCCTCTTAAACCAGTGCTTACCTGACGCAATGCAAACAAAGCACCAGCGATCAGTACAACAGCCGCAGTTGCTAAAAGCGTAGTCTTATTCTTTGCCGCGATACTTTGTATTCGTTGGCTAGTTGCAGAAACTGTTCCTGTGTTTTCATCGGGAACAGAAGAGGCGTTTTCGGGCTGTTTCCTTAGCCCGAAAATGTCTGTTATTTTGGCCGTTACATTCATATTAAAGAGGTTTTAGAGTAGAGAAGCAGTCATGATTTTTTTTGCCGGGATTTCAAGGGTAATTACCCGCGCACCAACTTTTTCCCGAAAAATCATTTCCAGGTATCCCGATTCAGTAGTAGAATAGAGCGGTAGGGAGTAATAGAAGTATTCGATTCTACCGGCTTCTATCCGAGCGGGTTCTATTCTGTCGTCTGGTGTCATTTCCTCATATTGAGGAGCTACCTTATTTCTTAACCGACGTGGTAAACGTTCTTTATAGGTAAACGTTACCAAATCCAACACATAGGCTATTGTTGTCGTATTCTTAACGGCCAGCTTCAAATAGGTACGTTGTGTATCATTGAATACCTGAATACATTCAACCTCTACACCGTCTTTCACTTCTCGCACACTGACATTAGACTTGCCAGTTTTCATCTTTACTAACTTGCTGGTTGTTGGAGCAAGGGATGAAACCACGCTTCTTGCGGCTGGACTACTACTTTCGTCCATTATCCGGTAATCATAGAAGCTTCTAGAAGGCTTTTTAACGTATCGAACGTAGCCAGTGAACAGAGTTGAACCCGCCTGAACAAGGAGGGTGGTAGGCTCAGTGTTAGGAGAGAGAGCTTTTAAAAAAAGCATCCGGTCTTTTTCAACCTTACCTATATACGCTTTCGTACCAAGATTAACTAAGCTAATTGGCTCATCGAAAATTAGGTAGCTAGTTCCCTCACTGGTTACGCTGATCGTATCTAGTTTTTGAGCTTGCGTAGTTAGCAGATTACCCAAAAGGAACAGGGTTATAATCGCTTTCATTATGGTTCTGATTTGGGGTTATATTGAATGAAATTGAAATCTTTAATCTGCAAGCCAAATGGGTTGTCCTCAGATCGGTAGGTTTGAAGTAGAAGAAATTTTGCAGCTAGGGGAACGTATTGTACCTCGTCAGGGTAGATAACCTTCTGTTTTGAATAGACCATACCTGAATACGGTTCGGTCGCTACATTCACCTTTACACTGTCTATTTCAAGTTCAGTATGGATATTATACCGATTATAATTCTCCAGTACTTTCCCTTCCCGGAAGGTTTGGAAGATGGCTAACCCATCTTGCCGGTTAATTAACTTCATCGCCAAATCAATTCGATCTTTGTAAGTCTCCGCATCATGACTGAACATCAACCGCATGAAGTCTTTGACATGGTTCCTTGCTTCGTAGACACTAGGGGTAGCGGTGGGAGATTCAACCGCAGCGGTAGTGCCTTTATCAGAAACGACATACACCGTTTGACGAGCTTCTTTTAAGCTGTTTGAATACGTCCAGCCCCAAAAAGCATTGGAAGCAAAGAGCAGAATCACAGCGGCAATTGTAATCCATTTTAAAGCCGTGAATGCTTTGCTGAAATTGACCGCTACACCGAGCTTATTATTATCTGTTACCATCGTTGGCTGATGTTATGGTTAGTTGCTTTCCTGTAATTGCTGTTGCCGCTCCCTTTGTCGCTCCTTTTTCTTGTCCCGATCCTTCCGATAGTCATTCAGTGCTTTATTGGCAGCACCACCAGCAAACGTTGTAGCCGCACCAGCCGCGCCCTGGGCAGCTCGTAGGAAAGACGACGAAGCCGCACTACCGATATAAAAAGAGGTTAGAAGCGGAACACTCAAGTACATTAAGATTACAGCACCATTCACGACTAATAAATCAAGCACTGCCGACGCTTCTGAAAGAGTTGTGCCGGTAGGTATAGTGAATTTGGAAATGAAGCCCACCATGATAGCATCCAGAATACCGAGAGTTAGCCCCCAAAGAGCAGTAGAAAGGAAAATCCGTAGCCAATGACCGATAGTGCCACCAAAGCCCGGTATGGTGCTAATCGTAAAAGCAACAGGGCCACACGCTAGAATGAAGGCAATTAACATTCCCCGTATACGCTCAATAAATAAGCGTACTATCATTGAAAGCCCGTTTTCTACTGCTAGTATGAGCCAAGTAAAAAAAGAGGTCATATCATCAAATGGGACTTTGACATTAGGAAAGGAAAATTCCTTTGTATGCTGCTTTAAATAACCTGTCTCAGAGAGTGTATTTAAAGACTTCATAATATCAGTATCAACGTTGCTTACTAGCGCATTGAACCAAAAGGTAGCATCATAGATAGCGTATACTATCGGCTCATAAGCTGCAACGCAAATCCAAATAGCAATAACCTTAATCAATGCAGAAGGGTCAAACCTCATATCACCAAAGTACATTTTAGTAAGTGAAATGACTAAATGCACAAATAGCATTAAGGGGATGAATGTTAAGCATTTTGTGACAATACCTTTAATAAGTAGTATTGCAGACGCAAAAAACATTTCTCCAATGTTTTGTTGAGCTTGAAGTAAAATGAGGTTTAACGTGTTCATAATTTCCCTGTCTTTTTTAGTTCAACAAATTGTCTGATTGCTGCAAAAATATCACCGTACTCTGCTGTGAGGTCTCTTAACATTTCCCGCTCACGTGGTTTAGATGTTAAGATAGCTTGTACTGCAAAAGGAACGTCTACACGATATGCTTTACCATACTCACCCTGTTTTATGAAAATTTCTCTGTGAGTGGGTGCAGTCGAAAGTGAAAGGATTTTTTCTTTTTCATGCTGAGTAAAAGCAAACTCTTTAGACAAAGTGCCTACTTCTTCCGTGTCAGTATGGCGAAGTATTATTTTAGTAGCCGCATTAATTTTAATTGCCTTACCAATTGGTGAAGTCATAATTTCATTGATACCCTGAGTGATGATACACATGCTACCATTGTTTTTACGGATAGTCCGGTACATCAATTCAATAAAATCAGTCATAGTATCAGAAAGCATTGACCAAGCTTCATCCATGTAAATCCATTTGTTAATTTTAGGATAACGAGCCAATTGGTCAGCGGCTAATTCTGTAATCAACATTCCGACAACGGGGTAAAGAATAGGATTTGTCTTAATCTTCTTCATGTCAAAACAAATCAGCTTGTAAGCTGCCAAATCTTCGTATTCATCCGAGTTTAACACTTCTTTGTATTGCCCAACAGCAAAAGGCTTAAGGCATAAAAGGAACTCATTAAAATTGAAAGAACCCGATTGCTTTTTGTATTCTAAATCCTCGCTGTGGGAATCCATATAATCTATAGTGTATTCATAAAATCCCGATATGGAAGGTAGTAGTGTAAGGCTGGAATCTTTCTTTATTTTTTCGTTATATTCCAGATAGTAGTGTAGTATTAACTCATTCAATACAGACCTTTCATGCTGACGTATTACACCGTCTTGGCCTTTCCAAATGACAGTTATTAAATTGGTTAGGAAATTACTTTTGTCATTGTTTAATGTAAACGTACCGTCTTGTTCACGTTGAACTAAGCAAGGGTTGAACTTCAGTGGCCGCTCCGGATCATATTCAAAATACTTTCCGTTTAAAGCTGTGAAAGCACTTAAATATGTCCCACCTACGTCTATTACAATTTGGGGTTCTCCTCTATCAAACCGCTGTACTAGAAAATTGGCAACTGTAAATGATTTGCCACTACCAGTTGGACCAACAACTACAGCATTTTGGTTCTCTAAATCATCATTAAAAAGATTTACTAATAATGGTTCGCCGGAGCGATCAGTAAGTAAATCACCCTTAAGATCAGAAGTATATTTTGTAATGAAATTTAAGTATACCGCCCCATTATCCCCGGTCATCGTCAACCACCGATAATTTTGGTCTGAGTTACCGGGAGCATTAGCGATAAATAAGTTAGCGGTATCAATACTTTCTATAAAGCACTCAGAAGAACCCATTTCCCGAAATGCGGCAACAGTTCTTTGAATGTTTTTTTCACCTTCATAATCATTGCTCGAATACACTATCACGCTGACATTCGTTGTGACTATATTTTTATTGTCACTCCTTACTTCTTCTGTAAACTCTAATATTTCTTCCCGCTTAATTCGGTTGTCCTGAGTCATCATGAAATCAAGGTTTTGAATAACTTTGGCCGTTGTGTCCATCCCAGACAGAACCTTGTCCTTATTCATTACCTTAATAGATACACTTAGTATGTGCGGGAAATACAGATAGTTAGCAATGGGGTATACCCAGGGCGACATAATATTTTGCCTATTCCTGGCAAATGGCTCTATCGGGCCACCTTGACCAGACATAGTAATAACATTGACCCGTTTTTCACCAATAGCCGCATGAGTTGAGCAGGGTGTAAACGTTCTTAATGAATCCGCAGGTTGGTTATCTGAATCAAACTCAAGATTATAATATTGAAGGTAAAAATCTTGTAGATGTTGGTCATTTAAACGTTTGAAAGAAATTCCTTCAAAAGACGTAAGGGTTGCTATAAAATCGTTGGCTAATTGTTCAATAGAAGCCTGTCTTTCTGCAATCTTTTCAAAAGGATTTTTTATTACACTTTTGCCTAGAGCAAATAACGTATTTGCCGCGTTACGCCCCCTGTCTATACTTAGTCCAATAGACATAAATAAATAGCCATCATGGACTAAAATTGGTCGTTCTGAAAAATGCTCAATAGTTCTACGTTGAAAGTATGTCTTATTCTTCGTTGATTCACCATACTCTTTAAAGTAGTAAGTGTCAAGTTTTTGAACAATTGTACCCTCTGGTAAAACTTTTAACGCCCCATAAATTAATGTGTTTAAGTAGTCATACTGTTTTGCATTAAGTTTTTCCGTCTCTATACCAGAGACGGAAAAACCTACTGCTATACGACCGTCTTTCAACACTAATTGATTCGATTCTACCGAGAATATTGGTATAATGTCATCAATAGTTCTAGTGTTTGTGTCGTTGCTTACCATTGAATTTTTGGCGTTTTTCGATGAAATCTAACTTTTTCATCCAGATTTGTTTTGGTTGAAAGAAATGGTACGAGAGTAAGCTTACTATAAAAGACGGATGCTTATTCTTTAATCCATATCTGACAATTCCCACATATACGCATATTGCAACGATTCCCGCGATATTGTACCAAACTGAAATAGGTATGAATACCCGCACAATATTTATAAGAATCATAACGCCGAAAAAAAGCCCCAGTGATATTCCTAAATCACGTATTTCAATTCCTAATATCAGCGTCTTTTTTTCTAATGATTTTCTGACTTCCATACGGCTAAACGTTATCTGCCTTCATAGCCGCCTGTTGAACTGCTACCTACTGAGGAGGTAATATCTTCAACAATCGTGTTAAAGCCGAACCATAGAATTGCACCTACAACTAGCATAAGTAAATTTTTGCTTGCGTTAGGAGAGTTTGAAATGAATCCCGCTACAGTACGAATCAGACCTACTACCATCAAAATAATAAATAGGACGTTGGCCGAAGTCTGAATTATTTTGGCGATATTTTTAACAGAGCCGGTTACACCGCCTTGGGCCATTGCATCAGGGGTAATTACAGTTAAGGCGAACGCGATAATGATAAAACCCACTGTGCGAGTTACTTTTTTTGCATTTTCTTTTTCTGTGAGCAACATAATTGTAAGTGGTTATTATGGAACATTAATTTAAAAAATTGTTAACTGGGAAATCTGCTTTAAGACAATTGAAAATTTGAATCAACATAGTGCAGCAAAAGCAAGTACTTCTCCTAACTTTTGCACGCTACACTTACTCTTTTTTTCCATAGGCTGTTCAGTTGGTTATGATTAAAATTTTTAAGTTTTACAAATTGAAAAGATTGTCTAATTAAAGTTATTATCAATAGGGCTACAAAGATTACGGTCAGGCTTTCTAGCAGCGATTTACACATAGATTCTAATGTGTTTATGTACGTGCTTTCCATTAATAGTTTGTTTGGTATTGGTGATTTTACCAACGTACTATTGTCGAGTAAAAATGATGTTGCGTAGTTCATAATTGATATTGATTTGTTGTTAATTTTCTTGGGCTTCTTTATGCTTTGGTCCGTAAAATTTCAATCTTCCTTTTAGTTTATTTGCTTTTTCCTCGTCGAGTAGGCTCACTCCTTTAATACTTGTATTTACATCGGTAAGTGGGCCTCTGTCAATAGAATCTGTTGGTTTGTTTGAGACCTCAACAGGTTTGGAATCAGGAGCTGGTTTTTTGTTGTCTTTGGTATTTGATTCAGCTTCTTTTACTATCTCTGTTGATGGCTCCTTTTTTTCCCCATTGTTAGGGAAGTTGCCGGTTATGCTTGTGTTATTTTGGTGTTCCTGTTTTACGGCTGGTCCTTTGTTATTATCTTTTTCCTGTCCTTTAGCTGGATCAGGATTGAACCTTGCTATGACTTGCCTACTTTGCTCGTTATACGGTATCGCTGATACGTGTAGTAGATGCTGTTCGCGGACACTGGCTATTCTATACAGACTGCCTGAGCTTTCACCCTCAGATGTCTCTACTTGCCGACCTTTGAGGATTACCCATACCAAGCATGTTAGCCACAGTACAGCCAGGAACAAGCCAGCAAAATTATAAGAATCACCAATGATAAATCTAAATAAGTTATGGGCAAAATTTCTACCACTCAACGAGTACAAAAGTACTCCTATTGATGCTAGGCATATTGGTATCCATTTGACTAAATTACTTATTTTAATCATATTGTACACGGTAAAAGTGCAAATAAATGTCTATTTGACGGCTTTTTTTGAAATCCGTGACAAGTATAGGAAAAAATTCCTTAGAATTGCGTGCTACTTATTTTACCCATTAAGAAATATTTTTTTATTTGACTAATGGTAGAAAAAACTAGCATTTAAAAGTACGGACATTAAATTTAAAGAATGACTTATGACGACCTTCGATGAGTACAAGAAGCGGATAGACTTATCCGAGTACGCCCAACGTCAAGGATGGGAGAAAGACGACGCTAAATCGACTGCTACAGCAGCCGTACTTGATAAGAAGAGCCAGGGGCAGACCCAAGACACTATAGTAGTGTATAAGGGGCAGGAGTATGATTATTTCTACACTCCTAATAATTCCAAAGAGAGAGGAGATGTAATCAGCTTTGAAAGGCTCAAAAACGGAACTGACTGGAAGGAGATCAATGATAAATTGGCCCGTTACGTCGGTGAAGTCCCACAAGAGCGCCAGCTCCCGCAGCAAGTCAATTCACATTCTCATAACCAAGCCTTTCAACATAATTTTAGGTTTCAGCCTATCACAGAAACTGAATATTTAGAGAGTCGGGGTATCAACAAGAGTACAATCTACGCTGACGAGTTTAAGGATAGGATTTTCAATAAGGAGTTCAGCTATAAACAGCATTTAGAAAATGGAGTCAATCAATTGAGTAAAATGGCTCCAATATCCGAAGCGGATAAAGCTAAAATTCAAGAGATCGGCTTGGAGAAATACTATTCTAAGCCCTTTTTCGATCAATTAAAGACCATTCAGACTCATGTTAAAGACACGAACGAACTACCAGCGAACTACTTAGAATCATTAAAAAACACATATGGATATAAGGCTCCAGAAGGGGCCACAGATCGGATAATCGTTAATACATCGTTCCCACTTCGTAATGAAGAACACGTTATAGCGTCGATCAATCGTAACGAGGAGTATAACCGTATTGAGCGACCTAAAGAAAACGCTGTATGGTCGTCTAGAACAGACTTTGACAAACGGCCAGTTAATGCAGTTGTTATACACGAAAGCCCTATAGACTCGCTTTCCTATCATCAACTTAACCCACCCAAAGAAGATGAAAAGCGGCTATACATAGCTACTGCCGGTAATATATCTAGAGATCAACCCGTACTTATCGAAAAACTAGTTAAGGAAAGTCAAGCTGAGAAAGTAGTATTAGCCAATGACAATGACCCTGGAGGAGTAAAGCAAAATATCAATATAGCCGGTCGGCTCAACCTTACTGAAAAAAGTGAGAATACTCACGCTCAGTTAAACATACATGATCGTACCGACGCACGATTACTTGTAACCATCAATCACCAAGATCAGCAGGAAGGGCAGGAGCGGCTAAAGGAAATAGCCGAACGCTTTACTACTGCCATTAATAAAAACATACCTGATGGAGCCGAGAGAGAAGCTAGAGCCGTAGTTGTACAAAACGGTTCTCGTTCATCAGAAATAGAGATAGCGTTTAGTGCCAACCGGGAAAATCTTATCAGAGTTGAGAAAGCACTTATTATAGAACGTGGTTTGGAGAATCACATGGAAGTACGGCGACCGGCTGAAAAAGACTATAACGAAGATTTGAAACGGGCTAACCCGTATATAGTTTCTTATCAGGAACAGAATGGTAGAGAGCATGTTGCAGGTCGCTATAATAAAGAGATCGATGCGTATAATGCAGTAGCGGAAAAAGCTCAGGAAAGACCAGACGCAAAAGAGGTATCTGCTTATATGGAGATTAAGACAAATGAGGGGTCAAAGAAAGTAGAGTTAGTCCATTATGACCGAGAAAACGAAAGAGTCGTAGCAACGCCCGAATTTGAAAAACGCGTAACAGAACAACAAAAACTGCAAGAAACGGCAGCGGCCGACCGCCAGCAACAGGCAGCAGTAGCGGCAGCGAAAGCAAATTCAGGAGATGTACGAGTAGTTGATGGTGATGGTAATACAGTAGCTAAGACAGAATACAAAGTTGAGGTAGATAGTCAAGGACATAGCAACATTCGGAGAGAGCAACGGTACGATCAAGAAGAACTAACACGAGAAGGTACTTCTGGTCGAGAAATTCAAACAGCGATGAATAAAGAAGTCGCAGGAGCTACCAACCGGGGAGCCGGTAATGTTGATGGAGCTGATTTAAAAGATACAAAGAAAGACATTAACCAGGAGCAGGAAAGTAAACGCTCAATGTCTATGTAATACCATCTTTAAATTAAAGCTCATGAAAACAACGAATGAAACAATTGAAGCCTATGTAAAGCGAAAAGGAATTAAACATAAAATTATTGCTCAGTCAATGAACATGCAGGTTACAACTTGGTATAAGAACCGTCAAAGATGTTGTAAGAACGTATCCATTGAAGAAATACATAACTTAGCTCAATTCCTAAAAATAACGCCTTACAAAGCCTTTGAACTGACCTATAACCTCTACTTAAAAACCAACAATAACAACTTAAATAAAGAACCATTTATTTAAAACAAAGTGTCAGCTTAAAAACCCGTCTATTGAACGGGTTTTTATATTTTAACAGATGCTTCTTGCCAGAATTACACAAAAGAACAGAGGGAAAAAAAAGGGGTAAAGATAATTATATTTCACTGTTTCACGTGGAAACTGTTGCGTAATATGAAATAAAGTAGTATCTTTAGTTCATAATCAATCAGTTGAAACACTTAAACGGAAACAGTTATGAACGCCTACTTGATCGACCCCGCAGTTGAAACCGACATTTACCAAAAAATTACGGACCTGTTTATTGAAAAAATTGAATCGGGCGTAAATCCGTGGTGCAAAACTTGGTCAACGTCTGGTATCGTTCCTAAAAATTATTTCAGCAAACAAAGCTATCACGGTATTAATCTTTTTTTATTGGGCATGACACCTTATGATGTTCCTTTCTTTTGTACGTTCAATCAAGCAAAGGCGCAAGGCGGTAGCATTCGTAAAGGTGCAAAAAGTTTACCAGTCGTGTACTGGAACGTTGTTGATTCTAAGACAGAGACAGTAACCCGCGATGGACAGACTGAGCCGAAAAAAAACGCATTTATCAAATATTATAATGTGTTTAATGTCCGCGACGTAGAAGGGATAGACTTTGTATTACCTGAACCGACAGTTGCGCAAAATCCCAACGAGACAATAAATATCTGTGAAAATATTGTAGCTAACATGCCAATGGCCCCTGCCATCCGTCATGCCAATAAAGATGCAGCTTATTACGTGCCTAGTGCTGATTATATTAATATGCCATCTATCGAGCAGTTTAACACCTCAGCCGAGTACTACAATGTTTTATTCCACGAAATGACCCACAGCACCGGCCACCAGAGCCGACTAAACCGGGAGGGCGTCACCAATCTTTGCCGGTTTGGTTCGACCAATTACAGTAAAGAAGAATTAGTTGCTGAATTAGGAGCCGCCTTTTTGTCCACGTTTACGGGCATTGCAAATTCAGCCCTTATTGATAATTCAGCCGCTTATTTAAAAGGCTGGTTAAGGTCGCTGAAAGAAGATAAGAAATTCATTTTTTGGGCAGCCAAAGAAGCACAAAAGGCAGTAAACTTCATCGCTCCTAATTTAGCTGATTTACAAGATATGCCGGAAGAAGAATAACCCACTAGCGAAGGCCCGAAGCCAATAAGGTTTCGGGCCAATTATAAATAAAATCGTCCGGCTACGCCGGAACTTTAAAAAATACAGCTATGGATTACAGTCATATTAAACGATTTGCCGATTTTCCTACATACGGTGCAGACAATTGGAATAGTTTTCGAGATTGGTTGATAGATGAAATCATTACAGAGCTAATAGACTTTGATAAGATGGAAATGGGCGCAGGGTCAGTAAGTGTGGCTTTATGTCTGGCTAAACGTCGGTCTATAGCTATTGAATCAGAGCAGCAAGAGAGCGCACTTATTGCCCAGGTCAAAGTACTTTTGCCTGTTGCTAGAGAACGACGTAAAATAATACGAGAGCAAAAAGGGGGGCAGTTTCCACTAAGATTTAATTAAATTAAACCATGTGCACCTTCATTGAAAAATGCGTTAGCGGAACCGCGCAACCTGACGAAGTAGATTACTACATTGACCAGTGGCATACTGGTTACTCAGATTTGCCGCTTCATACCTATCTTGGTATGAGTTGGGAGGAGTACAAAACATGGGTTGAATCACCAGATAGTTTACCCATTATAGTAGACGCTCATAAACCTTAACCTTACTACTATGCCTTATACACCTATTGATGATACTAACTCTGATTGGCCGACCTACAGCCAGCAGCGCGGACGTTTTGAAGGTGCAGCCGACGCGCTATCACAAAACCAACTCACGACACAGCAAGACCCTTTTTTTTAAGCTTGATAAAACGGCCTTCATTATCGAGGATACAATGGCCCTTGATAATAAGCACGTATAATCTACAGTTATTCGTAATTTTCGAGTTCTTAACTGTTCAGCTTCTGTAAAGAAGTTGTCCTGTTTAAGTTTCAACAAATTGATCGAGAGTTGTAGAGGCTTCTTCTACAACTCTTTTTGTTACCGTAGAATGTTCTGAAAGATCACGCCTGGCAGCAGATCCAAACACCCTTTACATTTGGTCGATACGCCTATTAAATTAGAATTGTATGGAATCAGACATTATAAAAGCGTACACCGCTTACAGACTAAAGTTGAGCGAGTTTGTGGCGACTCTAAAGGGTCGCGTTAAAGCTGAGTCGTCAGTTAATGCCGTTTGTGATAAATTGGGCATAACTCGTAATATGTATTACCAACGCCTTAACTATCCACAGAATATAGCCTACGACGAGGTAACAGCTCTGGCGGGTTTTCTTAAAGATGATAGTATAAATAGCAGATTTTTAGAGGCTATTGAGTTAGGCCGCAACTTATCCAGCACACTTACAGCCTACCTTAAGGATGCAAAGGTTACTGTAACATTCATTTGCAACAAACTACAAATGGATACCTCTAACTTTTACAGAAAGCAAAATGACCCCCGACTGTGGAGCCAAGAGGAGATTGAGAAGATTTCTCATATCGTTGAGACAATGAAAAGCCTTTGAAATGATTGAGTATGAGATTGTATGTAGAGAAAATACATCTCTTGATGATTACCGTATAAGTATCATTGTGGATGGACAGGAGATAGGCTATGCCGCCGGAGACAAGAAGTTTTCTACAACCTGTTACTTTAAGTTAGATAGCTTAGTAGTTAGAGAGGAGTACAGAAGCAACAAGTTTAGATTCGGTGAAAAACTGATAAAACGATTTGAGGAAATTGCTATAGAAAATAACGCTACACATATTAGGGGAACATTTGGTCATGGCGAACATTATAGGAATACAGGCGAAGGAGAGCGGATTGCCAAGCAAACCAAGTTCTATACTCGTAACTGGTACACGGTTGAGGGCGAAGAATTCAGCAAAAATTTGTCAACTGCAACCTGACTTAGTAGAGAACATCAAATTTCTAATTAGAAAAGGACAGTCGCCTGACAGTAGCCAAGTGCCTGACCATATATATTTAATCGCTTGCTATCTTTTTCGTGATCAAATTTCTGTGAATTAACCATTTTGGTTAGTCTGCCACAAATCTTAAACGTGCGTTTAAGATTTGTGGCAAAGCGGGAAATCGCTTATCTTGTCGTCATTATGCGTTACATCGCTTACTATAGGGTGTCCACCCAAAAACAGGGTCGTTCCGGCTTGGGCCTGGACGATCAACGAGAAATGGTCAAACGCTTTCTTCGAGAAGGGGAAACGTTGGTTGAGGAATTTACCGAAATCGAAAGTGGACGCAAGAAAGATCGTCCCCAATTACAAGCCGCCATCAGTGCAGCTCGTCAGCACCGCGCCCGGCTCCTGATCGCCAAGCTAGACCGACTCAGCCGTAACGCTTCGTTTGTCATGCTGCTGAGAGATTCCGAAATAGATTTTGTGGCTTGCGATTTGCCCGATGCCAATACATTAACTATTGGCATCATGGCATCCTTTGCCCAACACGAAGCCGAGCAGATTTCTAAACGAACACGGGCAGCACTCGCCCAAAAGAAAAGTCGAGGATTTCAATTGGGCAAACCAGAGAACTTAACCAATGATAGCCGAAGCAAAGCCGTAGCCGCCATCATTGAAAATGCCCAGAACCATCCGGCCAACAAGCAGGCGACCGAACTAATCCGCTTATATCAACATGACAATTTAACGACAAGAGGTATTGCAGAAAAGTTAAATCAACATGGTTTTCGCACCAGAAATGGCAAGCTCTTTATGTCGGAGACCGTAAGAAGATTTCAAAAGAACAGTGGGGAAAAAAAGGTTAGATAAAGTAGTGTTTCACTGTTTCACGCTTAAAATGTTGCGTAATATGAAATAAAATAGTATCTTTAGTTCATAATCAATCAGTTGAAACACGTAAACAGAAACAGTTATGAACGCCTATTTGATCGACCCCGCAGCCCGTACCATTTCAGTAGTTAACACTGACTTTTCCTTGCAGAGTATTTACACCTTACTAGGTTGTAGCTTGATCTCTACCGTACCTGTACAAGCCAACGGTGATCTTATGTTTGTTAATGACAATGTTCCGGACGGTGAACACGAAGTATTCCGGTTTGGAGTGCATGAAATCTTCAGTAAAGCCCTGGTCGCTGGAACTGACAGCGAAGGGGAGAGCATCAGCCCTAAAACTCCTATTCAATTATTTGATGCTAAGGTTTGTTGGTTAGGACTCAAAACCTTTGAACCCAGTGTAACCGTTTTTTCTTGGGAAGATTTCAATTCAGTTTGGCCGAAGAGTGATTCAAATTAAATGCTCTTATCAGCCCGTAACTGGATGGTTACGGGCTATAACCTAACCCTATTTTTTCTAAATATAGTTTTCTAATTAGAAAAATAAATCTTATATTAATACTGTAAATCAATTACTTGTTGAATACTTAAACAGAAAATTTTATGGCATCCGTCAGCACAACACCACAAAAAACAGACCTTTGGAGCGAAATTTGTTTTCCTGTCGAATCCGTTAAACTGTCTGAATTCATGCCCGGATTCGAGATATTACCGAGTGACCGGCAGCAGGTTATAATTGGTTATCCTTCGGACATTAAGCGGGTAGTTTACGCTGTACAGTCGTCGGACTATTCTATAGTTCCCAACGATCTCTTACGCGACGTAATAACGAGTCACATCCCTAAGCATGAGGTAAAGGTTAAATTCACCAACACTGGAGAATTTAATATAAGTATCATTACGCCTGATGAAATCAAAGTAGGGAATGAGCGCCTTTATAGAAACCTTATCATAAATAACTCCTACAATGGTAAATCCCCTTTTACTATGCAGGGAACCATTGTTAACAGTAACACCGTGAGCGAAAACGGTGTACGGGTTAGCTATTACCGGCAAGTCTGTGAAAATGGCCTGATGGGTTGGGCCGACGAATTTTTAGAAATGGATGCGTATTTAAATTGGTTACTGGCTGGAAAACCAAAGAAGTTTCAGGATGCTAAAAAAGTAAAAGAATCGGTTGAAACGCGCACCACTACCACCACAGATGTAGACCAAATATTACACAAAAAATTGCATCATTACCGGCTTGATATGGAACACTTACGCGTCCATTTAGGGAAGGTAATAGACCAGTTTATGAAGCATAAAGGTTCACTTACTGCAAAGGTTTATGAACGGTTGTTCAAAACGCCTGTAGATGCCAGCAGTGTAGAGCAACTAACAAAACGGGTAAGTATCCCGGTTCAGTTGGTTAAACAAGCCCAGGAACGCTTGCAGATCGAAGAAAGACTACTACAGTCGGAGCCTACAATGTGGCTTCTTTATAATGCTTTTAATTATTCGCTGATGAACAGTAGAGCAAGTTTATCAATAGCTGACCGATATGGACTAGACGAGAAAGTTTTTCATGAGCTGACGCACCAAGCGTTAAATGTAAATTAATAGTGATACCGCTTAGATCGAGCGGTATCACTTATTACTAGCTTTTTAGTAATTCAACAAAGCGAATATAATATCATAAAGCAATCAAAAAATGAAATCTTCAAATAAACCCAAAAATCATCATTTCGTACCTCAAGTATATCTTAAAAATTTTGTTGCCGCTGATATTAATAAGTTATATGCTTTTGAGAAAAATTTACTGAACCGCCCTAATTGTGTATTACGGAGATGCTAACCCAGGTATTTCGGAGCATACTAACCCACCCCTTTGTCGGGTAGGAATCACTCAAAGTTAGTGATCATTATTTATCTGTGATAACTCGTTGCTTACGACGCATTGATTCACCCTTCAACTCCAGTCGATGGGCTTTGTGAGTAATCCGATCCAGGATGGCATCGGCCAGAGTAGGATCACCGATGTACTCGTGCCATTTGCTAACCGGCAGTTGGGAAGTGATAATAGTAGCTGCTTTCCCATGCCGATCTTCCATGATCTGCAACAGGGCTAATTGAGCATGTTGGTCCAGCGGTTGGAGTCCCCAGTCATCCAGGATCAGTAAGTGTAGCCGCTCCAGTCGACCCATCTCTTTCTGGTAAGAGCCGTCGGCTTTAGCCAGTTGTAGGCGCTGCAAGAGCTTGATCAGATTGTGATAACCCACCCGATATCCTAACTGACAGGCCTGATAGCCCAGGGCTGAAGCTATATAACTTTTCCCGCAACCCGTGGCACCCGTCAGGAAGATGTTTTCCGAACGATCAATGAAGCGACAATCGGCCAGACGCAGGATTGCGGTCTTATCCAGATTTCGGCTATCACCGTAGTGCAGCTCTTCCAGCGAAGCCGCATAGCGGAAGCGAGCCGCCCGAATGGCCATCTGGGTCTTGCGTTGCTGGCGATACTCGTGTTCAGCATCGATGAGTTGAGCCAGTAGTTCATCAGCCGCTGGCTGCTGGTGAACCGGTAGTTGCAAGAGAGCCTCAAAGGCTTGGAACATACCCGTTAGTTTGAGTTCACGTAATCGGTCCAGGGTTGCTTGGTTATTCATGGTTCTGTTGGTTTATTTTCTTTCCCCTTTGTCATTATTGGTAGGCGGCTGATCCTCGTATATTCTCGTGAGTGGTTGTGATCAGGATAGGCGTTGACTCAGGTAAGCTATCCAGACCTCGTTCCAGAATGGAGCGAATGACTTTGTAGCTCACACTTTGGTAGCACAAGGCTCGCTCACAAGCCCGCTCCAGTCGATCCACGCCTACTTTCTTTTCTAGACTCAGGATGCCCTGGCAGGATTTATAGGCTTGTTCTGGGTGAGTTCGACTATTTAAAATTGCTTCGACAGCACGCTGCGTTTGGGGGCCAATACGACCAGCCCATCGAATGAAAGAAGTTGGGTTCCAATCGCTCACCCATTGCTGGGTGCTGGGCAGATGGTCTTTAGTGGTCGAGTAGTGATACTTACTTCTATCCCGTTGATGGACGGCAATCCGTTCATAATGGGCATAGATCTCGACAGTCCTTTGTGTATAGATGAGCCGCACGCGCTTGCCAACGTAGCGGTAGGGCACGCTGTAATAATGCTTATCTTCCGAGAGCAGTACATGACAGTTTTTCTGCACACGAGCTACCAGGTGGTGTTTAATCTGATAGATACTGGTAGGTAAGGGCCTCAGCTGCACTTGCTCATAAGCCTCAAAACGACTTCGTCGGCTGTACTCTTTGCCGCTAAACAGCATCTGATTATGCCCATTAACCCGTTCCAGGATGGCTGCGTTGAGTTCTTCGAGCTGGTGAAATATCTGGTTCCGAAGCGGAGCATACACCCGATTATAAAGGATATTGACTGCTCCTTCCACCAACGCCTTATCTCGCGGTTTGCCACTGCGAGCAGGTAGAATCGTCGTCTGATAGTGGAGGGCAAAATCGCTCAGCATCTCATTAATCCGAGGTTCATAGCGATCAGCACGGATGACGGCAGCCTTGAGGTTATCAGGTACGATGGCCGAAGGCACTCCGCCAAAGTAGCATAGGGCATTTTGTAGTGCCTCGATAAAGTCTTCCGTGCGTTGACTGGCAACGGCTTGAGCATAGGTCAACTGACTGCACCCTAACACGGCCACGAAGAACTCAACCGGCTTCAGTTCCCCACTTGCTTGATCGACGATCGATAAGCGTTTCCCGGCAAAATCAACAAACACTTTGTCGCCCGCCTTATGTTCGAAATGCATAGTCACCTGCTGAACTTGATGCCATTGCCGATAATA
The DNA here is from genome assembly GCF_054782495.1 of Spirosoma aerophilum. Classification (NCBI taxonomy): domain Bacteria; kingdom Pseudomonadati; phylum Bacteroidota; class Cytophagia; order Cytophagales; family Cytophagaceae; genus Spirosoma; species Spirosoma aerophilum. The sequence continues at coordinate 39,191 of NZ_BAAGSJ010000032.1, read as the reverse complement.
GTGACAGAACTGAGTATACTGATAGCCATCAGGTTGTTCTCCCCTGTAGTCTAGCCAGAGGTCATAGCGTGTAACGCCTATGCAAGCCAACTGGCGATCAATAGCAGGTAGGCGCTTCTGCAACTCAGCTAATCGACCATCAGCCGGTGGCATAGCCACGGGTGGTTGAATGAGTTGATCGAGTTGGGCATCAGTATAACTTAATAGCCCAGCCAGGTCTGTTTGGGGCAAAAGGCGCAAATACCCTCGAATAGTGTTGCGAGCGATTGCCAGTGATCGGGCAATATCACGAATGGATTTACCCTGTTGTTTGAGTAGCAGTATTTGGCGCAGCAGGTGCATAGGAACTCGGTGGTTAGCCATAGTCGGAGGTGGGTCAATTACCTCCGAAAACTACAGCGGTGACGCGATTCCTACTCGAAAAAGGGGTGGGTCAGTTATGCCCGAAATGCCTGGGTTGGCATGCTGCGTATTAGGTGGGTCTGTTTATTCCGAAATACTCACTAATAGGGGGAAGGTGCGAACTTACCCTACTTCACAGGTTTGTTATGCTGAGAATCTATATCTTATTAGTGATGATAACATGATGAAGAATTTTCAAGTAGATGATCCTTTGATTGTAGAAACTAAGTCACTAAAGTATTATGAAGATCGTTTTGGAGATATAGTTAACAAGTTAGCTTCGAGTAATGAATGGCTTACTTTGGGAGAGGCTGATATATTTATCAGAACTTTGTTACAAATGAAAATTAGAAATCCGACGTTTTTCAATCACGAAAATGCTCAAAAAGGCCCCATCGAAGTAAACAATAGGATAAAAAAAGATATTTTAGATAATAAGGAGTTGTGGGAAGAACGATTAGCGAGTGAAGGACTTACTATAGAACTAGCTTTCAAAGAGTTAGATGATGCTGTTAACAGACCCAATTTCAGGGAGAATTTAGTTAGAATCAATTTGTCGCGAACAGAAAGAGCAGACGGTGTACTTACTGAGATAACAGGATTACTAATGAATAAGATATGGTATATACATGAGACTACTATTAATGATATGTTTATAACTTCTGATAATCCAGGGTACTGCGTCAATGAAAAAGGGCAGCTTGCAAACACTAACTTTATCGAAGACTTTCGTTTTGTTTTTCCGATTACACCTTATAAAACTTTAATTATTCTCAAGAAAGACGAGGATTCAGTAGTACCCCCTTTCAAAAAAATTCATTATAGACAATCTAATTCCGAACATGTGCAGGAAATCAACCGAGCTACAATGGGCGGCTCATTAGAATATATTTATAGTAATTCAAGATACACCCTAAACAGTAGTGTAAGTCAATGGCGAGATTTCTTCAAAATTAATTCTCGAAACATTTAACGATCTTAGATGACAGCCTGTTTAATTCTAAGTAATCTTTGGGCTAATTATTCATTCATTTTTTTGAACTCGTAAGAATCGTGGTCAACAAAATCAGTTCCCTTAATTTCTAGGCTTCCCACTTGATTGTTGGCTCTGGAAAACGACACCGGAAAAATCCCAAATCTTGGATTGGAAAACGTTAACCTAAATTCTTCCCCATCCATGTAGTCTAGTTGAGCAATAAGGTTTTGATGGTGTTCAAAACGAATGGTCAGCCCTGATCTTCCTTTAACTGTATCTAGTGCAACTGACAATGTACCGTACAATTCATTTCTATATACACCGCAGTAAGTCAGCAGAGGTGTTTTAGGTTTCAACTTTTTTTCGACACGCTGTGATAGACTCTTAATTTCATTTCTACTCTTTTGGTCTCTTATTTTGGCGCGGCTGAAATAAAACTCGTGACGATTGGTATAAGGCACGTTCAAGTAAGCATCGAGGATTTGAAAACGCAGAGCTTCATGAAAGTTATTGTTGTCTTGATTGGTGAGTACGACAATGCCTAAGTTTTTTTCCGGGACTAAAGTAGTTGTGCTTTTGAAGCCGGAACAGGCTCCCGCGTGAGCATAAACCGAGTATCCTGCATAGTCAATAAGGCCAGTGCCTAAGCAATAGAACTGATAAGAAAGTGGGAACGCCTTCATTTTATCAGTGCTGACCAGCGTGTTGGCGACACGTGTTTTTTCCAGCACCGCCCAGGGAAGAATACGTTTTCCTTCAAAGCGGCCACTGTCAAGCTGCATAATCATCCATCGAGACATATCACTAACACTAGATAGCATACCGGTAGCGGGTCCTAGATTGTCGAGATTATCAAAGGGCAATTTTGCGAGTTTACTATCTGCACTACAACAGGTAGTGTAGGGTAAGGCTATGTTAGAACGTTTATCGGCTCCCGCTGAAAGCATGGATGTTCGATTCATGTTCAAAGGTTTCAACAGTGAACTATCGGTGAAGGTCTCCCAAGTCATGCCACTAACTTTAGGGATGATCTCAGAAGCTACTACGTATCCCTGATTTGAATAGCCGAAATCCTGACGGAATTGATTTGTGGGTGTTAACAGACGCATTCGGCTTAATACGTCCTTTCGCGTTAGATCGGTATCCCAAAACATGAAATCTCCCTGAAAATTTTTTGTCCCTATACGATGGGATAGCAAATCCCTGATAGTGACCAGTTGAGTAGTGGACGCATCCGATAACCGAAAGTCAGGCAGATATTTTGTGACCTTATCATCCAGTGAAAGCTTTCCGCGCTCGTCTAAAAGGGCAAGGTCTGTTCCCGTAAATAATTTAGTATTGGAGGCAATGAAAAACAGGGTGTTTTCATCTACCCTGCTGTCTTTTCCTACCTCTAACACGCCAAATCCCTGACTGACAACTACCTTACCATCTTTGACAATCGCAACGGCCATGCCTGGTATTTGCCAGTCTGCCATGCCTTTTTTAATATACGCCTGCAAGCTATCAGAAATGAAAGTGGGCGTTTGTGCCAAGCTAGATAAGTAGCTGTGCGTCAGAAGGAAGAGTAGAAACCAATGCTTTTTATTCATATAGCTAACCAGTGTGTAAGCAAATTACGTGTCTTGGTTTAAGACTAATTTTTATTATCCCCCCCTAGCCTTTCCTGCTCTGTATCTGAACCAAATGACCGCTCTTTAAGCGTTTTAGCTTTAGCGTTTCCAAAGCGATAGGCGTAGGTAAGCAATACACGTTGACTTTCATACTTGTGATGGAAGATAATATTTGTATTCAGATAGTTTCCATAATTGGTAATCAGTAAAGAGTGAAAAATATCTGATGCTGCTAATTTAATGGTTGCTCTTGGCCCAAGTGGGCGTTGAACGCCTAAGTCTAAAAACCATATCGGGTCATAAAGCATATAACCAACTACAGCTCTAGTACGGTAGGTGAGGTTGACATTGGCAGACCACATTTTACTCTTAATCGTGTTACTCAGCCGGAAGATGGCTGTTGATTGTCTAGTCGAGATCGGAATATCTTTGAACGTAGAGTAAAACTCAGAATTAGCCCCGGTTACAGATGCCAGTAGTTGCCAGCTAGAAGTTATCTCAACAGGGACAGAATACGTTGCCGCAATTCGTTTTTCCCAATCAAAATTGATTTTATAGTTAAGGGTTGTTGCTGAACTTGAGTCAATACGATAAATAATCTCCGCAATACGGTTCTTACTGTAGCTATACACTACTGTTAAATTCATCCGTTTTGGGGTTGAATAGGTAGCCTGGACCGTTGTTGTGAGCTGGGGCAGTAATAGCGGGTTGCCTGAATAGAGGGTTAAAGGATCATAAAAAATATAGGCCGGATTTAACAAATCGAAAGCCGGACGAACTATGCGACGATTGAAAGAAGCACTGTATTGGTACTTCTTAGCTGTTGTGTATTGAAGGTTCAATGAAGGGAATAGATTCGTATAATCCCGGCTAATTACGGTTGATGGTCCAGACTGACCACGGTAGTAGGTGTGTTCAAGCCTTAAACCAGCTTGTAAAGACCAATGCGCCCAGGCGTAGTTAAAATTGCTATAAGCTGAAGATGTTTGTTCCTGATACCGATACGATTTTGATAGCAAAGGTTCTAACGGAGAGAATGACGGTGAATACTGTTCAGTAGTTGGCAGATTACTCATAGTAATTGAACTGTATTTTACTCCTGATTGAAATTGGCCCTTTGCGAGAAAAGGTGTTGAAAAGTCAATCTTAGCCGTTTTTATCTTTACTGAATTGGGATACCTAACACGTACATATTCAGCAGCTCGAAAGGCAGGTAGGTTTTGAGTAAAAGTGGCTGATGAAAGTGAGTTATTATTATACTGAGCAAAATCTATATCTGCTGACAAATTGGTTTGAGGATACCTAAACTCCTTTCTCGCATTCAGGTTGAGGGCAAAATTTGAAATAGTCGATTTGAGTTGAGTAACAGCGTCAACTTGTGTTACGGGAGAATTCTTGGAAGCTAACTGATATTGGATAGATGATGTAGGGTTATCCGTTTCAGCGGTTTGTGATGCCTGTATAACCGTACCGATTGAAGCAGACTTTGCAATGTTCCAATTCCAGCTAGTTCGTACTAAGTGATTAACATAGTCGATTCTATTAAACTCTTGACTACGCGAAAAACCTTGTTCACTTTGGCTTGCATCGGTAAGTTGCTGTTGTGATCGCCAACTAAAGTAGGTAGGTCGGTAGTTAGGCGCATACAAGAATGAACCCTGAATTTTCTTAGTCTGGAGTGACAAGCTTAGAGAAGCATTACTTTTGAAATAACGCCCTACACCAGCGGTAAGGCTCAACTCACCGTTAAAGCCGTTTAAGTCAAGTCCCTTTGTGAAGATCAAGATGACCCCGCTACTGCCAGCATCATACTGAGCCGGTGGGTTAGTCAGAATTTCAATTCGGGAGATCGAGCTAGCGGGCAGGTTTTGTAGGTACGTGATTACCTCATCGGCGGACTTATACAATTGCCGGCCATTCTGATAAACGATCAAACCTGACTTTCCGTCAATTCCGGCAGATTTGGTAATTGGGTCAACCGTTACTCGTGGAGCCAGGCTAAGGGCATCGAGCGCATTACCGCCTGCAAAGACTGGATTCGATTCTATATTAAGAACGATCCGGTCACTGAGTACTTCAAAAATAGGCCGTTTCTCTCTGACCGAAACCTCATTTAATTTGATTGCAGCAGGTACTAACGTGAAGTTTAGAGTAGCGTTTTGAAGCGAATCAGATAATCTCACCGAACGATTCATCCTTTGTTGTCCAAGATGTGATACCTGTATTACGTACTGACTAGCAGCCAGATCCCTTAGTATGAAGTGGCCTGTCGAATCGGTGAGTGTTGTTTTTATATAGCTCGAATCCGGTCGTAAAACTGCCACTAGAGCCGCTACAATTGGTTGACTCTCCAAGGATCGTACTTGCCCAGACACTGAATAAGATTTCTTAACTTGAGTTGTGTTATCAGGACTACTTACCTGAGCGGAGCAGACGGAAAGAAGCCCTACTAAAAAGAAAGAAAAGAAGAAGTACCAGCCAGTGAGTATCTTATTTGCCGTTTTTTTTCTCATGCAAATTATGCCCGGATTAAATACCGAATTTACCAAACAAAATTGGAATGGTGACGAGTCACTGTTTAATCTGCCGCCCCGAAGAGTTACCCCAGGTCGAATCAGCTTACATGTTCTTTTTTGGGCGTTTGATTCATTTGAGGCTTACATAGCTCTTAACCGGGTACTTAGGGTTGACCCGAAGTTGCCGCCTGACCCTGGCCTATTTTGGTTAATGTACTTAACCCATTTAGGGACAACATTTATCCTTTTTTACACGTATGGCTACCTGGTCGTTCCGTCGTTAATGAAACTGCTTGTTAACTACCGCGCTACCAATCGGATTATATGGCGAAGGCTACTTTTTGTCGCTGTTTCCAGCATTGCGATTTTCGTTGCGTTCAATATATACGACTACTATTTATTTACCTACGCTACATCGCATTACTTACCAGCACCCGCCTACATGAAACGTAACAATGACGTTTTATTAGCCTCTGGTCCAATAGGAGTTCTAACGGGCTATACCGTCTTAAGCTTTCTTTGGGCTTATAATGTATCCTACCTGATGTTACCGCTTCTTTTGCGCATCATTCGAGAAGCTATTTCCTGGGGCGTAGAGAGTGTAAAACAAAAGGGAGAAATTGTTAAGCAGCAAGAAGAAATTGTTAGACAGAAAGAGCAGAATCAAACGTTGATACGGAATCAACTTCAACTACTACAGACCCAAATTAACCCACATTTCCTATTCAATGTTTTTAATTCATTACTGGCTTTAATTCAGCGCACAAATCAGGAAGCAGCTAGTTTATTAAGAAAACTATCTGAACTACTACACTATACCTTGTATGATACAGACAAGGAGTTTGTACCCTTAGCTGGTGAATTGAAGTTCCTTAAAAACTATGTCGAAATAGAGAAGACACGACATTTTAATCCTGACCGGATTCGTTTCAACCAAACGGGTAATGCTCAACATTTCTTAGTCCCCCCTCTCTTACTCGTAACATTCATTGAGAATGCGTTCAAGCATGGTTTACACAATAGTTTTGAAGAAGGGTGGGTTGAGATAGATTTATCAATAGAGGAGACTAGCCAAGCCCTACACATAGCAATCGCTAACAGTTTGGCTAAAGAAAATGAATCAGAAAATCGGGTTGGAGGTATTGGCTTAAAGAATGCTCGTAATCGCCTGGATCTTCTGTTTAATCCCAATGACTACAAGCTTACGATTCAGGAAAGCCCGCAAGAGTATAAAGTCTTATTGACTATTCCTTTAAAACACTCCCTTTCATATGAGTTCCAAAATTAGTTGTCTGATTATAGACGACGAGCCTTTATCACAAGACTTATTAATTGAACACGTGGAGCGTACTCCTATTCTTGAACTGGTAGGAACGGCCAACAATGGACAACAAGCTCTAGTAAAGTGTCAAGAGTTACACCCTGAATTACTGCTCCTTGATATTCGGATGCCCCGGTTAAGCGGCTTCGAGTTTTTGGACTTATTACCCAAACCAATGCCTTTAGTCATAATCACATCGGCTTACAGGGAATACGCGTTGAAAGGCTACGAACATGCAGTAGTTGATTTTTTAGAGAAACCTATTTTCCCAGATAGATTTAGTCTCGCCATTCAACGGGTCGAGGAGCGGCTTGAGCATACCCGCTGGAAGCAGGTAAATAGTAATTCTGGAGAGAGTAACGAGATACGGTTAGATCAGAAAGTACTTACAGTACGGGTTGATCGAAACTATGTTAACCTGCCGCTTGAGACTATAAATTTTATTGAATCCTTAGACAATTATGTGAAGATACATTTAACCGGCCAACCCGTTAAAACCTTGCTTTCTAAAGTAACGGTGTCTCAGTTGGAAAATAAACTACCTCAACAAGACTTCTTACGCATCAATCGGAAGTATATCGTTCGTATCGATCAGATCAATGTATTTACTTCTAACTCGATAAAGCTTTTTACGGGCGATGAACTACCAATTGGTACTACATTTCGAGACGTTGTACGGCAGACCCTGAACGATAAAGGTTTCAAATAAGATTGTCTCTTAGCTATTCAAGCTGAAATTCACCCACTAAATAACAGTATTTACCCCCTCACCAACTTTGTTAACCTATTCACCAACTTTTCCTGATGTAGAATTAAAATAGTTCGCATCTTGCCAGAAAAAATATACTATGAAAGAGACCAAGACAAAAAACCGCTTTCAAGTCTGCAAGAGACAAATTTCTGACCGTCAGAAGAGTAACACGAAACCTACAGGCAAAGTCGTATCGGGTACGACAATAGACATGACGATCTTTATTTAACGGTCATTATTGCTTTTTGGGGACTTTATTCGCTTTTTTGTAGGTAAACAAAACCAACTATGAACATGAGAGCCTCAAATCGTTTCAAGACCTACACCAAGCAAACTGTAAAGTCAAGAATGACAGCGCCAACCATTAATCAAAACTCCCGTAGTACAGTGGATTGTGGTGGAACAGGTGGAACAATTGTATCAACAGTAGGTAACTAGTAACATAACTGTATTGACTTATCTCTTGGGAAACACCCCGCTCATTGACTTGAGCGGGGTGTTTCCTTTACTGTTACTATTTTCAAATGAAGTCTCCGTTCGATCATCATTCCTTTTTTGTCGTTAGATTACCATACCGGCCAATAAGCGATCTCATTAACCAGATCGACAGTTACGTAAAACATTCACCGGGAAGTTATACCGCTCTATTACAATCCTTACTCGAACAGCATTGGTTTGAAGAAGCTCTATTTCTAGCTTCTCCTAGCCTACATGCAACTTGGCAAACCGAAAAAAGTAAAACCGGAGAACTAGAACCCTCTTTAGCCGATGCTTTATGGCGGTACGTATTCCGTTCGTATGGCCGAGCTACACCCTATGGTCTCTTTGCTGGTTTGGGTGTCGGAACGGTTGGTTCTAAAAGACAACTTGATTTCGACAATCATTCGTGGCAAACGGCCAGCCGACCGGATTCTGCTACGCTTGCAGCAGTAAGTCATACGTTAGCCCAGGACAAATCTGTTCGTTCTGGGCTCCATTACAAGCTTAATAATAGTCTATACGAGGTAATAAACCAGTTTAGGTTTTCTGAACGAAGCGGGACACCCCTCAAACCTAAAATCGTTTTATCGTCTATAACTAGTACGCCCGATCTAAGAAAGCTGGTTGAACGGCTTCGGAAGAAAGGACAATTGAACTATGCGACATTAACAAATCTGTACGGGAGTGATTTTCAGGAGGAGGTTGCCGAGTTTATAAATGCGTTAATTGACGATCAGTTTCTAATTAGTAATCTGTCGATACCTATTACTGGTCTGGATATGTGTACGTATCTGTTGGATCAGCTTAACAGCCTGCCCTTTAAATTCCCTATTACTACAGTACTTCAAGCTGCACAAGCCAATTTGGGGCAGTCACCAATTGATAAGGAAAAACTCTTTCAGGCACAGAGCCTGTTGCAGCAAGCACTAAGCCAGTTAGACTTACCTGTTAATCCGTCTGATTCACTAGTTCAAACGGACTTATTTCTTCGTCCTACACGACTACAGCTAGATAAGCCGACTATTTTTCAGATTGCTAATCAATTCAATCAGGTATTGCCGCTGTTGCTTTTTAAACACAACTCGCCATTACAGGACTTTTGTGCGCGTTTTAAAGAACGATTTGATAAACAAGAAGTTGATTTACTGACCGTTCTAGACCCTGAGGTTGGGATTGGATTTACAAATGATACCTTGTCCAGCTACCCTATTTTAGCCGATTTACCTTTTGCTTCTACCTCGGATACTGGTATGGGAACAGATCCTATTGATCATTTGCGAGAAATACTTTATAGCCGTTTCTTATTGGATGGCTGCAAAGAGGTAGTCATAACACACAATGACATTAATACAGTATTGAAAGACCAGCCACATTTGCGAGTGGCTACGCCCCCTTCTTGGTACGTACACGGAGAACTATTTGAGCCGCTGGCATCAACCAATAATCCATCGCATAGTACTGAGCCGGTTACACCTACTTATCCCGACGGATGGCGCTTTGTCTTAAATACTACATCAGGTGGTTCTTCTGCTTTCTTTTTTGGCCGGTTCTGTCATGGTGATGAAAACCTTAGAGGAGCCGTTGAAACCATGTGTGCTTGGGAGCAAACGCAATACTCAGGAGACATACTAGCGGAAATTGTTCATTGGCCAGTCAGCCCACGACGAGCAGGGAATGTTGTGAGTAGACCCGTTTTACGCCCTTACGAGATTCCATATCTTACACCAGAAGGCGTTTCAAGTGAGCAAACAATTTTATTATCTGACTTACTAGTTTCGGTTACGGATGCTGGTCAAGTCATTCTACGTAGTAAAAAAACATACCAACGGGTACGACCTCAACTAAGCAGCGCACATAATCCTGCACTTGGAGATGAGGTTTATCAATTTTTAGTCTATGTGCATCTGGCCGAGAATCACCCGTTTGGTTGGTCATGGAGAACATTAAGCCAATTGCCTTATTTACCTCGCCTTATTTATCAAAATCTAGTTATTAGCCCTGCACAATGGATAATTAGGAAAGAATCTATACCATCTAATCAGGTAATAACAGCAGCTAGTTTGCGTAAGCTCTATAGCTTACCTCGTTATGTGCAACTGGTAGAGAGCGATAATAAATTACTGCTTGATCTTGAGTTTGAACCGGCCCAAAGAGTGCTTGTAGAGGAGGTTGCAAAGCAGGGGAAGATATTACTGAAAGAATGGCTTGGTGAGTTCTTTCAACCCTGGCTGAGTCATGACAATAAGCAATATAACTCTGAGTTAGTTATCCCTTTAAAAACTGTCGCTAGTCAACAGTCACCAGTGAGGGAATACACTCATTCCGTTGAACCAGGTAAGCTGAGAGAAACCAGTATTCAACGCAGTTTCCCCCCTGGCCAAGATTGGTTGTATTTCAAAGTATATCTTCATGAACAAGTCTCCGATCAATTCTTGGCGACTGTATTACAACCCCTCATCCAGCAGGCTTTAAAAAAGGGATGGTGCACGAATGTGTTCTTTGTTCGGTATGCCGACCCGGAGAATCATCTTCGTATCCGTTTTAAAACCGTACCTAAGAAAGACGGTAAGTTGCTTGAATTAGCTCACAAAGCGTTCCTGCCTTATGTTGAATCAAAATTAGTTAACCGGATACAGCTAGACACGTATCAGCGTGAACTTGAGCGGTATGAGCCTGATCTAATTGAGTTCAGCGAAGCTATATTTTGTGCCGACAGTCAATTGGTTATAAACTGGCTTACCCAGGCTGAAACTCAACTGGAAGCAGATCGTTATACACTGGCTCTGCTAAGTATTGATACACTGCTTACCGACCTTAATTATTCCCTTTCTGATAAAGTAAGGCTTACTCATCGGCTACAGCAAGCTTTCTTTCACGAACAGTCAGGTACTAAAGAGATGAAACGGAAATTGAATGAATTATATCGAGAGTATGGTACCGCTTTTTTAACTCATTCAGCAACCCACATTCAGCTCGTAAAGGAACGCAGTAGAACCATTCAATCCGCAGCAGTCGCTATACAGACGTATTTTAAAATGACAGACTCTAAAAAGGATAGTGATCAGTTTGTCGAAGCTATACTACACATGGCCTTAAATCGCCTATTTGCGGGCCAAAATCGGCGGCATGAGATGATTGTCTACCACTTCATAACTCGTCACTATGAATCTTTACAATCACGCTTAGGTAAAAACGTTTAAGTAATTGCCTGAGCTTAATATGCCCCAAGCAGTATGATCAACCATCACTTGTGAAAGCGTTCAAAGATATGGTTGGTCTTTAGTATCAAATGTTAGGCTATGCAGTTTCTCTTATAGACGAAAGCACCAGAGGACGATCAAAATAAAAGTTTGGACCCAATGAATATTAAACTTATTAAAGAGTTACTTGATCAAGCTAGTTTGGAAGAAGACATTGTTATGAATTCTTGTTATAACATGCCGGGAGATCCCTCAGTAATAACGGCTGAGGAATTTGTTTTTTTTATAAAAAGCGCAAAGCAAGCACAAGTACTTTTTAACAACCTTTCAGATCTATACAAGGAATGCTCTGACTTCGTGATCGGTAATTTTCAACCCTATATTGATGAACACAAAAAATGGGTTGAGGATGAAAGTCTGGTTTACAACCCTTTCTCAGAGCTTCATTATCATTTTCATTCCGGACTACAAGCATCTCTTCCAGAAACGATAGAGCAGTACAGTGAATTACTAGCATTTACTCGAAGATTTGCTGATTTGCGTAGGCGTTCAGATGAAGGATTTGATGTACTTGTTAGCGATATCAGCCCTGATGAAGGGACGTTAGCTGAGCGGGAAATCAATAGTATCAACATTGAATACTGTCTTGATGGGTACAACAGCTTCTATCAACAATGCCGTGAATTAATTGAAATACACCGCCGTGAAGGTACAATCAAGGCTTGTTCAGAATCAATATTGATGCTATTTACTTGATTACATTCTTCGAGTATCCCGTAAAGGTGGTACACGTATGCTACGGATATAAGTTGACAGTTACTAAAACATAGCGTCCAATTAACCGCTACAAATAAAAAGTAGAACCATGAAAGCTCATTCGTCTCAGGAGGGAGCGTTTTTATAAGACACTGATTTTGATATGTGTCAATCGCTATCAGTCGCAAACGTCAGCCTACATACCGGAGCAGTAAACCAATAACGGCAGCTCCGCCAATCACACTGAGTTCAGGTAATTTCTTAAATCGATATAGTAAGCCAACAGTTGTTAAGGCAATCACAATGGCAGGAATATCCACCAATTGCCGCCGAGCTAGCACGACGACTGCCCCGGCAATTGCGCCGATAGCTGCGACGGTTACCCCATCCACAAACGCCTTGACACCCGGATGTCTCCCCCAGCGTTTGAAGTAGGGCGCGGGCAGAACCGTAAATAAATAACAGGGCAAAAACGTCGCCAGAGCAGCTACACAGGCTCCTGGAAAACCAGCCACCAGGTAACCAATAAAGGCCACCGTTATCACGACCGGGCCGGGGGTAATCATGGCGACGGCCACCGCATCCAAAAACTGTTGCTCGGTTAACCAGCCGTATTCTTTGACAACGCCCCCATACAGAAACGGCACAATAGCCAGTCCACTGCCGAAGACAAACGCGCCCGCTTTGGTGAAGAAAATCGCTAGCTTCCACAGCACCGAATCAGTGGGTAAACTTAGCGCCTGTAGAATGAAAGGCGTGAAGCTAGTGCCTACGCCTGGCCTGATAAACGAAGGTGGACTTTTAACCAACCAGTAGATAACACCGGCCAACAAAACCAGCCACAGGATTTCTGATTCTGTGACCGCTGTCGCGATGGCCGAGATACCAAATAAAACCCAGCCCAGCCAGTCTTTACCTACTGTCTTGGTCGTTAATTTGTAGGTACCCATCGCGATAATGCCAATCACGGCGGCCCCAATCCCGTAAAAAATGGCCTGCATCCAGGGTAGACCTCCCAGTCGGACATAGGCCCACCCCAGGGCCAGTACCATCAAAAACGAAGGGATTACAAAAGCGATGCCCGTTAGAGTAGCCCCCAGAATACCGTAGTGAACGTAGCCCAGATAAATGGAGAGTTGAGCCGCCAGCGGACCCGGTGCCAGTTGGGCCAGGGCTAACCCTTCCCGGTAATCTTCCTCGGTGATCCAGCCGCGATCAACTACCAGATCGCGGTGCATGGCACTGACCAGGGCGGGTGGCCCGCCAAAACCAATCGTGCCTAATCCAAGAAAATAGCGGACTAAATCCGCTTTGGTGTAGGAATGGTGCGTGGATTCCATGCAATTACTGTTTAGGCTCCCAGGTATGTTTCTCTTTTTGTAATTTGGTGGCCCAACTGTAAAGCGCGTCATAGATAATCATACCCTGCGCCAATTGCTGTTGGTCATCGGTGTAATTTTCGGATAGGCCTGCCGAAATCGCCCATAGTCCGGCGGCCTGGGGTGCCAGCTCAAAGTTATCCGTATCCGCTCCCCGGACGATGAGTCCTAATTGCTGGAGGGCAGGTGTTTCCAGGTTATGTTTTTTGAGAAACACCTCAAATGTGCACAGTTCACCCGCGTGTTCGTACTCCGCCCCGACAATATCGAACGGGATAGCACCCAGTTCTTTCGCTTTGGCGAAAACCTGCTCTTTGGGGACGTACGTAATTTCGGCGTCTTGATCAATAAACCTAAGAATTAACCAGGGACAGGCGATCCGATCTATTTTTGGCCGTGACCGCGTAATCCATTTTGTCGGCGTCTTACCTTTTGGGTTCGTGGTGACTAACTCGCCGACCGTTTCAACGGCCCCAAGTAGGGTTATAGCATTCATAGTAGGTGATTGGGTAAAGCGTTACGGCTTCTAGTACGGGCAAAACGAGTTTGTTATTTAAGGGCTTGTTTGCTGAGCGAGTTAAGCAATTCCTCTACCTTTTTCTTGATCTCATCGCGAGCGTTCTCATAGTTTTGACTGATCGATGATTGAATCTGCCAGCTACTTGTTTTTTGCGTGTCCAGGCTGGTTTGCGGTAGTGTGCAATCCAGCGCTACAACATGAATGGCATTCGCCATATCTTGCCCGGTGAGTAAACTTGGTTTCAATTTGGGCACAATGATGCCGTCCGTTTGAAGGCCCAATTCAGCACGCTGCGACAACGTTGAGTCTGGATTTAGCCCGCGAAATATCGCCCTTACCGGCAGCTTACGTTCCTGGGCCAATTGGTTAAAATAAGCGGAGGCAATCAAACTCCTGGCCGCTCCGTGTTCACAGACAAAAACCACCGTATTCACCGGCTCACTCGTGCTTTCATTGCGAAGTTGCTGCCCATATAAAGCTTGACTGGCTATCAGCAAACTAACAAACCACATTAGCCGAATGGAACGTATAGACTCCCTAAACAGGACTGGTTTTATATCAAGTCTTATCGATTTGTTCATACGGTAGCTTCGTCTGACTGGTGAGACCCTAGTGTTGCATTCCCGGCTTACCTAACTGATCCAGTGCAGCGCGAAACCCTTTCGCCAATTCGACGGCTGGCCCACGTCCGTAGTAATGCAGGAATACGGTGCGCGGCTGTTCGCCCAGCATATGGTGGTGCAGGGCTACGACCTCCAGCTTATTTTTTCGTAAGGCCTTCACGACATTATTCACCTCACCTTCCAGCATCGCAATGTCACCCGCGATATGAGCGGCATCCTGTTTTCCAGCAAAGGACGCCCAGGAATTCAGACCGATAGCGGCCGTCATTTCAGCACCCATCGCTACAATCTGCACATCATCCCGTCCAACGGTATATTTATACGTCGGCCCATTCACAACCCCTTTGTAGTTGACTAACCCGTCCAGAGCGGGCAACTCAAAAAGCTCTTTTCCAGTGAGCGCCGGGGTGCCAGATGGCGCAGTGGCAGCAACCTGATTGGCCGGAAACAATTTTGTGTTCCGTATCGCCTGTGCATATTTGGTGGCCAGTTCCGCTGTATCTCCCATGCCATGCAGGTGCATGTAAAAAATGCGCGGCTCTTCGTAGAAGAAATGGTTATGAATGGCCCCTACGTCCAATCCGGCCGCGTGGGTGGCGTCGATGAGCGGATTAACTTCTGCTTCGAGCAAAACCGTATCGCTCATCATGACGGTTTGTTTGCCATCGAGCGTTTTCTTGAACGCTACCCAGCCACCAAAGCCAAACGGAATCGGCACTGACTCGCCTTTCACCGTAACCTTCAGGTCATTACGAGGCAGAGGCACGTTATAGGTTGCCTGCGCTTCATTATAGGTCCCTTTTTTACCCAGTGCGGTAGCGATAGCCTCCTGTTCGGTAACCGTTAAGGCGGGGGTTTTCCCAAGTAGATTACCCGCAGGCAAATCAGGTTGGTCCGATACCCCACATAAGGGGATGGTGCTGGCCGCGACTGCCGAGCGTAAGAAGAGTCTGCGTTGCATACGGGTAGAGTTTAAGATAGGGGTAAAAGTAGCGGCTAATTCTGAATTAATCCTGAATGAGGGCTGACGGACATTCACCCGGAAAGGCCTTCATATCGTGCCAGTTATGCAGCACCCGCTTACAGATTTAACCAATAGGTCAGTTTCAGTACTAGGGCCCGGTTTTTGGGTTGGAAAGCATTGGTTACCAATCGACCCCGGTCATCACTAGTGGCATACGCGTAGTAATTATCCGTGTAAACCACGTATAAATCACTGACGGGTTTATACCGCCATTGAAACCGGATATTGGTATTGACGTTGTTGATCTGGTTGTTGTACTGCAAATAGGCCGTCAGAAAGGCACTGCGCGAAAAAGACAGATCGACTTTTGGCCCCACCAGCAGTAAATCCGAGGTATTGAACGGCTGGGGCAGCCGAATATGATTGTAGGTAAAATCCATGGAGAAAATCCCATAGGGTTGTTGACGGTAGCTGAGGGTGCCCTGAAGCTGACCAATTTGCCCATTGAAATAGCCCCCAAACCGCGTACTCGCTGAAAAAAAGAACGGCTTTCGGACATTGGAGATATAGTTGATCCGATTACTAAAGTACAGATACGATGTGTTTTGAGCCAGTTCAGGGCCGCCGGTGTTGGTGGGATCAAACGGAGAAAACAGGTACGTATAATCCCAGCGCAGCAAGGCAAAATTAAGTTGTGATTGATTTTGCAAGGTGATCCCACCAAATAAACCAGCGTCCCAGTCGACCATCCGTCCCTGCACCTTTCCGTAGAGAATATCCCAGTCCGGTCCCAGGTAATACCGATTGATCAGTTTGCCAATGCGCCCCTTTGGATAGAACACGAAATTCGCTTCCCCATACGTTCGGAGCAAGCTCTGACGCGGCACGTAGCCCACCTCGGCCCGGAAATTATCGCCTACATCATAGAGACCGACCTGCCCGTTAAAGCGTGGTTTATCCACCTGCATAGTCGCGCCCCAGGTGTAGGACTGGGGCAATTTATCGGACGAAGCGTCGCCCGGACTATAGGAACGATAGTAAAACGATTTCCCCTGCCACTGGTTATTGGCCGAAGCCAGCGAATATTCCAGACCCAGTACCCGGTTGTAGGCGGCCGATACATCCGAAGCCTGCACGGCGAGCGGGGCTTTATTCACCCACACCAGACCAATATACGAACGCGTTGAAATCCGGCGCTGAATGGCCAGCATACCGTAATTGATGGCTGGTAGCTGCGCGGAATCCCCCAGCATTCGACGACCCGTCTGCATGTTCAGCAGACCGATCCGCCAGTTCTTATTCAACCGGCCACTGAGTCGCAGGCCCGCCAGAATGGGTATTTTTTCATTAAAGCCCGTTTGGGGATTGCGGGCCAGACCAATGCGCCGGGAGAAAAACGGATTGACACTACTAAAGCCGAACGAGCCAAACAGATCACTGTTTTCCAGAAAAAACTGCCGACGTTCGGGGTATAACAACTCAAACCGGCTCAAGTTGGTTACCTGTTGATCCACCTCGACCTGGGCAAAATCAGGATTTACCGTCACATCCAGATTGAGGGAAGGCGTCACCGCCACTTTGGCATCAAATCCGGCATTGAGCTTGGTTTGCAACGGACGCCCCCCTTGAAAATCCCGGTCAGTTTCCACCAGCCCATAGGGAATGAGGGAAATATTTGCGCCGGGTTGCGGGGGTGGACTTTCCCAAAGCAGGGTTCCCGAAAAAGCCAGCGATAAACCCCCAAAATTGCGGGGTATCGGTGCCCATCCCGACGTTTCATTGCGGGTAATATCAGCCCGGACAAAATTAATTAACCAGGTGTTAATGCCTTCCTGCCGCCGGTAGCGAAGGGTTTTAAACGGAATGGCCATTTCCACGATATAACCGGAATCACTGCGGGTGACAGCCGAATACCATTTATTATCCCAGTTGGTGGTATAATCACCACCGTTGGTGATAAGCCCTTCCCGCTGCACGCCATAGGGCGACACGGCAAAATTAAACCCATTTAACTTGTCCCGGAAGGGATCTATATTAACACCAAATACGTCCGAATTGCCCGGTGCAAAATCCCGGCGCAACGAGGTCACAACGTAATGATTCGATTGTCGGCAAATGCTGGCCACATACAAAAAATTATCATCGAAGGTCAGCCACGCCTGTGTTTTGGCTAGTGCATGCGAGGTATCGTAGGGGAAGATCTGCCAGAAATTAGCCGCCGTATCAGCTCGTTGCCAGTCCGCTTCGTCTAAGCGTCCATCGACTTTTATTAATCCGTGTGCTTTTTTAATGTGAATCTGATAGCCTTCTTCATTGACGCCCAGTTGCTGCGCCTGCCCGGCAAGGCTGAGAAAGACAACAAAATACAAACAGGCGTACAGAATTCGCATCGGCTATGGCTAGTCGTGAACAGGTGCTCTTATGGTTTTTTGGGCTTTTCTACCGTGGCCACCACTTTCGTGTCCGGCTTAATTTCTTCGTTCCCTTTTAGTACCAGCGTATCGCCGGGTTGTATTTCGCCAAAAATCTCCACGCCATCCGGTACGTTGAGGCCTGGTCGCACATCAATCCATTGCGTTTGTCCAGCGACAATCCGAATGACGAACTTGCGTTCCAGGGTCGTGACAACCGTTGAAAAGGGTACGACAACCGAAGGTTTTGACCGGCTCAGCTTGAGCGTTACATCCGCAAACATACCTGATTTTAGCTGATGGGCGGTATTGTCCACCCGAAACTCCCAGATTTCCGAACGGGTTCCCACGTCGATGCTTTCGGATTTGCGAACCAGGACGGCCTGTTGCTTCTGATTGGGGACGGCTTTGGTGGTAAACGAAATTTTGTTGTCTTTCAATTTTCCACTCGTGAGCGCTTCGGGTACGGCTACCCGCAGACGCAGCGTTCGATTATTTTCGATTTCCAGGATCGGCGGATCCGTCGCCGTACCTACGTACGTACCCACATCAGCATTGCGTTTGGTGATAACCCCATCGAACGGAGCCCGGAGGACTAAGTAGCCGTCGATGTCGCGTAAAGCGTTTGCGGCATAGCGTGAGGCTACGTTTTCGGCACTGTCAGCGACCACCTGTCCATGTACACGCGCTAACTCACTCTCCGCCACGACGCCCGGTGTTTGCGCGGCCCGGCTCAGTCGGTGGTACACATCCTGACTGGCCACCAGTTTAGCCTGGCTAACCTGCATCCGGCTTCGGGCCTCGGCCAGGCGCGCTTTTTGCTCCGGCGCATCAAGCACCGCCAGTACCTGCCCGGCTCGAACAGGCGAACCAATATCAACCGCAATCCGGCGAATAAAGCCCGGCACCTTAGCCCGGAGCTGCACCCGCTCAAAAGGGAGTAGTTCGCCGGGCAGATTCATGGCTTTTTCAACCGGGCCAGAGGACAGCACCAGGGCTTGCAACGTATCGGGTTTGGCGTCGGTACCTGGGTTGTTTATAGTAGTGCTACCCGTTTGGGCGGTTTTAGAATCGGAACAGGCCACCAGCCAACCGCTGATCAGCAGCATAAAAAGGCTTTTTTTCATGAGTCGTAGCGATTAAGAATGGGATGGTGAATAAACAGACGCGGAAGAATCGTCGGGGTCAAGCGATGGATTTTGGTAGATTTTTCGGCCCAGCACCGCGTCATAGCATACCGGCAGGATCAACAGGGTCGTCACCGTCGATGCCAGCAGCCCACCAATCACCGCGACACCTAGGGGAGCCGTTTGATCTCCTCCCTCGCCCAAACCGGTGGCCATCGGAATCATGCCCGCCATCATGGCCAGCGAGGTCATTAAAATGGGGCGTAGTCTGGTTTGTCCGGCCTGAAAACCAATACCTGTTTTTCGGGATGCATCGGTCTGGGTGGTGCTACGGCTTTTTGAAACTGGAAGTCGCCGGACGGTTTCCGCGTTAGCCACCAGTAAAATGGCATTCGCGACGGCTACACCGATGGCCATGATGCATCCCATAAAGGATTGAATGTTCAACGTATGGCCGGTTAGGAAAAGAAGCCCCAGCGATCCGGTCAGCACGGCGGGCAGCGTGGAGAGGACCACCAGCGACAGGCCAACGGACTGAAAGTAAGCAGCCAGCAACAGAAAAATGGCGACAATGGCTAACCCCAATCCCAGCGACAATTCACTCAGCGTTTGGGCTAATAGATCAGCCTGTCCCCGCAGGCTTATTTTCATCCCGGCGGGTAGTTCGCCCAGGTTATGAATGATTTTTTTAATATCCGTAACGGCTCCACCCAGCGCCTGACCGTGTAAATTAGCCGTCAGCGTGATGTAGCGTTGCTGATTGAGTCGGTCATATTCACCGGGGGTATTGAGCCGTTTCCAGTCCGCTACATCCCGGAGGTAAACGCGCTGATTGCCACTGGACGATACCGGAATCGCTTCCAATTGGTCGGGGCTGTTCATGCGAAATTGCGGGTATTCGATTTGCACCTGATAGGAATTCCCCGATGCTTTATCGAGCCAGTAACCCGGCTGGGTCAGCCGACTGGATGACGTACCTGCCACGACCGACCGGCTTATCTCGTCCAGGGTCAATCCCATCTGTCCGGTTCGCAGCCGGTCGTAGTTGATTTGCAGGGTCGGGTAATCAAGGGGTAAACTGTATTGCACATCGCGCAGGGCGGGCAATGCCAGGAGTTGCTTTCTGATTTTTTCGGCAAACACCCGCCCCTGAACCAGATTTTTGGCTTGTATCGCTACATCGACGGGCGTGGCGGTACCTAAGCTTAATACCTGATCGACCAGATCGGCAGGCTCAAACGAAATCAGCAGCGTCGGGATTTGTTTCGTAACCTCGGCTCTGAGTTGCTCCTGAAAATCGGCTAACCGAATACCCGAACCAGGTTTAAAGTTAACGCGCAGGACTGACTCGTGCGGACCGCTCGTCCATAGGTAAATGGGACTTATGGCATAGGTCTGAGGTTGGAGGCCGACATAGGCCGATGAGATGGCCACATTCCCCGATCCGGCTAGCTGTTGGATAATGGCCAGCACTTTTTTGGTTTGATCTTCCGTCCGTTCGATGCGCGTTCCGGCTGGCATCCGCAGCCGTACTTGAAACTGACCCGCATCCACGCGGGGAAATAATTCTTTGCCTACGCCTACGTACAAAACGACCATCAGCGCCACCGCGACCAGGCCATAGAGGGCTAAAACCAACCCACCGCGCCCAGCATATCGGCCCGTGAAGCGGGCATAACGCTGTGAAAATCGGTCAAATCGAGTAGTCGGTATTGCATGGCCTTTGTTTTTGAGCAGCCAGTTGGCCAGTACCGGAACTAACGTCTGCGACCATAGAAACGAGGCCATCATGGCAAAGCCAACGGCCAGGGATAAAGGCAGAAATAGCCCGCGCGGTACCCCCGACATGAACAGGGATGGCACAAAAACGGCCAGGATTGACAGCAGAATGAGGAGTTTGGGCACAGCGATTTCCTGGCAGGCATCGGCAATGGCCCGCGCTTTAGCCTGAACCGAATGCTCTTCGTCCTGTTCCAGATGCCGGTGAATGTTCTCAATGGTTACGGTGGCCTCATCGACCAGAATACCAACCGCCAGGGCTAGTCCGCCCAGGGTCATGATGTTTAAACTCTGCCCAAACAAATTCAGCAGCACCAGGGCGGAGAGCAAGGCCACCGGAATGGTCAGCACCACAATCAGGGCGCTGCGCCAGTCATGTAGGAACAAGAGCACCATCAAACCCGTCAGCAAGGCACCTAGTCCACCCTCGAAAAGCAGACTACGCAGTGAGTTGATCACGTAGCCCGACTGATCAAACTCGTAGGAAACCTTGATGTCTTCAGGAATGGCTGCCTGCATCTCCGGCAACGCTTTTTTAATACGTTGGACGACGTCCCAGGTAGCCGCATCGGCCCGTTTAGTCACGGGGATATAGACCGACCGTTTACCATTAATGAGTGCATAGCCCGTCGTGATATCCGCTCCATTATCGACCGTGGCTACATCGCGCACATAGACCGTTCCGGCTGGATTACCCCCGTTCGAAATTCCGCTTCGGGTTGGTTTGATGGGCAGGTTTTCAAGTTCCTTGATGTTATCGACAACGGTGTTCTGAGGGGTGATTAACAATTGATCGCCTACCCGAAGGTTACCCGCTGGGGTGAGGAGATTGCCCTTGGCAATAGCCGTGACTAATTCATCGGGAGTCAGTCCATAGCTGCGCATTCGTTCGGGATCGGCTTTAACGACCACCGTTCGTTGGTTGCCGCCAAAGGGGGGCGGGGCCGATACACCTGCTAACGCAGCAAACATAGGCCGGACTTTAAACAGGGCTAAGTCCTGAACCTCGTTCAATGAACGAGTTGGACTGCTGAACACTAACTGGCCAACGGGAACCGAACCGGCGTCATACCGCATGATGAAGGGCGGTTGCAGATTAGGGGGCATGAAGGCCCGGGCCCGGTTCACGTAAGATACCACTTCGGCCATCGCCGAGGCCATGTCAGTCCCCTCTTGAAACTGACACTTGATCAGCGACAAACCCTGAATGGATTTGCTGTCCACGAATTTAATGCCCGTAATGTAGAGGAAATGGTATTCGTAATAGGATGTCACGAAGCCTTCCATCTGCTGGGGCGATAGCCCCCCGTAGGTTTGGGCGACGTAGATGGTAGGCGTTCCAAGCCGGGGGAAAATATCAATGGGCATTCGGCGGATCGACAGGCCAGCCGCTAGCAGAATGCCCACCAGTATTACCAGAACGGTAATGGGTCGGCGCAGGGCGGCAGTGATGAGTCCAATCATGTCAGGGTAGCTGGGTTAGAAAAAGGGATAAATCGCCACTAGCCGCTGCTTGTTGTAATAAAGCTTGCCAGGCCGACCAGTAGGCCCGGCGTAGATCCGTTTCCGCCCGCACCAGCCCGTATTGGGCCTGGGCCAGATCGGTCAGGGTCACCAGCCCATTGGTGTAACGCGTTTGCAGGGCAGCATAGGCCGTCTGGTTCGCCTGCACCTGAACGGGTAGTTCGCGAGCCACCAGCAGGGCATTTTGTAAACTGGACTGCGCCAGTTGCAGCCGGGTGGAGAGTTGCAGCCGGGTTTGATTCAGCTCCTCTGCGAAGGCACTCGTCAGCAGATGTTGCTGCTGGCCGCGCAACCGTACCTCAGGGCCATTCAATAACGGGAGCGCTAACTGGAGGCCAGCCCCGTAATTCAGTCGGGTCAATAGTAAACCCTCCGTTGCTTTCACCTCACCCGTTGCCGATACCCCTGATCCTCGGGCATAGGTCGTGGCCCACAGGCTGAGGGTTGGCAGGCGCGCTTTCTGAACCAGCGTCTCTTTGGATTCGCTCACCCGAATTTGTTGCTCGGCAAGTCGAATGGCGGGATGAGCTGATAAGGAGTCGGGTTGGCCGGGTAAATCCGGTAAGCGCGTAAATAAAAGCGAGTCCGCCTGCACCAGCGAAGCCGTACCGGTGACGAACTCGCCGAGATTGATTTGGGCCGTTTGCAAGGCCAGTTGCGCCTGTAACAGCTCGACCCCTGCCCGCGAGAGTTCACTGCGTAATAATGCCGTATCCGATGCGGGCCGTAATCCATTGGCCACCAATACCCGGCCCTGGGTGAGTACTGTTTGTGCCCGCTGAATATTCTGCCGGTAGACACCCAGTAGCTGCTGAAACAGAATCTGATCTAAATAAGCGCTGATCAACCGGACGTTGAGACTAAGCCGGTCATTACCGAGTCCGGCTTCACTGGCAGCCACTTCGGCTCCGGCTACCACCCGCTGGGCATCCCGTTTGCCGAAACTAATGGGTTGCCAACCCAGGAGTAAACTAGCCGAACTGCCGGCCACGGGCTGGTAGTTATTCGATGCCGAGGGAGGCCCACTAATGGGCAATACAAAGGGTGGAAAAAACAGCCCCGTGATGTTATTATAGGTGGCCAGATTCGCCCCATAGGCGGCATCGAGCGATGGACGGGCCGTTTGTTGAATGAGGGCATCATTTTTACGGAGTGCATCCAGTCGGTAGCGAGTTGCTTTCAGCGCCGGATAGGTTTGTTCCGCCTGTTTCAGCAAATCCGTCAGCCGGGTTGGTTGAGCCCAGGACGAAGAAAGCGTGAAAAAAATCAATCCTAAGGTTACGTACCGGGGAAACCACATTAGAAAAAGGATATAAATCAATTAACTGTAAACGTACTGGGTCATTCTGAATAAAAACTGAACTCGTCAATAATGGACACGCACCCGATGCTGCC
Source organism: Spirosoma aerophilum (assembly GCF_054782495.1). Lineage (NCBI taxonomy): Bacteria > Pseudomonadati > Bacteroidota > Cytophagia > Cytophagales > Cytophagaceae > Spirosoma > Spirosoma aerophilum. The sequence continues at coordinate 15,454 of NZ_BAAGSJ010000032.1, read as the reverse complement.
CGTCGGCGAATACGTAACTGATTTGCCAGCCATTCACGTCGACAATACTTTTGACGATGGCTAGCCCCAAACCCAGTGTTTGTTTTTGTCGCGATGCTTTTCGAAACCGCTCGAAGAGCAAATCGGGAGCTATGTCGGGAGCATCGCCGGTATTCTCTACGGTTAAGGTGCATCCTTCCGTACGAATATTGACTTGTCCATTCGGCACGTTATGGACGAAGGCATTTTTAAGCAGGTTACTCAGCAGAATATCCGCCAGTACCGGGCTTGTGTGGACGTGTGCACCGGGTTCAATGGCCGAATGGATCGTCAGAGAATATTTTTCAGCCTGCTCCTCAAAGTAGGGCAGAATATTGGTCACGATGTCTGCCCAGACCACGCGGGTACGATCCGTAAACTGTCGATTGTCGATCTTAGAAAGCAAAAGCAACGCTTTGTTCAACCGGGTCAATCGTTCGGTTTGGCCGCCCACCGCATGCAATAATGACGCTTGCTGTTGGCCTAACTGGGGCTGCTGGTATAAGAGTTCGATTTTGGTTTGAATGACCGCTAAGGGCGTCTGCATTTCGTGCGACGCGTTTTCGATAAACTGTTTTTGCTGCTGATAGGCCCGTTGATTCCGTGCCGTTAAGCCACTCACGGCCTGATTGAGTGCTTCAAATTCAGTGATACGGGCAGGCTCAAACTGGATCGGAGCCGTTGAATCCAGGTCAAATTCGGTTAGTTTGGTGAGCGTGTGGTAGAAGGGTGTCCATAGACGCTGCGTGAGATAACGACCGGCGATGAGCAATCCGCCGATGACAAAAAGATAGAGGGGGATCAGTGTAGCCGATATAGTGCCGATGATCTCGGGGTTTTCTAAATGGGTACGGACAATGGTTAGGGCGTAAGGTTTACCCTGAAAGCTGAACTGCGTTTGCAGTTTCCGGTATTCGTCCTCTTCCTGATCGGTCGGCTCATAAATCAGCGTGTCGCTGTAGCGGAGCGAGGTATCGATCTGAACACTCCTGGGAAGCGGTTTGAGAATAAAGTCGTTATAGTCAGCAGCATCTCTGGGCAATACGCCCTGTTGCCGGGCAAACGTACGGATAATGGCATTCCGGCGGTTAAATAGAATCTCATCAATGTTACTATTGACCGCATAACGCATCACCGCGTAGGAAATGGCGGAACACAGGACGAGTAGCATCAAGAGCAAGCCCAGAAAATAGCGCGTTGTAACGGTGAGTAGGTTCATGATTCAATCAGTTGATAGCCTACCCCATAGACGGTTCGTATTTCGATACCCGCATTGGCTCCAGCCAGTCTTTTCTTCAGATTTTTGATGTGGGCAAACAAAAAATCGAAGGAATCCGCCTGATCGATGTGATCGCCCCAGAGGTGCTCAGCCAGCGATGATTTAGAAACGACATGCGTTCGGTTGGCCAGTAAATGGAGCAGGATGTCCCACTGTTTGGGAGTCAGGTTTAGTATCCGGTCACCTGACCAGGCCTGTCGGCTTAACGGATCAATGCGTAAATGACCAACCGTCAACTGATCGGTGGTAGCGAAATTGCGACGGCGAATAATGGCTTTTAACCGGGCGTTGAGTTCCGATAAGTGAAAAGGTTTGGTTAAATAATCATCCGCACCCAGATCCAGTCCCCGAATGCGATCATCCAGGGAGTTCTTAGCAGAAATAATAATAATACCGGGTGCGGATTCGCCTTGTGATTTTTTGAGGGTTTTCAACAGACTTAGTAGATCCAGACCATTCCCATCGGGCAGCGTAATATCCACTAACAAGCAATCGTAATCGTAAAGACTTACCTTTTCAACGGCCTGCTCATAGGTCTCGACCCCTTCGCAGACGAAATTCTCATCAGCGAAGTAAGCTTTGATGTCGTTCAATAAGGGTAATTCGTCCTCAACAATTAGCAGTTTCATGGGCAGTCAGATTACCGCCTTTTAAGGAAAGGCCGGTTACCAACAGCTAAAGTAGAGCTGGATTCTGAACAAATATTGAACGTTGGTTTCCGTTGAGCGAATGATCAGAGTAATTTTTAATAAATAAATTTACTCTGTATGCTACATAGTTATATCCATGTTAATTTAAAAAAATAGTTACCCCATAAGTCAGAATCACTTAACGCATCAACTTGAAACCTGCATTAAAGATGAATCCATCTGTTGGTGCCCAAATATCGTTAAACTGGGGATTTTGAAAGCTACCCGTATAACTTGGCTCAAAGCGGGATTGGCGGGCATCCGTAAAATTCTCCGCATTGGCGAAAACGCTGAAATGCTTCCATTTATACTCTGCGGATACACCCATTACCCAATAACTTTGCTTTATATCCCCATCACGGATAGTTTGCTGACCAATATAGAATAACTCGTACCCTAACCGCAAATGAGGTTCGATTTCATAGAGCAGCGTAGTATAAAGCCGGTTTTTTGAGGTAAACGGATTTTGCCGGATGGTGCCACTAGCATACGTCTTAGCATCCGTGTAGGTGTAGCCCAGGTACAAGGCTAATTCGTCATAAGTGAATTTAATATTGGTCTCAAACCCTTTGGAATCAAGGTAGCCCGCTGCACTATAAAATACGTATTGACCGCTTTTGTCTGGGGTCGTGTTCAGCAGGGTCGGGTTATTCAGGCGGGTGTAAAAAAATAACTGATTCACGGACAAATTGATTGTTTCAAACAACAGGGTCCGGTAGGTGATATCCGCATTACCCCCCAGTGAAGTTTCTGTATGTACAGTGGCAAAATTAAGGGGGCTAATAGTTTGAAAGCCCAGCGTTTCGGATTCGTCGGTAAACGGGGTGGGGGAGCGATAACCCAGGCCGCCCCCGATGCGGCTGGTAAGATGAGGGGAGAATTTGTACAGGACTGACACCCGGGGTAAGACCAAAAAGGCATTGCGGCTGGTATAATCGGTACGTAAGCCAGTCTCCAAAACCAGGTTAGCCAATGGCTTCCAGTTGCTTTGCGCGAATGCGCCAACCGTCGTTAAAGCATAATTCAGCGGGAGGGCGACGGCGTTTTTTTGGGTAAATTGATCGGTCCATAGATTGCCCCCAATGACCCATTCGAAGACTGGATTGGGTCGGCTATAGCTGATTTCTGAAAAGCTGGCTGTTTGCTGGCCATCAAACATATAACTCGGCCGGGTTAATGCCCTGGTATACCAACTGACACTGTTCTTTAGGGTTAGCACGGCTTGGTTCGTAAAGGTTTTATCGAACCGGAATTGCGTAGAGATGCGGTTGGTTTGGTTGCGTTCAAAATAAGAGTGGATATTGTCTGATTGACCAGCGATAACCTGCATATCTCCTCCTAGCCGATTTTCGAAACTGGTGTTCACACCCAAGCTGATGGTCGTGGTCGGATTGAGGTAATAAAACAGCTTGGGACTGAGGGTGTATCGCTCAAATTTTGGAATATCGGAGAAGCCGTCCTGGTTGACATCATAGGCCCGCTGGATGTTACGCGCTGTGTACAGCGTTAGTCCGATCTTACCAAACCGCTGCGAATAAAAACCGCTCAAATCCAGTGCCTGGGTTTGATTGTAATTAGCCAAAAAAGTGAGTTCGCGTTCCGCAGTTGGCTCTTTAGTAATTAAGTTAATCAGTCCGGCAATGGCACCCCCGCCGTAGAGCGTCGAAGAAGCCCCTTTAAGCACTTCCACTCGTCGGAGGTTAAGAGGAGGAATTTGCAAAATACTTAGTCCACTGGCAAAACCGGAATACAGCGGAAATCCATCTTGCATTAACTGAGTATATCGACCATCCAGACCCTGAATGCGAAGGGTGGTGTTGGCTGAGGTGGGGGATGTTTGTTGAGTTTGAATACCCGTGCTTTCGGACAGCAAGGTGCGGATGTTGCTGGGTTGACCACTAACTTTTTCATCCAACTCACCCGCCGATATAACTTCGATGCGGGTTGGAATGTCACTGATGGTTCTGCTGCTTCGGGTAGTGGATACGGTAATTTCGCCGAGTTCTTCCCCAACTGGTGAGAGTAAAAAGGTCAGTGTGTCGGCCCGTTTTAACGGGAATTCGTATTCCTTCTCGACTTCTTTATAGCCTATAAATCGCACCTCGATTTCATATTCATCTGACGGAAGATCGGTTATGGTGATAATGCCATTGCCATTGGCCACGGCTCCACGCTTGAGGGTTTTTATTTGTACCGTAGCTCCGGGCAGTGGTGTCTTTGATTTAGCATCCAAAACGCGGGCGACAAACGTATTTTGGGCAAAAAGAGAGGAAGTAATGAGGAGCAATAAAATTAGAAGTCGAATCATACCAATTAACGGTCGTGCGGGCTATTTAAACACGCCCAAAATACCTTCTGATTCTGTACAAAAATTGAAGTTTTGGAGTGAAGACTGCAACTTCATATTGGCGTAACATACGTTCTTAGGATAGTACGAAAGATAATGTCGCAAGAAACGCCCGTTTCAAGCAACGGTCGCCGGATCTTAACTGTTCGAGTCAATTCTAGCTACGCTCAATCTCAAATTGGCATCTCACGAATCAAATTCAAAATCTCACATTTTAGCTGAGTTTGAGAGATTGATTTTTCTCCCAAATGGCGAATTAGCCGTCCAGCGGCCACCGTAACACGACTTGGTCCGTTTCGGTAGTATATGATACCTTCTTGCCGACTAGTTGCCAAGTGACGAATTTTGTACGAACCGGCAAACGCACCCAAGGGATGCATAATGCAGACATTAGCCATAACTTTGAGGTCAGGATAATCCAACATTTTTGATAATGGCAGAAGTAAAAAAGAAACCTACCGTGAATAATACCAGCCTGGTTGACATGTGGGCAAACATTTGGCAGGGAGATACTCTCTTTCGTCAGGTTTTTATTATGGGCAAAGCTGACGACAACTATTATATCGTTCAATTCTTAAATGTCCTGACCGGAGAACCCAACGTCGCCCGGATAATGCATATTAGTCAGATGCTCGATTGGCAATTTTTACCGACTAAAGAAATTGCAGAGGAGGTAATGGCCGATTACCGTAAACATAAGACTAATCGGTTTTCAACGGCACTTGTCCCGTTGACACCTGAGCCTGAATGACGAATTGTCTCTACTTCGGTAAAACTACCCGATCATGCATCGCTCAGCCGACTGCAATAAAGAGTTGAGGAATCTCCTTCATTTCTAGGTAAAGATTTACACAGTTCTGATGAAGCTGCTTCAAACTGGAATAGATCGGTTGATAATCCTCAGACTGTAGAATATTTTGATTACTATGATGTCGTTCCTGTCGATCAGAGTCAGACTCCCATTTATCAGGTTTTCCTTCATAATTATAATTTGAGCGAAGCTTTAGCTTAAGGTCCAGATAGGCGCGGTCAATGGTAGTGGGAAAACCTAGACGCTCGAAATGATTTGCTAAGTCAAGGATACTTTCATTGATATGGTTGAATGATTTTGGCTTGTAGATTATACACCGCCGAAGTTCATCCCCTTTCTGCCATAATATATGCAGGGTTGTATCAGTGGCATCTTTATGATCACCCCAAAAATAATTTATCCTACCCCATCGTATACCTATGATGCCAAACGACTCATCAAAGAAATCTTCCTCGGGGAGCTGCTTAAACAGAGCATAGGTCATGCTGCGGTTGTTCACCGTGACGACCTTCAATTGAATTGTGGCTGGCTGTATGGATACCTGACTAACTGGTGGAGGTATATCACTTTTTTTCATCCGTGTGGAGTTCAGACTAAGGAATGTATATGTAAATAAGGTTCGATGCTTTTTTGGCTTAGCCTACCGTCACTTATCTAGCGAATTGTGAGATATTGATTTTTCAATATTTGTCAAGCGCCATCCGTCGCATACGCAGTGATACACATGAGTTTGTAAGACTAATTTGTCTCCTATTTGATTACTTACCTCCATTTCGGCAAAATTACCTAATACTGTTTTACAAATATGTAAGAATGTATCTTATAGACGAAGGAACACATACACTTCACCCCCTAAAACAAGACATTCACCCCCTCACCAACTAATTAGGCTATTTCGCCAACTTTTGTTGCCAACACAAGTGAATAGGTGCGAATTTGGATATGCTTAACTAATCCAACTCTATCATGGTAGCGGCTCATGGTCAAAAAAAAGCTTTAGACGAGTTAGCAAAACTCGTTGTTAAGCCCCAGCTCTTTAACGTCGAAGATATTATCAGAATGGCAAGACTTCTCAAAAAGACACCCACAGAAATTTTTGAGAGCATCCTTGTTGAAATAACTGAAATGAACATTGGATTGATGGATGAATGCCAAATTGTCGCTGATAAGGTTCTAGACAAGAAATACAAACGGTATCAAAATTGAACTGTTGTCATTGGCTGTACTCAAAGGCCACTTCGTTAAAGTGGCCTTTACTCTTACCCTTATTTTTCTAATTAGAAATTTCTAATTAGAAAAATAAGGGAATTATAAAAAACAGCCTGATAGTATCAGGCTGTTTCGCTTCTATCCACATCATCAAGTAGCCTTTATCAGGCTTTTGAGACCTTTCTGAGCATCTTGCAGTAAACAGTATATTCATCACCATTCAAATAAAACCAGGAGGTAGGAGCCGGTTCAATTTCTTCATGCTCGCCCCAATGGAAATCCCCCGTACTTTTATTGTGATAGTAGCTAAACGTTACATCGTACTCAAATCCGGTTAATTCATTATAAACATCATAACGTTTAACCAGTAAGGCAATTGGGTCGTTTAATGACTTTCGTAACTGGTATTCGGTAGTACTACCATTTGGAACTGCATATACGGTGTACGTACCTATGGTATGGCTGGGCACATTGGCAAAGTTGTTACTTGACCCCTCTACAGAAACGGTTACGGTCTGCGCTCCGGCTGGCTGAATAGTTATTTTATAACCACCGCCCTTAATACTTCCGTCAGGCTTCGAAAGTGAAAGGTTTCCTTCCCGGTAACTTCTAACGCCAGAGCCAGATTTAAAACCAGCATCGACTAACACCGCATCGTACGTACCTGATACTCTTTTTACAGGATCAGGATTTTCAGTAAACTCTATACCGTTGTTTACTGAAACTATGTCAGGGTCTTTTTTGCAGCCACCAACAAGTGCCAGAACGACACTTAGCAGCCCGAAGAGTTTAAAGGTGTTCATCGCGTTGAGGTTTGGGGTTGATTTATTCTTTTTTTCCCCGCCGTTCTATTCTTCCGGTTTAAACAAGTTCATCGTTCCTATAATCGAGCTGAGTGCTTTAGGACTTGCCGTACTACGCGGAATTGTTGTTTTGGGGACTACTTCCTTTTTCTTATCTCTAACGTTTTCGAGGCTTAATGACTTAACCATGTAAGCGGTCGCATTCTTGACGTTTTTGCGTCTCCCTGACGCTACTTCTGAATGAATACGAAGGAATGTATCAAGTTTATCTGAATTATCGGTTATAGCCGATTTTTGGGCGTTATTGAACGTGTAGTTTGAAAACCATTTCCATGCCAGGGCCACCGCTTCGCCTACAGGCATATTGCTAATGTATTGCCGGTTCTTTTCAACCTCGCTTTCGACTTGGCTAAGTGGCGATATTTTAGTGAATTTGAGTTTAGTGACTTTCTTCCCTTCTTTTTTGACAGGTTGGTAAGTAAACTCCATTCCTGTTTTAGCCTTGATCTCGTTATTGGCTACATCCAGACACTTTCTAGTAAAGTCAAAATATTTGAATGTATCTGGCACATTGAGGATGTGCCGGAGATGGTCCACTTCATATGTAAAGTCATTGTTCCTGTAATGACTCATTAAAATCTCATACACTCTCTTGGAGTATAACGAGCCCAACGAGCGCATGACCTCATAATCATAGCTCGTCCATGTTTTTCCCAGTTCTGTGTAATACGGGACAGCGCCGGAAAACATGGTAATTTTTAAACACATTTTCCCTTTGCTCATGAGGTTCTCCACAAGAGGAAAGGGAATCATGTATTTAAAATAACGTTCACCTTTATCATTGGTGTAAGCGAAACCCTGTTGTTTTAGCTGCAACGATTTGGCCGCCCGCTCAATTTCGCTGTAATTCCTGCTTTTACTGATTTCAGAGAAAGGAATCAGGAAATCGACGTTCTGATTAGGAAAAAGTGGCTGGCTTTTTTCGAAATAGCGAATCGTTAGCTGGTTAATAACCATCACCACTATATTCTTTTCCAATGCGGTAAACATCTGACGGGATTCCGTAATCAGATTTGGCTGGTAGTTGTTCTTTTGCTTCTTGCTTGGTACAACTACTAGATTTTCTTCTGGAACCGACATAAGAGAAGGATCAAGTTATATTAAAAAACGATTGCAATTTATAAAGAATTATGGCTTTGCCAAACTTGAATAAACCTAATTAAGCCTATTTCCAACTACTTATCTTTCAGCAGCTTATTTACCTACTCGTTCGTAGCTAGGTCGCTTTGGTTTCGTTACCAAGTCGTTTTGTTAATTTTTATGATGGTAGATTTTTCTATCATTAGCCAACTTATTGATAGTTAGGCCATAACCTGTGTCCATATGGCTAGCTTATTGCCTTCTACGAATATTCATTTCTAGCTACATATTGAAATTATTAAAGATTAATTTGTCTTATTTAAGGTTAACTATTAACCCATTCAGCTTCGTATTCCGGTCGCTTTTCTGTTTTATTCTACAATGCCATGCCAAGTTCGTACTCCGGTCGCTTTTGGTCGTTTTAAAGTAACTTCGTATTCAAGTCGCTTTTGTCTTGTTTAAGTCGTATACAAGTCGCTTTAGCTTCGTATACAAGTCGCTTTGACTTCGTACTCCGGTCGCTTTGACTTCGTACTCCGGTCGCTTTAGCTTCGTACTCTAGTCGCTTTTTCGTTAGTAAAATGCTAAAAATCAACGAGTTATTTGCTACCTAATCTATCAATTTTTAGAAATTTTTAGAAATTTTAGACAACGTGCTAAAAAAAAGAACAGAGGGGAAAAAAAGCTAAAGAAACATGGGCAAAAAGTATAAAAATTTCAATTTTTTTTAGTATTAAACCTTTGGAAATGCTAAAAAAATCTTCCGCCAACTATATCTGTAGTTTACCGTAGTGCATATTATGTGGTAAATAGTCCGTAGACAAATAGACTACATAACTGCACCTTTGCCGAAATGGGAGCAACCGCTAAGGTTTTATCAGTCGCCTTTGGTAAAGCTATGAGGGCAGAACGAATGAATAAAGGTCTTTCGCAAGAAGAACTCGCCTTTCGTTGTAATTTAGACAGAACTTACATTTCAAGCGTTGAACGGGGTAAAGTAAATCCAAGTATACACATTACCTGGCTCATTGCTGTTGCTTTGGATGTTCCCCTCTGGTTGCTTGTCCGGTCAGCTGAGGAGTTGGCCACTATGCAAGAAAACTAAACTGGTCAAAAAAATACATTAATGCTTAACGACAAGACGCTGCTCTTGTATAATCCAGAAAATTAATTGAGCCATGAAAGATTCTAATAAGCCTGATTCAAAAAAGTTATCAGATCTTATCAAAGAGTCAGATATAACCTTACAAGACTTGGCAGAAGTATTGAATTACAATCGCGCTACAATTCGGGAACGCAAAAATAATCCTGAACAGTACACGATTGCAGAGATCATTAAGCTTGCTAAAGTACTTAAACGGACACCAACCGCGATAGTAAAAATAATTTTGAGGGAGCTTGATGACACCCCAGATGAAAAAGATCAATTGAAAAAAAAGACTCAAAATAACTAGTCTGTAACCGCTATACTAAGTCTTTCAGTTTTTTATACAAAGGATGCAGAACTATAAGTTCGTCAATGACTGCACTTTGCGTCTTGTTCTCCAACGAACTGATCATATTCAACAATTTATGTGCTCGTGGTGATACCCTTGCAGCGTTCATCGGTGTAGCAGGTGTATCACTAGTCTTTTTATTCTTCCCTTCCCTTTTAGTTGATGCTGGTTTAGAGGCTGGTTCCGAACTGGTAGTTTCAGAAATTGTAGGTTCAGGAGTTGCAGGTTCAGAGGGCGTAGACTTATCATTTGTAGATTCAATATCCGCAGTGACAGAAGGCGCAGGTTCAAGAGTTGTAGACTCAACCGAAGGGGCCAGGGCGGTAGCGGGAGTGTCCGTTTCGGTGATCGGGGCCGCAGTGTCGGGAGTCGAGGTACTTTGTTCCATTGGTGGAGTTGGGGTTGATGCGTTGTCATCATCAGCAGTATCTACATTATTAAGCGTTTTCGTAGCTTGTTCAGCAGCTTTCTCCCTTGCCTTTTTGGATACTATGCCGAAGCCTTTTGTTTTTCCCGGTGTCATATCTTAAGCTTATTTAGAGGTTGGAACAGTTAGTTGGATTTCCAATTCGTACTTCTTTATAAATTCATCAACAAAGGGCAAGAACTCATCCCGACCTTCGGCACTTTCTAGTAAAGACGTATGCGTGTTGTAGTTTTCGAAAATCTTTTTCAGTTTGATTTTAGAATCTAACAGCTCAATACCAATTCCTTCGGCAAATTCAGGTAAGTAACTGTTCTCTTTAATGTTTCTATAAAAATTATGGAATGCGTAGATGTAAGTCGGCATTCCTTCACCTTCACGAATTTTCTTTAAATCAGCCATTGTTGCCATGAAATGACCTGTTGCCAAAGCGTCAGTACGAGCCGGTTTTATAGGGATGATAAAGCTATCTGCCATTGCTAATAGTGCTATAATGGCATCATCTTCTAAGCCTGTCATCCGGGGCATATCAATGAAGATAATATCATACTTGTCATTTTCATATGCATCTTCTATAATTGCTTGAGCTTCTTCCGGGTTGGCTGTTTTTAGGTCCCAATCAAATTTTAGCCCCTCTCCTACTATTTCCTTATCTTCTTCGCGGAGGTCAGTAATTGACTTTTGGTTATCTGCATCAATTACCAATATCCTCTGATCGCTGTGTTTTGCCAACACGTTAGCCAGCCAACAGGTAGTAGCTGTTTTACCAGCCCCCCCCTTCATTGTAGACGCACAAATGATTCTCATGGTGATCTGTTAAAAATGTGTCAGTGTTTATTTGTTAACAAACATACATAATATACTCAATATTATAATGACATTTAAAATAAATTATTTTTTAATTTATACTACAAAGTTTATAAAATAACAAATTATGTACTATACATAATTACTTTGTGTATTATGTTATTTTGTTAACAATGTAACATAGTATATAAAATGATAAAATAATAAAATGATATAAATTATTGTTACATAATTAATTTATAAATTATGTAACAATATACAAAGTTACGTTTGTAACAATGTTATAAAGTAAATTTGTGTCAGGGTGTCCATTAATTAAGAGTGGATTATAGAAGTGCTATAAGTAGAGATTACTATGTATTCTTTGTAACTTCCAACGAAAGTTATTTTGTTAATAAATGTATTTTATAATTAAAGTACATATAATACAAAATTACATTTATATATTTGTTAACTATGTTATTTTGTTAACAATATCTCTCAAAGACTGAGTTATATAATCTTAGGGGTACACTAATAATAGGAGAGCAATTTTTTTAGCAAGAAGGAACGTTTTTAGCAGAGCTAAAGCCTTGTCTATCAAAAGCATAACTTTATCTAATGATAGCTGTATATACATAAGTTGTTGATTATCAAATATATTATTTCATATTTTGCTATCTATTTTAATAAAATACCTTTAAAAACATGGAATCTAGCAAACGCGCAGGGGTATTCTTTGACCCTACCCTTATAAAACAGATAGTTGAAGAGATAGACGTTCTTAATCGAATAGCTGATACAGAATATCTTGAAGCTGTAGGGAATTCAGAAAAAAAGAAGGGAAAGAAAGCAGTTAAGCCAAAGAAATTAACCATCAAGTCATACAGTGAAGCCGCAATACTATACTTCTTAAGGAACCACATAGACCCCCGCAATATGGGTGAAGAAAAAGATGTATTAACAGAAGTACGAAAGCTTCGTAACAACGTCTTTTCTTTCATGCAAGTACAGGAGAGAACCTACTTGATGCCATTTGTTCAAGATGTCTATGAATTGAAAAATAGAGCCGATACGTTAGAGGATACGAGTTTTGATATGCTGAACCTCATGGAGATATTTATAGACTTACTCCTAGCCGGATTAGGATTAAGTGAGCAGGAGCAGGAGGCTCATAAGGCTAGGGCAGCTAAGATGTTTACTCAGAAAAAGGTGAATCGTAAACCAAAAAAGGCATGATTACTAAAGTATTGCCAGCCACTAAAAACCGGGAAATCAACTACGATAATAAGGGTAGTTCTGAACGGTTAGTGAATTATTTTGAACACGAGGGAAAGGAGCAAGGGCAAGAGGCTTATTACTTTTCCCAGGACGAAGACGGTCTAAGTAAGGAAGAAGTAGTTGCCAGTATTGATGGAAACGTAAAAGGCTTAAAGAAGGATGATACAAAATTCGTGTCACTGGTTATCTCGCCATCCAGCGAGGAGTTAGCCCATATCAAGGGCGACCCTAAAATGCTAAAAAAATATACCATTGACGTGATGGAAAATTACGCCAAAAACTTTACCTTGAAAAATGGTAATCAGTTAGAAGGTAAAGATTTGGTTTGGTACGGGATTATTCACGAAACACGTAAGTATCAATGGGATGACAAAGAAGTTAAAGAAGGAAAGGCGCAAAAAGGGGAATCGAAAGGGGGAGTACAGACTCACATTCATATCGTAGTTTCTACACGTGATAAAGAGCAGAAAATTACGTTGAATCCTGATACCAGTAAGGCACGTTTTAACATCGTTGATTTTCAAAAAAAGAACGCTGAGACATTTCAACAGCAGTTCAACTATGAGAAGCAGACGCACTTTCACAAAGAGAAACCCCACAAGGAGCGCGGCCATATTGACCAAGTACGATACTTTGAAAAACGAATCAACCGACTGGCAGAAAAGTATGACTTAGACGAAAAGACGGTTGGTAGCATTCGGAGTAAAGCCGCAGAGTCCGGGTATTCTAAAGAGTTCTACAAAGGGCTGAAAGATTACAGTACGCGGATAAATAACAAGGAAGGGAGGAAAGACGACCTAACGGAGTTTGCGAATTTACGCAAAGCGGAACCGCGCGAAAATAGGGAGTTCGCCCACAGCCAGGCTAACCAGCAACGACAAGCAGTACAGAGCCAACGGGTAAGTTATGCTGTCGAGTCAGTACTTAGAGGAGCTGGTGACAATAAGGACGACGACCGAGAGATTTTAAAAGACTTGTCAAGTAAACGGGGTGGTCACTTCGGTTTGTAACATTCAATAAATATGAGAAACGATAATTCTAACACTGAAACAGGAGGAGAATCACTTAATCCGTATAGAGCTATAATAATAGTAGGCTCTACGTCTAATGGCAAAATAGCCACTATAAACCAGCACATAAATAAACTTAGAAAGTACCGTGATCGCTCAAACGACACTACTGAATCTTAAAAATTTCCTGAACACTTAATCTCAAAAGCGATGGTCATAAGTCAGCTTAAAATTGGGGTCTGGAGCTTTACACTTTTTTTGTTAGCTCTCTTTGGGGTAGAGGTTGCTGTTTATTACGACCCGCTACAATTCAATTCATTTATCATCCAGCAGGTTTTTAAGTTCGGGGGTTATGTACGGGCCTTGCTCGTGATTATGTATGCTTTCTGCTATCTTTTACCTGATACCACTCTGCAAGCTGAGTTAGACAAGAAGAAGCAAAAAAGTATATTCAGCGTTGATAAGATGGCTTTGCTGTTGATCGCTGGCTGTTATGCGTTAGGTTGTCTACTGCTATTCAAAGCAGATATCTTCCCGTACAGTTACTACTTCGAAATTGCTGGTTTGTTACTATTATTACCGTCTACGCCCTTTTTAACTCACTGGTTGAAGGGAGAACAATCTAAGTATAAGATACCCACTGATAAAAAGAGAATTGATAACCCGGATTCTTTTAGCTTTCAGGGAGCTAATGGAACATGGGTTAACATCCCAAATCCCGCACGAGGGGTAGGTATCATTGGTTCTAACGGTTCTGGTAAAACGGCATCCGTAGCGCAGCAGATCATAGCTCAAGCGGCCTACAAGAACTATACGGGTGTGCTATTCGATTTTAAATTTCCTTCTTTAACTGAATATGCTTATAATCACTACAGCCGCAGTGAATGTAAAGTAGACTTGGTAGTTGTCAATTTTGTTGACTTGAAAAGGAGTCACCGAATTAATCCCCTGTTGCCGGAGCTGTTACACTTTCAAGCCTATGCGTATGAGTTTGCAGCCGCATTCTATTGTACGCTGAATCGAGAAGCAATCAGAAAAAAAGACTTTTGGGATACATCGGCCATCGCCATACTAGCGGGAGTAATCTGGTATATGAAAACTCACTACCCCGACTACTGCACATTACCTCACGTTTTGAACATGATTTTAGGTCATGACGTATACCAACTGATCGGCTTATTAGAAACGAACTACCAGACTAAAACGATTGTAGCCAGCGTTAGCACAGCTATCAAAACGAAAGCTGAACCACAGTTAGCGGGCCAGTACGGAACCCTGCAAAATGCGTTGGGCAGAATGAATACCCAAGAGATCGCTTGGGTGTTATCGGGTGACGATTTCGATATTAATCTTAACAGCAGGGATCAACCTAAACTACTTTGTATTGGTACAAAGCAGGACATTATAGAGGCTCTATCTCCGGTTGTTTCTTTAATTATTACAGCGTCGATCAAGCAGTTAAACAATCCGGACAAAGAACATAGCATGGTTCTTTTGGATGAAGGGCCACAGTGTTACATCCCTAATTTATCCGATCTTCCAGCAACGGGCAGAAGTAACAAGGTAGCCACTATATACATGGCTCAGGATATTAGCCAGATGGTTAAAGCTTATGGAAAGGAAGAAGCTTATGCAATCATATCGAACCTAAATACACAGATGTTTGGTAAGAATCCAAACATTGAAACGGGTGAGTATGTGAGTAAACTATTTGGTAAGGAGGAAATGCTACAACGAAACGAAAGCCAGAACCGCAGTAATCCTAATAGCTTGGACACCAAAAGCGGTTCAAGCAGCCAGGGGGTAAGTTTTTCTATTCAGGACAAGGCATTGTTCAAACCGCACGAGGTTAACCGTATGGAACAAGGGGAGTTCGTTGGTATTACGGCAGAAGCCGCCGAGCCGGTCTTTCATACCCGCTTAAAGCTACCAACCTACAATTTCCCCACAGGTACTAACAAGCCATTGCCTGTTTTCTACACAGACGTTGACGCTGATTTGAACTTTGAACGAATCCGATTAGAATGTAACGCCATCATAAAAGGACAGATTGATCCAGTAAATGAAAACTTATTGATAGCCAGCAGTTTACGAGCGTCAACTAAGTAAATGGATGCAAACTAATTGGTTAGACCGCCTGATTCAAGCGGTCTTTTTTTTT
>NZ_BAAGSJ010000031.1:0-57391 GCF_054782495.1 Spirosoma aerophilum | reverse complement strand
AGGTCTACGAGGGCAGCGGTCCGACGCTGGCCTGGGACGGTCGGGGCAGTGATGGGGCGGAACTGCCCACGGGTTTGTACTACTACCAGGCCACGACTTACTTTGCCCTGCTGGCCCGCAACGCTCCCCCCCAGATCATCAAAAGCTGGGTCCAGATCATCCGGGAAGATGTGAGTTCCAAATAGATATGAAATAGAAAAAGGCCGATTAAACCGGCCTTTTTCTATTTCATATTGTGATAAACCATTTGAACGTCGTCGTCTTCTTCGATTCGCTCAATGAGCTTCTCAACATCGGCAACCTCTTCATCGGTTAGCTCTTTGTAGTCGTTGGGAATTCGTTCGAACTCGGCTTGCTTGATTTCATAGCCTTTTTCTTCCAGGAATTTCTGGACGCTGCCGAAAGCGGTGAACTCGCCGTAGATAACATATTGGTTTGCTTCTTCGTCAAATTCAACCTCGTCGCCACCCACGTCGATCAATTCCAACTCGAGTTCTTCCTGATCGATGCCTTCTGCCGTGATCCGGAAAACCGACTTACGGTCGAACATAAAGTCGAGCATTCCCTGTGTGCCTAAGCTACCCCCGAGTTTGTTCAGGTAACTCCGAACGTTGGCTACCGTACGGTTATGATTGTCCGTTGCGGTCTCGATCACCAGCGCAATGCCGTGGGGAGCGTACGCTTCGTACACGATTTCTTTGTAGTCCTCCTGATCCTTCGATGAGGCTTTTTTGATGGCCCGGTCGACGTTTTCTTTCGGCATGTTGGCCGCTTTGGCATTCTGGATGATAGCCCGTAGCCGCCCGTTACTGTCGGGGTCGGGCCCACCGCTTTTCACGGCCATAACGATGTCTTTACCAATACGGGTGAAGGTCTTAGCCATCTGCCCCCACCGTTTCATTTTCCGGGCTTTCCGGTATTCAAATGCGCGTCCCATTGCTGTAATGAATAATATAAAATGTAGAATGTAGAATGACCCTATGCGCACTGGCATTAGCCCTTATACATTATACATTTAGTGTCTCCTGTTGATTAAAAATTGACAAATCTACCTGCCCGCGAACCAGATCTTCAAACGTTTCGCGCTGACGGATCAGGTACGGAGTTCCTTCATAAACCAGTACTTCGGCCGGGCGAAAACGGGCGTTGTAGTTCGAGGCCATGCTGAAACCGTAAGCACCGGCATTCTCAAAAGACAACACGTCGCCGGGTTTTACTTCCGGTAAAGTGCGATCGGTAGCAAAGGTGTCCGTTTCGCAGATGTAGCCTACGACGTTGTAAGTCTTTTCGGTTACCGGTTCGTCTGCGGTCTGTGGATTCGAGATGTTTTTAATGTCATGGTAGGCATCATACATCATCGGGCGGATGAGATGATTCAGGCCCGAATCGACCGCTACGAACGTACGCGTCGGGTTTTCTTTCACGATGTTGGTTTTCACCAGCAGATGCCCGCTTTCACTCACCAGAAATTTACCCGGCTCAAACCAGAGTTCCAGATCGCGCCCGTAGTTCTTACAAAAATTCTGGAAAGCAGCCGACACCTGACGACCGAGTTCTTCGACATCCGTAATGTGATCGCCCTCTTTATAGGCCACCTTAAACCCACTCCCGAAATCAATAAACGACAGGTTTGGGTAATCGCCGGCGAGATCGAACAGGACTTCGGCCCCCTTTAAAAACGCACCGGCATTCTTAAAATCAGAACCCGTATGAATATGCAGCCCGGCAACCGGAATCTGGTATTGCTCGACTATAGCACGAATGGCATCGCGCTGTAGAATGGAGATACCGAATTTCGAGTCGGCGTGACCGGTCGAAATCTTGATGTTGCCGCCCTCGCTGATGTGCGGATTGATACGGATGCTGATAGGCACCTGTGTTCCGTAAGTTTGACCAACCCATTCCAATAAGGACAGACTGTCGACGTTTAGCTGTAAACCAAGCGAAACAGCTTCGCGGATTTCATCGAACGACACCCCGCTGGGCGTAAACATGATCTGACCGGGCTCAAAACCAGCCATCATCCCCATGCGGGCCTCATTGACCGATACGGAATCCATTTCCACGCCCTGCTGACGCATTAGCTTCAGAATGGAGATGTTTGTCAGCGCCTTGGCCGCGTATTTTATCTTTAGGTTGACCCCGGCAAATGAAGACCGGAGCAAGCCGATTTTTTCGATAATTTTGTCGGCGTCGTAAACGTAAAGAGGAAGACCGAATTCATCGGCAATTTCCAGTACATCGACACCCTGAATCTGGTACGTACGGTTATTTAGTTGCATGACTTCGTTGAACGAACCGCAAAATTACGCCATCTTTCCCCCATGTACAAAATTCAGTTTCTCTTAGTCCTTCTGCTTTTCGGACCCTTTGCCGTATTTGGTCAGTCAGCGGCCAAAAAACAGGCCGTTACCAGACGAAATGGACAAAAACAAGCGTCGCCCTCAGCCCTGATTCAATCGGGCCCGATGGTGGGTTATTCGGAGATGCGCGAAGTAAAACTCTGGGTACAAACCAAACAACCCGCCCGGGTTCAGATTCGCTATCATGAAGTCGACAGTCCAACCGCAGGCAGTACACCAGCGTCAGCATCGGCTACGACGCACCTGACCAACGAAGTATATACCAACCGGCAAACGGCTTTTACAGCCCACCTGCTCGCCGATCAGGTGGACCCCGGAAAGACGTACGCGTACGACGTGTTAATAGAGGGCCAGAAGGTGAGCCTGCCCTACCCGACCAAGTTCCAAACCCAAAGCCTGTGGCAATGGCGGACCGACCCTCCGATGTTTCGCTTCGGCGTCGGAAGCTGCACTTACGTCAACGAGGCTAATGTTGACCGGCCTGGCACGCCTTATGGCGGTGGCTACGAGATTTTTACGGCACTGGCCGCCCAAAAGCCCGATTTCATGCTCTGGACGGGCGACAATACCTACACCCGCGAAGTAGACTGGAACAGCCGGAGCGGGGTATTGCGCCGGTATACGCACACGCGCTCGTTGCCCGAAATGCAGCCGTTACTGGCTGCCACACACAATTACGCTATCTGGGACGACCATGATTACGGTCCCGACGACTCCGACCGATCGTATTGGCTGAAAGAAGTGACCCTCGATGCCTTCAAACTATTCTGGGCCAATCCGAATTTCATTTTTCCCGAAAGCTGCGCGGGCACTTTCGAATGGAACGACTGCCAGTTTTTTATGCTGGATGACCGTACCTTCCGGGCACCGGATAAAATGCCCGATGGCCCCAACAAAGCTTATTTTTCGGAGAAACAGATGCAATGGCTGCTGGACGCTTTGACGTTCAGCAAGGCCACGTTCAAGTTTATCGTTACAGGCGGGCAGATCGTTAACCCTACAAAAGCTTTCGAGAACTACGCCATTTACGGCACCGAACGCGATCGGCTGTTCAAAGCCATCACCGATGCTAAAATCCCGGGGGTGTTATTTCTCACCGGCGATCGCCACCACTCCATTCTGCACAAACTGGACCGCCCCGGTACCTATCCGCTGTATGACCTGACTATTTCGCCCCTCACCTCCGGCCCGGCAAAACCCCTGGCCGAGGAATTGAAACTACCGACTTACGTAGACGGTACGCTGGTAACCGACCGCAATTTCGGTATTCTGAGCGTCAGCGGCCCGGCCAAAGACCGGGTTCTTAACATCAAAGTCTACGACCAGAAAGGCGCCGAACGCTGGACCCGCGATGTGCGGGCGAGTGAGTTGAAATGATTTTTTTGTCATGCCGGAACGCCAGCCCGGTAACGAAGGAGCATGTTTGCATGACACTATATAATTTTATTTAACGAAGGACTTATCTTCGTTACCGGGCTGGCGTTCCAGCATGACAAAAACCATGACCATACAAAAATTCCCCGACCACGGCACGCTTTCGCAGCATACGGCCGAACACCTTGCCGCCATCATCAACCAGAAGCCCACGGCGACACTCTGTCTGGCCTCGGGCGATACCCCTATTGAGACTTACCATCGGTTCGTCAACTTAGTAAAAGATGGGCGTGTCGATGTTAGCCAGTGTACGTTTGTAGGTCTTGACGAGTGGGTGGGTTTCGGCCCTGACGACTTCGGGAGTTGTTCGTTTTACGTATTCCGTGATCTGTTTAACCCGCTCAACCTACGGCTGGATCAGGTACATGTTTTCGACGCCAAGGCAAGCGACCTACCTGCCGAGTGCGCCCGAATCGACGCTGTTATTGCCGAGCGGGGCGGCCTGGATGTATTACTGGTGGGCATGGGTATGAACGGCCACATCGCTCTCAACGAGCCGGGAACACCCTTTACGCTGGGTTGCCATGTAGTTGAGCTGGCTGAAAGCACGAAGACCGTCGGGCAGAAATATTTTGAAACCGAAACAACGCTAAGCCACGGCATCACCCTCGGTCTGCGCCATCTGACCGATGCAAAAGAAGTTATTTTACTGGTGAGTGGCGAGAAGAAAGCGCCTGTGTTACAGGAAGCGCTACAGGGTCCGGTTACGGAGCAGATGCCAGCCAGTATCATGCAAACGCACCCCAACGCCCTGGTCTGGGTCGATGAAGCAGCCGGGAGTTTACTGGCTACGGTTTGAGTTTATGGCGTTCGGGTTGTAGTTTGTGGGTTGTTAGGGCATCAACGATAAACGACAACACCTTTGTCAACTACGATCACCTCCCCTCGTCGCACTGAAATTCTGGCCGGAATCTCCACGTTTCTGGCAACTATGTACATCATTGTGGTCAACCCGGCAATCTTGAGTCAGGCCGGGTTGCCCTTCAGTGGTGTTTTGACAGCGACCGTTTTGCTGTCGTTCTTTTGCAGCCTCATGATGGGCCTGTACGCCCGAAACCCTATTGTGGTGGCGCCGGGCATGGGCATGAATGCTTTTTTTACGTTTACGGCAGTGAAAGGCATGGGCGTTCGTCCGGAGATCGCGCTGGGTGCGGTATTCTGGGCGGGGGTCTTGTTTTTGCTACTCTCAGTATTTAACGTGCGGTCGGCAATTGTGCGGGCCATCCCGCAACCGCTGCGTTATGCGGTTTCGGCTGGCATCGGGCTTTTCATTACGCTCATTGGCTTCGAAAACGCCAAGTTCATCGTGGCCAATCCGGCTACGTTGGTCAGCATCGCCCATTTCAACGACCCCATTGTTCTCACATTTGTCTTTGGCTTGCTGCTCATGAGTGTGCTGGTGGTTCGGGATGTGCCGGGCGGCATTATTATCGGTATTATCCTGACAACGCTGGCGGCCTGGCCCATCGGGCGGTACTGGGGCGATGCCTCGGCCGTTAATTTCGGCCAGAAAACGCTGGTCAATTTTCAGGGTATTGTGGCCGCACCTGACTTTTCACTGCTGGGCAAGCTCGACCTGCTGGGTTCGCTGTCGTGGTCACTGTGGCCCGTTATTTTCGCCTTCGCCTTCACCGATCTGTTCGACAGCCTGTCGACCTTCGTGGGCGTTGCCGAAGCGGGCGGCTTACAGGACGAAAACGGCCAGCCGCGTAACCTGAACCGCTCGCTGATGACCGATGCTGTGGCCACCACGCTGGCGGGGGTGTTTGGCACCAGCCCCGGCACGGCCTATATCGAGTCGGCGGTGGGGATTGCGCAGGGCGGTCGAACGGGGCTCACAGCGATTGTGGCCGGCTGCTGTTTTCTGCCATTTCTTTTTTTATCACCCCTTCTTTCGGTCATCCCGGCGATTGCCACGGCTCCGGCCCTGGTGCTGGTGGGGGCGTTCATGATGAAACCTATTACGCGCATTGACTGGGGCCAGTTAGATGACGCGCTACCGGCATTTCTGGCGCTGGTCCTGATTCCGTTCAGTTACTCCATCACCCAGGGGCTCATCTGGGGGTTTCTGTCCTGGACAGTCATTAAAGTCGCCGTTGGCAAAAGCCGCGAAGTGTCGCTCGGTCTCTGGATTGTCGATGTCTTTTGTGTGCTGGCCTTGACGAGCGGGCATTAGCGCACCGTTGTTTCGTTTCGGTGGAGTCAGGTCCTCAGACCTGACCAATGAGGTTTCTCAAAACCTCCTTACATAGCACACACGAGGTTTCTTAAAACCTCGCAGTGTCGGGTTTGAGAACCCGACACCACAATTATCTACAACTTATCCTGATATGAAAAAAGCAACCTTACTTCTCCTCCTTCTCGCAAACGTTGCCTTCGCCCAACGCTACAAACCCCGACCGATAACGGGTTTACTGGGCGCATTCGGCGCGGAGGTTGCCCTGGTTAAAGAAACCTTGTCCAAGCCTAAAACCGTAATCGTCGATGGTGTTGTGTTCACGACCGGCAAGATCGGTAACCAACGGGTTGTGGTCGCCGAAACAGGCATCGGCAAAGTGAATGCAGCCATGACCACGGCGCTCATGCTGGATCATTTTCGGCCGCAGCGTATCCTGTTCACGGGTATTGCGGGCGGCACAAACCCCGACCTGCAACCGGGCGACATTGTGATTGCCGGACAAACGGCGCACCACGATTATGGAGCCATTACCGCTAAAAATACCCCGACCCGACAGACCCGTAACGCGATCACCAAGCAGTTCAACCCGGTCTTTTTCCCTGCCGATACAACCCTGATGCGCTTAGCCGAACGGGCTGTCAAAACCGTTTCGCTGGAAGGTATTCCGCTGGCATCGGGCGGTGTTTCAGACCGGCCCGTGAAGGTAATGACGGGCACCGTGGTCACGGGCGATGTCTTTGTGGCCTCCCCTGCTAAAGTGACCAGTCTCCGGGCCGACTTTGGTGCCGACGCGACCGAAATGGAAGGAGCCGCCATTGCCCAGGTATGCTATCAGCTTCAGGTACCACACCTCATTATTCGCAGCCTGAGCGACCGCGCCGATGCCGAAGCGCACATTGCCTACGATAAGTTTTACCCGACAGCCGCCCGCAATTCCGCCAAACTCGTGATTGCTATTGTAAAGGCGTTGTAAACAAGTACCAAACAGCCTCTGGCTGTTTGGTACCTTAACCTCACGCTCAGAAAAACGTCTTCGAAGGTGCTGGCGCGGGTATTTACCCGTGCCTTTTCATATCGCAGGCATTCGCTTGCGTCAGTGAATACTGACTTCATAAAAAAGGCACGGGTAAATACCCGCGCCAGCATCGACTCAAGCCCGCGCCAGCATCGCCACTCCCTCGGAAAAACGCCTTTTTTTTGAGGTCAGCCTACTTTTTTTGCACCTTTGAGTACATCAACTTTTCTTTCCTTGCTACTCAACTCAACACACTCCCCATCTCTGAATCCGTTCCAATCATTCTGGTGGGCGGGTTATGAATGTACCGACCAGTTAAACTGCTTCGGCAACCGCGTTGACCTCCTCCGTGCATCCGGCCATCTGCAGTTATTGAAAGAAGATTACGCTGATCTGCATGCATTCAATGTCCGAACGGTTCGGGAAGGTATTCAATGGAGCCATGTCGAAAAAAGACCGTATCAGTACGACTGGACCGTCGTTGCCGACATGATGGCCGAAGGACACCGGCAGGGCATTCAACAAGTCTGGGACTTATGTCACTTTGGTTATCCGGACGACCTAACCCCTTTGCACCCTATGTTTGCCCGGCGTTTTGCGTCTCTATGCCGTGCCTTTGTTCGCTTTTACCGCGACTTATATCCCGATGATGTCCTGATCGTTACGCCCATCAATGAAGTTAGCTTTATGTCGTGGCTGGGTGGAGATGCCTGTGGTACAACACCTTACTGCACAAAACAAGGATGGGAGGTTAAGGTTGGGCTCATGCGTGCCTACATTGAAGGCGTTGCCGCCATGCGCGAACTGGACCCAACAATTCGCATTCTGACAACTGAGCCGCTCGTGCAAATGGTGCCGCCCCTGAACGCGACGCCGGAACAGATCATCAACGCAGCCATTGCCGATGAGAACCAGTTTCAATCGGTCGATATGCTGGCAGGCCGACTTACGCCCGAGTTGGGTGGGTCGCCCGAGTACGTGGATATTCTGGGCTTCAACTACTATTATAACAACCAATGGATTGAAGGCACGGGCACATTTTTAGGCTGGAATGACGATATACCTGATTCCCGCTGGGTGCCCCTCCGCCAACTCCTGATGAAAGCTTACCGACGATACGGACGCCCGATTGCTCTTACGGAAACGAGCCACCCCGGCATTGACCGTCCCTTCTGGATCGAGATGATTGGCAAGGAGTGCGCGGCTGTTTTGCAGGCGGGTGTGCCGCTTTTAGGGGTATGTATGTACCCCATGGTAGATCGACCCGACTGGGACCATCTCGACAACTGGCATCATTCCGGCCTTTGGGATGCTGACCTATCAACTGACCCGCCGGGCCGGGTACTGGTGGAACCTTACACCAACGCTTTTCGACAAGCGCAGGATGTTATTACAGAGATTAACTTACTTATAGGTTAACATTTTGCCGTACAATTAGTTAAGAGGGGCAGTTCACATACACTTATTCAAAAACCGCTTACTATATGTACTCAGCACTATGTACAAAAGCCGGCATCTGCCTCCTGATGCTGTGGATTCTGTGTGCCCCATCTCATTCAGTTGCCCAGATACAGGGGGGCAATGGCAATACAAATTCTGGTCCGCAGGGCAACCAGGTTATTTTTTATCGTGACATTAAATACACGGGCATGTCGAGGAGTTTCAGTCCGGGCAATTTCACCAACGGCTCGTTAGGATTTCTGAGCGGCAACATTTCATCTATTTACATACCTCGCGGATGGGCCGTCACAGCCAGGGCCCGCAACGGTCGAACCCAAACATTTACCACCAGCAATTCCATGCTGGCACAAGTCGGTTGGGATAATCAGATTGTCTCGGGCGTTATCACCATGAACCAACCCGGTGGTCCCGGCGGTGGATCGGGGGGCGGGAATGGCGGTGGGTCGGGCAATCGGCCCGTTGTGGCCCTCTATTATGACCTTGACTATCGGGGCAACATGGCCAATTTTGCGACAGGTACGTTTAAATCGCTGGGAGGTGACGTTGCCCAGAATATCACCTCCCTCACGGTAGCCCCGGGCTATGCCGTTCAGGTGTTCAGAAAGCCAAACCTGAAGGGCCGTTCGCAGATCTTTACCAGTTCAGTGAGCGATTTACGCCGGTTTGGCTGGGATAATCAGGTAGCTTCCATACGCGTGTCACGCGTGAATTAGGCCGAGCGTTTACCCGCTATCCGTTGGTTATTACCTGATTATCGAAAATTCTGTCTATCACTAATTAATCCCACATGAAATACACTTTAGCCATTATTACTTTTCTGGCATTGCCCTTCACCATGTTTGGTCAGAAGCTGAAACCGGGCTTTGATAAAGCAGAATACATTGAACTGCTTAAAGTGTCAGCCCAGTTTGGCGACTCCACCTACGTCAACTCCTTCCTTAAACCCCAACAGTTCAAGCGGGTTTATCGCTCCCCCGTTGTCGGGCTCGATAACATGTGGGATCTGTGGAGCAGTCCGCAGTCGGTAGCGGTGTTGAGCATCCGTGGCACAACGGCCAACAGTGTAAGCTGGTTAAGCAATTTTTATGCGGCCATGGTGCCGGCAAAAGGGTCGATACAGATTAGCGACAAAGAAAACTTCCAGTACGAACTCGCATCCAGCCCTAAGGCTGCGGTGCACGTAGGCTGGTTAGTGAGTACGGCTTTTCTGGCAAAGGATATTCTGCCCAAAATTGATTCGTGCTACCGGGCGGGCATTAAAGATATGATCATCATGGGCCACAGTCAGGGTGGTGGCATTGCTTTTTTGCTGACGTCCTACTTAAGGAATCTGCAAAAGCAGTCGCGTATCCCTGCTGATGTTGTGTTCAAAACGTACTGCAGTGCAGGACCGAAACCGGGCAATCTGTATTATGCCTATGAATACGAGGCCGCCACCCAAAATGGCTGGGCCTACAACGTTGTCAATGCCGCCGACTGGGTGCCTGAAGTGCCCTTCACCATCCAGACGATCAACGATGTGAATACAACGAATCCGTTTAAAGGGGCACCCGCTATGATAAAAAAACAAAAGCTGCCGCAACGGATCGTTCTCAACTACATCTACAACAGTCTCAGTAAGCCAGCGCTGAAAGCACAGCAGAACTACCAGAAGTATTTAGGTAAACTGGCGTCGAAAACGGTGCAGAAAAACCTGAGCGGCTACAAAGCCCCCGACTATTTTAATAGTAACGACTACGTCAGAACCGGAGCAACCATCGTTCTGTTGGGCGATAGTGAATACTTCAAGAAGTATCCGGATAGTGAGGAGAAGATTTTCGCCCATCACTTTCATCCCCCTTATCTATATCTGACCGAAAAGCTTTCGTTATCTACGGATCAAATGCAGTCGTCCAACACCAATCAATCACTGGATGGCACCTGGGAATTGAATTACATTTCCGGGCCAAGAATAGCGTTTAACGGATTGTATCCTGAGAAAAAGCCCGCCATTACCTTCGACACCGCTAAACAACGACTCAATGGGTCTACCAGTTGTAATTCCTTCAACGGTAAACTTATGGTCGACGGGCCAAAGATCAGCTTTACCGATGCTATGGCCATGACGCGCATGATGTGTCCGGGCGAAGGCGAACAGACGTTTCTCAATGTATTGAAAACGGTAAATCGCTACTCGGTCAATGACAACACCCTCACCCTGATCATGGGCGATATCGCCGTGATGCGTTTCGTCAGGAAGTGAATGAATTGAATACAGCGACAGGGAGCACATATACTTTATGTGCTCCCTGTCGCTGTATTCAATTCATCTATAAATAAATCGGGGCCATTTTTTGCCAGTCACTGGCCTGATGTGCCCGTCCCTCCCAGACATATAAATCATGCGGAATCTGCTTCTCCTCCAATGCTGAACTCAGGGTAACGTTGCTACCCAGAAAGGGATCGTCGGCGCCGATCGTCAGCACAATCTGAAGTCGGCGGAGAGACTCCAGCATGGTGCCATCATCCAGATTGGGAAGAAAATGATTCGGGCTGTGGAAGTAAATATCCTCGTCGTAGTAATCGTCGAACAGACCGGGAAACTCCGCTACCGGCTCCGACAGGTTGTAGCGCCCACTAAAGGCAACCACCTTACCAAACCATTGCGGATGCCGAAAGGCAATATTCAGAGCATGGTAAGCCCCCAGACTACAGCCGTGCGAAATCATGAACGGCTGGGGGTTTTTCAGACGGGAAAGCGGGAGGACTTCATGAATAATATACTGCTCATACTGGTTGTGCCGCCGGATACGGTCGGCCGGGTGAGCCGACAGATTGTATACGCTCTCGCGATCAATACTATCGACGCAATACAATTGCAGCCACCCGTTCTCAACTTTTTCGGCTAACGCATCGACCAGACCCAGCGTCTCGTATTCGTAGAAGCGGCCACGACGGGTTGGGAATACCAGCACCCGCGCACCGGCATGACCCAGAACAAGCAACTCCATATCACGGCCCAGATTTGAGCTAAACCATTTATGATATTCCCGGTGCATAACGTTGAGGTTAACACCCGTGAAATTGCGACGATTCCGTCTAGTTACAATGCAACTATGATAAACAAATCATTAAAAAATTGAGGATTGCTGCTGTAATGCCTGTCGCCATGCCCGGTAGCCGGCCGGATTGAGATGCAGGCCGTCGCTTTCAAAAAACTCGCGACGAGGTTTGCCATCAGCCCCCAGCAAGGGCGTTGTCATATCGACATACCCGTAGCCAGGCCGCTTCGCCAGCTCCTCCCGAATCAATCGATTGGCGGTCTGTATTTGCGGGGCGATGTTCCAGCGGGCCGGGCTGACTTTAATGGATAAAAAGGTGAGCGGTACACCCGGTAACAGCTGACTCATTTTGTCGGCAAAGGCGCAAAAGAACAGATACACTTCTTCAGGATGCCGGCCATCCCCAAGGTCATTGTCTCCGGCATAAAACAAAATGGATTGTGGAGCAATGGGGACGATCAATCGCTCAAAAAACCAGGCACAGGCCGCCAGCGTGGAGCCGCCAAAGCCTAAATTAAGTGGGTTACTCTCCGGAAAGTCCTGCGCCAGTGTTGTCCACATACGCACCGACGAACTACCGTAAAACACGACTCTTTTTGTAACCGACGGTGTTGCGGCCAATTTATCTTCCAACGCCCGAATATCGGCTTCGTACCAAACCATAATTGACTAATTAACCGGCTACTTACTGGTTTTTAACGAGTTGGTTACCGATACCCCATCCGTCGAAACGGCACTCGCCATCCACTTCCGGATAATACCGGAAAGCGGTCGAAATTCAATTAAAAACCCATCGTGTCCGTATAAAGAATCAATTTCTTCATAGACCGCGTTTGGGATGTGCCGGGCCAGAAACTGCTGCTCCGAAGGCGGAAAGAGCAGATCGGAGCGAATACCCACCACCAGCGTCCGGGCTTTCACCTGAGCCAGTGCATTTAAAATACTGCCCCGGTTACGCCCCACATTATGCGAATCCATCACCTTCGAGAGCACCCAATAGGTAAAGGCATTGAACCGGTCGGCCAGTTTTTCGCCCTGATACCGTTGGTAACCAGCAGCTTTGTAGCCGTCCAGCTGCTCATTGTTATCGAGGGCCTGCGTGAACCCATAGGTATCGTAATTCCGGTAGGAGATCATGGCCATCGCTCTGGCGGCTTTCATCCCGGCCAGTCCGGCATCATCGCGCGGTTCGGCCCAGGTAGGATCGGCTTCAATGGCCATCCGCTGGGCTTCGTTAAACGCAATGCACCAGGGCGAAGCAATGGCACTTACCGCAATCAACACCAGATTTTCGATAAGGTTTGGCTGAAGGATGGCCCATTCAACGGCCTGTTCGCCCCCAACAGAGCCGCCAATGCAGGTATGAATCTTTTCGATACCCAATTCCTGCCGTAACAAATCAAGTGCGGCCACCATATCCCGAACGGTAACCATCGGAAAATCATGGTGAAACGGCTTTCCCGTGGCCGGGTTGATGGATAACGGGCCCGTAGAACCATAACAGGACCCGAGCACATTGGCACAGATCACAAAATTATGTTCAGGATCGTAATACTTACCGGCTCCTACCATACCACCCCACCAGTCGCCAGCATCGGCATTACCCGTCAGGGCATGGCATACCCAAACGACGTTCGACTGGTCGCTGTTGATCGTGCCGCGTGTGGTGTAAGCCAGCCGAAAACCCGGCAGGCTCTCCCCTGATTCGAGCGGGAACGAATATTTGTAATCGAAGTAATTAAGATTCAATCGAAAGAAGTTTGTGGTTTATGGCTCACGATTTTTGGTATGCCCTGAACAGCAAAGCCCATAAATCGTGAACCATAAACCTAACCCAAAACTAGGCTGCTACCGGCTCGGCGATCTGGGCGAAGGCCTGCTCGAAATCAGCTTTTATATCATCAATGTGCTCAATACCCGCCGACACGCGAAGTGTACCCAGTTCAACACCGGCACTGGCCTGCTCCTGCTCGCTCAGTTGCTGGTGGGTGGTCGCTGCGGGGTGAATGATCAACGTTTTCGAATCGCCGACGTTAGCCAGATGGCTCACCAGTTTAAGGCTGTTCACGAATCTATCGGCGGCTGTGGCATCGCCTTTCACTTTGAACGAGAAGACACCACCAAAACCCCGCTTGAGGTATTTTTTGGCCAGCTCGTGGTATGGGCTACTCGCCAGACCCGGATAATTGACAGCTTCGACCTGCTCATGCTGCTCAAGCCACTGCGCCAGCGCCAGCGCGTTTTGCACCGTCCGGTCAACCCGTAACGACAGCGTTTCCACCCCCTGCAACAACAGGAAGGAGTTGAACGGGCTGATCGCCGGACCGTAATCGCGCAGCCCTTCCACCCGCGCCCGAATGATAAACTGAATGTTGCCAAAGGGACCACCGACGCCAAATACATCACTGAACACCATGCCATGGTACCCTTCTGATGGCTCACTGAACTGTGGAAACTTACCGTTGCCCCAGTTATAATTACCGCTGTCGACAATGACCCCGCCAATACTCGTACCATGTCCGCCGATCCACTTCGTGGCTGATTCAACCACCACAGCGGCACCATGCTCGATGGGGCGGAACAAATAGCCGCCAGCACCGAACGTATTGTCGACAATAAGCGGCAGATCATGCTCTTTCGCCAACGCAGCGATGGCGTCGAAATCGGGGATATTGAAGCCGGGGTTACCGATCGTTTCAAGGTAGATCGCTTTTGTCTTCCCGTCGATCAGTTTGGCGAAGGCTTCGGGCTTGTCACCATCGGCAAAGCGGGCTTCGATACCCAGCCGCTTGAACGACACTTTGAACTGATTATACGTGCCGCCGTAGAGAAACGAGGTTGTCACAAAATTATCGCCCGCGCTCAGTATGTTGCTTAGGGCTATGAACTGAGCCGCCTGTCCCGACGCTACTGCCAGAGCCGCCACCCCGCCTTCGAGAGCTGCTATACGCTTCTCGAATACATCGGAGGTCGGGTTCATGATGCGGGTATATATGTTGCCGAACGCTTTTAGGGCGAACAGATCGGCGCCGTGAGCCGCATCATTGAAAACGAACGAGGTGGTCTGATAAATGGGCACTGCCCGGGCGTTGGTCGTCGGGTCAACATCCTGGCCAGCATGTAGTTGAAGGGTATCGAAATGTAGTTCTGACATGGTTTTAAGAATAGTTAGGAATTCGTGTTGGTGGTCGTTTGCTGTTTCTGGCAGAGCCGCCGGACTGTTGTTGCGTTTGCAGCAATGTCAATCGACGAACAATAAACGTCAAACTGGATTTAACGCACGACAAACCCTCCCGGCTTTCGTGGTGGTGGTGAAGGCTGCTTAGTAAACCCCGCTAGTTGGGGGCATACATGGCTGATGATAGAGCATGTGAGTTTCCGATTTATAGTCCCTAAATAACTTTAGGCAGGAGTTAGCACCTTGCCATGTGGTAGGTTGCCAGCGGTTCACAGAGCCTGATCTCTCCCCGCTTCTTTATAAATCAATGCGCGTCATACGACTTGAAACTGACGCGTTGCAATTGACTTGATGGCGCAAGTATAACAGCCAAACGGCGTGAATCCAAACACTAGCGATTTTTATCTATCCCGACACCCTGGTTGCGACGTGCTAGTTCTGTCACTACAAACGACTTAGAGGGTATGAACCACGCCAGCCGCATTTTTAAAGCAGCCTGAAGGCTAAACTTTTTTTAAACGGTTCGTCAATCAGGATTCATTAAGTCAATTCATTGTTTACTTTTGCAGTAAGACACCCTGCCAATGAACCAGACGTATCGTTACAACCGTGAAAACGCCACCCGGGTGGCCGGAGTCACGTCCTTAAAAGACGCCATTGGGCAGTTATTAAAAGCATACCAGCTTCAAACCCGTTTCAACGAAACCTACCTCGAAGCCTTCTGGGGTCGCATGATGGGACCAACCATTGCTTCCCGCACCAATCGTCTTTACGTTCGCGACCGGAAACTGTACATCGAAATTGCATCGGCTCCGCTCCGCAACGAACTAGTCAACGCCAAGCAGAAACTCATTCAGTTGGTCAATAAAGACATGGGGACGGATGTGATCGAAGATGTTGTCTTTATCTGACAAACGGGTTACTGACCGGAGCCGGTCAGCGTAATCAGCACAGCCTCCCTAGAAATTGATCAGCAGATTCCGGCGCTCGCGTTGCAGGGTGATTGGTTCGTCAATAAACCGGGCCTTTAGCCCTACCCGCTGGCACATGGCCATCCATTCCTGCTCGGGAATGACCAAAAATCCGTTTTCTTTCCGTACGGTATGATATGACGAAAAGCGGAGCCGAAGCAACAGCTTCATTGTCGCCAAAAACTTCCCTTGCTGGAGCGACTGTTTCACAATCCCGATCACATCATTAAGAAAGCTTTCGCCCACCATCAGGTCGCAAACCAAAGCCGTGGCCCCCGGAGCCGCCATCCGCTTGATCGTCTGCAAGAGTTGTTCTACCTCCTGTATGTTCCGGTAGTACTGCACCACACTCATCACAATAATCACATCGAATTGACGACCGGCGATCGAGCTGAAATTCAGGTAATTGTCAGGATCCAGATCATAAAAATGAACATTACCCGAAGCCGCGTGCCGGGTGCGGGCAATTTCATTGTATCGTTTGGAAATATCCAGCCCATGAATTTCGGCAACCCGATCATGCCAGGCGTCCTCCAGATTTCCCGGACCAGAGCCGATGTCCAGTACACGCTGTTTTTTTGATAAAGGGATGTACGTTTCGACACGAGCCAGGAAATAGTTGAAATTCGTCGACATAGACTCGTCGAATTCGTTTTCCTGCTGCCAGAAATCGAGCCAGGTAGAAGCCATTAAAGAGGGAATTAAGGGAAATGGAGATAAAACATGACTGGTCGATTTAGAGTAGAGGTTTCTTTTCAGGAAGGAAGATAAGTCGTTGCCCTGGCTTGTGATTCAGCAACGGGTTTTGAGGTATGCATGATGTAGAGCAGCCGGAACCAGATCAACACACAGGGTAAAGCCTTTAACGCGTAGGGTTTAACCAACAGCTCCCGCAGATAACGCGGAAAAATATCGCTGGGCGACAAAATCGTCAGCACCAGACAGCTAATCAGCAGCGCCTTGTCCAGCCACGTTTGTGGGCTGTAAAACCACCAGATAACCACGCCCGTGACGGCAATTATGTAGGTGGGCGATTCGGCAACCGGATTGAAAATTACCTGGAAAATCAGCGTGGAAGCCAGCAGCAACATCTGGAATCCCCGCTCTTTAAATTTCCGGATATGTATATAAACCGTACAGAACAGCACTACGCCTGCTCCAATGATGGCAGACGTGCTGATATCGGGAGAAATAACCAGATGAACCAGTTTGTGAATGGACGTATTTGCCCATTTGTCGTAGTCGGCTTTCAACAGCAGCTGACTGACCCAATTCTCATACTGCCACACCAGTTGAGCTGGCGAGGTGAACAACAGCGGCAGTACGCCCAGCAACACACCCCACAACACCATGTAGGCAAGAAAGCGGAGTTTTTGAGGATATAACAGGAACAAGGCGGCCGCCACCAGACTATATATTTTGATATTGAAGCCGACAATGATGAAAAAAGCGGCCCAGAAAGGCTGACGCTTTTCGAAGCTCAGGAAGGCAAACAAAGACAGGGCAGCAATAAGCGGATTCGTCTGGCTGTTAACAAGCGATGTAAACAACTCCTGCATGCTAAACCAGTAGGCAAATACTTTCTGCGAATGCGTGAGGGGCATGCGGTAAATGGCATATACCCACACCGCCGTAAACAGCAAATGCCATAAAAATAACCCTACGGAAAAAGGCAGCGCAAAAATTGGAGCGAACAGAGCGGCAAAGGTTGGCGCGTAGTGGTAATGGTCGGTATATTCGGCCGGGTAGAGCAAATACAGATTCTTCCCGGCAATGAGATGATCGAGCGAATAATAGAATATCCGGTAGTTATTAGAATCCTGATCGATAAGCGTCCGAATGCTCACAAACAGCGCCAGCAGCCCATAAATGCCTATGATAAAGCGAAAATCACTGAATATGGGTTTTCTAAAAAACGAAAGCATATAGGAAACTAATGGCGATACTACACCGGAACATTAACCTGGAGACCTTGCGCAAAATCTCCCATTGAGGTAAAATCCCCAAGTGGTTTCAGATAACGCAGTAGCTTTTCAACCCGGTCGAGTAGTTCGTCCTTCGAGTGGCGACGGACGTAAGCAGGAATTTTTTCATAACCCGACAAATCCGTAAACTCCCAGGGGTGAACATATAGATTCAGGAATCCGTCAGCTTTCAGCGTTTGTCGGCAAAGCTGCTTGTAATAGGCGAATGGAAAGTTTTTCAGGCTCAGCCAAAAAAGCGGCAAACGCAGGTTGGGCGTCACCGAAGCCGGAATTTGCCAGACACTGGATTCGCGAAACGGGTGCCGGGGTTCGCCCCAGTGGTTATATCGACCGGGTAACCAGGTTGGGTGCAACGATGAATTGTACTGATAACCAGCTGCCCGAACGTCATTAGGGTCGACATAGCCCATCCGCGCTCGCCGAAAACCGGTTACAGGCCGATTTAACAACGCTTCCAGGGCCAGCCTCGACGTCAAAAGATCGGCGGGCTCGAAGGTGGTATGAAAATAACCGTGCGACGCTATTTCGTGCTTCTGAGCCAGTTTCAGGATTAAATCGGACTCGTGCAGGGCGTAGTTAGCTGTCGTAAACAGCGTGGTGCGAACATCGACGGCGTCAAACCGCTCGGCCAGCAAGGTTAATCCACGGGTCGAAACGGCCACTTGTTCCCGTAACGGAATCGGATGGCCAAATTCAACGGCGGTATCAAACTCTTCTACGTCAACGGTGAATAAAATACTTCCTGAGTTGGGGCTTGCCATGTTGTTGTTACGCTCTCCTCGATCTCGCTCGTGTCGCCGATAATATATGGGGGGCGACCTTTTACCTCTACGAACGTTTTGCCCAAATATACGCCAATGATGCCGATCATAATGAACTGCACCCCACCAATGAGGGTCATGAGCAACACCAGGGTTGTCCAGCCCGATACGGTAGCGTCGGTAAAAAAGTGTTCATACAAAGCTTCCGCTCCGAAGAGGAAGGCCAGCACAAACATAATAAAGCCAAGCAGTACCGACATGTACAGCGGCCGGGTTGAGAAGGACGTAATGCCCATGGCCGCCAGTTTCAGCATTTTCTGAAACGAATACTTTGACCGACCGGCATAGCGGGCCGCTGGTTCGTACAGAATACGACACTGGCGGAATCCTACCCATGAGATAGCGCCCCGCAGGAAAAGGTCGTTTTCTTTAAACTGTTTAAGGGTGTTTACCACTTTACGGTCGAGCAGCCGGAAATCGGCGGCCCCATCCTCGATCTGTAAGTTGGAAACGTTACGAAGCAACCGGTAAAAGTATTTGGATGTAGTGCGTTTGAACAACGACAGATTAGGGTCAGGCTTACGAATTGTATAAACCACTTCGAAGCCTTCCCGCCATTTTTCAATCAAAGCAGGAATCAGTTCCGGCGGGTGCTGAAGGTCAGCATCCAGACAGATGACAGCCTCACCGCGTGCGTTATCATAGCCCGCGCGAAGGGCCATCTGATGACCGAAATTTCGGGAAAAGGAAATAAATCGAACAACGGAGTATGCCTGACTTAACTGCCGAAGTACATGGCGAGTCTGGTCGGTACTACCGTCGTCAACAATCAGAATTTCGTAAGAGTCATACTGGTCCATAACCGACATGAGCCGATGAACCAGTACAGATAAACTCTCTTCTTCGTTGAAAGCCGGTACGACTAAACTGATCATACCTGTAATAAATTTCATTTTGTCGATTGGTACTTAAGGATCGTTACGGACGATTTCCTCTAAATTTGCCACCAAATTAAGTATTATTACCTAATTTCATTGCAACCCTTAATTAAAATTTAATAAGGTTTTTTACCAATTCAGTTGCTTTAACCAATAAGTCAATACACGTCTGATTTTCATATATTAAAACATACACCTAATTTCATTCGACAGGATTTACCAGGGAAAGACGAGCGGCATCCAAATCTAATTCCTCCTCTATTTTCCGAAGCACCTCATCATCAAGTAGCGTGTCCTTACGCTGTTCGGTCAGTACCGTTCGCTCTACGGTCAACAACTCTAACTGTAGGCGGGTGGCTTGCTGGTAAAGTACGGCAGGCCGTTCGGAGAGGGAGCTGGCCCGCAGCATTCCATTGAGTTCGTTGATGCGTAACTCATACATATTCTTCACATAGTTCAGTACATCGTCGTGAACAGAGCCCGCCGAATGATTGGCTTCCAGATGGGTAATAGCCTGTAGTGCCATTTTCTGTCGAATTCGGCGTTCTTCCAGCTTTTCATCGATTACCTCCCGTACACCCAGTTCATCGATGAGAACCGGCAAGGTTAGTCCCTGCAACACCAGCGTACAGAAAATAACACCGAATGTGATGAACAGAATCAGATCGCGACCGGGAAACGGTTGCCCGTTCGGGAGCGTAAGGGGTAAGGCGAGTGCCCCCGCCAGCGAAACAACGCCCCGCATGCCTGCCCAGCTAACAACGGCTACCTGCTGCCAGGTGGGTCTGACTTCCTTTGTTCGAACGCGGGAACTTAGCCAGTGGGGCACATAAGCTCCGAAGAAGACCCAAACAATTCGACAAATGATGGCTACTGCACTGATTAACAGCGCGTACATAACAGACTGAGGAAGGGTATATCCATTTAGTTCGGAGACGATGGTTGGCAGTTGCAAACCGATCAGAATAAAGACCAACCCATTGAGCAGAAAGACCATAACTGACCAGACGGAGTTACTCTGCAACCGACTTTGATGGGAGAACACCTCGTGGCTCCGGGCCGAGATGTAGAGCCCAACCGTTACGACCACCAGCACTCCCGAGATGTGCAGTTCTTCGGCAATAAGATACGCCCCGTAGGGAGTCAGCAGGGTTATAACGGTGTTGGTCACCGTATCCCGGCTGATGGCCTTGTGAACCCGGAGCATGATCCAGCCAATGACCAGCCCTAGAGCACCACTCGCCAGCGCAATCCCAACAAACTGAAGGCTCGCCTGCCAAAGAACGAACTGACTGGTTAGAATAGCCACCAGGCCATACCGATAAATGATCAGGCTACTGGCGTCATTAACCAGACTTTCGCCTTCGAGTATGGTTGTAATGCGTCGGGGAATATTTAATCCTTTTGTGACAGAAGAAGCCGCCACGGCGTCGGGAGGGGCAATAATGGCTCCGAGCAGGTAGCCCTGTGCCAGCGAAAAACCCGGAATAAAAAGCACCGCTACCAGCGCAACGACAGAGGACGTAAACAAGACCAGCCCAACGGCCAGAAACGACACCGAACGGCTGTATAATTTTAACTCGACATTATCAATTTGCCAGGCGGATGAATAGAGCAATGGCGGTAGAAACACCAGAAATGTGACATCGGGCGATAACACCACGGGGGGCAAACCGGGTATCCAGCCAATAAACAGACCGGTAATGACCAACAGTATAGGATAAGATAGTCGTAATCGACGGGCAACAACTGCTAGCAGGGTTGTTACACCGAGTAAAGCTGTTATAATTTCAATAGGGTGCATAGCGCGAGTGAAATGGGGATAATTCAGGTAGAGCGATAAGAAGGAGGCAAAAATTGCGATAACTTTGTTTAACAGCCCCTACCCTTGCCAACACCTCTCTACCAAAGCCAATGGATACAACAAATCAACGCCTTTTTAACCAAACACCTAAAGACAGCAATTTAGTTGAGCAGGAAGTACGACGTGACGATGTTGGTTTTGGCACCAAGTTAACGGATTCTCTTTCCCGGCTCATCAATCAGGACGGCTCGTTCAATATTGTTCGTATTAATGGTACACTCTGGGATCGGCTGAATATTTATAACCGGCTCATTACCATAGGCTGGCTGCAATTTATAGGCTGGCTCATCCTCTTTTACGTGACGGCCAATACCTTCTTTGCCGGTATATATATGCTGGCCGATCCTGACATGCTGAAAGCCGCCAGTGACAAACCCTTATATGGCCCTTTCTGGAAGTGTTTTTTTTTCAGCTCCCAAACACTCACTACCGTAGGATACGGCCATATTTCTCCTGACAGCTTCCTGACCAGTTCCATTGCGGCTTTTGAGTCCATGATCGGCCTGTTGGCCTTTGCGCTGGCAACGGGCCTGCTCTACGGTCGATTTTCACGCTCAGTAGCGCATATCCGCTTTTCCAAACAATCGGTTCTGGCGCCTTACCTGAATATTAACGGCTGGATGTTCCGGATCATCAATACCAGATCCAATCAGCTGATCAATATTGAAATAACGGTATCCCTCTCCCGATTGGAAGTCGGCAAAGATGGGGCTCCCTATCGCCGGTATTACAACCTTGATCTGGAACGCCGGAAAGTCTCGTTCTTTCCAACCAACTGGACCATTGTTCATCCCATTACGGAAGATAGCCCCCTATACGGCTGCACACCCGAAGACCTTGAACAATCCGACACGGAATTTCTGATCTCACTCCATGCCCTGGACGACACCTTCGTTCAGAATGTACATACCCGATTTTCCTATCGTTTCAATGAGGTATTGTGGGGGTATAAATTTCGCCCTATGTTCGACGGGAGGCAGCAAACACCCGTACAATTAGATCTGGACAAATTGGATGAGGTTCAGGAAGCACCCTTGAACTAACCCCTGTAAACTTAATACCCTACCGTGATTTTACCCCCTTTTCTCTCGCCCGGCGATACCGTTGGTGTGGTGGCTCCGGCCAGTTGGTTTCCTTATGAAGAGCTGGCCGACGGACTGCGAATCTTACGCGAAGACTGGCAGCTAAACGTCATTGAAGGCGACAGCCTGCACGCCATCGACGGGCCATTTGCGGGATCAGACGACCTGCGCCGGGCCGATCTTCAGCGGCTTTTCGATGACCCTTCCGTACGGGCCATTTTTGCAGCCAGAGGAGGCTACGGCTGCTACCGCATTGCCGATGGCCTCGACCTGTCTGGTTTACAGGCGAATCCAAAATGGCTCGTTGGCTTCAGCGATGTAACGGTCTTACTTAGCTTGCTCTGCAATCATGGCGTTGTGAGTTTACACGGGCTCATGCCCCGGCAGTTTGGCGATCCTGACCGGGAAGAGTCGCTGGAATCCGTACGGCAATGGCTGTTTGGACAGGGGCCAGCCCAGTATAGCCCCCCCATTCACCCGCTCAACCGTCCTGGTCAGGCGACAGGGCCACTGGTAGGCGGAAACCTGACATTGCTTATCAATTCAATCGGCACCGCCACCGACCTGGACTTTGCCGGTAAGATTCTGTTTATCGAAGACATTGACGAAACACTTTTCTCCCTCGATCGGATGATGACACAGCTCCGGCGATCCGGTCGAATAGCTGAACTGGCGGGGCTGGTTGTGGGTCAGTTTACGGATATGCGCAGCAATGTGTCGCTACCTTTCGGTAAAGACGCCAATCAGATCATTGCCGATGCTGTGGCGGCCTACTCCTATCCGGTCCTGTTCGATTTTCCGGCCGGCCACGTTGCCTATAATCTGGCGCTACCTATCGGAAAAGCAGTGAAATTAGTAATCGACGCCGAACAGGCCACCCTTAATTTTCATATTTAACCCGTCAGGCCTGTGTCCTTCTCTACGGCTGTCATCTGGATTACCGGTGCCTCATCGGGCATTGGCGAAGCTATCGCCCTGGCCCTTTCACACTACAAAGGCGTCCGATTAGTCTTATCGGCCCGGCGCGAAGAAGAATTGCAACGCGTTGCGAAGCTAACGGGTTTACCGGCTACAGATGTGCTGATACTGCCTATGGACATGACCGATACCGAACGTCTACCCGATCTTGTTGGGGCCGTCTACCAGCGGTTCGGGCGGATCGACTATGTGTTCCAGAATGCCGGTATTACCCAGCGAAGCTCCGTTGCCGACACCGACTTTCTGGTGTATAAACGCCTGATGGACGTCAACTTCTTTGGCGTCGTAGCGCTTACTAAAGCTGTTTTACCAGGTATGTTGGCGCAGGGTTCCGGTCATTTTGTCGTTACGAGCAGCGTTGCCGGGAAACTCGCCACCAAACAGCGCTCCGGCTACTGCGCCAGTAAACACGCGCTGCATGGCTTTTTCGATTCGCTTCGCGCCGAGACAGCTACCGCCGGTTTGCGTGTGACACTGGTCTGCCCGGGCTACATCCGCACTCCTATTTCGTTTCATGCTCTGGGAGCCAACGGGGGGGTTCACGGCAAAATGGATGAAAATCAGGAAAAGGGCATGGCCCCTGATGTATTCGCCCGACGGCTTCTGCAAGCGGTAGCCCGCAACAAAGAAGAAATCTACATCGGCGGTAAAGAAATCTACGCTATCTACTTAAAACGGTTCTTCCCCGGCCTGCTGTCAGGGATCATTAAGTCATTAAGTCAGTAAGTCAGTAAGCGGCTGCGCCTAAGTCGGTAAGTGGCTTCGCCAAGTCAGCAAGTGGCTGACGCTGGAGTATCGCTTTCGCGCGCCAGCCACTTACCGACTTAGGCGAAGCCGCTTACTGACTTACCGACAAAAAAACTATTTCCCACTCGCCGTAAGCTCTTTCACGGCGACGCCTTTGCTGGCGAGTTCCATGTAATCGACGGTGAGGTGGCAGAGGGACTTCATCCCCAATACAAAGCAGCTTTCGTCGATCTGGAAATCGGGGGTATGGTGCGGAGCAGCATTCTCCAGTTTTTTACCTTTCGTCATACCACCCAGGAAGTAGAAAAAGCCCGGCACTTTCTGCTGGAAGAACGAGAAGTCTTCGGCACCGGTTTGGGCGGGGGTTAACTTCACATTGTTCTTACCCGCTAACGCTTCGAGTGTTGGGGCCATCTGGTCGGTTAGTTTGGGATCGTTGTACGTTACCGGATACATTATATTGATTTTCACATCGGCTTTGGCACCGGCGCTTTCGGCAATGTTGGTGGCAATCTCGTTGATGCGTCGGTGAACCAGCATCTGCGCTTCGGGGCTGAACGTCCGGATGGTACCAATCATGTTGGCTTCTTCCGGGATGATATTCTGCCGGATACCGCTGTGCAAGGCACCAACGGTCACGACGGCCGCGTTGTCGGTGAGAGTCAGGTTGCGGCTCACAATCGTTTGTAAGCCCATCACCACCTGTGCCGCCGTAACGATCGGGTCGACCCCCGACCACGGAGCCGCGCCGTGGGTCTGCTTTCCTTTAATTTTGATAGCGTATTCATCTACGGCCGCCATGGTAGCACCCGGACGGTATTTTATGGTGCCCACCTCGGTTTGCGAGTTGATGTGCAGACCAAAAATGGCGTCGACTTTCGGGTTTTCGAGCACCCCTTCTTTGATCATCAGGTAAGCGCCCCCTTCTTCACCAGCGGGTGCGCCTTCTTCGGCAGGCTGGAAGATAAACTTGACCGTTCCCCGTAAATCGTTTTTAACCGATGCCAGTACTTCGGCCGCACCCATCAACATGGCTACGTGGCTATCGTGCCCACAAGCGTGCATGACACCCGTTTGCTGGCCATTGTATTCCGTCCGGGCTTCTGATTTAAAGGGCAGCTCCACCCGTTCGGTAACGGGCAGCCCATCCATATCGGCACGAAGGGCAACAACAGGACCGGGTTTACCGCCTTTCAGTAAACCGACGACGCCGGTTTTACCAACGCCGGTTTTCACCTCCATACCCAGCGATTGAAGATGGGCGGCAATTTTAGCGGCTGTCTGAAACTCCCGGTTTCCAAGTTCGGGATGCTGGTGAAAGTCCCGACGCCAGGCCACTACCTTTTTCTCAAGGCTCTCGGCGGTCTTATCCATGCGGGCATTCACCGTCTGACCAAAGGCCGTTTGAACGGCAAGGCCGCCAAGGAGTAACACACGACTACAAAGTTGATAACGATTCATAGAATTGTACAATTTCGGTTTTTGGCAATTAGTTTATCAGGCAATTTACACGTTAATCAGTAGAATATATTGTTTTCTTAAATGAATGCATGTAGATTCGTTAGCTTAAATTCTATCAGTACAAAGTATTATCATTTTTCAATCTTTCATCAACTCAATAACAATGAAAAAAAATCTATTAGGACTGTGTCTCCTATTCGTATTATCCTATCTGCCAACGCTGGCGCAGGATCGTACGATCTCAGGACACGTAACGGCCAGTGAGGATGGCAGTGCCCTGCCCGGCGTTACAATCGCCATTAAAAACACACAGAATGGTACAACAACTGATTCGAAAGGGAATTACCGGCTGGCCGTAACGAACAATGCAACGCTGGTTTTTTCGGCCATTGGTTTTGCGACTCAGGAGATAGCTGTAGGCACCCGCTCGACGCTGAATATTGAATTGACAGCGTCCGTTGGTGCGCTGGACGAAGTGGTGGTGGTGGCATATGGCAGCCAGGACCGCCGAAGTATTACCGGTGCGCAAACGTCTATTAAAGGTGGCGAAGTCACCAAAGCGACTCTGCCCGCGGTAACGGAACAGCTTCAGGGTAAAGTGGCTGGCTTACAGGCATCCGCTATTTCGGGAGCACCCGGCTCCAACACGCCCATCCGGATTCGGGGTATTGGCTCCATTACGGCCGGTGCTGACCCGCTCTATGTAGTTGACGGCGTTATTATCAACGCGGGCGACCTTTCCCGAGTCAGTTCAGGAAATTTAACCAATGCTCTGGCGGGTTTGAACCCAAACGATATTGAGGATGTAACCGTCCTGAAAGATGCCTCTTCGGCGTCCATTTACGGTTCACGGGCTGCCAATGGCGTTATCCTGATCACCACCAAAAAAGGCCGTTCGGGACCAACCCGTTTCTCGGCCAACGCCGAAATAGGATACACCGACCTAAGCATTCCTTCGGTATCGAAACCGCTGAATAAAGCCGACTACCTGACACTGACGCAGGAGGGTCTGGTCAATTCGGGCGCTACGCCGGCGCAGATCACAAACACACTGGCCTTATTGGGTGCCGGTAACCCGGAAACGAACTGGCTGGACCTGGTTACGCGCCGGGGTCAGCAGCAAACGTACGACATCCGGGCATCGGGTGGCGACAATAAGACCACATTCAGCGTATCGGGAGGGTATTTCAAACAGCAGGCTACCACCATCGGCTCCCAGTTTGAGCGTTTTTCGGCCGCTGTGAGTCTATCGCACAACGCGAGTCAGAAACTATCATTCCGGCTGAACCTCAACCCCAGCGTAACCCAGCAAAATAACCCAAACAACGGGGGGGCTTTTGCCAATCCTATTCTGGCAGCTTACTTCCTGCGGCCCACGCAAAACGCCTATGATGCCAAGGGCATTCTGGACTATTCAACGACCACTTTCCCCGGCACATACAACCCTGTAGCTTTGGTTCAGTATAACAAGAACTCCTTCGGCAACCTGCGGGGCATTGGTTCGGGCCGGGTCGAATACCGTCCTATCAAAAATCTGGCGTTGAGCAGCCAGTACGGGATCGACTATAACAACATCGAGGAGAATTTCTATCGTAACCCGTTTTTCGGCGATGGTCGCACGGCCAATGGATCGGCCTTTTCGTATTATACACGCTATTTCAACTGGACCTGGACAAATCTGGCCGAATACCGGCTGAACCTGAACAGCGAAAACGACTTCTTCGTCGATCTGAAAGCGGGCTATGAAGCACAGAAGTCGCAGGGGTATTTTATCTCGGCCTATGGCGAAGGCTTTCCGAACACGTCGGCTCTGACATCACTAGCGGTTGCCGCAACCCCAAAAACGGCCTCGCAGAACGGGGCCGATTTCTCGTTTGCATCCTTGATTTCCAACGCTTTTATTAATTATAAAAACAAATACACCCTGTCGGGCAGCTTCCGTCGGGATGGTTCGTCTCGCTTTGGTGCCAACAATCGCTTTGGTAACTTTTATTCGGTAGGAGCCGCCTGGAATATCGACCAGGAAGAGTTTATGCGGAACAATACCGTTGTATCGGCCCTGAAACTGCGGGCGTCGTACGGCGTCAATGGGAACGCAGCCATCGGCAACTACCAGTGGCGTGCCACCTATGGCTACGGCTCGTCGGTGAACGTCAACGGCTTCACGCAAAACCTAAACTATAACAGCCTGACGGGTAGCGCCCCCAACAGTCCCGGTAACCCGGACCTGACCTGGGAGCTGAACAAGCCGTTTGACGTGGGTATTGACGCCGGTTTTCTGAACAACCGGCTTAATGTTGTACTGGACTATTACTCCCGCACAACCAGCCAGCTTCTGCTGAACGTACCACTCTCCCGCACATCGGGGTTCAGCTCCACGCTGGCCAATGCGGGGGCGATGGTCAACAGCGGGCTGGAAGTGACCATCAATGCCGCTCCGCTGAAAGGTGCTTTTACGTGGAACATCAACCTGAACGCAGCTTTTAACCAGAACAAGATCAAGACACTATACAATGGGCTGGACATTCTGGATGGTTCATTCATCCGGCGCGAAGGGCAAAACTTCCAGACGT
Organism: Spirosoma aerophilum; assembly: GCF_054782495.1. Lineage (NCBI taxonomy): Bacteria > Pseudomonadati > Bacteroidota > Cytophagia > Cytophagales > Cytophagaceae > Spirosoma > Spirosoma aerophilum. Next base: position 29,360 of record NZ_BAAGSJ010000031.1, on the reverse strand, counting down.
TCTACCTGCGCGAATGGGCGGGCGTCGATCCGGCCAATGGTGACCCGCTGTGGTACAAGAACGTGACCAATGCCGATGGCAGCATCGACCGGAGCACCACAAACAGCTACAATGCCGCCCAACGGGTACTGTACAAAACAGCCTCGCCAAAAGTATTCGGTGGCTTCAACAACACCTTCTCGTTTAAGGGAATCACCCTCGACGCGCAGATCAACTACAATTTTGGCAACTACGTGCAGGATACCTGGGCCAACTACCTGTTTGGCGACGGATACAATGCAGGCTTCAACAAAGTACAGCGCCAGATGGACCGCTGGCAGAAACCGGGTGATATCACGGATGTGCCAAAGTACATCTACAACAACTCGAACCAGTCCTATGGCTCATCGACCCGCTACCTCTACAAAGGCGACTTCATTCGTCTGCGGGCCGTAACGCTGTCTTACGACCTACCCCAATCCCTCGTTGGCAAGGGCAAACTCTCGCAGGCCCGTTTCTACGTGCGCGGTACGAACCTGTTCACCAAAACGTTCGATAAAAATCTTCCCTTCGATCCCGAGTTAGGCATTACCGGCCAAAGCAACCTGAACATCTTCATCAGCAAAGTTGTCACGGCGGGTATTAACATCGGCTTCTAATCAACAAACGTCTTTAAAGTCTCATGAAAAAGAAAATCATATTCATGCTCGTCGCTGGCCTGATGAGTCTGGGAAGCTGCAAGCAGTCCTTTTTAGATCTAAAGCCTTACGATAGCTTGCCCGCAGCGGATGCACTGCGCACCGAAGCCGATTTAAGCACCGCCCTCAACGGGATGTACTCGACGCTTCGAAATGCCAATTTATATGGCCGCACGATTCCGTTCATCGGCGATCTGTCGGCCGATAACATTTACCTGTCTGCCAATAATTCGGGGCGCTACCCGCAGCAATACCAGCTGGCCGTAAGTGTCCAGAACGCCGATATTCAGAATACCTGGACGCTGGCGTATACCACCATTTTGCAGGCGAATAACATCATTAATTCGCAGGTGGCCTCGTCGGTAGCCGTGAGCCAATATAAAGGCGAAGCGCTGACCATCCGGGCGCTAATGTACTGGGAACTGGTCAAACTGTTTGCCAAGCCTTACACCACCGATCCGGCATCTCCCGGTGTTCCTCTTGTGCTGACGTATGACCAGTCGCTGCGCCCGGCCCGGAATACGGTGAAAGAGGTGTACACCCAGATCACCACGGATCTGACTCAGGCCTTTACCCAAATGGCGGGTACGCGTCCTAATTCGTCGTATGTAACGAAGTATGCAGCCGAGGCCCTGCTGGCAAAAGTGTACCTTTATCAGGCCGATTACACCAACGCGTTAAAATCAGCACAGGATGTAATTGCCAGCGGTGGCTACAAGCTTCTTCCATCTGAGAATCTGAATGCCTACTGGGCCAACCCAACGCCACGAACCGATAAGGCCGAAACCATCTTTGAGGTATCGGTAGACGGCGTAGCCAACGTAGGCTTCGACGCACTGGCGAACATGTATAACCAGGCTGGTTATGGCGATGGTCTGGTAACAACGGATTTGTATAATCTGTACAGTGCTACTGATGCCCGCCGGGGGTTAATTATTTCCGGAGCAGGCACAAAAGCCGGAGCGGGTACGTACGTTGTCAACAAATACCAGAACGTGACCAACAACGCCGACAAGGATGATATTAAAGTAATCCGTTACGCGGATGTCCTGCTGATTGCCGCTGAGTCGGCCGCCCGCACCGGCAGCGAGGCCACCGCCCGCACCTTACTGAATCAGTTGGCGCAAAATCGTGACCCATCCTTTGCGGGGTATACCGTATCGGGGGGCGATCTGATCAATACCATCATTACCGAACGCCGAAAAGAGCTTGCCTTTGAAGGGGACCGTTTCGATGACCTGAATCGGCTCAACTTACCCCTCACCCGCAACGATCAGTACCCAGCTTCGGCCCGAACTATACCGGCTGGCGACTACCGACGGGTCAACCCGATTCCGCAGGTCGAACTGGACGCCAACAAGCAGATCATCCAGAATACAGGTTACTAAAGGCACATGAACAGGTAGTTGGGCAACGGGCTACCTGTTCACCAATGCGAAACGATCAGCAACTCATTAAAACGCCTGCTTTTCGTCACACAAATTTTATCGATCACAAAAAATGCCCTTCGAAAATTGAAGGGCATTTTTTGTGATCGATAGAGACTAAACTAAGTAAGCGGCACACCAACTTATACGGCAACTGGCCAATCAGAATAACTGACGAAAATCGCTAAACGATTTCCCATCCTGACAAACTGCCCGATAAGTATTTTCTCCCTAGTCGCAATCATATAATACTCGGGTAAATACTGTATCCCTATAGACAAACAATAAATATTATTCTCAGAATAGTTAAATATTGCCTGTAGCTACATTAAAGCGAATTTCATGTTTGTTTTGTAACTAAAATAAAAAGTGAATAGTGGCATGTATTGATTATTAACTATTTTTGTTGGTTAGTTTTTCATTTTACCAAACATTTCATCATTCAAACTCTCATGAGCAAACTTCTCCTAGGAAGTTGGCTACTCTTGTTATTATCCTGTTTTCCCGTTTTGGCACAGGATGTAACAGTGAGTGGTCGTGTTACTTCATCAGACGACGGGTCGGGCCTGCCAGGTGTGACCGTACAGATTAAAGGTACAGCGCGTGGAACAACCAGCGATGCCAATGGAAATTACCGGGTAAGCGTACCTGCTGCCGGCCGGTTGGTCTTTAGCTTTATCGGCTTCGCTACACAGGAACAAGTGGTTGGTAATCGGACAACCATCGATGTGGCTCTTAGCAACAACGCCAACAACCTCAACGAGGTCGTTGTTACGGCCCTGGGTATCGAGCGTGACAAGCGGTCTCTGTCTTACGCCACCCAACAGGTAAACGGTGACCGTATTTCGCAACGGGGCGAACCTAACGTACTTAATGCCTTACAGGGTAAAGTATCGGGGGTTCAGATCACGGGAGCCAGTGGTGAAGCGGGTGCGTCAACCAACATCAACATCCGGGGTATTCAGTCCTTTACCGGAAACAACCAGCCACTTTTCGTAGTCGATGGTATTCCCATCAGTAACAGTGTAGACCGGACTAACCTTGGTCCAAACGGTACATTGGGTGGCCCACAATCCTCTAACCGGGCCCTGGACATTGCCCCGGAGAACATTGAGTCGCTGAACGTGCTCAAGGGACCTGCTGCAGCTGCTCTGTATGGCTCACGGGCGGCTTCGGGGGTTATCGTGATCACGACAAAGTCGGGTAAAAATGCCAAGAAGAAAACCGAGATCACGGTCAATTCAGGCATAACGTTTCAGAACGTATATGGCTTACCTAATTTCCAGAACGGCTTCGGCCAGGGCTTGAACAACATTTTTCAGAGTAATAGTGTAGCCTCCTGGGGCCCTGCCTATGGCTCACCAGCCACGCTGGAAAATGGCTTTTTCACCCGTAATGCCGTAACACCCACCCAGCTTGACTCGACAGCTTTGTTTCCGGGGGGAGCTTTTCCGGCCTACAAAGCCTACGCGAATTACCGGGCTTACCCCGACAACATTAAGAATTTCTTCAACCAGGGACGGATTCTATCGAACTCCGTGAACATTGGTGGCGCAAGCGGTTCGAGCAACTATAATTTCTCGGTAGCCAATACGGCCCAGGAAGGTATTGTTCGAAATTCGAAATTTAACCGGACCAACGTAAGTTTTGGCGGCAACACCGTACTATCGAACAAATTTCACGTTGGCGCATCGATCAACTACAGCAATACGGGTCAGAGTAACTCCCTGACAGGTAACGGTGGTAGTGCCTTCGGGCAGTTGGTATCGGTACCCCGAAGCTATGACCTTCCGAACCTTCCTTTTCAGGATGCGAATGGTCGCAGTGTATTCGCGGGTACGCCGGGTTCGAACGAGAACCCAATCTGGGGATTGGAAAACAACCGGACAACCAGTAGCGTCGATCGCCTGATTGGAAATATCAATTTTGGCGTTGATCTGGTTAAGGGCGTTAATTTGTTTTACCGGGCCGGTATCGACACGTATACAGACCGCCGTAAGCAAATTTTCGCGCCCAGTGCGGCCCGCCTGCTGGTGGGTGGTGTTGGCGAAGATATTTACTACTGGCAGGAACTGAACAGTGACCTGATCCTGACCGGTCAGAAAAATGACATCCTGCCGGGTCTTAACATTGAAGGTCGCTTAGGATTTAACGTTAACCAGCGAAAATCGCAGAACGTAACGGCCAACGGACAAAGCCTGACGCTGCCTAACTTCTACAATCTGAGCAATGCCACCGTCTTTTCAAACGGCACGGGAGAGAGCAACACATTGCGTCGGTTGGCCGGCTATTACGGACAGGCCAGTTTTTCGTTCCGGAATTATGCCTTTCTGGAATTGACGGGCCGTTTCGATAAATCGTCGACATTACCGCTCAACAACAATACCTATTTCTATCCGGCGGTTTCGGCAAACGTTATTCTGTCGGATATTTTCCCAATCAAATCATCGACATTGTCTTACCTGAAAGTACGCGGTAGTGCCGCTACGGTGGGTAAAGATGCCGATCCCTATCAGCTACAGTCGGTTTATGTGACTACCAGCCGGGGTAACAACGTATCGAACATCACCTTCCCGATCAACGGTCAGAACGCCTTCTCGATCAGCAACCGGATTGGGCCCGGCGACAACCTGAAACCTGAGTTCACTACCTCCTACGAAGGCGGTTTGAACCTTGGCTTGTTTGATAACCGCTTTAGCGTTGATCTTACCTATTATAACTCGGTCAGTACAGATATGATCGTGAACGTGGGTATGGCAGCATCAACCGGTTATACAACACGGACCACGAACGTGGGTAAAATGACGAACAAAGGTATTGAAGCCTTGCTGACGGTCACCCCGATTCGGGTTAAGGATTTCCGGTGGGATGTAACCGTTAACTACACCCGCAACGTAAACGAAGTTGTCGACATTGCGCCGGGCGTAGAAAGCTTCTCCATTCCGGGAAGTGCTTTCACCGGCTCGATACCCTCCATCGTAAAAGGACAGCCTTATGGCGTTATCCTGGGGAATAAAAAGCCAACGAACCCCGATGGTCAGTGGATCATCAACCCCAACACAGGTCTGTGGAACCCGGAAGTATCTAACCAGAATATCTCCAACCCCAACCCCCTGTGGATAGGCAGCATCCAGAACACCTTTAAGTACAAAGGGATTGCCCTTGGTTTCCTGTTTGATACCCAGCAGGGCGGGCAGCTGGTTCAGTTCTCGTCGGGTTCGTACAAGTCGAACGGTACGCTGGACGTAACGGGTGTTAACCGCCAGGCCCCCCGTATCATACCGGGTGTATTTGAAATCAGCAACGCCGATGGCACTAAGTCATACACCCCAAACAATATTCAGGTAGATGCACAAAGTTACTGGCGGGCGTTTGGTTTGCAGAGTGACCTGAACGTGTTCAGCGCTACGCGCTACAGCCTGCGCGAAGCAACCCTGAGCTATGACCTGCCAGCGTCGCTGATCAACAAAACGCCATTTGGCGGTATCTCCCTATCGGTCGTTGGCCGTAACCTATGGTATTTTGCTCCCGGCTCGCCTATCGATCCTGAAGTAAACACCCAGGGAGCAGGCAACATCCGGGGTCTGGAATTACAAAGCGCGCCCAATACCCGTAACTACGGTGTGAATCTGAGATTTACTTTCTAATCATTGTCACTTCATGAAAACAACTTATAAAGCGCTTATCGCTATGTCGCTGCTGTCCGTTATGGCAGGCTGTCGCGAAAGCTTCTTCGATATTAATACTACGCCTAACAACCCAACGGTAGTGCCGGCCTCGGTACTGCTGACAACGGTTGAATACGATGCGGCTTTCACCTCCACCAACGACCTGAACCGCATCAATGAGGTATTAACGCAGCACATGGCCGGGGTTGCCAACCAGGTAGCCGCCTACGATGTGTTCAACCTGCGCGGAGCCTCAGATAACCAGTGGAACGGGGAGATTTACGCCGGTATGCTCACTAACGCCCAGCGCCTTATTGATCAAACCCAGCAAACGACTCCTGCCTATGCCGGTATCGCTAAAATCCTGAAAGCTTATGGCTTTAGCATTGCGACCGACGTTTGGGGGGATGTTCCTTATTCAGAAGCGCTGCAGGGACTGGCTAACCTGACTCCACGGGTAGATGCCCAGCAGGATATTTACCTCGGCAGTTCGGAGAAAAAGATCCAAAGCCTGTTCGACCTTGTCAAAGAAGGGATGGCTGATCTGGACAAACCCAACACGGGGGTTTTGCCCGCAGCCGACGATGTGGCATACCAGGGTAACCTGTCAAGATGGAAGCGCCTGGGCAATACACTCATGCTGCGCCTGGCCGTACAAATGAGCCGCAAAGCACCCGCTCAGGCCCGGCAGATCATTACAGAGATCCTGGCTTCACCTGCCGGCCTGATCAACGATAACGCACTGGATTTCCAGGTAGGATTTGGTACGGATAATGGCAAGCAGAACGCTCTCTTCTCGTTCAACTATGTTAACCGGACGGGCGATTTGATGGCTAGCCAGCGGTTTATCGACACCCTAACGACCTATAATGATCCGCGTATCAGCCGTTTCTTCACGCTGGCAGCCAATACCAGCCGGTACGTAGGGTTCAACAACGGCGCGACAACAGCCGCCCCGAGCGTTGTGGCGAACCGGTCGCGGTACGGCGTTTACCTGATTGGTACCGGTGGCGAAGCACCAACCCGTATCATCACCAACTTCAACCGGGCGTTTTTACTCGCCGAAGCGGTTGTTTCGCTGGGTGTAGCCGGTGATGCGCAGGCGTTGTATCAGGAAGGGATCCGGGCTTCCATGCTGAAAGCCGGAGTGGCCCTGACGGATGTCAACGATTACTTTACCAAGAATCCACAAATCGTGACGCTATCCGGCGACAACCAGAATCGGCTCCGTCAGATTCTGACCCAAAAGTGGATTGCCAACATTGGTATGGGTATTGAATCCTGGAATGACATTCGTCGTACAGGCTTTCCAAGGCTCGCTTTGCCGTTGAACGCACAGGGCGATAATCCGGGGGTTATTCCAGTTCGTTTACCGTATACATCGAACGAACAACAACGCAATCCGAATGTGCCCAATCCGGGTCCACGGATGGATGAGCGTTTATGGTGGGATATTGATTAACTCATTTTACGATACAAGATCATGAAAAAACTAAGTTATATAGCCAGCTTTCTTCTGTTGTTCCTGGCAGCAGCCTGTACGAAAGATGACATCGTTTCAATCCGCGATGCCCAGGCAACTGACAACGCGATCACGTTCACCAATTTCAAGTATTTCGAACGTATCCCAATTGGCGAAACGTCTATTGCGGGTGGCGGAAACATTAGTATTACAATGACCCTTCCTGAAGCAAGCCCACGCTCGTTTAAGGAAATAACCCAGGTGGGTGCTTCGACCATCAATGCCAGTTTGAACCAGAATACGTTTAAAACAACGGCGAATACCCTGGCATCGAAGATTTCGGTGAGTGGTAAAACGGCTACGTTCACAACAACAATTGCGAACTATCTGGCATTTCGAAAGCTGGCCGCCATGCCCAGCACGACTACTGGGGGCATTGTAACCTTTTCGGACATGCAGTTTTTCTTCCTTGTTACGCTTGACGATAATACGACCGTTGTACCGATGGAATACCGGGTTCGGGTTCGGGCATAACGCTTCGTTCTATCCTACAGTAAGGCACCGACCCAACAGGTCGGTGCCTTTTTTTGTAGCCTACGAGACAATTAATCAGCAGGTTAGCCATGATTCATCCACCGAATGGGTAAGAGTTATGGGCATTTCAGCTAACTAATTGTTTAATATTTCTGCAATAAACACTACTCACAACCTTAATTAAAAAATTGAGTATTTATCGGAATTGTACAATTAGAAAAATTTATAGACCAATTCTAAAATACCCTGAACTCACCATATAAAATATCAATTTTAATGGCTTTTTAATGATATTATCTTGGAATAATTAAACTTTTCGAGATATTATTTTTCTCAAAAAATTGACTAAGTAATTCAGTGGACTAAGTATATACTGTGATGAAAACTACGAATATAATCTAGCACAAAACAGCCTTAATAAGTAAATAAATGATCTATTTTACTGTACATCAATAACTTATGATTCGATATTATAACATCATATATAACATAATTAATATAACTCTGAACTCTAGAAAAGGTTTGCATAAACTTATACAGATCAGCAAGCCGACAAAACCAGTGCAATCCAGCCGTTTTTTGAATGTTTTTATCAAACGGTGCTTGTGAACGCCAAAAATTACAGGTCGCTTCTGCACTTGTAGGCGCTGTTATTAGAATATTCCAAAATTCCTTACTGTAAAATGATGGCATTTATTAATCTGTAGAGTAACTTTGTATCCCCGTTTTCGGGATTCTACAATATGTTTTTAACTTAATCATTCTTATGCGGAAAATTTTATTGGGATGCTGGCTGCTTTCGCTTGTTTTCTGTTTGCCGGTTCTGGCGCAGGATGTAGCCGTTAGTGGTCGCGTTACTTCATCAGACGACGGGTCAGGTCTTCCAGGCGTGACTGTACAGGTAAAAGGTGCCAACCGGGGAACAACGACAGACGCCAGTGGAAACTACCGCGTCAATGCGCCTGCAAATGGTACGTTAGTTTTCAGCTTCATCGGCTATACGACACAGGAAGCGGCTATTGGCAACCGCTCTACAATCAACGTTACACTGGCAGGCGATGCGCAGCAACTAAGCGAGGTCGTGATCATTGGTTATGGTACCCAGCAACGCCAGCGCGTCACATCAGCTATTTCGGAAGTGAAAGGGGCCGCTCTTGCTAACCTGGCAACGCCGAGTTTCGACCAGCAACTGGCCGGACGGGCAGCCGGTGTGCAGGTTTCTACGCCATCGGGTATTTTGGGACAGGCGCCCGTTATTCGTATCCGCGGTACAAACTCGATCTCTTCAGGATCGAATCCGCTGATCGTTGTAGATGGCGTTCCGCTGATTACGGGCAACCAGAGTGGTGTTACACCAACCAACCCGCTGGGCGATATCAACCCACAGGATATTGAATCGTACGATATTCTGAAAGATGGAGCTGCAACCGCTATTTATGGTTCGCGCGCGGCCAACGGCGTTATCCTGATCACCACCAAGAAGGGTAAGAAAAACACGGGCGTTCGGGTAAACCTCGACATTCAGGGGGGTACATCGGTAGCCCGGACCCGGCTCGACCTGCTCAACGCGCAGGAGTTCGTCCAAATCTCGAACGAGAAAAGTGCCGCTGCCGGTGCCGGAACCATTGCCGCCATGGATGCCAACAACACCAACACCGACTGGCAGAACGAAATTCTTCGCACGGGTACCTCGCAGAACTATAACCTGAGCATTTCGGGTGGTGGCGAAAAAACGACCTATTATTACTCGTTGGGCTATAACAAACAGGTGGGTGCCATTCGCCCGAATGACCAGACTCGTTTCTCGTTCCTGACAAACGTTGACCACGCGATCAACAAATATATTTCCGTTGGCGCGAAGGTTCAGGTGGCTCGTACGATCAACAATGGCCTCAACACCGGCTCAAACGCCCTGTCGGGTAACCTGACCGGCGCTGCCCGTTTGTTCCCGAACGTACCGGTATATGACCCCACCAGTCCAACGGGCTACAACATCTCGTCGGATGGCTCGGTATTGGGCCGTGGTGCCAACACCCGGAACATCGACAACAACTACACGAACATCCGCTTCGTGATCGACAACAACAAGTTCAATGCGGCTACAACCCGGGTGCTGCCAACAGGTTACCTATCGGTTACGCCATTCAGTGGTTTAAGCCTGCGTACGCAGTTAGGCGCTGACTACACCGGCGTTCGTAGCTTCCAGTCGTGGGACCCCCGTCATGGCGATGGCCGGGGCAGCAATGGTCTGATCAGCCAGGTATCGCGTGAAGTACTGCGCTGGAACTGGCAGAACGTCCTGAACTTCGACCGTGATTTCGGCGGACATAACGTCAACCTGACCCTGGGTACGGAGTTCCAGAAAACGACGACGTCTTCCTTCACGGCAGGCGGTCAGAGCTTCTCGGATCTGTTCTTCCTGCAAAATGGCCTGATTACGGGTTCGTACTCAACGCAGACATCCAGCGGTACGTTTGTTCCGAACGGTTTCGATTCGTACTTCGGTCGTATCCAGTATAGCTACCGCGACAAGTATCTGGCCTCGTTCAGTGCGCGTAACGATGGTCTGTCGTCGTTGCCTGTGGCTACACGCCGGGGTACCTTCAAAGGCGGATCGATCGGCTATCGCCTGTCGCAGGAAGATTTCTATAAGAACTCCAGCGTTGGCCGGGTCATGAACGACTTCAAACTACGGGCCAGCTATGCTGAAGTAGGGAACACGGATATCGGATCATTCCCTTACGTAGGAACCTTCGGTGCCGGTCAGTATGCCTCGCAAAACGGTATTGCCTTCAACCAGGCGGGTAACCCGGACCTGCGTTGGGAGCGTAGCCAGAAGGAAGATTACGGTATCGACTTTGGTTTCCTGAACAACCGGATCACCGCGAGCCTGGATTATTTCCGCAACAACATCGATGGTCTGATTCTGGCGGCTCCTACGCCAAGTTCGGTAGGTATCCCCAACAACTCGATCAACAAGAACGTGGGGGCGATGGTCAACAAAGGATTTGAAGCGGCAGTAAATGTGGAAGCCATTAACCGCAATGGATTCCGCTGGAACGTGAGTGCCAACTTCACTACCCTGAACAACAAAATCACCGCGTTGACCAAAAACAACGAAGGCGTTGACCAGGACATTATTTTCACCTACAACATCAACCGCGTGGGTGAATCGGTAGGCGCTATCTATGGCTATCGGTATGCGGGTGTTAACCCATCGAATGGTAACCCCATGTACTACAAAGCCGATGGCCGGGTTGTACAGCGTGACATCGTGTCGACGGGCTACTCCTTCCTCGACCCGGCTGCACCAAACAGCCTGACCAACACCAGCGGTGCGGCCCTGAGCCCAACCACCGACCGGGTTATTCTGGGCAACACCAACCCGAAATTTTACGGCGGTCTGATCAACTCGTTCAGCTACAAAGGACTTGATCTGGAAGTGTTCGTTCGTTTCTCGGGCGGCAACAAACTCATGAACGTAACCCGTCAGGAGACCCTGCTGAACAACGACTTCAACAACAACGGCCGCGAAATTCTGAACCGCTGGCAGAAAGAGGGTGATGTAACGGATGTACCAAGAGTGTACCTGTCGAAGAGTGGAATCGTTAACCAAACGGGTAACGCCATCAGCCGATTTGTAGAAAACGGCGATTTCGTCCGTATTCAGAACATCATCGTAGGCTACACACTGCCTAAAGGTTTGCTGAACAAAGGTGGTTTCCCCATCAGCAGTGTACGTTTGTTCGCTCAGGTTCAGAACGCCTTTACATTCACCAAATACAAAGGCCTCGATCCTGAAGCCAACGCCAACGGCGACACCAACAGCGAGTTTGGTATTGACTACAACACCAACCCGCAACTGCGTCTGACCACGTTTGGCTTGAACATCGGCTTTTAAACAACAGTTACTCCATGAATTTCAAGAACTCATCTTTATATTTAGTTCTGAGCGGATCGCTGTTTTTAGCATCCTGCGACGTGAACAATCTGGAGCCACAAACGGCTCTGTCAGAAACAACGGCCTTCCAGACACCCGAGCGTATTGCGCTGGCCGTGGCGGGCGTATACGACGGTGGTCAATCCGGTTTTTATGCCGGTGGCGCCGTTCGGGGCTATGCATTTGGCGCTGCCCACCTGCAACAGGGCGACATGCGGGGTGAAGATATGGCGCTGGCAGCAACCTTCTACGCCGTCACGTATCAGAACAACTACGACCCTACGCAGCCAAACAACGTGTATTACTGGCAGAATGCGTACGCCATGATCAACCGGGCCAACGTGGTTATTGCCGGTTTGAAAACAGCAACGCCATCGGCGGCTCTGACACAGGCACAAATTGACGCCTACGAAGCGGAGTGCCGGTTCCTGCGCGCTATGGCACACCACTATCTGGTCGTGAATTTCGCCCGTCCGTATAGCGACAATCCAACAGCCGCTGCCGGTGGTGTTCCCTATCGGACTACGGCCGTAACGGGTGGTTCGTCGGTTGACGAAGCCATCAAGCAGGGCCGCAACACAGTGGCTGAAACGTACGACAAGATCCTCGAAGATCTGAACTACGCCGAAGAGAAGCTACCGGAAACGCGAACCGGTAATATCAAGATCACGCGTGCGACTAAAGGCGCAGCCATCGCGCTGAAAACGCGGGTTCGCCTGCACCAGAACAACTGGGCCGAAGTGATCAAAGAAGCCAATAAACTCGTTCCAACGGCGGCTCCCTTCACGAGCCCGATTGGGGCCTATGCGTTGACCACATCGCCACTGGGCGCGTTTGGTTCGGCGAACAAGAACAACACGGAGTCGATTTTCTCGGTCGAAAACAACGACGTGGATAATGCCGGCGTAAACGGTGCTCCTGCTTCGATGTACTCAGCAGTAAGTACAACGGGCCGGGGTATTATCCTGATCAGCCCGATCCTGTGGAACCAGCCGTTCTTCCCCGCTACAGACTTGCGGAAATCAGCTACAGCTTTTGCCGCCGATACCCCAGGCTCAGCCGGGAAAGGGGGTAACTTCACCCGCAAATACCCGGATGTAACGACCCGGACAGAGAACGCGCCAATCATTCGCTATGCTGAAGTTCTGTTGAACCTGGCGGAAGCCCTGGGCCGTAGTGGCACGGGTGTCGATGCGCGGGCGGTAGCTCTGTTGAGTGCCGTACGGAACCGGTCAGTGACGGATGCCGCTAACCAGTACACGGCCGCTAGCTTTGCCACCGGCAAAGATCTGGTTCGGGCCATCATCAACGAACGCCGTCCCGAGTTTCTGGCAGAAGGTATGCGTTGGCTGGACATTCACCGTCTGGCCCAGGACGCCGACTTCAAACAGGCGGATGGTATTCCGGCTAAAGCTGATATTTCGATCACGAACTTTGCTCCGCTGTACACCAACAACCCGGCTACAACGTTCAGGCTACAGGCGGGTATCCCCTACAGCGATTTCCGTTTTGTATGGCCAATCCCGGCCGAAGAGCTGCTGAACAACCCAACGCTGGCCAAACAGCAGAATCCGGGTTACTAAGCAATATGGTTTTAATCACTAAAAAAGGTCTCCGTGAAAACGGGGACCTTTTGATTTATATGTAGTGCCGAGCGTCGGCCCGGTGACCGTCAGTACTACAACAGCACATCATTATCTTCTTTTTAAGCGTTATTTTTAGACAGAAGTCAACGAAATTCATCATGCCTGCACACCTTGTCCGTCTACTATATACGCTTGCTCTAACCAGCCTATTCACCGCAGCTCAGGCGCAGTTGCCCATTCGCAACACACGCTGGAAAGGCGTAGTGCTCGCGCCGGACGAGGTGCCCGTAACGTTGCTGTTTCGGAATGACACGCTGTCTGTGACACCGGATAATGAGACCACGCCACTGGAAACGATGCGGTATCAGCAGGTAAACGACACGCTGGCATTACAGAAAATGTCGGGCCAAAGCCCGTGCGGCCTGAGCCAGGTAGGACTTTATCGCCTTGTTTACCTGAATAACGGCGAAGGGCTGTCGTTGCAATTTATTCGGGATGACTGCCCGGAACGCCAGCAGGCTTTTGCGTCGAAAGCACCCTTTGTCCGGCAACGGCCGACCCTGAGCCAGCCTCCGCACAACTGGCCGTACCTCGACCCCGCTCTCGACTCAGTGGCCGGTATCAGTTTGTACAAGGCTTATGAACTGCTTAAAGGAAAACCCTCCGTGCCCGTCATCGTTGGCGTGCTGGACTCGGGCGTTGATATAACTCACGAAGACCTGCGCGACGTGATCTGGAAGAACCCCAAAGAGACGCCCGACAACCAGACCGACGATGATAAAAATGGCTATACGGATGATGTGAACGGCTGGAATTTCATGGGGGCCAAGGATGGAACAACCTATGAGTATGACCAACCCGAAATTACCCAGACCTACGTTCTCTTGAAGGATAAATACGATGCCGCCAATCCCGCTAAACTTAGCCCATCGGAAAAACGGCAATACGAAACTTATCAGAAAGCGAAGGCCCAGTTTTTGAAGCGGTATCAGGCGAGCCAGCCCAAACGTATAGCCTTTGCCGACACAGCCCGGTTCTGGCAGATCGCGAATCAAATCAGCGCGAAACTACCCGATGCCCAAACGAGTGCCACTGCCATTCGTGAGGTTGAAACGGGAACAGATTCTGTGGCTTTAGCCGTCAAAGGCATTCTGGCCGAAGCCTATGTAACTCAGTATGGCCCATTCAAATTTTATTTAACCCTCATTCGGAAAAATTGGGAGCGGTTCAGGCAAATTATGGGCAGCGAAGCTACCATTGCCTTCAATCCGGACTACAACCCAAGAGCCACCGTTGGCGACAACCCGGCCAATCCAACCGAACGGTATTATGGAAGTCCGCGTATGCTGATTGGTCAGTCGCAGCAGTTAGCCGTGCATGGGAGCCACGTGGCCGGTATCATTGCGGCCAAACGCAACAATGGCAAAGGCATTGATGGCGTGGCCGATAATGTACTCATCATGCCCGTTTCTGTGGTACCCTCCAATGGCGACGAGCGCGATAAAGATGTAGCCAACGGCATTCGATACGCCGTTGAAAACGGGGCAAAAGTGATTAACATGAGCTTCGGCAAACGCCTGTCGCCCTTTAAGGAGCAGGTCGATGCCGCCATCCGGTTTGCTGAAGAACGTGATGTACTGATCGTGCATGCGGCAGGTAACAACGGCGAAAATTACGATTCGCTCCCCGCCTACCCATCAGCCCGGTACGAGAATGGGAAAGTGGCGAAAAATGTGCTGGTCGTTGGCAACAGCACCTGGCGGGTAAACACCGGGCTTCCCAGCCGGTCGTCGAATTATGGTACGCAAACGGTCGATCTCTTCGCCCCCGGCACCGATATTCTGTCAACACTCCCCCATGACCAGTATGCCAGCTTTTCGGGCACAAGCATGGCCGCCCCCATGACCGCAGGCGTAGCCGCTCTGTTACGATCCTATTTCCCAAAGCTAACGGCCGTTCAGATCAAAGATATTCTGATGAAAAGCAGCTACAAGCCCGACCTTCAGGTACGTAAACCCGGCCGGGCCGATCAGTCCGTTCCCTTCAAAAACCTGAGCCGTTCGGGTGGTTTGCTGAATGCGTATGAAGCGGTGAAGATGCTATCTGAACCGGGATTTTCTGGATTTAGATGATTTACCTGATTAGTACAAAGTCGAACACTACTAAGGGTAATCAGAAATCTAAATGATTATCCCTGGTAGGTTCTATTCGAATACTACTGAAGCTGTCAAGGATAATCAGGTAGATCATTTAAATCCAGAAAATCCCGGTTCAGACATTCCGGTTACCACTCCGCTTCCTGCTTGTCGTGCCAGAACTTACCCGTTTCTGACTGCGGGGCTTCGCTGGCGAGCCAGACAATCGTTTCGGCACCTTTCTCAACGGGCCGACTGGCGGTGGGGCCGCCCATATCGGTACGTACCCAACCCGGATCAACGCAGTTGACGGCAATGTTATGTTCCTTTAAAGCCCCCGCAAATTGCCGGGTTACCGCATTCAACGCCGTTTTGGAGACGCTGTAGGCCGGTGCATATGTACTCATCTTGGCGAGTGAACCGGCTCCGCTCGATACATTCACAATACGGCCTCCATTGGGGCTTTTGTGCAGATATTGTAAGAATTCCTGAATTACCTGAATGGGACCGGCTACGTTGGCTTTGAACGTGCGGTTCAGCATTTCAACATTCAGATCGAGGATATTTTCGCCATGATCTTCCAGGATACCCGCGTTATTGACCAGCACATCCAGATGGTCGGCCTTTTGTGAGAACGTACCCGAAGCCGTTCGTATACTAACCGGGTCATTGACATCAAGCTGTATAAATGTTGCCTCATAACCGGCTTCGCAAAGCTCCTCGGCGGCTTCACGTCCTTTGGCCATATCGCGGGCACCGATAAATACGGCATACCCTTTCTGGGCTAACTGCCGGGCAATTTCTTTACCTATTCCTTTATTAGCTCCCGTAATGAGTGCCGTGCGCTGGTGTTCCGTTTTCATACGTACTGATTTACTTCTCTTTATTTACTCAACTTTCGGCTGAAATGTTTGTAAAAACAACCGTACCCTCAAACGAATCGACCGTTTCCTAAGACCTGTTACAGAATTTAGTAGATTAGCGACTAATCTTACATAGTTAATTTATTAATCCAGTACTTACCTAATGAAAGCATTAAAGTTTTTCCTGGCGCTTACTCTGTTGCCTGCTGGTTTAGCGATTGCGCAAACGAAGCCGGCAAGTACAACACAGCCGGCATCCCGAACGAAGCCGGCCAGTTCAACCGTGGCCACCCCTACCAACCGCCAGCAGGAACTGTATGATGAGCATCATGGTATTACCCGGAAACCAGCAAAAACGCCCTCGACTACACCTTCAACAGCCGATCGAGCCCAAACTCAACAGCCAGCCACCACCCAGCCGACAATGACAACCAGCCAGCCGGAGCGCGTAGCCAGCAGTACATCCGGCTTTCGAATCGGTGTACGGGGTGGCGTTACCTACCCGGTTTTTACCGAAGCAGTCACTGGTATTGATCCGGCCATCGGCTTTGTGGGTGGCCTGACCTTCAACTTTGGCAAAGGAGCTGTATCCTTTCAGCCAGAGATCAACTATACCCGGTATGCCCAGAGCGTTAAACTATTCGGTACGACATCGACTTTAGGCGCTGATGTTGTGGAAGTACCCCTATTCCTTAAATTCTCAACGGGCACCTACGCCGGAAACCGTTTCTTCCTGAACGTTGGCCCCTATGCCGCCTATGAACTGAACATCAGCGAAAACGGAAAAACAATATCCATTGATGGTGCCAAAGGACGCTTCGGCTTTGGAGCAGGTGCCGGTGTTGGCGCAGCCCTGAAAGCCGGACCGGGCCACGTCACGATCGAAGTTCGGGGACTTTATCCACTGGGCGATATCGATAATGGCTTCAGTACCGATTCAAAAACAATTTTTGGACAGGCAGCGCTCGGCTATATCTTCCCGCTGAGCGGCCGGTAACTAAAACATTTCTCATAGAGTGGGTTTCAAAATGGCGACGACCAGTTGGGCGTCGCCATTTTTGTTCATAGGCAAAGAGTGAAAGAGTGAAAGAGTGAAAGAGTGAAAGAGCGAAAGAGTGAAAGAGTGAAAGAGTGAAAGAGTGAAAGAGCGAAAGAGTGATTGTGAGTCCAGCGCTCTTTCATTCTTTCGCTCTTTCACTCTTTCGCCCCCCGTCACTTCCCCTGCTTCCGAATCTTGGATAATCCGGTCGCTTCCGTTGATTTCACGGTTGGGTTACCGGTATAGTTGACCGTACTAACGCCATCTGCCGAAGCCGACAACGATTCTGTTACGTGGATATCAGCCCGACTGGCCCCATCGACCCGTAGGTTGGCGTGCGCAATGGTTAATTTATCCGCATTCAGTTTACCCGCTCCCGAAAGGCTGATATCAGCGTCGGTTGCCGTTCCCTCCAGATTGGCCTGTGACCCTTCCCGGACGGTTAATTTCAGCATTTTAGTTGAAATGGGGGCGGTTATCCGACTACCGGTCTCGACCGTAGCCACTAGCTTGTTGGCCTGAATAGGCCGATCTGACTCGACAGAAGAGCCAGTGCTCACCATCACCTGATCAAGTTTGGCAACGTGCAGCGTGACGGTGACCCCTTTGGTCTGGTTATAACTTTTATTCTGCGTCAGCATTACCGTCAGTTCGCCGTTTTTCACGTCGGTCACCACATGCTCCAGTATATTGCTTTCACCTTCCAGATCCAGTATACCGGCATCGCCGGGCACAATACGCACCCGCATGCCTACCCGCACCGATAGTTTACTAAAGCTGCTGATTGTGCGCTGTGTCTTGATGATCTGGCCGTTCCCGACAATCGTAGTCTGCGAATAACCTACCTGATATACAGCGAGTATCAGGCTAATCAGTAACGTAATGCTAATTCGTTTCATAACCAGGGAGTTGAGGTAAAAACAGTTGTTATTGACAAGGAGTAAGGTTAGTGAAAAAACGTTGCTTCCGCGCTACAAGACCCCAAAAGTTTACTTTGGTGCAGACGCTCGTTAACTACCTTTATGAGCAGACGAGACCCTGGCCCATCTTCCATAAAAGGTCTCCACACTTACCCGTTTTACCTTACTTACGCGTAGATGTTACGGCCTGACCATCCCGAATTTCTTCGGATGCCGTTCTAACAATAGCCACGCCGGGCTGCAGATCGCCAAACACTTCGACCAGACTATCCACCACATTACCTTTCTGCACCGATACCCACTGCGCCCGGTTGTCGCGCACGCGAATCACAAACATCTTTTCGCTCGAACTGACAACCGATGTTACCGGCACGAACAGTGTTTTCGCCAACCGTTCAATGGGCAGCGTCACATCGGCATACATACCCGCTTTTAAATCATGCCCGGCGTTGTTCACGTCGAACTCGGCCATCATGGCGCGGTTGGCTTCTACCAGACTCTCCGCCGACCGCGCCAGTGTCGCCTTAAATCTGCGCTCGGGAATGGCGTTGACGGTAAATGAGACGGCGCTTTTGGTTTTCAACTGATTGGCAAAGGTTTCGGGAATGGCTACCGTCAACCGGAGTATGCGGTTATCTTCCAGCACAAACAGGGGCTTGCCGCTATCGCCCGAACCGACTAATGCGCCGGGGCTGATGTTTCGTTCGATCACGATACCGTCGAAGGGAGCCGTGATGGTGAGGTACTGCCGAAGCTCGGTTTTGGCCTGGTAGTTGGAACGGGCCGCCTGCACCGTGCCGCGCGCCACAGCTACCATAGCGCTGTCGGCCTGCATTCTGGCCTGGGCCTGGTCAATTTCATTGGCCGACACGGCTCCCTCCATTTTGGCCGTTTGCACCAGCCGCTGGTAGGTTAGCCGACTGGCCCGGGCGCGGGTCGTTTGCTCCACCAGCGTAGCTTCCTGCGCCTGCAGCTGTGCCTGCGCCTGGCTCAGTTCCGAGATGACTTCCGGCGCTTCGAGTCGGGCCAGCACCTGCCCTTTCCGAACAGAAGTGCCCCGGTCAACGGCGATATCGCGCACGTAGCCCTTTACTTTAGCGTACATATTTACCCGGTTCCAGGGTTTTAATTCACCCGGCAGCGTAACCTGCTTGCTGGGCTGCATCGACTGAACCGTAGCGACGGCAACGGCCTGGACTTCGGGCTCTTTGCGGGCGGATTTGTCATCGCTCACGGCCGATGAGCAGGAAGCCAGTCCAAGGGCGAGACAAGCAGGGGCGATTAGCGGCAATAGGAGCTTCATTGTCAAAAAAGAGCGAAAGAGTGAATGAGCAAAGGAGCGGTTAACGATTGAAAAGAGCATGTCTGTATCAGTTGAACGTGAACATTAGATCGGCTTGAGCTATAGGTTATTACACGCTGGCAGTTGTCTCCTGATGATAGAATTTACTTTCTGGATCTTCGGGATCAAGGGATACAGACTGAAGGGCGGCTTTAGTCTGAAACTGTGTGAACACGCAGGGTAACACCAGCAGGGCGGCCAGCGTCGACGCGATCAATCCGCCAATAACGGCCTGACCCAGTGGCGCAATCTGGTCTCCTCCTTCGCCCATGCCCGAAGCCATTGGCACCATCCCGGCAATCATGGCAATACTGGTCATCAGAATCGGGCGAATCCGGCTGTTGGCCGCCATGACCACCGCCCGTCGTGTATTGCCGGTTTCCAGGCGTAAGTTCTCGGCATTGGTCACCATCAGGATGGCGTTGGCCACCGACACCCCAACCGACATGATCAGACCCATGTACGATTGCAGGTTCAGCGTAGCGCCACAGGCCAGCAGCATCAGCAAGGCCCCGGCCACCACCGCCGGAATAGCGGCCATAATCACCAGCGACAGCTTGAAAGACTGGTAGTTGGCCGCCAGCAGCAGGAAAATAATGACAATGGCCACCAGCAGACCGTTCTGTAAACTATCGAGTGTATCGACCAGCAGATTGGTTTGCCCACCCATGTCAACCAGTACCCCACGCGGAGGCTCTCCGGCTTCTTTAATGGCTTGCTCAACGGCTTTGCGGGCCGAACCCAAGTCTTTATTCTGTAGATTGGCCGTTACCGTTACCAGCCGGTTTGGGCCGGCCCGGTCGTATTCGCCGGGGGCCGTACCTTCCGAAAACGTAGCCACATCGGATAATAGCGGGTGCATTTCGCCACTCTTGAGCGGAATGTTGCCCATGTCGCCGGCACTGCTCATCTGGTATTCCGGAATCTGCACCTGCACCTGGTAGGCCAGTCCTTTCGACTCATCCAGCCACAGGTTCTTATCCGTAAAGCGACTCGATGAAGTAGCGGCCACCATAGACCGGGCCACCTGCGTAGACGTTACGCCCAACTGTCCCGCCCGTTCGCGGTTCATGGTCACATTCAGCACAGGATACGACAGGGGCTGGGCAATCTGCACATCGCGCAGAAAATCAATTTTCGTCATCCGCTCCCGAATCTTATTGGCAAATCGCCCCGCTTCCTTCAGGTCTTTAGCCGCCACCGTTACCTCAATGGGAGTCGATGCCCCCTGACTCATGATCTTCTCGGTCAGCTCAATGGGTTCGAAAGAAATGCTGGCGGCTGGTAAAGCTTTGGCAATATTGGCCCGGAGTTCTTCTTTCAGGTTATCCATTTTTACCGGATACTCCTCTTTCAGCGATACCTGCAGCACAGCCTCATGCGGCCCACTGTTGAACACGAAAATATTCGACGTACCATAACTGGAAGGCACGGTGCCGACATAAGCCGATGAAATTTCGACCGCGTCAGGATGCTGCCCGTCTTTATCAACGGTTTGCTTTATGATATCGAGCACTTTCAGCGTTGCCATTTCTGTGCGTTCAACCCGTGTTCCATCCGGAATACGAAGCCGCATCTGAAACTGATGGCTGTTGCCGTGTGGAAGAATATCGGTACCAATGAACGAGAAACACAGGCCGATAATGACCAGGCTGCCCGCCAGATACCCGCCAACGACCCATTTGCGCCGATTCAGGATTTTTTCGAGGGCTGCCGAATACCGTTGCTTGAACTTGTCAAATCCGGTGGCGTTGGCTACGGGATGCGTGCCTTCCTGCTCGATCATGTGCCGCTCTTCGGCGTCGAGGGCGAGGGTTGGCGCTTCGTGGTGCGGGTGGCTTTTCAACAGCCAGTTAGCCAGTACCGGCACAAACGTCTGCGACAGCAGGAACGACGCGATCATGGCAAAACCAACCGATAATGACAGCGGCAGAAACATCGAACGTGGCACACCGCTCATGACAAAGGCGGGTGCAAACACCGCCAGAATTGCCAGCAGGATCAGGAATTCGGGAAAAACAATTTCTTTACACGCATCCCAGATCGCCACCGCTTTCGGCCGCCCCATCTCCAGATGCTGGTGAATATTTTCAATACTGACGGTGGCCTGATCCACCAGAATCCCGATAGCCAGCGCCAGCCCCGACAGGGTCATGATGTTGATCGTTTGCCCAAAGAGGTTCAGCAAAATCACGGCGCACAAAATAGAGATCGGAATTGTCAGGACCACAATGATCACACTACGCCAGTCGCGCAGAAAAAGCAGCACCATCAAACCGGTCAGCACGGCCCCCAGAATCCCTTCCGTTACCAGGCTTTTCAGCGAGTTGGTTACGTAAACCGACTGGTCAAATTCGTAGGAGATTTTCACATCTTCCGGCACCGCTTTTTGCAGCTCCGGCATGGCTTTGCGGATGTTGCTGACCACATCCAGCGTCGACGCATCCGACTTTTTCACCACCGGAATGTATACCGCCCGGCGGCCATTCACGAGCGCATAGCTCACGGTTACGTCGGCGGCATCCTCCACCGTCGCAATGTCGCGCACGAAAACCGTTGGGCCAGACCCTACACGTATGGGTATGTTCAGAAAATCCTCCGGCTTCTTGACCAGCGAGTTTACGGGCGTCATCAGCGTTTTCTCGCCAATACGGATGTTTCCGGCTGGCGACGGCTGGTTATTGGTAACGATGGATTTGATCACCTCCTCCGGCGTTAGCTGATAGCTCCGCACCAGCTGCGGATTTACCCGAACAACGATGGTTCGCTGGTTACCACCGAAGGGGGGCGGACTGGACACCCCCGGAATGCGGGAGAACATGGGCCGCACCCGCGAGGACGCATAATCCTGAATTTCGTTGAGCGAACGCGTGGGGCTTTCGAAGACCAGCTGCCCCACCGGCACCGAACTGGCATCGAAACGCACAACCTGGGGCGGCACCGTGCCCTCGGGCATATATGCCTTCGCACGCGACACGTTATTGGCCACTTCAGCGGCTGCCTGCGCCATATCGGTACCCGGATAGAATTGCAGCTTAATGAGCGACAGTCCCTGAATGGTTTTTATGTCAATGTCGCGGATACCCGACACATACAGGAAGTGGTCCTGATAGCGGGTAGCGATAAAACCGTCCATCTGGTCGGGGGCCATACCCCCGTAGGGCTGCACCACGTAAATGGTTGGCAAATCGAGGTTCGGGAAAATATCGACGGGGATCGTGAACAGCGATATTACCGAGAAAAACAGGATAGCCACAACGCCCACAACGACCGAAATGGGTTTCCGTAAGGCGGAACGAATGATGTTGTACATAGGAGGATTTGGTATGTAGAGACGTAAGGAATTACGTCTCTACCTGACTTGATTCATGAATAAAGACAGATCACCATCGGCAGCTGACTTCAGCAGCAGATACCGCCAGACGTTGCTGGTGGCGACGTAGCCGTCTACTTCGGCCCGGTTGAGCGTCACGACGCTTTGCAGAAGTGTGGGCAGGTCGGTCAGACCATTCTGGTAGCGGGTCTGGGCCTGATTATACGCCTGCCGCGCAGCCCGTAGCTGAACGGGTGTTTGCCTGGCCTGCTCCAGCGCCACCTGATACTGGGTCTCGGCTTCCTGATATTGCCGGGTAATTTGCAGCCGCTGCGTGTTGAACAACTGTCTCGACCGCTCGACCAGAAACTGATCGGCCCGATAGTCCTGATTTGCCCGTAACAGGTTCGTCAGGTTCCAGCGGGCCACCACGCCCAGCAGGTAATTACCCAGCTGATACCCCAGTCCGTTTAACTGATTCGTCTGAAAAATATCGCCCTGGTTCGAGAAGCCGGAGCCACGGGCATTGCCGGCCCCCACCAGCGAAATAACCGGCATACCCGACCGCTGGGTAGCCAGACTCCGAGCCGCCGACAGGTTGATCTGCGACTGAAACAACCGCAGCGTTGGGTTCTTTGGTGAGAGCGAATCGGACAGGAAAGTACCGTTGGGCAGCGAGCTGTAAAACTGCATGCTGTCTACCTTCATGCCGGGCTGAAGCTGGCCCGCCAGTTCAGAAAGCCGTAGCCGCTGCACCTGTTCGCGCTGTTGGCTTTCGAGAAGCAGCAACCGCGCCCGAACCGCTTCGGCAGTGGCCAGAGCGCTATCGACACCCGCCCGCATACCCGACCGAACCCCGGCATCGACAACGCGCTTGAACGTTTCGGCCCGTTCGAGATTACTCCGCTGAATCTGCACCAGTTTCTGATTGATTAATAAAAGCAGATAGGCGTCGATGGTGCGAACCTGGTGCTGAAAAATCTCATTGTCGTAATCAGCCTCGTTGCGCTGGAGATCGGCTTTGGCGGCATTGATATTGGCCTTCACCCGTCCGAATGTAATGGCACGCCACTCGATGGACGCACTGGTGTAACTACCAAAACTGGCCTGCGATATGGCCACCGGCCGAACACCTCCCGACGTCGATATCGCCGTGCCTTCATTGGGGAAATAGGAGTTATTGAGGCTGTTACTGGTGGCATAGGTATACTGATCCTGAAGGATTACCGTGGGCAGCAGTTCCGTTCGAGTGGCCTGAAGCCGTCGCTGGGCACTGCTCACTTCGGCCTGTTTGGCGCGCAGGAACGGATATTGCCGAACGCTCTGCTCCACCACCTGATTCAGCGTCAGGGCTTGCCCCGATGCCTGAAGAGCCAGCAAGCTCATTCCCAGAATGAACAGCCTGGCGGTTGATTTCTGACCTGCGGTATGCTTGACTTGTACGTGTTTCATCCCAGACAATACATCCGGCCTTGATTTCGTGCTCGGATTCCGTCAGCAAAACACGACCTCAATTCTGGAAACATTTGGGAAAACAGGCGGTTGGCCGAAGAAAATGAGTTGATTAAGGCAATGACGGCGTTAAGATGAAGCTTTGGTTACCGGGCACATAGCGATCAAATGACTGTAGCGTGGCGGTAGTACCTAATGAATTTGTGAAACGTCGATTCCTAAATCTTTCCAGAATTGACCGCTACCTTCGTTCACTACTTAGCGGGTAACAGCATGAAAGTACTGGTTGTGGAAGATGAGCAGGGACTGGCCGAAGGTATCACCGACTACATGGTCAAAGAGGGCTATATCTGCGAAACGGCGGCTACCTTTCGGGAGGCCGATGAAAAGATTCATCTGTACAATTACGACTGTGTGATTGTCGATTTGACGCTGCCCGATGGCAACGGATTTGGGTTGATACAGACGCTCAAACAACTGGTAGCCACAACGGGCGTGATTATCATTTCGGCTCGTAATGCACTGGAAGACAAGATAAAGGGACTGGAGATTGGCTCTGACGACTACCTGACCAAGCCCTTTCATTTATCCGAACTGAATGCCCGCGTCAAGTCGCTGCTGCGTCGGCGGCAGTTTGGCGGTCATACCGAAATCCGCTTTCGGGAGATCAGCGTTTCGCCAAATGCCCGGAAGGTATTTGTGAACGGCCAGCCCACTACCCTATCCAGAAAAGAGTATGATTTGCTGTTGTACTTCCTGTCGAATACAGACGTGGCGCTAACGAAAGCTTCCATCGCCGAACATCTCTGGGGCGACAACATCGACTCTGCCGATTCGTTTGATATGGTATATTCACATATCAAAAACCTGCGCCGTAAACTGCTGGAGAAAGGAGCCGCCGACTACGTGCAGTCCATTTACGGCATCGGGTATAAATTTGGCCAGCCTTGAAACTGCTCACCAAAACCAACCGGATCTATCTGGCCTTCTCACTGGTGGTTTACCTGTTGACGGCCGTAGCGTTTTACCAGATCATCCGGTTTCTGATCTACGACGAGGTCGAAAGCCGGTTGAAAGTCGAGAAGCGCGACTTCGAAGCCTATGTTCACTCCCACAATGCCTGGTCGAGCAGCCCTTATTTTGTCGAGAATAAAATAGAGGTTGTACCCGTGCGGCAGGCCCCGGCAACCGGCGAATTGTTTACCGACACCCTTATTCGCAACCGATACGATGACGAGCTGATTCCGTTTCGGCAACTCACCTTCTACGCACCGATTCAGGGAACCATGCACCGAATCGAGATCAGGAAGTCGCTGATTCAGACGTATCGGCTTATTGAAGTGATCACGATTACAATGGCTTTGTTTCTGGGTCTGCTGCTGCTGGGAACATTCTGGTTTCAAAGCCGGCTATCTGTCCAGCTCTGGTACCCTTTCTACGACACGCTGTCGCGCATTAAAGTATTCGACCTTCGCAACAGTAAACCCCTGAGACTATCGCAGCCCGACATTGCGGAGTTCAGCGAGTTGAACGAAGTCCTGCAAAAGATGGCCGACAAAATGCAGCATGACTACCGGAATCTGAAAGAGTTTACCGAAAATGCCTCGCACGAAATGCAGACGCCCCTGGCGCTGATCAATGCGAAAGTGGAACAGTTGATTCAGTCGGAGCAGTTGACAAAGGCACAAACGGACTGGATTGAAAGCATTTATCAGGCATCCCGGCGAATGGCCCGGCTCAATCAGGGCCTGCTGCTACTGGCCAAGATCGAGAATGGACAGTTTGTGGATGCGCAACCCATCGATCTAACCGCCGAACTAACCCAGCGACTTACCGATATGGAGGAAGTCCTGCTTCACAAACAGATTACGGTTACGTATCAGCCCGGCACTCCGTTTCAGGTACAACTCCCGCCTTTTCTGGCCGACAGCCTGCTCTCCAATCTTGTCAGCAATGCCATTCGCCATAATGTAACAGGAGGCTGCATCGACATAAGCTCTTCGACCGACCACCTCTCGCTGCGTAACACAGGCCCTGGCTTAGCCACAGACCCCGCCAGTCTGTTTCTTCGGTTCCGGAAAGATACCACAAGCAATGCCTCTGTCGGCCTGGGTCTGGCTATTGTCAGGCAGATTTGTGATAGTTATCAGTTGGCCGTTTCATACAGCTACGCCGACGAGCGGCACACGCTTACGTTGACGCGAGCCGTTTGATCGGACTACACAAACGCCAGGCTTTTTTCCCACAAATCGGCCGCCTGCTTGCTGGTCACGTCGTTATGCTTGATTGCTTTTGGCGCTGAGTCGGCAAAGAAACCACCCGACCCGCCCGCATTGCCGTTCCGTTTCGTCACCTCCGATAACGGGGCTGTGGCCAGAAAAATGGACGTTTCGGCACCCCGCTCGGGTGAGCGCATGAACGGCCGGGCAAGGTTCATCATAAAGCCCAGTGCACCGGTAAAATTACTGCCAAAGCCCGTGTTGACCACACCGGGGTGTACGGCGTAGGCCGTTATACCGGCATCGGCATAGCGTTTTGCCAGCTCTTTAGTGAACAGGATATTGGCCAGCTTCCCATCGCCGTAGGCCGACATAATGGATATTTTTTTGTCGTACTGCAAAAACCGGGAAGCCTTCCCCAGCGCATAAGCCGCCGACGAGAGGTTAATGATCCGGGCTTCACCAGCCGCTTTGAGCAGATCCATCAGGTAATAGGTCAGCACAAAATGGCCAATATGGTTGGCAAAAAACGATTTCTCGACCGTCCCGACAAACTCAATTCTGTCGGGTGAATAACCAGCGTTGTTAATCAGCACATCCAGTTTTTGGTGGGTCTTATTTACCTGTTCGGCGGCTCTTTTTATCGAATCGACATTGGTCAGATCAGCAATCAACAGTTCGACGGTTACGGCCGGATTTATTCGTTTCAGGGTAGCCATAGCCTCCTGACCTTTTTGTTCGTTCCGGCAAACCAGAATCAGGTTAAATCCTTTGCGCGCCAGTGCCTTTGCGGTGGCCAGCCCAATGCCAACGTTAGCCCCTGTGATCAATGCCGTTTTCATGTGTAAAAGCTGTTAATGATAAATTAGTGTCGATACGATACCCGATAGGGGTGTACATAAAAAAACAGATTCGTGCAGAATAGTTCGACATCGACTAGTCTGCACGAATCTGTGGGATAAACAGATCTGCATCAAATTAATGTGCAGACCTATAATTCAGTAGGTGTGGAATGGGGGTGGCGTGTCAGGCGTTGACAGCCGGAGCAAACTCGTTTTTGGCAAACGTTTCGAGCTTCACCTGACCAAAAGCTGGTTTGTTGGCATAAAAATCGGCCTGCATCCGCCCGTTACGAACAGACTCACCAAGTTTGGCGTATCCATTGGCCATCTCCTCGTTAAGGCCGGCCTGTTTGAGACCTTCTGTATATTGTTCATCGGAGAAAACCACCCAGGGCATATCGGGTTTGCCAATGGCTTCGCCCAGCACCCGGGCAATCTCCGGTCCGGTCCGTTCATCGCTGGCGATGTAACGAACCCGGTTACCCGTAAAGTCCAGATTTAATAACTCCGGCAAGGCGACAGCGGCAATATCGTCGGTATGCGTGAGAACAACCGGTTCATCGCCAAAGTTACTACCGGCAATCCCCGCCCCTTTCACCATGTCAATGATCCCGAAGAGATTGTACATGAAGTAGGAAGGACGCAGAAACTTATTGTTCAACCCCGATACGGCGGATAGTTTTTGTTCCGCGTCGAACAGCCCGTCAACGGGGCCGGTTCCCTCGCCTAAATGTGCTCCTATACTACTTAACAACACCGCAAAACGGATATCATTGGCCTCAATAGCGGCAATATAGTTGTCGATGATGCGGTTTTGAAAGGCCCGCCAATCCGTGACGCCCCATTTGCCGGGAATGAGCAGATAAACGGCATGGGCACCGGCAAACGTCTGCTTCACAAAATCCGCATCCTCCACGCTACCCACGGCGGCCTTTGCCCCGAGCGCTTCAATAGCCGATGCGTTTTCGTGTCGACTGGTAATAACAGTAACCGTATGTCCTGCCTTAACGAGGCCTTCGGTAATGGGTTTGCCGGTATGGCCCAACGAGCCGGTAATGATGTAGTTCATGGGGGTAGGAATGTATGATGTATTCTATATGATGTATTATAATCCGTCAGGGTTATAGGAAGGATACGATATCTCCTACATCATACAAAAGAATTCTCTTTAAAACATGAGTTTCCAGCCGTTGAAGAACAGGTCTTTGCCGGGTTGGCCAGACCAGTGGTGATGGTCGGCGGGCTCATCTACTTCGTGTGAGATTCCCTCCTTCTGCACAACAATGGCCGAGATACCTTTTTTAGCCAGCGAGCGGCAAATATCTTTCGTGGTTTCTGTTGCATTGCTGCTTACTAATCCGATGGTTTCGTCGTTCGTTTTCATGGCTATGGTTTGTTGTATGTGCAAACAATATTTATAGGAAATTTTTTTAAGGGGGCTCTAGCCTAAGGCCTGAGCCGCCTTGAACACCTGGTGTGTCAACTTACAAACGTCGTTTTCGCCAATAAGCTGTGAATAGTGTTTTCCGACACGATCCCAGGCTTCGGCAATTTCGGGTTGCAGGGCTATACCCTCCGATGTTGGATAAATGAGTGTTTTCTTACCTTCCGACTCCCGTCGGACCAAGTGTTTCTGTTCTAATTTTTCAACCAGACGAGTAATCGTCGATGGTGTCAGGTACAAGGTTTCACTCAATTCAGATGGGGTAATACCCGGTTGGCCTACGACTTCACACAACATATAAGCGTGTGAGTAACACATCCCAAACCGACCAAATTCCTCATCGCCGATGGCTGTAATGGCTCGTGAAAGTGCGTTTGCTGAAAAAAGTAAGCAAGCACTAAATCGCGTTACAGATTTATCTTCGTCAACTTCGACTGCTGTTTTTCCCTCGGTCATTACGTCCGTTCTGAAAGTATGATACAAAGATAAGGGATTAT
>NZ_BAAGSJ010000030.1:0-3570 GCF_054782495.1 Spirosoma aerophilum | reverse complement strand
TATAAGCCAAAGATTAAATTCCATCAGTTCAGTGAGCTTTTCGGATTGTATCAGAAAACGCTCATATATGAGACGAGAGTAGCGTTCCAAGTCTGACTCAGAATTATAGATAATTGTCAACTACTAAACCTACGAGCCAAATAGCTAAATATAATTTTACTGAGAAAGTTTGTTAATCATTAACTCTTGCTGATGGCGTTCAAAAATCATCTCCCGTCTTAGCCCAAAAGATGACTCCATGGCCTGACATTCCTTTTCTTCCTGAGTCCGTAAAGCTAACTGGTCCGTTTCGGTTAGTTCACGTAGGCTTTGTTGTAAAAACTGGTATTTGACCCTAATCTGCTGAATAGCTTGATCTTGCTGTCCATAATGGTGTTTCCACTCCTCAATATGTCCTCGTAGGCATATAAACCAAGTAGACTCAGAAACTGACACCTGTTGGCCCACGGATTCTTCTAGGGCTTCTATGGATCGTTGTCGATAGGTATCAAATACCTTGTTGAAGACATCGCGTGTCATGATTACTTAATTAATTACTGCGTTTTACTGTAAATGCACTTGCTAGAGCTAACCCGGTAAGTCAACTCAAAATTACTTCATGTAGGACTTTTTTTAGTTTAATTAACTAAACGGCACGACTTTAAACCTTGTCTCAGCTCTCATCGTCGTAAAGCCAGTACCCGTGTTAGCCTGTTTAGGGTGACTATGAGACAATCGTCAAGCCAAGCTTCGGTGGGTCCAATACGGATCTAATAGGCGCAGGGCTGGCTGCCAATCGGGGTAACGGCTGGGCTTAACCAGATAGCCATCCGCCGAGTGCTCAAAAGCCGATAAGATGTCTGCTGGCTGGTCGGACCAACTGAGCATAATGGTGGGTATGAGCTGATACAACGGATGAGCTTTCAAGTGGTGTAAAACCTGCAGCCCCTGCGGAGCCGTGGGCAAATAGAGATCGACCAAAATCACACAGGGTAGCTGAATTTGCCGGCTCTGGCAGCTATCCAGATAAGGCAGGAGGGCCTGCCCGTCAGCCAGCCAAACGAGTTTGGCTTTCTCATATCTTTGCTGCAGGGCCCACTGGGTCATCAGCCACTGATCGGCATTGTCTTCCACGACTAAGATCGTCGGGGAAGACGGCCGGGCAAAGT
This sequence comes from Spirosoma aerophilum, assembly GCF_054782495.1. Taxonomy (NCBI): domain Bacteria; kingdom Pseudomonadati; phylum Bacteroidota; class Cytophagia; order Cytophagales; family Cytophagaceae; genus Spirosoma; species Spirosoma aerophilum. Next base: position 2,422 of record NZ_BAAGSJ010000030.1, on the reverse strand, counting down.
CTTTGTTTGGCACTTGAAGGAGGTCCATAGCGGGTTGGTTATTGGGTAAAAAGGTTTCGTAGACCCGAGCCTGATAGTCGGCCATCAGTTGATCAAAATGGTTTTGTTTAGCGTGAGGAGACTGGCTCATGGTAGTACAAAAAGCGATATAGGGATGGATGTATTGATGATACGGACTATCAGCTATTCTATGGGGATAGTCTTATTTACTTAAGTATATCTATATATAAATATACTTATATTATTTTGTGTTAAGTAGGTAAGGTTTAAATTTATGGAAAGGGGTTTCAAATACCGTTTTGCCTAGCTTATGCATTAACTTTCCCGCAAACTATGGAGAAAACATCAACCAGTAGCCCCTTCATCGATCGGCTGGTTACATTGGGGCTACTACTGCTCATTCTTGGTTATCAAGTTAGACTTGATGCCCGGCTTTCCCAACTGGAAGCGACGACCAAATAGGCGGCTGGCTCAGCGGCAGCCACTGAGCAGTCCATCGACGAGCTAAAGAAAGAGCTGAATGCGGTCATGGAGCGGCTTGGTATTTAAGCTTCTATCGCTGACGGCCAACCTCGTGTACGACCGGAAGAGAATCGATAAGCCGCTAGTACTACGCCCAGCCAGAGCCGCTTTGTCAAAGCGGGCAGAGGGTGGCCGTAGTGCTTAGGTTAAATTTTAGACACGGCTAAATTTCTATGGACACGGTAAACGATTAACTGCTGAAACCAATGAAAAAGGGTATTGCTTGGCTCATCTGGCTGGGCGCTAGCTTATCCACCCTGTATCGCCACTGGGGCCGGCCACGCTTTGTTGCGCGGGTAAACGTTCCGCCCCCCATCCCGGCGGGTAGTAGCCGACTTTCCCAGCCTAAACAACCTCTCAAAGAGGAGCCCCCTGCGGAACCGGTCCCACCAGCCGGGCTGGACCGGCCACCCCTCGAAGAGCAACTGCTGGACAGTGAACGACGGTTCCAGGACATAGCCGAGAATGTCGATGAAATCTTCTGGATTCGGGACCTCCACCGCCCCACGTTTCTCTACATGAATCCGGCCTATCAAACCTACAGCGGCCGAAGCCCCCAAACCGTGTATGCGAATCCGCTGTCCTTTCTGGAGGCTATCCTGCCGGAGGATCAATCGATAGCTCGGGAGGCCTTTATAAGCCCCCAACCCCACAGCCACTTTCGCTTTAGGATTCGCCACCTGGATGGCCGTCTGTTCTGGATGCAAGCCCGCATATTCCTGGCGCTCGATCCGGCAGGTGTTCCTTTGCGGCGAATCGGGGTCGCTACCGATATCACCTCAGCCATTGACAAAGAGCGTATTCTGGAAGAGTCGCTGGCCAACGAACGTCGGCTCAACCAGCTAAAGTCTCGCTTTATTGAGACAGCCTCTCATGAGTTTCGAACGCCTCTGACGGTGCTTCAGTCCAGTGTTGACTTGATCACCGAGTATGTGGATCGAGAGGCCGACCGGCCAGCCACAGCACTCATCACCCGGCATTTGAAGGTTATAACCCAGCAAGTAAAGGCCCTTACTACCTTAATTGGTGATACGCTCACCTTGAGCCAAATCGAAGCGGAGAAAGTTCCGGTGCACCCCCAATGGACGGACTTGGTGTTGTTCAGCCGCCGTCTAATCGAATCGAGTTTCGGGACCGAGCGAGCGAGCTCTCGACCCGTGCAACTGGAGGTGCGTGGGGTTGCGGTGGGAATGGTGGTCGATCGGCGGTTGTTGGGGCAAATACTGACCAACCTGCTGAGTAATGCATTTAAATTTTCAACGCAACCTCCCCGGTTAAGTCTTATTTTTGGCTCGACTGAGGTCAGACTGGCCGTCAGCGATGCGGGCATTGGCATACCCGAAAACGAATTAGCTTTCTTGTTTAGTAAATTCTTCCGGGCCAGTAATGCCCGTCATATTCAGGGGACAGGCCTTGGGCTGGCCATCTGTCAGGAGTATGTGGCGTTGTTACATGGCCGCATTGAGGTGGCTAGTACAGTGGGGTTTGGTACTACTTTTACGGTAATTCTTCCCCTTGACGAGTGGCATGGAACCGACTAGATGGTTCTTTAAGGTAGGCTCTTGATTACGTCAACCATTAGTCGAATAAGCGAAGCGCTACTGGGTATGCCATGAGAAGGGCTTACTAGTAAGGGTATTGAGATAGCGGGCTCTGGTTTCATACGGAAGTAAACATGACCGTACTAGGGCAAGCTTACCTCTGGCGCTGAATGAGGCTACTTGAAACACCCACCCTACCCATGGTTGTAACACGCCCGAAAACGGCTATGGCCGGTCGGAATGTCTCACCACCACTGGTGGGTGACCACGGGAGAGATTTTAAAAATCAGTGTCTCACAAATACGCTAGTTTCGATAGTTAGTGTTTTAGACTGGACTCGGTACCGCAACCAGTAACCG
>NZ_BAAGSJ010000029.1:0-6512 GCF_054782495.1 Spirosoma aerophilum | reverse complement strand
TCCAAATGTAACTACGTAAGCTGCGGTGGTTGATTCAGTCGCGGGTCCTGTCGGGGAACCGTTCTGAGCGCATTGGGGGCATCAGATAGCTTTTAAAAAAAATATTGTCTCACCAAAACCCTCCTCGTGAGACGAAGACGCAATTCACGCTCATGCTGACAAACGGCAGCAGATTGCCTAAGCATGAATTTAGTGAGTTAACTTGCCAATAGGTAGATCCCCTTGGACCACTTTCATTCGCTTTAACAAGAGCTCTCAACAAGGTGTAGTCGCCCACCAAGTCCAGCCTTCAACTTATGGATGCCTAGTGAAACGAAAGCCACTGCCCATACTGAATAAACTTGCGAATCAATCACATTAAACCCAGATTAAAACGTTACGTTTGTTTTAGTGTTAACCCCCTCAACACATAGTCAGTAGCTATTTCTCCGCTTACCGACTAGGGCTGGCAAGCTTACTATTAGTGAGCAGCCTATCCCCAACATCCGCCCAACAGGCTTTTAGACCAAAGACGCTCCTACTCAATGCCGGGCCCGTCTTCTTCAGTCGAACCCCCGAGCTGGCCCTCAGCGCCGAATATGGCCTGAGTCAGCACCTTGGCGTAGGGCTACGGGCCACCAGTGGTTACCTGCTCAGTCGGTCGGTCTACAGTGGTATTACGGCTAGTGGCTTTGTCAACTATCACTTCTTGACGACTTCGCGCCTTGATCCATTTCTGTGGCTGGGGGTCAGTAAAACCACTTACAAGGCGGGCCGAGAGGCCCCAGGTTCGGACAACTATGCGGGGGTCCATGCGCAAGTTCAGGGGGGGGTCGATATTGGCTGACCCCTCAGTTGGGCGTGTTTGTAGCCGGGACTTTGCCTCTCTACCGGGGCATCATGGCCAGTGTAGACGTGGGGGCGTCTTGGCGAATGGGCAAGGGCAAATAGTGCTCTGCCTCTGGGATACTCCATCGACACCTGATAGCCGGAAGAAACTAGGCGACTAGGGCAAGGCGGTTTGTATAGTAGGGTGGGCGAGTTATCTGCAGTCTCGCTCCTAGATTTACTCTGTTGGTCTACCTATCATCGGCGACATCAACTCCAGAGTTTACTGAGCGAGTGGGTAAATACCGACAGTTGGCTTCATCTCAAAAAATGCTCTTTTTCATATAAATAAAATCGATAGAGCAAGCTACAAGTCTCCGATCCGCCGTTTTGCCCCCCATTTACTACCAACCCCCTTCTACTCGACCACCAAACCCCTAGTGTTTTTTCTCTTCCGACAAGAGCAATCCCATGCTTATTTTTGAGCATGGATCGACTGCTCAAAACCATTCAACACTATATTCCCCTCTCTTCAGCCGATGAAGCGATTATTGCCACCTTAGTTCGCCAACAAAAACTAAAGAAAGGCGAGCATCTGCTGCAGGCGGGGCAGGTCTGCAAAAACGTCTTCTTTATTGAGAAGGGGTTGGTCCGCTATTATGCTAGTATCGAGGGGGAGGAAAAAACCAGCTACTTTAACAAAGAGGGCGAATTCGTCTGTGATTACGCCAGCTTTCTGCCCCAGCAGCCCTCCCACACCAATATTCAGGCCCTGGAAGACACTACCGTCTACAGCATTAGCCAAGCCAATATGGACGCGTTGTACCGACAGGTGGAACAGGGGAACGATTTGGGCGGCTAGCCATCAGCGAGGTGTTTGTGAGTGCCATCCACCAGATCAACTCCCTCTACACGGACCCACCCGAGCGGCGATACCAGACCTTTCTGGCCAAGTTTCCCGACATTGCCCAGCGCATTCCCCAATATTACATCGCCTCCTACGTGGGCATCAAGCCCCAGTCTCTGAGCCGCATTCGAAAACGAATGGCCCAGACGCATTAATTAACCTGGGTGAACGAGGGGCTGTTTTTTGGTCGTGAGCTTTGTGGTCAAAATCGATCATGATATGCACACTATGAAAACAGAACAGGCACCAGTCCTTTGGGACTGGCGATCGGCATCCTATTGGCTGATCCTGCCCATCGCCCTGGGCATTCTCCTCATCGGCCTGCGGTTTGTGCTGGCTCCCCAGCTCAGTATGGACGATTTCGGCATAGAGCTCTTAACGGATTCAGCCCTGCCCTACGGCCGCATCAAGGGGATACGCGATATTTTTTCGGGCGTAGCACTTCTGGCGTTATGGTTAACCCGGATGAAAGAAGCGACCGCGTACGTCTTTACGGCAGCCATTCTTATCCCCTTCACAGACCGCTTGGTGATCTACCAACACAACGGAGTGGATTTGCCCCGCTTGCTGGTCCATGGCGGTACCGCCCTATACATGGCCATCACCAGTTGTATCTTATTCTATCCTAACGCTAAATCCCTTGCCTGATGGATGCTTTCATGCTACGAAACGTGTTGCTGGCGCTGCACCTGTCGGGTCTGGTCCTGATGGTGGGCACCACGGTTACCGAGTGGGTTGTGTTGCGCTCATTTGTAAGCTTGTTAACGAAGCAGAATAAAGCTGCCATCAGTCTTTTCCGCCTGCTGTCGGGTCTAGATCGGCTCTTACTAGCGGGCGGGGTCGTATTGGTTCTTTCCGGGGTCGGTCTGACCATTCTCAGTGAGGGTGTCTATTTACCGCAACTCTGGCTACAGCTAAAACTGGGGCTAATCTTACTGCCGCCGCTGAACGGGCTGTTGGTGGGTAGTCCGCTCATGAAACAGTTAAGAACTAGCCTGCTGGTCGAGGACATTGACCTAAGTTTAGTGGTCCAACCTGCGGTCAGGAAGCTGATCAGGTTTTACCGCGTTCAACTGATGGTGTTTCTAGCCATTATCATCCTGGCAATTTTTAAATTTACTTAATCTGCGGAAGCCCAACGATTAACATCCCCCACCCTTAGCTAAGGTGTCTGACTTGCCAGTTTAGCCGGTTTTATGGGCAAGTGGATTAGCGATAGCCAATTACGAATTGGTTATGGTAGGTGATGGCCTCTACTGGGCGTCAGAACAGGCCAGATCGCTTTGGCCTTCTAAACTAGGGTCTCACAAAACTCTACCCAGTGAGACGAAGAAACGTTCATGAACAGGCTCCCGTCTTAGACGATGAATTAGTCATGTAGCTGCTCATTAATTCGGGCATTTTATGAAACACTTTATTAGGACGATGCTGACCGCTCATTGGTAAAGAGTGGTTCCAATACATCACGATGGGCCTCACCCCATTGCGCGGTCAGTTCAATCATAGGTATCAAGGTTTCACCTAAGGTAGTGAGTTGATATTCCACCTTCAGAGGCTTTTGATCAAAACTAGTTTTGGATAGGATACCATGCGCTACTAGCTGGTTTAATTGGCTATCTAACAAGCGACGCGACACCCGGGGAAGTTTACGATGCAATTCGCCAGGCCGCCGAATGCCACAATGAATGCTCCAGATGAGATTTAGCTTCCACTTCCCATTCATCACCTCCATAAACAGGTGCAGACCACAGTTCAGCTCGAGGGGTAATTTTCGCTCAAACATCCCGCAAAGATAATCTTTACCTGACGCAATTAGATACGGCTGAATTCAGCCCTACTTGACTCGACTTGACTTAGGGCTGTCCTTTGTCGAATGAACTACAAATTATTTGGAACCCAAACGGGATTACCAGCTAGTGAGCTCATTCTGGGAGGCTCCCAGTTGGGTGACCGCTGAGGATACGGCACGGCTGTCCAGGAGGCCCTCGGCATCCTCACGGCTTATGCTGATGCCGGTGGCAATTTTATCGACGTGTCGGATCAGTATCAGTTTGGCGAATCGGAAGAAACGGTTGGGCGGTTTATGGAGCATACTAGACACGATTTCATTATTTGTACGAAGTATCCCCGAAGCAGCCAAGCGAATCCCGCGCTGGTCAATGCGGGTAGTCACCGTAAGGCGTGCGTCAAGCCGTAGAGGGCAGCTTGAGACGCCTGAAGACGGAGTATATCGACCTGTGTATGCCCCATTATGATGATGGGGTAACCCCCTTAGAAGAAACGGTTCAAGGGCTGGACGATCTAGTCAGGGCGGGCAAAATTTTGTACGTGGGTTTGGCCAATTTCCCGGCCTGGAAAGCAGCGATCATGGCAACTTCTTTACCATGGCGGCTATCCAATACGAATACAACCTCTCGCAACGATCAGCTGAACGAGAGTTGATCCCAATGGCGGACCACTTTGGTTTAGGTAAGATGGGCTATTCTCCGTTGGCTGGAGGTTTACTAACGGGGAAATATTGCCAAGGGGCATCGGGGCGGCTGACACTGTCTTTGGGGGCACTTACCAGGAGGATGGGCGAGCAAAGGCGATACTGGATCATCTAGAGCTGATGGCCAAAGATCTCAACGCTACGCCAGGGCAGCTAGCGCTGGCTTGGGTTTTGCACAAAGGCGTCTTTCCCATCATTGGAGCGCGCACCCTGATCCATCTGGAGAGCAGTTTGAGGGCCACCGCACTTAGCTTACCAGCGAACCAGTTACAGCTTTTGGATGAGTGAAGTGCCATTCAACTGGGCTATCCTCACGACCTGCTGGCTAGCGTGCAAACGAACTTTTGAGTTGTTGACCACTGAAAGTTGATGGTTGCCTGAAACGCTCCCGCACGAGATGAAGAAGTAGTCAAGAATAGGTACCTTAATAGAACAATAAATTAAGGCCCCATATTTATTAGTGTCAGTCAGCCTTTCCGACGAGGTCCAGTTCGTTACACACCAGCTTGACGCGCAAGCCTTCGATCATTCAGCATCACGAGTGTTGAACTTTAGAGCAGCAGAGGCCATGACGGGTCGGTAATTAAGGAACCTCGTTAGACCAACAGTAAATTGTTTAGCACATTTCCCCAAAGGTAGGTTGTAGTACTCTTTCAAGACTGCTCTTTCAAGTTGCCACGATTAATAAATTAATAAGGCCAGCTACTGAGCCACTAGAATGAATCAATTGTAGATACACTGTTCCTTTTACTCATTTAGTATTCCTATGCGGTATACTAATTAATAACCATATATAAAACGGTATTTACACGCATTTGTGGGCCTGGATTTACGGCTAGGTTTACCAAGTTTACTTACTTCATATAAACCTAGCTAAATCAATCTTGAACATGCCCCTAAAAAAAGCTTTTTTCTGCCTGGTCTTCGGCACACTGATCGGAGGATGTAAAGACGCCTCGATGGACACCCAGTTGCCGATCCGTCAACCCCCTACGAGCCAATCGGGTCGATTGGCGGCCTCTGCCGAAACCCGGTTGGCCCATCTTGTGGCCACTTTACCCGCCGATTATGCCTTCCGATTACGTCAAAACCCAGCGGTCCTGTTGAAAACTCACCCCGAATACCGGGAGTTGGTGCAAAGCGTATTCGCGGTTACGCCCACTCCCTGTAACAGCAACACGTTGCTATATCAATGGCTACGGGGACAACTAAGCGATTGGACTCCCACGCTACGTAGTTATGTGAATGGTTTGGCCATGACCGACTTACCTACCTATGACGCTCTGGTTTTTGAAAACAGCTCGGCCAATCAATACTTTGGAGTCAAAGGCGAATACACTCAACGGGTGACCAAGACATTTAAAGATCTACAACGGTTCTGGAACATTCAATCGGATAATATTGTCCTGGCTGCCATGCATGGCAACATGCTGGCCAATCGGGATAAACTGATTCGAACCTACATCCTGGTCTATGGCCTGAATGCGGCTGAAGCAGCTTATTATGCCGACTTTGTCTTAGCTGTGCTGGCGGCCTATCCCCAAACACGAATGGGTGACCATCCGATCTTTACCTTTAATGCCTTTGCTCAGCCAGGATTTTATTACCCTCCGGTCGGGAATATACCGGATAAAATTATCATGGGCGATGGGATCATGGAAGCCTATACCGCTATCGGCTATGGTGATGTAGCCCCTCAGACGATCCTGGCACACGAATTCGGCCATCATATTCAATTCCAACTTGATTTATTCGAAGACCAGCCCAGCCCGGAAGCGACCCGGCGAACCGAATTGATGGCGGATGCCTATTCAGCTTACTACCTCTCTCATGCCCGGGGAGCAGCCATGCAGTGGAAACGGGTGCAAGAGTTTCTGACCGTTTTTTATAACATCGGGGATTGTGGCTTTACCAGTGATGGTCACCACGGCACACCCACTCAGCGAATGGCCGCGGCTAGCTGGGGCTATAAGGTGGCCGATGATGCCCAAAAGCAAGGCCGTATTTTAACTGCCCAGGCTTTCACCGCCCTTTTCGAGGCTCAACTGCCTGCTCTAGTGGCTCCTTAAACAATTGTCTGCGCCAGGTGAACCAAACAGCTTGACTAAAAGATCGAGCTGTTTGGTTGCTCCAAGTTACAGGAAGGCGGGTCTACCGGTGCAAAAAGAGCGGCATAACGTGCTCAGTAGTTGGCAGTCCGTATGCGCCTGATTGCACTGGAGTGATCTTAAAAGACACTGTCTTATAAAACGCTCCCAATTGAGACGAATAGGAGTTTACCTTACTTTTTCTGACATGATCAGGCAG
>NZ_BAAGSJ010000028.1:44611-86651 GCF_054782495.1 Spirosoma aerophilum | reverse complement strand
AGCTCAGGTCAAGCGTCTCCTTCAGCCGACGGTAGAAAGTGTGCTTAGGGACGCGGCTGGACAGCTGAAAACAAGTGATTTGCTTTTCGGTATATTCTTTTCTGCCTTGCATACCTTAAGATACAGAAAAGGCCACTTAAATCCCTAAGTAGAGTTGTGCAACAGCCACGCTCCTTCACTTGAGACAGCTCTTTCCACTGCTGATTCAAACGACGAATTACCTCCGCTCTTGTAGAACTGACTAGTGTCGCCTTCTGGACCCGTAATCATGAACATGGTCGCGATTTTTCGATCAATGGCTTTATCAGTCATTATTCTGATTTTATTATTGTGACCAAGCGGGATAAGGTCATTCTAGTCGAAACCAAAGGCGACCACTTCGATAAAACTGTTACGGTAAAAAAACGCTCGGGTAACCTATGGGAAAACAAAGCAGGCAATGACTACCGGTACTACATGTTTTTTGAAACGAAAGATGTTGTAGGTGCCAATACCTTAGCCTATATGGTCAATAAAAACTATTAGTTGTAGGGCGAAGATAACGAAGTAAATCATCGTTGATGGAGGGAATGTGCTACAAGGGGCCGATGAGCATAGCGGGGAGGTAGGCCATGTATAAAAGAAAACAGCCTGATAAATAAAGCAAGTTAAAAGTCGTTTCTACAGATTTACAGGCAAAATTGGGTTTAACGAATTCGTAACCAGCAGTAATATGCCCAAAATCGAGATTTACAGGCGACCGAGGTTGATAATTTAGTGAGTTGTGAGTCAGTTCGTGGATATTTCTATCAAACACGTCACAATAGTCGAGAAGAAATTAGCGGCCAATAGGCTGAATATCAAAACTCTGCAAGCCCCATGGCTGTCGCCAATACCTAAAACCTACTTCTATCTTGCTTTAACAAAGGCACTGTTTTCTACATCGACATTAGATACAACATCGTGTTAAACAATTACTGGAAGGACCTAACCAAATGATGATTGTAAATGGAAGGGAATACGATCCATCAATTAGACAAGCAAACCTACCGAGGCCAACAACCATCAGTGATTGCTGATGCTCTATCTTAATCTAAAAGCAAGATGGAAGTAGGTTTTAGCACGATTTGATGTTTAATGTTCGTTACTTAACCTAGATTATCGAGAAAACTACCCGGCGTATAGTATGATTCTCTACCGCTACCAATAAACTGATAAACGCCGTAAGAATGGCTCTGTAAGAGATTAGGCCTACAAATTGATAGCCCAGGATCAATTATTGGCAGAGAACATCTATATAACATGGCCTTTAAGAAGGAGGATGTGTTTCTTGGAAAAGGGTATGCAATTCAGAAGTATTTTGACTGTTTATCTGTGAAAACCGACGTTTGTAATGCTTTAATGGACGTTGACGAATCGGAAAACGAAAGGGGGCGAAGGCTCCGGCTGTATCTTACTGAAACCTTGCCATACCGCCTAATAAGCGGTATTTTTATAGTGTTCCAATTGCGCGGCACCGACGTGTTACATCGGGCGAATCCATGATGTATTTAGTTGCGACCTGCCCGATAAGGCAGGGTATTGACAACCGGCTGAATCGCGACCTGATTGCCCAGGCGCGGGAGCAGGGATTTGTGTTCTCTGACCCTTTTGCAGATGCTGATATGTGGCGGGGACTAGAAACCGCCGACATTGAAAACCCGGCTCACCAATGTGACCCAGACGAAGCGGATTGGCTGTTCGGTAGAGCCATCGAAGCCACCTTGTTTTTCCTGTATCAACAAACCCGTCGAGTTAGCGGCCAGTGCTCCCAGCTATGAAAGGCAACTATTCTATTTGCCAACCGAGACAGGTGATGAAACCATGTGTCCAGGCAATTTATAATCAAATTGGTCAGGTTGCTTTCTCCCGAATGAAGGCAACAATGTTGAAGCCAGATAACCGCAAGAATGCGTTGCAATGGAAAATGAAAGGCACCCGGTTTACATCGATTCGGGTGGAAGGCCAACAGAACGGATATGCATATCAGGTTAGCTTTTTCATTATCAACCACCAGCAGTTTACCGAAATAGTCATAGAGCAGATAGAAGCACAGGAACTGATTTCTACGATTGAGCGGATAACGGGTTTAGTACTTCATACGTACCTACCGACCTCGCGCATGATGTTGATGAGAACTTCACCCTTAAAAAGTAACGCTCAAGCCTATGGAAGCAGCACAAGCAAATTTATGGAATCGACTAACGGCAGACCCTACTTACGTGGCCTTTCATATGGCCCGAATAGCCCCAGTTTTTGCCATTACCCCGGCTGACCTGATATGCTTGGTTGCAGGAAATGAAAAGCTGATTCGTTTGGCCGCTTGTCGGGTTGATGCGTAGATCGGACAAGCATGGATTGGGCAGGTTAGTCAGCATACGGGTATAGACAGTGAAACAATCGACCTATATCTGGTCCCCATGATTCAAGGCTATTTTGATACAGTAACCATGAATGATTACTAAAACCATTTAACGCCCGACTCCTGACCGGTCGTCCGTTTCGGAGTCGGGCAACTAAGCAATGGTCAACACACAAAACTCTCAGGGGTCAGCCTACTCCGCTCCTACCCCATCCGGCAGAACGCTAGAAGAATTCAGGAATCGGATTTCAGCCATGACCAAAGACAACCAACTGACCGTAGCAGGCAAAGATCTGGTTAAGGGGTACGATTGGAAATTTGCCGGTGAAGAGTACCGCCTGGCTTGGCGCTATTTGTTCAACCGTGCCGGGCAACTTGGTTTGACTTATTGCAAACATTTTAAGCGGTTCTACAAACCACTGCCAACAAAACCAGCCGTTGGTGACCGAGTGCGGTTAACTAGTACTGGAGCTACCGGCATCGTGACCGGTTATAGTCGGTTCAATGTTATGGTCAGTATCGACCAGGAGCAACGCGAAGCAGAAGTTAGTGTCGAGTATCTCGAAAAAATTTAGGCATCAAAAAACGCCTGAGCCAGGAAGCCTCTGCTCTGACTCAGGCGTTTTAACTTTCTGCGAGCTGCACACGCGTTTCACGGGTCTTACCACTCTTTGCGAGCAGCGGAGCCGTATGACCTAATTCTACATCCCGGATAGCCACTGAAGCATGGCCCTCCGTTCACGATGTACGCTAACACGAAAGCACGCACACCATTTACCACTGAAGATACACATCTTTTACACATAGCTTAAAGACGAAAGGGGGGCGAAGGGTCAGGTATAAACTTCTGTATGTCAGCTATATATGTTGTATGTGGGCCAACAGTGTCGTATCTTTATAGTGTTCCCATTGCGCGGCACCGACGTGTTACTTCGGGCGACTATAATGCAAAATGCAAAGGCTTCCGCACAGCGGGGCAGTATGGATTTATACGCCCGCGTTACTGATCTCATCGTTTCTGAACTTGAAAAAGGCTTTATCCCCTGGCGTAAACGGTGGGGTATCCTGCAAGATGGCCGGGTAGAAGTTGCCCAAAATTACGTCACCAAACGCCCATATACAGGCATAAACAGCGTACTGCTAGGGTGCGCAACCTATGAACGCCCGTACTTTCTGACGTTTAAGCAAGCCGCTGAATTGGGTGGTACAATCCGTAAAGGTGCGCGGGGTAATCTGGTTGTTTTCTGGAGCGTTCTGGAAAAGGAAAAGGACGTAACGAACACCAAGGGCGAGACAAAAACCAAAAAGGTTGGCGTTCCGCTTCTCAAGCATTATTTCGTTTTCAATGTGGCCGACGTAGAGGGAGTAACCATTGATTTACCGGAGTTGAAAACGCCTGATGCCCTTGACGAAGTGTATAGCTACAATGCCTGTGATGCCGTATATGCAGGTTATTCAAATGCACCCGAAGTCGTGCATATCGATCCCGCCCGTGCCTATTACAGCCCGTTGCTCGATGTCGTCAATATGCCCCGTCCTACAGCTTTCGATTGCCTGGAAGCTTATTACTGCGTTTTGTTTCATGAACTGATTCACTCGACTGGCCACCGAGACCGCCTAAATCGGGAGGAGTTAGTTCATTCAGATGGGTTTGGTGGGGATCGTTACGCGAAAGAGGAACTGACGGCTGAAATTGGAGCCTGTTATTTAGCCAGCAGCTGCGGCCTTGACCTGGCAGAGCACCGGCTTTTGACTAATGCAGCCGCGTACCTGCAAGTTGAAACAGAATATGCATCTACGGGATGTGCCTGTGGTGGTCTGGTCGGGATCACTGGCCGACCAACAGGTGAACCAGTGTTATCAGGCGGGAGCCTGTTAGGTGGTCATCAAGTCGGCGAATCAAGCGGATCTGGAACGCGTCATTCAACCGTTGTGTGCGTATTAGTTCAGTGCCGTTCAACTCCCGTTCTATGCCCAACAGGCCGATTGTTAAGCCCGGGATGGATATCGTCAGCCAAAAGTGAACAAATGGGGCCGGGCTGCCGGGTGATAACCTGGCAACTCGGCCATTTCGTAGTAGTTGGGCCGTCGCTGATTAACCCGCTGGTAGCTGCTGATTCGGTTCGATCCAGTCGTGACAAATAGCCTCAACCATCATTTTGGTGGCCGGCAGATCCAGGGGCTTTGTGAGGAATGAATGAGCCCCCGCTTCATAGCATTCGTTGATCTCAAAGGCAGACGCCTCACTACTGATCATCACCACGGGAATTTTTGTATAGGCTGGCTGACTTTTCAAGGCCAGCAAGGTTTGATAGCCATCCAGGTCCGGCATGTGCCGATCCAGCAAAATTAAGCCTGGTTTGGTCTGTCCCCGAGCTAATGCCGCTAAGAGAGCCCACCCCCCGGCAAAAAAGCGGACGGGGGCAGTGGGGCAGTGTTGACCAAAGAGCTGCTGGAGGATGAAGCGGTAATCCGCCTGATCATCTACCACGAAAATTAGAGGGGTAGAGGCCATGGAAGTATGGGTTAATTTCCCATTAAACCGGGAAAAGACTCTTTGTTCAAAAGAAGGGCTCTGAAAGTGACTAAAGGGTTCTTGACAGGACATAAGTTGGGATCAGACCGCTGGCTGATCGCTGGCGGTCGCGCATGCTTGGTAGCGCCTACCCAATCAGGCGTCTTCAAAAAACCGATTGAACGAGCCAATCTATGACCATGCTGTCGTCTTAAGTAGGAGCCTTTTATGAAATTCGGGTAGTACTGCCCAAATGGACTGGACAGCCATGGCAGTCGTTTAACCAACTCTTCTTTACCGAGAGAGCGAGGGTATACAAGAGGAAGGAGGTTAGGGGGAACTCACCCACAGGGCCTACGGTGGCTCACGAGGGACACGCCCTATTTAGACGTATCCTCATCCTCCATAACGCGAATAGCCACTCAGCCCCTATGCTTTCCCCTTCCCCTTTTGCAATCGGGCAAATATAGCTGCCCGGTAAGTGTTCTTAGGCACTTGCGCATTTTGCAGCCAAATGACTAAATCCTTTAGAGAAACGCGCCTTGCCATCGACAAGTCTTCTAACCCTCTCATAAGATTCGATAAGCCCCAGGGGTGAAAATCAACAAAGGGAAGTAGCCTCCTAATTGTTCGATTTTCACCCCTTTCGTTAAAAAGGTGTGTGTGCCACGGCTAGTTTACACTCGTTAAACGGGGATGGTCAGGGAGTGTAAAATAAGGAATCTTTTACCTATATTCAGTGGTCTAAAGGGAATGGTTTTTATGGCAGAAATGAATCAGAGATGAATACGAATCAAAACACCCATCCTGCTGCTGATGTGTTGACCGCGGTAGAATCGCTGTCGGACTTGTCAAGAGGCCTTTCTAGTGAGCATATACAACTACTAAAGGAATCTGGCGAGGCGATTAGAAAGCAGCAAGCTAATTTAGCCCGTTTGCAGTCGCTTCGGGACCGGCTCGATCAATGACAAGTTGAGCTTGAACGACTGAAGAGCGAAGCAGAAGAAACCTGAATGATCATGGAGCCTGACCCAAACAAAGAACTGATTGAGCACCTAGCCAATGAGTGGGCATTGATCGAATTGCCCGGTCCTCGTCCCCTGTACGTGGATTGTATGCGGGTTGTTGGTGGCCTACTAGCGGTCACCCAAAGTAGAGAGCGGACCGAGTATCTATTTATGGGGATTCTCCAACAAGCGATTCAATTAGGAAAAACTTACTTCTGGGTTGAGCGGGAAGTAAGGTTTGAACTATTGGCTTGTGAAATGAACCGTTCGGAATTGGCGCGACTCCACCTCAGGCATAGTGAGCCCATAAGCGATCTGTCTTTAGATACGTACAATGAGCGGGTAAATAGATTTCCGTCCGGCCCCCAACCAGAGGAGTATGACTAAGTATCGGGTGGAGGTTTGGGACTGGACAAGAAAAAACTGGATACCTATTAAAGAGTTTATCCAAGACGCTACAAGGGGGCATACCATGAGTTTAGCTCCTTATGAAGGGCTTGACTTGAGGCAGGCACAGGCAAGAGTTGGGGAGCTGGCCAGGACGTATCCCCATCTACGGTTTCGAGTCAATGTTGCACCCGCTTAACTGGTAGGCCAGAGGCAGATTATGGCAAAAGTATTAAAAGCATGACTCAGCATGAGGCCAGGCCAATTATCAAGTCACTGTCTTAGGCGAGAGCGGATGACGAATGTTCCCCGATAGAAATTGCCTATGGTCGTTATGCCCACGTACTTACGAAATTAATCAGCTCGACCAGTAATTTCCAAACCACTGCCGGCCTATTGGCCGCCGTTAGTAACCAGGCCCAGGAGCTCAATATAATTTCTGTAGGAGGGATTTTTGAGACAGTGATTTTCAATAACTGTCCATCGCCATCAGTCGCATACGCCCTGTCAATTACTATAAATAACCGCTTATTTCGATTAAAAAAGAGGCTATGAGAAAGCTCATTATTCCAGTCTATATGACGATGGACGGTATCGTTCAAGCGCCCGGCGACCCGCAGGAAGATCCAACTAACCAATTCAAGTGGGGCGGCTGGATGTTTCACTATTCGGACCCGGTGTTGGATAAAAAATTGGCCGCTTTAGCGGCCGAGCCTTATGATTTGCTCTTGGGCAGGCGTACCTATGAACTATTTGCCGCTTACTGGCCCTACCAGCACCAGAATCCAATGGCCGATCTGTTTAATAAAATTGAAAAATACGTGGTGGCGACCACCGCCATAGATATTTCCTGGGAAAACTCGACGCTCATCAGCCATGATGTAGTCGAGCAAATAAAGAAATTGAAAACACAGGAAAAACCCAACTTACTGGTATGGGGCAGTCGCAAACTCATCCAAACACTCTTCAAACATCACCTGGTGGATGTGTTACAGATCTGGACTTTTCCGCTGACCTTGGGCCATGGCAAGAAACTATTTGAAGAAGGCACGCAACCCCAAAACTGGAAGTTGATTGACAGTGTGGTCTCCACAACGGGAGTGCTTGTGGCGACTTATGTACCGAATGGTGAGGTGGAGCAAGGCTCGTTTTCTGGGGAGATGGTGAGTGAGAAAGAGCAGATTCGGCGTCAGAAACTGCTAAGCGAAGACAGATGATGTGGCCGGAATGGCTGGGCCAGGCAGAAAAGAATGGCCTTGGCGGTGTGTTGGTTGTCAAAACCGCCGAGGGTTGCTCCTGGTCATTGACGGCTAAACGGACCTGTTGGCTGCCGACTAGGTATATCGTAAAACTTCATTGCAGAAGTACATTTGTAGAAGCCCCTTCGTCTCAAAAGGGAGCGTTTAATGAGAAATTTTGCTAAACACTTACAATAGTAAGACTAACTTCCTCAGCTATAACCGTCCAATGAGTACAGAAGCATTCTACAAAAGATAGCCCAACCGAACCTGGCAACGTTGTTGTTGAGCAATCGATTGGAAACGGTGGACGATTAGGCCCCGAAAAACTACAGCGATTCGATTTCCTCTACCAGAAACCCTACACGTATTACCCATAGCGGAGGAAATACGTGTAGGGTTGAGGTTGACAGATTACGGGTTAGTCACTTTTCCAGATTTATTCCAGAATTGTCGGTTTGTTTTGTACTCAAATCCGTTGCCGCATGAAACTATTGCTTATCGAAGACGAACCTGCACTCAGCCAGACCGTCAGTCAGTTCATGCAAAGTCAGGGGCATATTTGTGAAACGGCAACTACCTACCAGCAGGCCGACGAAAAAATAGGCGTGTATGCCTACGACTGTGTGTTGATTGACCTGATGTTGCCGGGGGGAAACGGACTCGCCATTTTGAAGCGCCTTAAACAGGACCACCCGCAAACTGGGGCGATCATCATCTCAGCCAAAGACTCGCTGGACGATAAACTGGCGGGGCTGGATCTGGGAGCCGATGATTACCTGCCCAAGCCGTTTCATCTGGCCGAGCTTAATTCCCGAATCAAATCGATTCTACGCCGTATGAAATTTGAGGGATCGGCGTGTTTGGACGTGGGTCGAATTCGGATCGATACCGAGGCCCGAACCGTGTTTGTCGATGGGTTGCCTATCAGTCTGAATCGGAAGGAATATGACTTACTCCTCCTGTTTGTTACCAACAAAAATCGAGTGATCAAAAAATCGGCACTCGCCGAGCACGTATGGGGGGATCAGGCCGATCAGGTTGACTCCTACGATTTCATCTATTCACAACTAAAGAATCTACGTAAACGATTCAGTCAGGCAGGCTATGAACTGGATATCCAAACCGTGTATGGGATTGGCTACAAATTCTCGCCCGACTGCTGAGTAAATGCCTGCACGCTTATGCGACTTCTTACCCGTAGTACGCTCATCAGCGCCCTGGT
Source organism: Spirosoma aerophilum (assembly GCF_054782495.1). Taxonomy (NCBI): domain Bacteria; kingdom Pseudomonadati; phylum Bacteroidota; class Cytophagia; order Cytophagales; family Cytophagaceae; genus Spirosoma; species Spirosoma aerophilum. The sequence goes on along the minus strand of NZ_BAAGSJ010000028.1, from coordinate 77,899 downwards.
TTTTTTTATAGCGCTGATTGGGAGTGGTTTTTACGTCTTCGATCAGGTTAGTCAGGAAGTAAAAGACGAGATCGACGAAGAACTCCAAAATCGAAAGCTGGAAATTCTGGCCAGCATTGCCGCGCAACCAAAAACACCGGTCAGCCAGCCGGGCATTGCCACGGATTTTCAACTGGACACGATCAGTGCCGCTACGTACTCGGCGTTACGGGAACACACGGAGGACAGACCCCTGTATGAATTAGTCGAGGAAGAATACGAGCCGCACCGGCAGTTAATCACCAAATTCAGGCACAAGGGTACGTATTATCGATTACGGATTCACATGTCGCTCCTGGACTTGGAGGATATGGGCGAAGTCATTGCGCTGAGTACCGGCGCGGTCATTGCCAGCCTGCTCGTGCTAAGTTTCATGCTCAACTTGATGCTTCAGCGACGGCTCTGGCGCCCCTTCTACGCCACCTTGTCCCAACTGCGGACCTTTACAATTGATCAGGCTACTACATTGTCCTTACCGGCCAGTTCCGTGCAGGAATTTACGGAGCTTAACCAGACGATTACCTGGTTGACGACACTCAACCAGCGGGCCTATCAGCACCAGAAACAATTCGTCGAGAATGCCTCGCACGAAATCCAGACGCCCCTGGCTATCGCGTTGCACCAGACCGAAGAGCTCATCCAGAGCCCGGCCCTGACAACCGCTGACGCGCAGGCACTGGCCCTACTCAATCAGCAACTGGAACGCTTATCGGCCCTCAACCGAGCGTTGCTGCTGTTGAGCAAAATCGATAATCAGCAATTTGGCGAGATGCAGTCCGTTAACCTGGGCGCATTGATCCGTCAGACCGTGGAGGAGTACGAATTTATGGCTGAGCATAAAGGCTTACACGTTCAGCTACTGACGCTGGACGATATCGATGTATCGGCGAATGATCACCTGATAGCGGTACTCATCCACAACCTGATCCGGAATGCCCTGACGCACACGCCGGCGGGTGGCACCATTATCATTCAAGTAGCCGATCGGTCGTTACAGATTGAGAATACGGCTACCCGCCGGGTTGAGCAGCCCGAGACGCTTTTCGATCGATTTGTCAAGCAGAGCAATACGGCCCAGTCCCTTGGACTGGGCCTGGCTATCGTCAAATCGATCTGCGACAGGTATGGGTTCACGGCCAGCATTACGCAGCCCGAAAACCGATTTCGTATGGCGATTCAGTTCTAAGATTCCAGATTCGTTCCAGAAACGCCCCGGAGCTTTGCCCTAACCAAACGGCAAGCGAGATGAACAAGACGTTATTTTTCTGGATGATCCTGGTGATCAGCTATTCAACCGGTCAGGCTCAATCAACACCGACCCCCGTTCCAGCTAGGGGTGATACCACACCACACCTGGTCAAACCCGCCAAGATTTCGCACGCCGAACCGCTGTATCTGGATTTGGTCCGCGATCTGGGTGCCCGTCAAGGGGAGCGGGAGTGGAACGTCGGTACGCAGCTTAGCCAGCGTGGGGGTAGCACGGCCTGGCATCCGTTCGTCGAGTATGAATTCGCGCCGGTTAATCGGCTGGGTATGGAGGTTGAATTACCATTTCAGCTGACCGTTCCAGCTCCTAATCAGGAAACACCCACGGCCGCTACCTTCCGCTTACATAGTGTGAAGACCTCGGTGCAGTGGACCTACGCGGTCATTGTTCCCTGGCAAACGTCGCTGGCTGTCGGATATACCAATGAACTGACTGTCAATGCGGGCGGGATGCAGGCGGGCAAACCCGTATTCACCGCCGAGGAAGGTCATCCGTTTCTCGTCGCGGCTAAAAAATGGGGGCCACGCTGGCACACGCTGTTCTATACCGCACTGGGCGGGCAACTCCCTCATCAGGGTGCGCTCCGCTCCAGTGGGTATGAGCTAAATTTAGCGCTTCACTACGTCATACCCCGTCATAAGGCGTTTTTGGGCGTCGAACTGTATCAGTATCAAAACGGGCCGCATTGTGATCGTCTGATTCGGCCACAGGTTCGGATCGCCCTAAAAAACAATCTGCTGGTGGGCCTGGTGGGCAACTTACCCCTGAGGGGCTCCGAAGGTCCCAGTTCATTTATCCGGCTTATTTACGAACCCCGTCGACGCTGACTCTGATGTCTATGATAAAACCCGTACTCGTTCCTTGTTAATCACCTTAAACAACTAATCTCATGAAAAAGCAGCTCGTTTTTTTAGGCTGGCTACTGGTTAGCCCATTTGTTCTGTCAGCTCAGGAAATCCCGGCAACGGCTGTTCCAGCCTCCGTTAAACAGGCGCTAAAAGCCAAATTCCCCAGCGCCACCGACATCGACTGGAAGAAAGTGGGTGGTCAGTACAAGGCCTCGTTCGATCTGGGCAAAGTTGACCATGACGCCGTATTTACCGCATCGGGTCAGCTAAGCTCCCACGACTACGACATGGCTTATGCGGATGTACCCGCAGCCGTAAAAGCGGCCGTGAGCAAGCAATTCCCGGCGTATCGTCCGGACGGCGCCGACAAGCAGGAGGCAAACGGCCGGATTACTTACAAGATTGAATTAGACGGAACCCCGGACTTGACGGTGATTCTATCCGCTGACGGTAAAGTACTGCGCAAAATGACGGATACGGATTAGGTATTCTGCTATTCACCCAGACGGTCCGTTTAGCCAATTGACCGGTGGCATCAGCCAACGGAAGGCTGATGCCACCTATTGACGAAATTAGCGTGCTCGGTTGGGCAGTCAGTTGCTTGATCAAGAGTTCTTCGTAACGCGTTAGAATGAGCAGAGCAGGACACATTGCTTTGCGGTATACTAAACCCATAATCGACACAACCTCAGACCATGCTTCCTTATTCAGAAATCGGCCTCCGCTTGGCCCTGGCGGCGCTGTTGGGTGGCGCTGTCGGGCTGGATCGTCAGCGGTTGAACTGGGCCGCCGGCCTACGAACGCAATTGCGGGTCTGCTCGGGAGCTGCTTTGTTTATGATGGTATCGGCCTTTGGCTTCGTTGACATCTTGACGCAGGATCATGTGGCCTTAGACCCATCCCGGATTGCCGCTCAGGTTGTTAGTGGCGTTGGTTTTTTTGGGCAGATACCATCCTTATCCGTCGCCATACCATTCATGGCATCACCACGGCAGCTGGTTTATGGCTGGTAGCCGCCGTGGGGTTAGCGGTGGGGGCGGGCATGTATGTAGCTGCCCTGTTCAACACGGGACTGATTGTCCTTATTTTGGCTGGAATAAAACCCATTGAGCAGCGTCTTTTTTCCAGCCGGGCAAGGAATGATCTGTCAATAACCGTCCAGGATTATGCCTTAACCTTACCGGCAATCGAGTCGATTGTAGGTCAACAGAATATCGAGCCTTTCTTGAGATTTTGTCCGTTAGGATGTTTATCAATTAAAGAACGTATGCAGGTGAACAAACTAACTAGTTATTGCTCATTTAAGGGCCTTCAAATTGACATACAAGTTGGGGCAGGCTCTGAATAACTAGTCAGAGCCTGCTCCAAGGGTGCTACTGACTGTGCTCGACCAAGGCCGAAATGTAGTCCTGCAACGTGATGGCCCCACGGATGGGTGCATCAGGTAGCTCATACCTCTGATCCAACGTGATGGCTGTCATGGCCGCCATCGACTCAGCGGCTGGCCCAGAAAAACCGGTCTGTTGTAAAGTGCTAACCCAGGCCTCACGCGGCGTTTCAATCGCTTTAACCGCTTTGCCCAGCGCATCGGCAAAGGCAGCGGCCACATCGGCCGACGAGTAGCGTTCTGGCCCTTCAACATAGTGTAAGCCGGTTGAAAAAACCGGCTCCTGTAAGAGACGAGCCCCTACTGCCCCCAAATCCTGCGGGGCAGCCATGGGCAACTTAAAATTAGCTGGATACAGCGTGTGGACTTGACCGGCTTGCCGGGCTGTTGCCAGGGCCATATCCCAGTTGCTCATGTAGTAGGCCGCTCGGACAATGCTGGTAGGAATGCCGGTTTGAACTAAACCCTGTTCTAACTCATAGAGCACCCCCAAATCGCCCACCTGGTTGCCAGGCTGCGCCCCATAGGTTGATTCGACCACGATCTTTTCGATGCCGGAATCCGGTAACGCCGCTAGAATCGATTGGACACTTTTGCGTTCTTCCTGGGCCGTGTTAGTCGTAATGGGAGCAGGCGGATTGAGCACGAACAGACGTTTGCCCCGCTGGAAAACCGTCCGTAACTGGTTGGCCTCATGCACGTCCGCTATAGCGACGGTTGCGCCTTTCTGCTGCCACTCTTCCTTTTTCAGGGCATCGTGGGTAATAACAGTGACTTCCTCACCTTGGTCCAATAAGGATTGAGCTACCGCCGATCCAACATGGCCCGTAGCCCCCAGAATGATGTACATAACGTTCTTGAGTTTAACAATTGAGAATGACCAACAGCGACTACTACTGGCTGTCTCGTCAAAAGTAGAGTGGCCCTGCGACAAGGGTGTGTCAGGGGTAGCTAACTTTATTCGCCCAATGTCTCAAAATACTGCTTCAAGGTGAGTGGGTGCGGAGTAAAGGTCTCCGTCAGTACCTCAAGCTGCTCGATGCGGTCAAGCCTAAAAATGCGATAGGCATTACGCAGCCCACACCAGCCCACCAGCAACCAGTTCTCCTGAGTGCTCATCAGCAAAGCGAAGGGTTCCACCGTTCGACAAGTTAATTCGTTCGAAGCGGCCCGGTAGTCGATGCGTACCCGCTGAAAGTTGGTCAGGGCACCCTGTAGAGTTGATAGATGACGGCTTTGGGGTTGGGCGTTGGCATACACCTTCAGGCGAGAAGCCAGAAAATTAGCCTTCTCTTGGGTAGGGCTGCGCAGAACGGCTTTGAGCTTGGTCATCGCCTGGCTGTAAGCCTGCACCAAAGAAGTATCCTGATTGTTCAGCAACAGGTGCTCGACTGTAATCAGCGCATTCGCTTCGGCTTGAGTAAATGCGACAGGGGGCAGTCGGTAGCCATCGACTACCCCATAGCCTTTTCCTTCTTGGGTCAGGATAGGCACACCGGCGCTTTCCAGGGTTTTGATGTCGCGGTAGATGGTGCGGACGCTCACTGAAAATCGGCTAGCCAGTTCAGTGGCTGTAATAAGTTGTTTAGTTTGTAGGATGGTTTGGATAGCCACTAAGCGGGAAAGTCGTTTTGTTTGGGCATCAACCATATTTACTGATCAGTTCAGGAGAGGCTACAATTACGAAACGAAAACTATCGTTTATTGCTGGACTAAATTAATATATAATGTATGCTCGTAGCCTGATACGAGCTTTAAACGAGAATTTTAGTATTATGATGGTTTAATGACTGTCCAATTCAATCAGTCGCATACGACCTGTTGTATAACTGATTTTATGTAAAGAGAAATTTTTAATGTTTGCAACATATCACAAAAGGTAAAAATTCTTAAGAAAGCACAATTTATCTCAGTTCAATAATCCATATGGCTAAAAGCTGATATGCATATACTAATACGTATATCAGCTTGTTTTGCATAAAATCTAATGCTTTGCGAAAGGCAAAATAAGTTGGAGATGTCTGGTTTTGACTACGTTGATCAATGTACCAGTTTTGGAATCTCACCATAATATTCAGTATACCTAGTGAAATACTGAACATCATAAGGTTATAAAAATCTTTTTCAGACATCAAAAATGTCAAAGAAAAGAGTCCACTATGTAAGATTATAAATAGCATGAATATAATTCCATAGGCCAACATAATTTTCAAATTTATAGTAACTGATTGTGTAAGGAGATAGAAGAGAAATACATCGGTTGTTCCAAAAAAGATAGAATATATTGTATTGAATAACATGTTATATAAGTGGCATTATGATTAGTACTACACAATGTAATACAAAAATAGAATCTGTCATACACCCTGTATGACAGATTAGTAGCTTACTGGTAAACCACAAAAAAGCTTAATAAATGAGCAAATTATGAGACACATATTTTAACATCTTTCCAACGCCATCAGTCGCATACGGTTTCCTATTAACTAAATTGTACTTTCTGGGTATTGTGTAAATAACCTTATTTTTTACCTATCAACACAAGATCTCCTTTCACATCCAAGTTGGTCCTAAGGCTGTACAGGGTTTCGTAATTCTTGCTACTATCTTTCAAAAAGATCAATCTAGACGGGTTAAACTCTTCGTCTTCTAAACTCCTGTAATCATATAGATAACATCCACAAGCTTCATCTTTGTACACCTTGGAGATAAAATTGTTTTTTAAAAAAATAACCGTCCTAACAAACTTGATCCTTTCATCAGCTGTAAAACCATCCGCTAAACTAGCTGTATCTAGATCGAAACTGCCGATAGGCCCCATTTTACGGCTATTTATGTAGAAATTCCCCTGTGAATCAAAGAAGTAGTTAATCATCTGATCTTTAATAGGAGGTACCTTGTCCATTAAATAATTCATTGTCCTTAATTTCTTCTCTATCGTTTTGGCCGGCATCTTAAATTTAATTCGATCTCTGATGCTAGGTTCAGAGGTATACCGTTTCATTGTCACAATTACTACAGCCATTAATAAGGTTAAATAAGTACCTAAATTCTTCATTTCTAATAGGAATCAGTCAGTATTCGATAAGTTGTACTCTTTCAACATCTGTTGTACAACTCTTTTTACGGTATGTGAAAAAAGTTAGAAATCGTTAATCTCTTTGATTAGTTATCAATAACTGTTTAGTTATATTTTCCTTACTTAAACTTTGACTTTAGGTTTGGTACTGACATTATTGTTTGTTTTAAACTACTGAATTGATCCGTAGATAAGACACGCTTAGGTAAAATGTTCGCACTTCCTTCTGTTACTCGTAAGAGAACAAAATCACCTACCTCCCTTACTTCAAACAGTTTATTGTAAGTCATGCGAGAGGAGAAACTTTCTCCAGTGAATTGATAACTTGTTTCATCAAAAACATAAGTTGTCCGCTCAGTAATTTGTGCATTCGTCTTCATAAGTTTACTAGCCTGAAATTTGCTGGAAATCTCAGCAATAAATATTATATACAACCCAAATAGCATAAAGAAAATGGCGTAAAAGGAGGGTGTGACACCATAAGCTATATCACTATATAGGATAAATGAATAAAGTATGACCCAAGTAATGCCTATAATTCTGAATGCTTTTATAATAAAACGACTTCTAGAAATCGCTACTAATCCCTTGTAGAGTTCTGATTCTGTGAGCTTAAATGTAATTTCAAACATATATTAGCCTGGTTTTACTGTTGTATAAGTGATGTGGCTACGGTCCCGCACCGGCGGACCGGCCGCAGCGGTTGCAAAAGTCAACAGGATTAGGAAAGCCCCTGCCAAGTAAGCAGGTTTTGCTTGGTAAACAGAGTAAAATCAGCCATTCATCCAACGCAGTCACACCCGTTTCCAACTTTTGCAACAGCCACTGATGTTATGTTTAACTAGACGAAAAGTTAAACAAAACGTGTGTTCTGTTGTACACCTAATATAGGCGCTTTCTAGTGAATTTATCCTTTGTGAAATAGGCTCATTAGTCTCGTGTACGAGCGTTTAGGGAGATTTAATCTATGAAACCGATCGTCTCTTAATTTGGCTTTATAAATGATTACATAACAAAAAAACAGACCAACAAGGTTAGTCTGCTTTCCGCTTCTATCCACACCATGAGGGAATCGATGAATTCCCCCTGATAGGGCAAAGATAGCGACTAAATATTGTAAAGACAGGCTTATCAGACCCTTAGATGCATGACCAGGATCCGCCCTCCCAAATTTTGAGTTAGTCAGGTCCTTTCGTGAACCAGCCCCTCATTTAAACCAGCGTTTGCTGAGACGCTGGTTTTAGGCGGTCAACTGCATCCAATCGCTACGTGCCTTAAATGACCAACACAATACCCTCTTCTAACGCCCGTTCATAATTCGCTTTATTAAACTCGTACAGATTGGGGGAACGATGAGGTCCGATATACCGCTGTTCATCTAACTTATTGAGGAGACCTAAAGCGAATAGCTTCTTGGGGAAATTACGCCTGTCTAACGTTTGGCCCAGCAAGCTTTCGTAGAGAAAATGAATTTCGGGCAGGGTGAACTTGGGGGGCAACAAATTAGCCCCAATGGGTTGATGGTAGAGGTGAAGCCGAACGGTCTCCAACGCTTTAGTCACTACATCATTATGATCAAACAGCAGTTCAGGAACCTGATCAATATCCCACCAACGGTATTCTTCAAAGAACAGATTTGTCCGCACTGAAACCTGCTGATAATCAACGAGCGCATAATAGCCTATTGACATCTGACGGCCCAAAAGCCAGTTATCTTTCTTGATTGAAATGCCCAGCTCATCAAATGGGATGGTTCGCTGTAGATCCTGAATTGTTCGGTTACGCACCCGATACGGGCTATCGCCAAAGGTGTAAAACTGTTGCAGGAATAAATTTTCTATACCCGTCGTCTCTTCGGCGATCCGGTTGGCGGCTTCAGCTATGGGTTCTTCGTGACGAATGGGGCCACCGGGCAACCCCCATTTCTCATGGCCCTTGTAGCGGATCAACAAAATTTTCACTTGTTGCTCATGGTAGCCTAGAATGGCACAATCCAGTGACAAATGAGCCATGTATTGTTGATGTCCATTCAGTATATAGTCAATCGCTGCCTCAATATCAGTCATAAAACAAAAATAAAGGGGATTTGTAAAATTCGTTTTGTCTACCTTCCCCAAATGGTCATTTCCTTTTAAAAAAAAACCTGCCTCTTCGCCAGTATCCCTGCTTGGCTAATCCGTGTTCTTTTCGACACTGACGATGCCACCCAGGCCTGCTTTTTGATTTTGTTCTGCTTCCAGCACCACTGCCACCTGATAGGGTTTATTGATTCCATTGAATACGACCCTGATATCGCTGCTGGTTGTCATTTTTTTGCTCGCCACTAATTGATTGTCTACCCATACATCGGCCTTTCCCGTGACGTTCTTGAGAGTCAATGTGTAACTGGTTTTAGAGGAAGCATCGGTCAGCGTAAAACTAGTTTTAAACAGGCTGAAACGACCATCCGTAAACGAGACGAGCTGTCCCGCTTTCGTGGAAAACCATGAGTTCATATCGTTCTCCGCAATGTCCTGCAGTGGGTTTGGCCGGACATTCGTAAAGGCACTCATTCGCCAGTCGGTGAGTTGATGAATGGACCGGATAACCGGTACTGACGGTACGGGCACCACCTTATTAACCGGAATACGTATCGTATAAGGCTGGAGCCCCACCGAACTGGCCACGATGTCGATAGGGGTCGAATCACCGGTGGATTGAACAATAATCTGCGCCAAACCATTAAATAGGCTTCGTTTATCGCCTTTTTCGGGTTCGTGCGAATTCGGGTCGCCGTTTCCCAATCCGATCAGCTGCCCACCCCCCCGGATTGAAAACGTGACCAGATTCGAAGCCGTGGGTACGTCTCGCCCTTGTTTATCCACTGCTTTTACGGTAATGGGCATGGCATCCTGTCCGTCACCCTTCAGATTGAGCCGATCCGGCACTAACTGTAGTTTGAGTGGCTCATCCGTAGTTTCTACCTGCGTGCGCAGGATCTCTTTTCCCTTCGAGTACCCTACGGCCTCCAATCGTCCCGGAGCAAACGGTACAGACCACGTGTTCATCTCATAGGTATCGACGCGTTGTCCAGATACAAGTTTACCATTTAGTACCAGTTTCAGACTATCGACATTACTCATCACCATCACCTTAATCGGTCTACCGATACTATCCGCTGGCCAGTTCCAGTGCGGCACCAGGTTGAGCACCGGTTTATTCTGTACCCATTGAGCCTGGTGAATATAGAAAGCGGTTTTCGGAAACCCACACAGATCCATGGCGCCAAAGAAAGAACTGACGGACGGCCAATTGTAGGGGGTTGGCTCACCCCGGTAATCAAATCCCGTCCAGACGAAGGCACCGGCCAGGTAAGGACGCTCGGCAATGGCTTTCCAGGCGTTTCGGTGGGTGGCTCCCCACAGCGCCCGCTCGGTATCATAAGCATTCAGAATATTTTTGCCTTTATCCGTGACGTATTCTCCACGTACCTGATAGGCCGACGCGTCTTCGGAACTGGTCAGCTTCATGTGAGGGTTTTCTTTATGGAAGCGATCATAGGCATTCATCTGATAGTTGAAGCCAACCACATCCACCGCTTGGGAGACATTTACCGGGGTAAAAAGACCACCGTTCATCGCGGCCGTAACGGGCCGGGTCGAATCCAGCTCCTTGACTTTCGCGCTCATTCGGCGGACCATCTCGTAGCCTTGCTCGGTGCCCTGCATCGGCTCTTCATTAAAAACCGACCATAGTATGATACTGGGGTGATTCCGATCACGCCGAACCATCCATTGCAGTTGCCGTACGTGTTCCGGGCTGATGTTAAAACTTCGATTTTCATCCATGACCAGCATACCCATCCGGTCGCAGGCATCCAGAAACTCCGCCGAAGGTGGATGGTGCGCACACCGGTAGGCATTTACGCCCATTTCTTTCAATTTTCGGAGCCGGAACTCCCATAAAGCGTCGGGGACAGCCACGCCCACTCCAGCGTGATCCTGGTGGTTACAGACGCCCTGTAGCTTGAGGTGAGTCTCGTTGAGATAGAATCCCGAGTCGGCCTCGAAACGAATGGTTCGAAAGCCACAGGTTGTCGTTAACGAATCAACCAGATTCTTGCCCTGGCGCACGGTTGTTTTAACTCGGTACAGGTGGGGGCTGTCAATCGACCAGATTTTGGGTTTCTGAATGGAAATCGACAACCGGGCAATACTTTGATCCAGGGTAGCCACGCCAAGTTGGGTTTGTGCCGTAGCGACTGTCTTGCCCCTAGCATCCACCAGATCGACGCTCACGCCGACCTGCGCTGGCCCCGACCCCGTGTTGTCCAGGGTCACTTCTACGGGCAGCCTCCACCCGGTAGCTACCTTGACCGGATGAGCGTATACGCCATCGGTCATTACGTGTACTGGTGACCGCTTGACCAGCCAGGTATGTCGGTAGATTCCAGCCCCTTCGTACCACCAGCCTTCCTGAGCATCGGCATCGACCCGTACCACCAGGGTGTTCACTTCATCACCAAACTTGGCCAGCGCGGTGATATCCAGATAGGATGACGTATAGCCATTCCAGTTCCGGTGGATCAATATGCCATTTAACCAGATAGTGGCGTGGGTGGCAATCCCATCAAATTGCAACTCAAGGTACCTTCCTCGATCTGCGGAGTCTACCTTAAACTGACGACGATACCAGCCGATGCCTCGTTTTCGGTAGGATTGGGCTACATTTTCAGTCGGATCAAACGGACTGTCAACGGCCCAGTCATGAGGGAGCGTAACCGCTTGCCAATCTTTATCGCTGAAGTTGGGCGCAGCCGCTCCCAAAGCCCCGGCGGCCTTAGCATTCTGGTAACTCTGCATATGGCCCTTAACCACTGGAAATGGGATGTCTCCTTTGAAAAACCGCCACCCTTTATCCAGGGAAAGCCTTTCTCTGAGCAAGTGATCAGGGGGTGGGGTTTGCCCATCAGCAATCAGGCCGATGCAACCAACTAAAAATGCGATAAATAGGCTTCGATTCATTTAATCAGAAACGTTACGTTAGAGTGAATGGCGGGTGATCAATTGACAGGGGTTCTCCACATGCCGCCGTTGGTTGCTCCGAACCAAGTCGGCCGCCATTCGGCCCATCCGGGCATAGTCTGTCGATAGTGCCGTAATGCCATCCAGTAAAATCTCGTTTAGGGGCAACTCATTGTAAGCGATAATTCCGACCTGTTGACCTGCTTGATACGGGGTGGCTTTTGTCTTCTTCACCACCGTCACCAAGTCCTCCTCCCGTAAACAGATATAGGCATTCCCGGGTTGAATCTCAATGTTAAGCACCTCATGGACCAGCTTTGGCCTGAAACCATATTCGGAACAGAAAGCGAAAAATCCGGTCAGTATGTCCTTCGGATAATCCGTTTCGGGCGGAAAGAGCATGGTCAACGACGCGTATTTCCGCAGCAGCGGCAAGGCTTCTGTCAAGGACTGGATCAAATCTTTTTTAACATTCTGAATGACCGACGAAAATTCACCGGTGATCCCCTCCATCCCCTGATCCAGCAGGATCAATCTGTCTTTGGGTATTTGATTTAATAGACAAGCTGCTTTTTCGGGTTGGTTACCAACAGGCGGAATGATCACGTAATGCCGGTAGCCGCCCAGGTGACTGAGCAACAGGTCCTCGAAGGTGCGGTATTTATTCGTGTAGGTATAGAAATCAACCTGGATCGGATTGTCAGCCGCATCCAGACCTAACTGGTCAATAAAGGCGTCATACAGCACCTTTTTGGACGCGCTGAACTGGTTGAAGAGCAGGAAAACTTTCTGATTCTCTTTAACGGCCGATGAGTTGATATAATAGCCTTTGCCATGCACCCCTCCAATAATTTCCCGTTGCCGAAGATGATCATAGGCCCGCTCAACGGTTCGTTTGCTGACGTCAAGGCGGACACAAAGCTCATACAAGGATGGCAACTTTTCACCCGCTCGGATAACATTGTGTTGAATCCCACTAACGATCGCATTGACGATCTGTAAATGCTTAGGAGTCGGAGAGATAGGGTTGATCGCAAGGGTGGTCAGCACAGTATTGCGTTTTTTTTACGCATTAAAGGTAATGCAAAAAAGTAATTTGTAAAAAATACGCATTACATTTTTTTGTGAGTTTTATACAAAAAAGGACGCAAAAGCCCGCTGAGGCCCTTGAAATGGCCTTTTTCAATATGACGTACATTTTATATGAGTAGCTAACCTGTCCTGATTACGAGACAGTTGGGGACACTTGCTATGCTGTGAATCCTAAACTTTGTAGAAGAAGTTAAATTTTTCACTTTAATATGGCTTAGTTATGCGACCAACTATGTACCTGTTTTCGGTTGCTCTGTCTGCGGGTCTTTGCTGCGGGGTAGACAATCAACCCCTTTGGGCCAGCCCAATGGCTGAACTGAATACGACTACCCAGACTCCGCAGGAGTTGTTGGTTTCTGGGAAAATTACCGATGAGAAGGGTGAAGCATTGCCCGGCGTCAGCATTTTGATCAAGGGAACCAGCCGGGGCACTACGTCAGGCTCCCGGGGAGAGTACCAACTGGCGGTTCCTGATGCAAATGCGGTATTGATTTTCAGTTTCGTCGGTTACACGGCGAAAGAGGTATCCGTTGGAAGTAGCGCTACCCTTAACGTCTCTCTGGCGGCAGACAATAAATCGCTTAATGAAGTGATCGTGACGGGCGTGTTTGACAAACGTAAACGCATGGAAGCTTCCGTGGGTATCACAACCCTATCGGCCAGTCAAATTCAAGGGTTACAGCCTAATAGCGCAGCCGATTTACTGAAGAACGTTCCGGGTGTTTACGTCAATTCGGCTCAGGGCGAAATCCGCAATACGGTCTATTCCAGAGGGGTTGGTGCGGGTTCGGAAGGTTATTTTTATGTGTCGATGCAGGAAGATGGCCTGCCCGTGTCGAACGTGTCCGGTATTAGTCTGGGTCCGGACTATTTTTTGCGCGCCGACGCGACAATCAATCGTCTGGAAGCCGTTCGGGGCGGATCAGCCGCTATTACGGGACCTAATGCACCCGGCGGAATCTTCAACTACGTGTCCAAAACAGGCGGAGGCGTTCTGGCGGGCGAAGTACGGACGAAATACGGACTGGAAGGCAATGCCAATCCCTACTATCGGGCCGACCTGTCGCTGGGTGGTAAGCTAAACAAGAAGGGCGATCTGACGTTTCACATCGGTGGTTTTTACCGCTATAACAACGGCGTTCGCTACGCGGGCTATCCCCTGAACTTTGGAGGTCAGCTAAAAGCAAATGTGGTTAAAACCTACGCGAAAGGTAGCCTGAAACTTTACGGTAAGTTCCTCAACGACCACAATAGCTACCTTGACTTCTTACCGGCCCAAAATTTCGATAAACCGGGTACGGCCCCTGGCATTATAAACACCGACACGTTTGCCGGTCCGGGTAACCAGGTGTTCGATTATAAATATAGCCAGGCTGACCCCGTCCGCCATTTTGATCCGAAAAATCTGATTCATGCGCAGGATCGGGCTATTGGGCTCGACTGGCAGCATGATCTGGGGAATGGCTGGTCGGTCAGCAATAATGGAAAATACACCAGCAAGACGCTCTCCTGGAATTCGGTCTTACCACTAGGTATTCTCTCGGGCAATGAACTGCTGACTTATTACTTTATGCAGTCACTGGGCCGGTTCGGTACCTACAACTTTACCGATTTAACGACGGGTCAGCCTGCCCTAACGACCATGCAACTGCCGAAGCTGGGGCCGAAAAACGAGTTTCTGGGGTTTGATTTTCCCGTCATAAAGGGTCAGCTTCCCAACGCCGTCATTCAGCCTTACCCGGTGCTGGTACAACTGGCCCGGTCGAATGACAACAACCTGAACGAATTTCTTGACCAATTTACGGTCAACAAGCGGGTTGGTAAGATGAATTTCACGGCAGGCCTGTATTACGGTGCTTCGCATATGATCTATCAGGAAAACGTAGCTGGTTTAGGCCTGTCTACAGCCGAAAACCGACCTCATCCGCTGGGCATCAGTATCACCGACTTCGCTGGTACCACCTACCAGGCCACCAATCCACAGGGCCTACTCAACACCGGCGGTTCGTTTAAATCCAGCGACTATCAGCAAAATCAACTCGCGCTTTTCTTTGGTCATAGCTGGCAAATCACCGATAAGCTGAATCTAGATTACGGGTTTCGCTATGATCACACCCGCGTGAAAGGCAGTAGCCTTGGCTCAATTACTGACAGTTCGGCTTCAGCCGGTGGTTACGATAAGAATCCGCTAACCCTTTGGGATAATGCGGTCAATAAAGCATCGGCTCCCTGGTTTACGGACAATACCATCAACACCTTTTCATTCTCCGGTGCCTTAAATTATCAGTTCTCCAGCAACCTGGCCTTATATGGCCGGTTCTCGCAGGGCAACAAGACACCCGACCTCACCTTATACACCAGTTCTTTCTCACAGGATCAGGTCGATAAGCAGATGCTGGATCCTCAACACATCAGTCAGATCGAAGTGGGCCTCAAAGTAAAACAGGATAAGTTCACCGGATTTATTACACCCTTCTACAGCCGGTTGAGTAACCTGGCCTCAAACGCGTATGTAGCGGACAAGAACAATCAGTATTACTATACGCCCAACGTGTATAGCAGTCGGCAAAGCTATGGATTGGAACTGGAGGGTACCTACTCATTAACGCGCCAGTTGAGCATCCGGGCAGTGGCCACCGTGCAGCGAACCCGCTCGATACTGAGCCGTTCCTGGGTAACCGGTGATCCGGGTCCTCAGGATGATCGGGTAGTGGAGGTAATCGGAGGCCGCATCAGCGGTACGCCTGACTTTATGACCACCATAACGCCAACTTACACCGCCGGTAAGTTCAATGCCTTTGTTAACTTCTATTATTTGGGCAAGCGGGCTGCCAACAACCTGGAAACCTTCTACCTGCCTGGTTTTGGTCAGACCGACCTCGGATTAGGGTATCGGCTCACCAAACGGTTGACGCTTAACGGCAACGTCAACAACCTGTTCAATACAGTCGGGGTGATGGACTGGCAGGCACCCGGTGGTTTCCCAAATAGTGGTAATACGGGTGGGTTTACGCCAGCACAACGGGAAGCTAATCCCAATGCGATATTCAGTATCCTGCCGATCCAGCCCCGGTCCTTCTATTTATCAGCTTCCTATCGGTTTTAGAGAGTTATCCAGTTTAGCCGGGCATCTCCTGGTGATCAGATGGCACTGGATCAAGACGGATGTACACTCGGTAAGCTAGCTGTCTCATCACAAAAATTATATATTGTATTTTTTACGCAATACTTTTTTGCTTACCTTTATTGCGTAAAAAATACAATATGAATTTGTCAGTTCATTCTTTACGTATGCTAATGGTCCTAACGAATCTAATTCCCGACTCACTGCGCTGGCTAACGGGAACGCTGCTGTTGAGTGCGCTGGCTACCGGCTTATGGTCGTATGTCGGCCCTACAGATCCACCCCGAGTACTCGTCTTCAGCAAAACCGCTGCCTTTCGGCATTCATCCATTGGAGCGGGCCAGAGAGCACTGGTTCAACTGGGGAAGGCAGGTGGCTTTGCCGTCGATACCACCGAGAATGCCGATCGTTTTAGCGAAGAAAACCTTAAACGCTACCGGGCCGTCATCTTTTTGAGTACAACCGGCGACGTGTTGAATGCCGAGCAGCAAAATGCCTTCGAGCGCTACATCCAGGCGGGTGGAGGCTATCTTGGTATTCATGCCGCTACGGATACCGAATACGACTGGCCTTGGTATAATAGGTTGGCCGGAGCGTGGTTTGCGAATCACCCTATGCCGGACAACGTTCAGAAGGGAACGTTCGTCGTCATGGACAAAACGAATCCGTCAACCAGTTTCCTGCCTGAGCGGTGGGAGCGGGAAGATGAATTTTATGCCTTCAAAAATGTAAGCTCAGACCTGCACGTACTGCTGACAATTGACGAAAAGACCTATCGGGGCGGCACTCACGGCGACAATCACCCCATGGCCTGGTATCAGGAGTTTGAGGGCGGCCGTTCGTTTTACACGGCAGGTGGTCATACCGACGCTACGTTTTCAGAACCTTTGTTTCTAAAACATCTGGGTGCTGGATTGCACTATGTAATGGGGGGCGACTCGCCCAGACCATTAGACTATACCAGGGCAAGAACGAAGCGGTTGCCCGAGGAGAACCGATTTTCAAAAGTTGTGCTGGCCGAAAAGCTCAACGAGCCCATGGAGTTGGCCGTACTGCCCGACAACCGCGTACTGGTGGTGGAGCGCCGTGGCGATGTAAAACTATTCAACCCCTCGACCGGCAAGCTGGGCGTCATTGCTCACATTCCGGTAAACACCAAAGTCACTGATAAAACAGGAAAAGTAGGTGAGGATGAAGGGGGCCTACTGGGCATCGCCAAAGACCCGAATTTCTCCCAGAACCATTGGATCTACCTGTATTACTCGCCCGAAGGCAAAGAAGCTAAGAACAGTGTAGTCCGCTACGAATTAAAGAGCGATGAACTGGTCCTTTCCTCGAAACAAGTTTTACTTGACGTACCTACCCAGCGCGAGATCAGTGGTCATGCGGGCGGTTCGCTGACCTTCGATGGCCAGGGTAATCTGTATATTTCGACCGGCGACAACATCAACCCGCAACAGTCCAGTGGCTATAGTCCAATGGATGAGCGGCCGGGACGTGAGCCCTTCGATGCCCAAATGACCTCGGCCAATACGAATGATCTGCGGGGCAAAATTTTACGCATCCACCCAGAAGCCGATGGCTCCTACACAATTCCAGAAGGCAATCTATTTCCGAAGGGTATTCATGCTACCCGCCCTGAGATTTACACGATGGGGCACCGCAACCCGTTCCGTATCTCAGTCGATCCAAAAACCAACTACCTGTACTGGGGCGATATTGGGCCCGATGCGTCAACCCCCAATGAGCAGCGGGGCCCAGCCGGTCAGGATGAAGTGGGTCAGGCCCGTAAGGCCGGTAACTACGGTTGGCCTTACTTTGTCGGCGACAACAAAGCCTACAACCACTACGACTTTGCCACCAGACAGTCCGGACCGCTTTATGATCCGGCCCAGCCTGTCAATAAGTCGGTCAATAACACGGGGTTACAGCAGTTACCTCCGGCTCAGAAAGCCTTCATCTGGTACCCTTATGCCGAATCCAACGAATTTTCGGGAGTCGGATCGGGGGGACGTTCAGCCATGGCGGGTCCCGTTTACTACCGGGATCAGTTTGGTGCGGCCAAGCGTCCTTTCCCGGACTATTACGACGGTAAACTATTGATTTATGAATGGATGCGGGGCTGGTTGATGGCTGTAACCCTGGATTCGGCCGGTCGATATGCAGGCATGGAGCGCGTGATGCCCAGCTACAAGTTCTCCAATCCCACCGATATGGAGTTTGGACCCGAAGGTGATCTATATATGCTGGAATACGGAAGCGGCTGGTTTACCCGAAACGACGATGCCCGTTTGGTACGAATCGAGTACAACGGGGGAAACCGCAAGCCAATAGTCGAAGTGGCTGCGTCCAAAAAAGGCGGAGCCATTCCCGTCAAAATCCGTCTGTCATCAGCGGGTACTAAAGATTTTGATAACGATGCACTGACTTACGTCTGGACCATAACACCTAAAGCAGGCGGAGCCTCTCGAATAATCAAAGCAGCTAACCCGACCGTTACGTTCGACAAAGCCGGCATTTATACAGCCGTGCTGACCGTAACAGATGAGAAGGGGGGCAGCCGCAGCCGCTCCGTAGAAATCATCGCGGGTAATGATGAGCCAGTACTGACGTTTAACACCCAAAACACCAATAAGTCGTTTTTCTTCCCAGGTCAGCCTTTTGTCTACGATGTGCAGGTAACCGACAAGGAAGATGGGAGTCTGTCTTCGGGGAAAATAAAGCCGGACCAGGTTGCGGTCAACATCGATTATCTGGCACAAGGTCACGATCTGGTCACCATTGCTCAGGGCCACCGCAGCGCCGATGCCACGGCTCAGGTAAGCAAGGGGCTTAGCCTGATCGAGGGCAATGATTGCAAAGCTTGTCATAGTATCGCTAAAAAGTCAGTTGGCCCGGCCTACCAGAAGGTCGCTCTTAAGTACCGGGGAGAAGCCGGAGCCGTTGACCGTCTAACCAAAAAAGTTATATCCGGGGGAAGTGGCGTATGGGGTGAGGTGGCCATGAGTGCCCATCCACAACTGCCGCCCGCCGATGCGCAGGAAATGGTCAGCTACATCCTGAGTCTGGGTGAGAACCAGCAGGCTGCCCCTTCTCTGCCGGTAAAGGGGAGCTATACGATGAGCGTGTCTGCTGGCGACAAGGGAGAAGGCCGGTATTTGGTACGAGCCGCTTACCGCGACCGGGGCCATGGAAACATTCCGCCCATTACGGCCGAGCAAACGCTGGTATTACGGAGTGCCAAAATTCCCGCTGGAGCAGCCGATAAGATTGATGGCGTGCTGAAGTACGGAGCAATTATTATTGCTAACACGAACGGAAGTTATATCGCCTACAACCACATCGACTTGACGGGTATTACCAAGATCAAGTTTACGGCGACGGCTCCCAAGGCCCAGTTGAATGCCGCCGGAGGCAGTATCGAAGTCAGGATAGATAGTCCGGATGGGAAGTTGATTGGCCAAACCTCATTAATTGCCGTTGGGGCTACGACGTCCTCGCCATTAGTCGCCCAGCTATCGCCGGTGATGGGCGCGCACGACGTGTACTTCGTTTTTAAAAATGTCAAAGCACCCCTTGGTCAATCGCTGTTTGTCATTATCGATTCGGAGTTTCAAAACGGTAAGTCAGCGGCTCCACAATCGTCTGCTGGCACGCGATTGTCCCAACAGGTACTGGAAGCCTATACCGGAAAATACAAAATGACCGGATTCTCGATCGACTATGTCGATGTTGTTACTAAAGAAGGCAGGCTATATATGGATTCCGGTGGTATTGAAACTGAACTGACCCCCGGATCGGAAGCAGATCTGTTCAACGGCATTAACAATTCGGTCATCAAATTTATCCGGAGTACAGCTCCCAAGTCTACAACATTGCGGCTTGAGGTTGAAGGAAAGTCCTATTCTGGCAGCAAATAAGTCGATAATCTTAATCAATGTTTCACAATCAATTAATTAACACAATGAAAAAAGTAAGTCTGTTTCTGTTCGTATTGATGCTAAGTGTTTGCCTTAAGGCCACGTCAAAACCAGTACCCCCCACTGATTTTTTTGCCGGTAAATGGGAAGTTCTGATAATTGGTACGCCCAATGGTGACGCTAAAATGACCGCGAATCTGGTGCGGAAAGACGGTAAGCTCACCGGCGAACTGGTCAGTTCAGGGGCCGATGCGCCTAAGGAGCCTATTCCTATCACCAAGATCGAAGAAGGCACCGATAAAGTGCACATCTATTTTACCTCACAAGGCTATGACGTAGACCTTGAGCTGACCAAGGTTGACGATGATCACCTGAAAGGTTCGCTGATGAGTATGTTTGACTCAACCGCAGTACGTCTTAAAAATTAATAAGCAAGACAATAGTAGAACACCATCCCTACTTTTCAACACAACCGAATGGAGAGGGTCCAGTCCAGCTGAATCCACCCGGAGACGGCCGTCTCCATTCGGCTGCTTTATCTACCGACAAGCATGCCGTTGATTTGCCTTCAATGAAAGTCCAAAACAAAGTAGTTGTCTTAGCCGGATAAAAAATAAATGATGCAGAAAATGAGAATAGATGGACTTCTATATCAACGGTTAAAAAAATTAGTAGCAGGATGCCTGTTACTAACAACTGTCAGTAGCTACGCTCAACGTAAAGTCGACATACCCTTTGGCAGAAACCGCTCAATTCCTTTTGATACTAATTGGCTTTTTATAAAAGATTCGGTCGCAAATGCAGAGAAGGCAAATTTCAATGATTCGCACTGGGAAAAAATAGATTTGCCGCATGACTGGAGCATCAACGATTTGCCTAATCAAACCGAAGGCAGCATTGTTGGGCCTTTTGACAAACGCAGCCCGGGTTTTACACAAACTGGGTTTACACGGGGGGGGATTGGCTGGTACAGAAAACGCTTCAAGACCTTAAAAGCCGAACAAAATAAAAAGTTAATCATTCACTTCGACGGCGTCTACATGAACTCCGATGTGTGGCTAAATGGGCATCATCTTGGTAATCATCCCAACGGCTACACCCCCTTTTATTATGACCTAACTCCTTATCTACAACCAGCTGGAAAAGAAAATGTGCTGGCTATTCAAGTGCGAAATGAAGGCAGGAACTCCCGCTGGTATAGTGGTTCCGGCATTTACCGGCATGTTTGGTTAACGGCAACCGAGCCGGTTCATGTTTCACCCTGGGGTATCTATATAACGACACCGGATATTTCGGAAAAGAAAGCGACAGTAACCATTAACGCTTCAGTCAGCAACGAACAGGCCTCTCCACGATCGATTAGGTTGGTAACGACCATTCTTTCGCCAGAAGGAAAAGCAGTTGGTACGGCAGAAGACAAACTAAGCCTTAAGCTAGGTGAGGCTAAAACAAGTGAACAAAACATACTGATCACCAATCCCGCGTTGTGGTCTGTTGATACAGCAAAGCTGTATAAAGCAGTTACCGAAGTTAGGGATGGCCGTACCGTTTTAGACAGAATAGAAACGTCGTTCGGCATTCGCAGCCTTTCTTTCTCGGCTGAAAAGGGATTCCTGCTGAATGGCAAACGGGTGTTGCTGAAAGGGGGTTGTATTCACCACGATAACGGCCCATTAGGTGCCGTGGCCATTGACCGGGCCGAAGAACGCAAGATTGAGCTATTGAAGAAGAACGGCTTCAACGCTATTCGCACCAGCCATAACCCTCCTTCTACACAATTACTGGACGTTTGCGACCGCCTGGGCATGCTGGTCATTGACGAAGCATTTGATATGTGGGAGCGGCCAAAGACTCAAAACGATTATCACCACTTTTTCAAAGACTGGTGGCAACGTGATTTGCAGGCTATGATTTACCGGGACCGCAATCATCCTTCTGTCATCTCCTGGAGTATCGGAAATGAAATAGAGGAACGAGTTGATACCTCAGGCCTGCGTATCACCAAACAACTGGCCGAAGAAGTGCGAAGACTCGACCCGACACGGCCGGTGATCGAAGCGTTGTGCGAATACTGGGAGCCTAAGAACAAGAATAAACAATGGAGCGAAACGACTCCCGCGTATGCTTTATTGGACATCGGCGGCTATAACTACCTGTGGCGATCGTATGAAGAAGACCACCGCCAAGTTCCCAGCCGCATTATGGTCGGAACGGAGACCTTAGCAACCGAGACACTGGAAAACTGGACAATGGCCGAAAAACATCCGTATGTACTGGGTGATTTCGTTTGGACAGCCCTGGACTACCTGGGCGAAGCAGGCGTTGCCAATGCCTCTTACGATAAGGCAACCAAAAGCCGGTTTACGGGATGGCCCTGGTTCAATGCCTGGTGTGGCGATATTGATTTGATCGGGCAGAAAAAGCCGCAGTCCTATTATCGGGATGTTGTCTGGCGCACCCGTCCCATCGCGATGGCTGTGCATGAGCCCATACCCGATGGAATGGTTGAAAACATGAGCCGCTGGGGCTGGCCCCAGGAGTGGCAGAGCTGGACCTGGCCGGGTACCGACGGCAAGTCGTTGCAGGTGCGCGTGTTTTCCCGGGCACCCATGGTACGCCTGTTGTTGAATGGGAAAGTCGTGGGTCAACAAGCAATGGCTGACACCAGCATCACTGCCGTTTTCAACGTGGCTTATCAGCCCGGTACGTTAAAAGCGGTCAATGTCGTAGACGGTAGAGAAACAGATGCTGTTGAACTTAAAACGACCGGTGCTGCCAGACACATTCGTTTAACGGCCGACCGCAACTCGATTAAAGCCAGCCGAAATGATCTGTCTTATGTAACAGTGGAGGTGATCGATGATAATAACCAGGTTGTACCAACGGGTCAAATACCGGTTCAGTTTTCTGTTGATGGAGTCGGCGAAGTAGCCGCTGTGGGTAATGCCAATCCCACCGATGTGGCCAGCTTTCACAAACTCGACAGGAAAACGTTCCATGGCAGATGCCTGGCCATTATTCGTCCCAATGGAAAACCAGGAGTCGTTAAACTTAAGGCTACAGCCGAAGGACTAACAACGGCGGAAATAACAATTACCGCACGTTAGCTTGATGCCAACGGCAACTTTCGAAATCATCGTCTGGAAACCAGTTTCTACGTAGCCTGGCCTGCCATTCCTAGTAACTCATTATTTCCCATGAAAGGCATTCAACTACTCCTTCTTCTTTTCACTGCTGCCCTGTGTACCGCGCAACCGAATGGGTTGCCGCAAACGGGTAAAAACAAAGCATCAAGTTGGTTGCCTTCTTTCGATTTCAAGCTGGCAAATTTTCGGAAGCCGTCGCAATCATTTGCGCCAATGGCCCGTTGGTGGTGGCCCGGCAATGATGTCACCCAGGAGGAATTGAAAAGAGAGATAAATCTCTTTGCAGACCATCAATTTGGCGGGGTAGAAGTGCAGCCATTGAACATCGTGATTCCCATGGACGCCAGGGCCAGACCCAAGGTAACAAGTTGGGACACACCTACCTATTACGAAAATCTAAAAACTGTCATGGAGGAAGCCCGCAGGCGTGGACTGATTGTCGATATGACAAATGGCAGTGGCTGGCCACCCGGTGGCCCGTTTCTACCGGCTGAAGATGGCTTTCTTTCCCTGGATCATGCTGCTGTTACTGTACATGGCGGCAAAAAGCTCTCCATACCACTTCCTCAAGTTAAGAACAGGACAACGGTTCCTTCCCGTTTGCAAGCTGTCGTTGCCTCCAAACTGTCCAATCAAGCGTCTGCCGACACGGGTCAGCTTGTACGACTGGATGAGGCCACCCTCAAAGTAGTGACTCGTTTTGTTCGACAGGATACCCTTCACTGGGATTTTCCCGAAGGAAAGTGGAAAGTAATTGCCTTTTGGGCACTACCCAGTGGTGAGCAAACGGGTATAGCCGCCACGCCGAAACAAGGTCCGGTAGTAGACCATCTGGATTCTACGAAAGTGCTCAACTTATACCGGCATTTATTTGGCTCCAGAACCGAGCTTCAGCCCTATTTCGGTAATCCGATGCGGGCAATTTTTAATGATAGTTATGAGTTTAAAGCCAATCGTCATTATTCACCTGATTTCATTGCTTATTTCAATAAGAAACGAGGCTATGATATCACACCCTATCTACCCGCCAACATGCAGCGGAAGTACAACTTTGTTGGCTACCTCAACCCCCACGCAAAACCCGATTTCATGTTTTCAAACGAGGACTGGCGTCTTCGTTATGACTACGACGTCACGTTAGGCGAACTACTGGGTGAGCACTTCTTCAATTCCAGTAAAAAGTGGATGGAGCCACAAGGTTTGCTGCACCGTACCCAGGCGTATGGCCTGAATATGGACATGATTGCCATGGCGGGCCTTGCCTCCATTCCGGAAACAGAGAGCATGCTTGGCTCAGAGGCTGCCCAAAAGGTGATGACCTCCGGTGCTCTTTTGTATAATAAGCCCGTGATGACAGCCGAATCCGTTGTGTTTGGGAATCGGGCCTATACGACCACCCCCCAGAAAATAAAACTGGCTGTCGACAAGCTATTTGCCACCGGTGTCAATCAGATCATTTATCACGGTATTCCTTACCGGTATAAACCAGAGAAATTAGGTCCTGAAGGGTGGTATCCTTTCTCGTCTCCCTTCATACCGGGCATTAACTTTTCCTCTAATCTTGGAGAGGCTAATATATTCTGGAACGATCAAAAGCAAATAAATGAATATGTAAGCAGGGTACAATATGCGCTTCGTTCAGGAAAATCCCGTGCTGATGTGCTCATTTACTTTCCCTTTCTCAGTATTGAGGAACTGCCGGCAAATCCTGAGGAGATCATGGGTAATGGTCATTTAGCCGATGTTGAAGGCGCGTTACCAACGGGTGGTGAACTTGTAAACACCACTAAGGTGGCGTGGGCAACGAAAGTTTATCCATTGATCAATGAACTGGAAGCGGCTGGTGTCAGCTGGGCATGGGTGAATGATGCGTCGATTCAGGAAGCGAAAATGCAAAAAGATGGCAAGTTCACTATCCGTGGAAACCAATTTTGCGCCCTGATTCTGGCTAATGACTCCACGGTTCACCTCAAGACGGCTGAACAGATCAACCGCTTGGCTAGTGAAGGCATGCGTCTGTTGGTTACGGATGGACGGCCCACTCAACAACCTTCTTTTCTCAACTGGAAGGAAAATGACCGAAAGACGGCGCAACGTATTCAAACGGCACTTAACGCAAAAAATAGCCGGTTTATTGATAACACAACTGAGCTCCGTACCTGGATTAGCGCCCTACCTCAACTGATTAAATTTAAGCAACCTTATACGTTTACGCGCCAGTCTCAGCGGGAAATGAGTGATGGTAGCCGGATTCATTTTATCTGGAATAAAAGTGCAGACTGGCACACCCTGAGCGTTACCCTGGACAAAAAATATAAGGGTAGTTTTTGGCTGGATGCAACAACAGGAACCGTAACAAAGAACAGGGGTTCGGAAGCTTCCTATCAGTTACCCCCTTATAGTTCCGTTCTTCTGTTTGCATCAGGCAAAATCCCGGCTAACGATAGTTTGGTTTCCCCCTCAACGGCGCTTGTCGATCCAACTCAATCGGTACTCTCACTGACTAAATGGACCATCAAGGTTGATAGTGTATTCGTACAAGATACTTCCTTGTTTGACTGGAAAAAGGACGACCGGTTGAGATTTTCCTCGACCAGCGGGATTT
The DNA here is from genome assembly GCF_054782495.1 of Spirosoma aerophilum. Lineage (NCBI taxonomy): Bacteria > Pseudomonadati > Bacteroidota > Cytophagia > Cytophagales > Cytophagaceae > Spirosoma > Spirosoma aerophilum. Next base: position 52,389 of record NZ_BAAGSJ010000028.1, on the reverse strand, counting down.
ATACGTCCACTTTTCAATGGAAACAAACCGATGCTGACAACCATTTCTTTTTGGATTTAGGAAAGGTATGTTTTACCGCTGAAGTGTACATCAACAATGCATTTGTGGGCAAACAAATAGTGGCGCCCTACCTGCTTGACATTACGAAATTCCTGAAGTCTGGGGATAATAAAATTGAAGTCCGGGTAACGCCTGGTCAACTCAATAACTTCATCGGCAAAGCTAGGAATGGCGATGTTCGATATCGCCAATTTAAAGGAAAAGAAGATCAAGCTATGTCGGCGGGTTTGATAGGCCCTGTATTGATCAGGCCGGAGAGCACGGCAAAATTCTAATGTAGTCTGATCAAAACCTCTCGCTCATGCCGTGTTAGACAGAAACAGGCCATTTTAACCAGTACACTCGATACAATGAATTTTACGACATCAATTTGAAGGGAGTTGAAGAACCCGGAGAATTGACATCATGGCAGGCCCATCTTCCCACTTGTCTGATACGATTAAGTTAATCATAATGAAATAGCGACATCAATTGCCCCGACTAACACCTTAAACTTAAAACAAAGGTTAAGCAAAACATTAATTGATTACGTTAAAAAATGAAAAATAGAAGATTTTTATTCGCCCTGTTTAGTTGTCTGTTGTGTTACCATTTCGCCCTTCAGGCGGCACCTCCTTCTCTTCTTGGAAAATGGTACGGACTTAAAGACGGAAGTCCGGTTACCGTTGAGTTTAGAAAGGACCAAACGGTGTCTGTCCACGCTGAAGCTTTTTCAAGCCTTTCATTTACCGGTCAGTATAAAGTCGATTCAACCGTCAGTCCACTAGCGATGGACCTTGTTACGCCAAGTGGTATGGCTTGCGCGGCAATCGTCCGGTTTACCAAGTTAGGGGAGATGGAGTTCTTCGGTTTTTTTGGTGCGCCTGGGCAAGTTCAGCGTCCCGCAACCATTGACCCAAACCCTAAACGACCGGAAGCCTTGTACTTAAAGCTAAGCCGTGATGCAACAATCATGGCCAGAAAACCGACTGTAGTGTCCAATCCTAAAACCGCGCAACTGGCTTTCCAGCGAAACAAGCGTTTGGGAAGAGGTCTAAATTTAAATGGTCTTCTGGATAACAATTCCGGAAGCCTGCATTTGTACCCGACAGCCGATCAACCGATCAAACCGGAATACATCAACATGATTGCCAAGGCAGGCTTTACTAGCGTTCGCCTTCCTATCACTTGGTCTGTTCATAGTGCCAAAACAGCACCCTATACCATAGAGCCTGCTTTCTTTAGCCGAGTGGATAGTATGGTCAACCAGTGCCTGCAGAATGGTTTAGCCGTATCCATTGACCTGCATTATTATCCGTATTTGAATATGACCGAAGCCGACAAAAGCATCAGTTTTGAGGATAATATCAACCGGTTTTATTCGCTCTGGGAACAAATAGCCGCCCATTATAAAAACTATCCGCCCGAACTGTACTTTGACGTCTTAAATGAACCCAACACCGAAATGGGGGCGAAACTATGGAATGAGTTGATCGCTAAATCCGTTAAGCTCATTCGGAAAACTAATCCAGACAGAACGATCCTTATTGCTACGCCCAACCTCGGCCAATCTTGGACAGTCGGATTATTGGAGTTGCCCAAGGACGACTGGAATCTCATCGTACAAGTTCATTATTACCTGCCCCATCTATTCACTCACCAGGGATTGGCTTATGCCGGCGCAGCGGCCAGTAAAGGAACGCAGTGGACTGGAACGCCGGCAGAGAAAAAGCCTTTGGAAAGCGATTTCAATTTTTTGGCCAAATGGAGTAAAACAAACACCAGACCGATTAATATTGGCGAAATCGGCGTGAACGAATATGCGGATATGGCGTCTCGTGCCCGGTATCTCCAGTTTATTCGAGAGTTAGCCGATAAAAACAACTTTAGTTTTCATGTATGGGGTTTTCGCGAGATTTTTCGCGTTTTCGATGAAGAAAGCGGCCAATGGCATCAACCCGTGCTGGACGCTTTGGTACCAGCCAAGCAGCCGCTCAAATAGAATTGGATTACACGACAATGATAGGTTAACAATCGGATAAAAAGAGACTAAAGTAACCCAGCAGTTGATTGACGGCTCAAGGCCGCCCGATTCTCAATCGCTTAGCGATCCAATACCAGGAGTACACCTTTAAGCTTTTTCAATACATGCGTACTTGTTTGACTACTCGTTTTTGGGGAAGCCTTTTGCTGCTACTGGCTAGCTTTCCGTATCTGGCGCAAGCGCAGAAAGCCCCTAACATCATTGTCATTCTGGCCGATGACTTAGGGTATGGTGATTTGGGATGCTATGGTCACCCAACGATTTCAACACCTAACCTGGATCGAATGGCCAAAGAAGGCATGCGCTTCACCGAGTTTTATGCGGGAGCCGCCGTTTGTACACCCAGTCGGGCGGCTTTTCTGACGGGTCGGCTCCCCGCCCGCACAGGGGTGTATGGGAAAGGCGATGTATTTCGTCTGAATTCAGCCAGTGGGTTGCCCCTGAGCGAAGTCACGATCGCCGAGATGCTCAAGGCCAGCGGGTATGCCACCGGATTGATTGGTAAGTGGCACTTAGGGCATCTAGCCGAGTTTTTGCCAACCCGGCAGGGCTTCGACTACTGGTTCGGAACGCCCTATTCCAATGATATGGGCAAAGTCTTTACAACCGGTAATGCGAGGCCATGGGGCAATCCGCCCGGCCCTCGGCCCAATGCGCCCTTGTTACCCTTGTATAAGAACGAGACAATCATTGAGGAGGAACCGGATCAACACTTTCTGACCAAACGATACACCGCTGAGGTCATTCAATTCATCAAACGAAGCAAGGATAAACCGTTTTTGATGTATTATGCCAGCAACTTCCCCCATACACCCCTGTATGCTTCGCCCGATTTTGAGGGAAAAAGTCCACGCGGTTTATACGGTGACGTGGTGGCTGAGTTAGACTGGAGTGTGGGACAAATCCTGAAAACACTCAAGGAGCTAAAATTAGACCAGAACACGCTGGTTGTGTTCACCAGTGATAACGGTCCCTGGCTTGTGCACAAGGATCATAGTGGTTCGGCGGGACTGCTCTATGAAGGGAAAAATTCGACCTACGAAGGGGGGATGCGCGTTCCGGGCATTGCCTGGTGGCCGGGTAAAATTAAAGCGAATGTGACCACGACTGCCTTAATGAGCAATATGGACCTGCTGCCAACGATTGCTGCCGTGGCCAAGGTAAGCTTGCCAAAAGACCGGATCCTGGATGGCATTGATCAGTCCAGTGTCTTGTTCGGTCAAAAAGTAAAGGTTCGGGACATGTTGCCCTATTACATTAATGAGCAGGTTTACGCCATCCGGAAAGGGGCCTGGAAAGCCCATTTCATCACGCACGCATCCTATTCACCAGCGGCACCAGATGTACATCCTATTCCATTGCTCTACAATATTGATAATGACCCCAGCGAAAAATACGACCTGGCCAAAGACTACCCCGACATTGTAGCCGACCTGACCCGAGAATACGAAAAGCAGAAAACGGCCTTTGTGCTTCCCCCTTCGGAAATCGAAAAAGTTCTGCCCAGCCCGCCAAAGCAGAATTGACCAAGGTACACGGATTGAACGATAAAGCCCTAATTCAATCGAATTAGGGCTTTATCGTTTCTGAAATATCGTTTTGCCAGCGTAAACTAACGCAGAAACTAGTCAGTGTAATCCTGCTACTAAGCGTAAGGCTGATGATGTCCTTTATAAAACAGCCCCTTTATCCACTCTAGTCAACCCAATATTCTCTAGATAACCTACTGGAACGTGTCTCTTGGACGGAGCATTTGCTAAACATTCTATCTGTTGTACTTTAAGCCAGGTACAGATTGTACGTTCTTACATTTGCTGGATACAGCGCGTAAATCACAATGGCTAAAGAGGTACTTTATCTGAAAATTGCGTCGATCTTAGAAAACCAGATCCTTTCCCAGACCTTAAGAATAGGCGATAAACTGCCGTCGATCCGCTCAATCCAAAAGATATATGGGGTGAGTTTGAACACGGCCATTCAGGCCTTTACCGAGCTCGAAAGCAAGTCGCTGATCGAATCGAGGCCCAAGTCCGGCTACTTTGTCAGTAAGATCGCTCAACGAAAACTCGCGCTTCCATCCGTTAGTCAGCTCCAACAGCCTCAGCCGGGAAAAAACACCGATGACCTGATTAGTCGCGTCTACAACGTACTTCGGGATAAGCGCATCCGACAATTCTCACTGGGCATTCCTGATAAAAGGCTCCTGCCCATTGCCAAACTCAATAAAGGGCTAATCAAAGCCATGAGACAACTAGACGGTAATGGTACTGAATTCGAACCCGTTGAGGGCAGCCAGAATCTAAAAAGGAATGTGGCCAAGTGGTCACTGGTGTTTGAGGGCCAATTGACCGAAGACGATATTATAACCACGACAGGAACAACCAATGCCATCTATCAGTGCCTGCTGGCAACGACTAAGCCGGGCGATACGATGGCCACTGAAAGCCCGGTCTATTTTGGCCTGTTGCAACTGGCAAAATCGATGGGTTTACACGTGATCGAGCTGCCAACACATCCCACCACTGGTATTGAGATCGATGCCTTAAAGAAAGCCATCCCTAAGATTACCGTCTGCTGCCTGACGGCCAACTTTAGCAATCCCCTGGGGAGCCTGATGCCCGATGCCCATAAGAAGGAAGTCGTCGAACTGCTGACGCATCACCATATTCCCCTGATTGATGATGATCTGTTCGGGAACCTGTTTTTCAGCGGAACAAGGCCAAAGCCCTGCAAGGCCTTTGACCAGGCGGGTATGGTTATGTGGTGCGGGGGCGTGTCTAAAACACTGGCACCAGGGTATCGGGTCGGGTGGGTGGCCCCCGGCAAGTTCAAGGAGCAACTAGTCCGCCAGAAGTTAGTACAGACCGTTACCCTGCCCTCGTTGTTTCAGGAGGTGATTGCCGATTTTATGGAACATGGCGGCTATGATCACCATTTACGGACGTTGCGCCATACCCTGCATACCAACTGCCTCAAATTTCAGCAGGCCATCGAAGATTATTTTCCCGATACGACCAAGATAGCCCAGCCCCAAGGTGGCTTTTTCCTGTGGCTTGAACTCGACAAACGGGTCGATACAACCGAGCTGTACGAAACGGCCCTGAAGCATAACTTAAGTTTCGCCCCCGGAAGTATGTTCTCTCAGAACAGCAATTTCAACAACTGCATGCGCCTGAATTTTGCCATGCCCTGGGACGACTCGGTCGAAGGGGATATTAAACGATTAGGTACGCTGGTAAAGCGAGTCCGGTAGATCTGTACCCATAAAAAAACACAAAACTATATCTATTATCATCGAATGGCGCCTTGTTATTTTGCAGGAAAAGCAAGGTAACGCACTCATGTTGTGTCAATTCTCGGGGCTCTTGACCGCCGGTCACGCTACCGGGCGTGACCGGGCATGAACCAGGTATACGTCTTATTCACCCGTTAGACCCCGTTTTTTATGCACCCTGTCTCTGAGTTCATTTTTGGTCAAGCGGAGGCTTCGCCCCGCGATAGGGCTGAGTTTGACACGACAAACCATCCCTCGCCCGTTCCAGCCGACCAACGGCGGCAACTGCGGCAAGACCCCGGTTTTGGTCGGGTCAAAACCGACCATATGGTTACGATTCGTTATTCCGCTCAGCAGGGATGGCACGCAGCCCGGCTCGAACCCCGCGCCGATTTTACACTCGATCCGACCGCGATGGTATTCCATCAGGCCCAGGAGATTTTTGAGGGCATGAAGGCCTATCGGTTGGCCGACGGAGGAGCCGCCCTGTTTCGGCCTACGCTCAACGCCCGTCGGTTCGCCAATTCGGCCCGTCGGATGGCTATGCCCCCGCTGCCCGAGGCTCTATTTGTCGAGTCCGTTCGCCGGTTGGTTCGCCTTGAAGAGGACTGGATTCCGAACGCTGATGGAGCTGCCTTGTACATCCGGCCCTTCATGCTGGCCACCGAACCGATACTCAGCGTCCGTCCCTCGGCAGAATACCTCTTCTGTGTGGTTGCCACGCCCGTGGGCTCCTATTTTAGTGACAGCACATCGGCCCTCCGGCTCTGGGTCTCGGATACGTATTGCCGGGCGGCTCCCGGTGGAACGGGTGAGGCCAAATGTGGAGGTAACTATGCGGCTGGTCTGGCAGCCCAGGCCGAAGCGATCGGGCAGGGATGCGACCAGGTTGTGTTTTTGGATGCCGTCGAACGGCAATGGATTGAAGAACTGGGTGGCATGAACCTCTTCTTTGTGTTCGATGACGGAACGCTGTTAACCCCGCCCCTTACGGGTACCATCCTGCCCGGTGTAACCCGGGACTCGTTACTCATCCTGGCCCGCCAGATGGGCCTTAGCGTCCGGGAAGCGCCGTACTCGATTGATCAGTGGCAGGCTGATGCCCAAAGCGGCCGACTGCGTGAAGCCTTCGCTTGTGGCACGGCCGCTGTGGTTATTCCCATTGGCAGCGTTAAGGGAAAACGGCACAACTTCACCATTGGTGAGGAAGGCGAGGCTAGCCTGACGGTTCAGCTTAAAAGTGCGCTGGTTGGTATCCAGCGTGGTATTGCTCCTGACGCGAACGGCTGGCTGGATCGAGTCGTTTAACTCCGTCAAGGCGGGTGTACGTTCCTGGTTGAACGTTCAATGAATACAACACCGCTTTTCATTAAAGTTGGAATGTTCCCTTGGGCTATGAGAAAGCCCCCATCTAAACTCGTCCGTAAAATAAGCCCACATTGAAGCCCAAGCATCTTCTGTTAGCCCTGATTACCGTCCTGATCTGGGGCGTCAATTTTATTGCCATCCATGTGGGACTGAAAGGATTCCCGCCTATGCTATTGTGTTCGATCCGGTTTGCGCTGGCTGCTTTTCCGTGGGTTTTCTTTCTGCCCCGGCCTAAGGCATCACTCAAGTTGATTGCGGGCTATGGCATCTTCACCTTTGCCATCCAGTTTGGCCTGCTCTTTGGGGGCGTTTATCTGGGTCTACCGGCTGGACTTTCCTCCCTGGTGATTCAGGTTCAGATTTTTTTCTCGATGGGTTTAGCCGCGCTGTTCTTCCGGGACATACCGAGTTTGTGGAAAATTACCGGCGCGCTGATCTCGTTTATTGGTATCGGCATCGTGGCTGGCCACGTAAGTGGAGCGACGACCTTCACGGGCCTTCTCTTGACGCTACTCTCGGCTTTTTCCTGGTCCGTTGGCAATATGTTTACCAAAAAGGTGGCGGCTCAGTCATCCCTAGCTTTGGTGGTTTGGGGGAGCTTGATCGCCACGCCGGTCATGAGCGTTTTATCGTATATTTTTGAAGGGCCAGCGGTGATCGGTGCCTCTTTTCAACACGTGTCGATGGATACGGGCCTGGCCGTTTTATACATCGTTTATCTATCTACCTTTGTGGGCTATGGGATTTGGGGCTTTTTGCTCAATACCTATCCAACAGCCGTGATTGCGCCTTTCACCTTGCTGGTGCCTGTTATTGGCCTTCTGAGTGCCGCTTTTTTTCTAGGGGAAGAGTTACCGGTATGGAAGCTGCAGGCGTGTTTATTTATTATGGCCGGTCTTCTGTTCAATCTACTTGAACCCCAAATTCGAGGATTATGGCTCAGGCGACGGATTAGGTGAACGTCCTCTTTATGAACATCACACTAGCTACCGTTTCATAAAGGAGCCTTTTCTGATACAATCCGAGAAGCTCACTGAACTGATGAAATTTAAT
>NZ_BAAGSJ010000028.1:6271-44547 GCF_054782495.1 Spirosoma aerophilum | reverse complement strand
GGTACTGAATTCAGACCGAAAAAGCGTATTGGAGTGCCGCCCGGCGTAATTCTTTCCAGGCCGCCGGGCGGGCCTGTTCTCAGAAAACCCCTAGGTAAACCAGTTGCGTAACTGTAGATAAAGAGTATCATTAGTTTTCGTTAACCCTAGTGTCTGGTACTTTAGGGCTGAATGAGTTTATGATAGACTTATATTTAATAGGGTAAGAGGAAACACGTCCCTTCAAGTTCATCTGTGCCATTTCCTGCTGATAATCTGAGAAAAAACCCGTTACGATCCTGTCTTACGTGACCATAATCATCGATTGGAAGGGCATATACTAAAGCTTACCCGTTAATGGCCACCAAAAATCACAACTTGGGGAGTACGGTTACTAAAATTTAATTTATAGATATATTTACTAACTTACCCAAATACTTACCCTACTTAAATGGGAAATAAACAGGTACAATCGGTCAATTTCTTGAGCGGTGGAGGGGAAATGGGTTTTCTAACCCGCGCTTTTGACTGGGAGGCTACTCTGTTAGGTAGCCCCGAGGGCTGGCCCCAAAGCTTGCGTACCACGGTATCGATACTCCTTTCCTCTAAATTTCCTATGCTTCTGTATTGGGGCAACGAGTTTATTCAATTCTACAATGACGCCTTTCGCCCCAGTTTAGGCAATGACGGTAAACACCCACGGGCGTTAGGCCAGCGGGGACAGGACTGCTGGCCTGAAATCTGGCCTTCCATTAAGCCCATGCTCGACCAGGTGATGGGGGAAGGGGAAGCCACTTGGACTGAGAATCAACTCTTTCCTATCTATCGAAATGGCCAAATGGAGAATACGTATTGGACGTTTAGCTATAGTGCCGTTTTGACGGATTTTGGTCAAATCGGTGGTGTTTTATTGGTAGGTCAGGAAACGACGCAGGGTGTACTTGCTCAACAAAAGCTTCAGCACAGTGAAGCACGTTTCCGTACCATTGTTGAACAGGCTCCTCTGGGAATAGCTTTATTGAGCGGTCGGGAAATGATTATTAAAGTCGTTAATGGGCCGATGTACGACATCTGGCGACAAGATCACTACGTCCTGGAAATGCCACTGATTGAGGCTCAACCGGAACTTGATGGCCAAAAGTTCATGGAGCTGCTGGAAGCCGTTTATGATTCTGGGGAGCCTTATTTCGGAATTGGTGAACGCGCTCAATTAAACCGGGATGGAACGATACAAGACGCTTACTTTAACTTTGTCTACTCGCCCCTGCGGGACGTATCCGAAACCATTACCGGGGTGATGATTATGGCTACGGAGGTTACTGCTCAGAAAGAAAAAGAACTCCTCCTACAACAATCTCTATTGCGGGAACAGGACCTTAGCCAACTCAAATCCCGGTTTGTCTCCACTGTCTCTCATGAGTTCCGCACACCCCTGACCACCATCCAAACTAGTGCGGATCTGATCAAACTGTATCTGAGTAAACCTCAAGATATGGCTAAGCCTGCCATTGAAAAACATCTGGAGAGTATTAGTAACCAGATTGAACACGTGAATGGGTTGATGACTGATTTACTCACGATAGGAACAATTGAAGCGGGAAAAATTGCGGTTCATCCGAGCTGGACCGATGTGGTAGTATTGTGCCAACAGGTTATTGACAGGCATTTCAGTAATCAGCGGGACGGCAGAGTCGTCCATCTATCAGTGGAAGGCGTACCGAATAGCGCTTTCCTGGATGGAAAACTGATGGGTCATGTACTGGTTAACTTACTATCCAATGCATTCAAATTTTCTCAGAATGATCCTCGTCTAGTTCTCCACTTTACATCCGAAATGGTACTCATTCAGGTGATTGATACCGGTATTGGCATCCCCGCTACCGATCTTTCGGCCTTGTTCCAACCATTTTATCGAGCGGGCAATACCACGTCTATTGAGGGCACGGGCCTGGGGCTTGCCATCGCCCGGCAGTATGTAGAGCTTCATGGGGGCACCCTAACGGTCCAAAGTCAGGAAAGGATCGGGACTACCTTCACGATCGTTTTACCAAATGGACATATGAGTTAAGCCCTTAGGCTAGACCAATTACCTCTCCAACTAGTAAGGTAGCCTAGTTGACAAAGGCGGCTAAAACAGGCCCGAAAATGTAGATTTCACTGATACAGGTTCTGAGCGTTTGAAGAGACGGATCATACGCAGTTTGTGTCAAGCAATTTTAGTGAAATACTTCCAATTAGGTATTGGGCGGTCAGTTAAACGAAGCTCTGAACGCCAACGGACTCTGATTAGTCTTGGCTTTGAAAAGCTTATTGAAGGACTGCGAATGCTCGAAACCTAACGCATAGGCAATTTCGCTGACGGATAAGTCGGTGGTTGATAGTCGTTCTTTGGCTTTGGCAATCAGCTTTTCGTGGATGAGCTGCTGGGTCGTTTGGCCGGTGAGCTGCTTGAGTAAACTACTCAAATATTTGGGGGAAACATGCAGCGCTTCCGCAATCTGCTGAACCGTGGGCAGTCCCTTGGCAATCAAGTCCTCGCCATTGACGTAATCTGTCAGCATATCGTCTACCCGTTCCAATAGCTTACTGTTGGTTATCTTACGCGTGATGAACTGGCGCTCGTAAAATCGCTGTGCGTAGGTGAACAGTACCTCCAGATGAGCCATGATGACGTCCTGACTGAATTTATCAATATTGGCATTGTACTCCTGCTGGATGGTGTCGATAATGCCGTTGATGATGGTTTCTTCTTTATCGGATAGAAACAAAGCCTCGTGAGCCGAGTAGCCAAAGTAGTCGTATTGTTTTATTTTTCTGGCTAGAGACGTATTCCACAAAAAGTCGGGGTGAATAAAGAGCATCCAACCTTCGAGCTGATGCGGCACACCGCCTTCCTCACCCCGTAGAATCTGGCCGGGAGCCATAAAGGCCATCAGGCCCTCATCAAAATCGTATTTCTGCTGCCCATACAGCAGTTTGTCGCAACCTCGTTTGAGCGATACTACATACAGATCAAAAATAACGGCATGGATAGCGGGGTCCGCTTTCAGGCCTTTCAGATCGATCAGGCCGATCAGGGGATGATGGGGTTTGGGGAGACCCATCATCCGATGGATTTGCGTAATCGATTCGATTCGATAGGGTTTCGGGGTTGCCATGGCGCAAAAGCGGTTTTAGAATTTAAACGGATACTTCAGCCAAATCAAAACCAGCGGCATGATTAGAAACGGAATTTCTACTAACGCTGTGTTCGTATTTCCTGCTCTTAAGGATAAGGCCATGATCAAAAGAATAGTGATCGCATTGAGTAAGTTGGCGATAAAAAAAGTCTGTGGAAACAAAATCATCAACCCTACGATGATTGAAAATACGCCAAAGAAAGGTTTCACCGTTTCCGTAATACCCAAATCGGCCATCATTTTGGTTTGTTCGGCATTGGCAGGCTGGAAGGTATCCCAACCGTGTTTGATGCTCAGGAATGCTGAAACTAAAAGAAGTACTAGGCTTATGATTTTCATCGGTTAACTTGATTTACGGTTTACTGAATTCGTTTGACTTTGATCATCTTGCCCGAGCGAGAAATGCCTTAGTAGCCGCGAAATTCCAATTGATTGATGCTTTCTATAAACTGATTGGACTGTCCGTTTTATTACTGATAAATATAGTTTTGGGGGGTACAAGCTAAACGCATTATGAAGACGAGTACGCTAAAACCGATCCGTTTCATGGTATTAATGGTGCATTCCAAATTGACAAGTCGAATCGGCAAAGGACTAAAATTTAACGTTGGCTAGCTCCTGCGATAGCTCCCATAACCGTATAGAAACCTGTCTATCCTCGGCTTGTGCCGGTATTTTAGCGACACAGGGAAACCCCCGGGTTTCCATCAGCTTATTTGGTCCGTAATACGCACCTCCCTCAGCCTCTGGAGCAGTAGCGGCATATAAGGTTGGCAAGGCTCCCTGGGCAGCGGGCTGGAACAGAAACGGCAGAAACGTTCTTGTCATGCCTGCGGCACTCCATCGTCCTGCCCCCGTAATCAGCAGATTGGTCCGGGAAACACCGGGATGGGCAGCTATACTGGTGATACCCCAACCGTGCTTTTTACTTTGCCGCTGAAATTCTAAGGCGAACATCAGGTTCGCGAGTTTTGATTGACTGTATGCTTTCCCGGGAACATACGGGGATTTTGATTGAAGGTCATCAAAATTGATTGTTCCTTCCCGATTGGCGACACTGGACAGCGTAACCACACGCGCATCGGGTGATTGACGTAATAAGGGCAGCAGTTGTGCGGTCAGGGCAACGTGACCGATATGGTTCGTGCCGAACTGCAACTCCAAGCCATCGGCCGTTTCGAGTCGTTTAGGGGGCGTCATGACGCCCGCATTATTGATGAGCAGATCGATAGCTTGCCCCTTTGCGATCATTCTCGACGCAAAGGATTTGATTGATGCCAGGTCGGCCAGATCTATTGTCTCAAAACTCACGTTGGCTCCGGGGTTACTCCGCTGAATGCTGGCAATTGATTCCGCTCCTTTTTGCGGATTACGTCCCAACACGAGTACAGTCCATCCGGCCGCTGATAGGGCCCGGGCATCTTCATAGCCAATTCCTTCGGTACTCCCTGTAATGACGGCTAAACCACTGTTTCTTGGAGGAATATGGGCTGTTGTCCAATTTTTCACTTTCGTCTGTGTTTGCTGGTTTTCTTGTTGCAAAGGTGGGTGAGCTTAAAAAAGCAGCTGTAGCCGAAAGTCGTATTGTTGTAGTGGAATGTACTGTATAGACAAAAAAAAGCCGTTTTTTTGGGATAGTATATGACCAGACTTGATGCGAGCGAAGTGTAGTAGGTAACTTATCGACCGAATTCCCGCAAACCTGATCCATAGTCGCTTTCAACGATGAACCTGGTTTTCCAGCCAAGGCGTTTTGTCGATAGCCCTAGCTGACGGATTTTTTTCTCGATTATCCCACAGGCTTATTGACAGGAGGATCTGTTAAAAGACTCCATTTAAAGGGCAGCGAAATGAACCGGCCTATGGTCTCATTGAGGAGCGTTTTTAGGAGACATCAACGTTTTACTATCTGTCCAATCTAATCAGGAGCCTACGGATGAAGAAATCAGCGGCCGAGTTTATCCATTGACTTTCGTTCATTCCTTAAAGTGGTCACTGGTAAAGTGAACGAGCCTTCCTCGGCCAATACCCCAAGGTTCAGCTTAGTGCTTTTGGGAAGGGATAGGATCGAAAATCAGCAAAATGATCTGATTAATCTTTTCCTTCAGCTGACCGTGGCTATGGACGTAGTCCGTTCGCTCGGCTAAGTCCCCTGGCGAGCGTAGCATTTTCTGATACTGGTGACGCATATTTCGCAGTTCATAATTACCAATACGCACAATGCGGACCCACACTCGATTAAGCCCCGTCGCCTTGTAGTCCGTTTGCTTGAGGTCCCAAACCAGCTGTTGTAATCGTTCGTAGGAGGCCTCCATCGAAGCGGGTTCATCGGCCAGCGGTAGGGCCTGCAACCGATTATTTTCATCCCAGATATGAGTAATCAATGTATCCTTCATCCGTTTGCTCGGTTACTGGTTGCTGCTATTTTACAGGCTAAGTTAGGCGTGGCTTTAAGCCCTGAAAAGACAATCGACCGACCCCGGTCAAACATCCATCGGTTGGTGAAATGAGTCGATCAAACACCCCTAGGCCTCACTCATGGATCGATTCATGAAGTACCAGACGGCAAGCAGGTTGTTTTACAACGGTTCCTACGAAATTGAAACCGGTGGGGTAGGCCTTGCTCAAGTCAGCTGCTCTTACTTTTTGCTTTCATTTCTACTTGACCCTTCAGAAAAACGGGCGAATAGTAGGCAACAAGAGACAAAGCCGTAAACAGGGGAAGCTGGGGTTACGCTAAAAACCATTCCATTCGCCTGAGACTTCACCCCACTTAAGGTGATAAAAAGGATTTCCCTCAAGGAACGCCTTCGCTCACTTTAATCCCTTGCGAAGGGCCGCTCAGTTGAGCGTAGCGTTGCTGGGCTTGTTTGTAGCGCACCAGTAAGTCAGTAAACACTTGGGAAAGCGGATCTGGCTCCTCTGAGGGTGACGAGTAGAGCGGTTCCTGGCGTAAGCTGGACGACTCGTGGGCTTGGGCCAGCCGGCGATTTAGCATTACGGCATGTCTCTGTAGTTGAGCATAGAGTTCGTCCAGTTCTTCAACGAGCTTGGCTTTATCTTGGTTATTCATGGTGACACGCGGTAAGGTGAACTGATTCGCTTTTACGATTGAGGTTCAACGCGGGGGCTTCCAGCATCTGATAAGCCATACAGGCAGCCCCATACATTCATTTACACTTAACAAAAAAAAGCAAATATGTTCTGGCAATACACCATAAACTGTAGTATAATGTTTTATATAATGATGGAAGGGCTTACTAAATTAAATATAACGCGGGCGACCGAGTAAGCCGAACACCTGGAGCATTTTCAACTTCCTACTGCCCCGTCCAGGGCAAAACTTCGTCGATTGTCAACACTCGACTTGTTTACGCAAGAAATGATTGGCTAATTTGTCCGCTTAACAGGCCGATTACCAGGATGAAGGCTACTCCTAGCGTTGGCCATCCTTCAACATGACCCCTCAATCCCTGGCGCTTTGCCAAACCCTCCAGCTCGTGGAAAGTTTAGCCCATCCACTTCGCCTAAAAATCGTCCGTTTACTCACCCGACAGGGCGAGCAGAGTATAACCCAGCTGGCTATTCAACTCCGGAGTAGCAAACCGCTCGTCTGGCTGCATCTGGGTAAAATGAAAACGAACGGTCTAGTTACCTGTCGTTCGGTGGGCAACCGGCATATGTATTCTCTGCCGGATAGCCCCTTTATTGACCAACTCCTGATCCGTTTGGACAACTTTGTCCAGCCGCTTTAGGGATCAGCTTTGGCTCGTCGGGCAACCGGTTACATCACCTGTAGGGACAGACACCAAGCATCGTACCCCTCAACGTAGTCTGATCTGAAACGGCTTACATTTGTCTTTGTCAACCAAAGATTAGATCGTTGACGACCTGTATACCCATATACCCACCTGTAAAGAGCTGTTTGCTGGTTAACAAATCGTACAGCTTTTACCGTAAGTCTTCAGGCGTATCCTGCTGATTGCCTTTGACAGATATTAAGAATAAACTGTTTAATAAAATGCCCCATTTAAGGAATAAGTATATGAAAGCATCTTCGTCTCACTGGGGAGCGAATTGTGAGACAGTGATTTTAATATCTTTCAAACGCTATTGGTCGCATACGACATGGCCCAGCCTGATGCCGGTGGTCAATTTTAGCTGGAAACCGTTCCGCTAATACCAGCCCAATCAGGCTACCGGTAGATACACCCGAAAGGTAGCGCCCTGACCCGGCTGACTGGTGGCCGTAATGGCCCCCCCATGATTGGTGACCACTTTCTGACAGATGGCCAGCCCAATCCCGGTGCCCGCGTACGCCTTCTTGCCGTGCAGCCGCTGGAAGACCTGAAAGATGCGGTCTACATACTTCTCCTCAAAGCCAATGCCGTTATCACTCACCTCGATCTGGTGATAGGCGGGGACCGTCCAGGCTGGTTTCACCCCCGCCGGCAGCTGCTGAGGGCTTACCTGACTAGCCGCCACCCGAATGCGGGGTGGACCGGCAACCCCGGCTGGATCCGGCTGCCGAAACTTTAAAGCGTTACTGAGTAAATTCTGGAAGAGCTGCTCGAGTTGCGACCGATCCCCCGTCAGGGTGGGCAAGTCACCAACGGCAATGTCGGCACCCGTTTCGGCGATCATGAGCTCTAAATCCATCAGGACCGTTTGCAGTACCTGGTGGAGCGAGACGGGCTCCCGGCGATCCGATTGACTCGCCAGGCGGGAGTAGTTCAGTAAATCCCGAATCAGGGCGGCCATCCGGCTGGCGGCTGACTGCATCCGCTCCAGATAGGTACGGCTTTCCCCCGCTTGTGGCCCCAGTTGCTGCTGGAGTAAATCGCCAAACTGCTGGATCTTCCGCAGGGGCTCCTGCAAGTCATGACTGGCCACATAGGCAAACGTTTGCAGGTTATCGTTGGACTGCATCAGCATGGCATTCGCCTCTTCCAGCTCTTCATTCAGGGCGGCATACTCCTCATTACTGGCTTCCAGCTCTTCGTTGGTAGCGGCTAGTTCTTCGTTGGCAGCGGCTAGTTCCTCCGTCCGTTGCTGAACCTGGGTTTCCAGTGCCAGCTGGAGTTCCCGCTGGAGGGTGATATCCTGAGCGGTCCCATTGAGCCGAATGGCATTGCCTTCCGCATCAAAGACGGTCTTGCCGTGGGCGTGCAGCACCCGTTGCTGACCCGTTACAGGATGAATGATGGTATAGGTTTCTTCGTAAATACCATCCGAGCCGGGCTTCAGGGCCCGGGCCACGGCGACAGCCACCCGGGCCTGATCCTGAGCCGACAGGATGGGGATCACCTGCGTGTAATCCCGGGCCGCGGGATCGTAACCAAACCACTCGATCAGCCGGTCCGAGTAGGTGAGCCCGCCGGTGGTCACATCAATGCTCCAGGTGCCTAACTGAGCCAGCTCAATGGCCCCCCGCAGGGCTAATTCGGCTTCTTCCAGCTGCTGGCGGGCCACCACCTGGGCAGTGACCTCGATCATCGTGCAGATAACCCCAAACGGCTTTCCCGCCGCATCCGATAAGGGCTTGTAGGTATAATCGTAATAGCCAACGTGGGGCTCCCCGTTCTTGATCAGCTCAATGCGCTCGGCTACTTGCTCATGGATATCACCCGTTGCCAAGACGCTCTGGTACCTCTCCAGGAGCTGGGTTCGCCTCAATTCGGGAACGGATTCCAGGATGGGCTTATCCAGGATGGAGCTATCCCGGCCCAGGAGCTCAAGCATCTTTTCATTGGCTTCCCGAAGGATCATAGTAGGCCCCACATACACCAGCTTGGCCACGGGGGAGTGATAGAAGACCGTGCGCGAGAAGCGTTCACTTTCTTCTACCTGCTGGCGAGCCAGCACCTGTTCGGTTACCTCCTGGCAAAGCACCATCACGCCCGTGATGGTGCCATCGGCTTCTTTGTAGGGCTGGTAGACTAGGTTCAGAAAGCCCCGCTTTGGGGCATCCTTCCCGCCGACCGCATAGGGTTGGTCGTAGAGATAAAAGGGCTCCCCGCTCTGGCGGACACCCTCGATGAGGGGACGGAAAACGGCTTCCGCTTCGGGAATGACCTCAAACAGGGGTTGGTGGAGCAACTCCTCCACGCGGCGGTCAATGAGCCGCCCGTAGGCCTGGTTGACGATACTGACCAGCAGTTGCTCCCCGCTGAGCACAATGATGCCCGCCGGGGCATCCCGCACCAGGTTCTGAAAGCGCTGTTCGGAGCGGAGTAACCCCTCCCGGGTGCGCACCTGCTGAGTCGTTTCCGTACAGGTGACCAAGACGCCACCAATGTCACCGGGCTCCTGGTAAGCCGGACTGTAACTGAATGTCCAGTAGACCTCTTCCAGCTGGCCATTGCGGTAAATGGGCAGCTGCTGATCTTCATACCAGACCGGCTGGCCCGTGCGCTTGACCTGTTCAATCAGGGGCCCAATGAAGGCCCAGGTCTCGGGCCAGGCCTGTTGACCTGGCTGGCCCATGATGTGGGGGTGTTTGCCGTTTTGGCCCAGACTGGGCCGGAAGGCATCGTTATAAAAGCAGGTGTGGTCATCTCCCCAGAGCAGAAACATGGGAAAGGCCGAATGCAGCAGGTTGGCCAGGGCGATGCGCAACCCGGCGGGCCACTGCTGGGGGGAGCCCAGAGGCGAGGCCGTCCAATCCTGCTGGCCGATGAGTTGGCCCATCTGACCGCCCCCGGCTAAGAAGGCAAGGGGGTCAACGGGTGGGGTAGTGTGCAACGTAGTAGTGGGTAATGAGGACGGGTTTGGGGCTAAGGGTGCAAACCGACCGACTGCGTGAGCGGTCCGAAACGGGGTGAAGATAGTCTAAACCGTCGAAGGAACATAACGAGGGCTTGGGGTTTGCCTACCTGCCTACCTCAAGCCGTAGGGAGATACCCGTATGTTACTGATTGCATTGGACAGATATTAAAGATAAGCCGTCTCTTCAAATGCCCGAATTATTGAGCAGATACATGAACACTTCTTCGTCTCATGAGGGAGGGTAATTTGAGAATATAATACATGTCGCTTGATTTATAACAGGGGTAGGAACCTTCATACTTTACTTGCCAAAATACAAAAGTTACTACCCTGCTATAACAATTACTTGACGGCAAGTAATTCAAGCTGTTCGATCACGGGGGGCACACTCAGTAGCGCATCAGCATTGGCCATCAACGCCTTGGCAATCTCCCCGTTCAAATGGGCTTGCCGGTCGTCTTCGGTGGCAAAGGTGTCGAAAATACCAAACGTATTCTCATTGATCTTGAAGGCATACCAACGAAGGGTGCCCTCTTCCTGTTGGGCCAACGCCAGCGCTTCTTTCAGAAAGTTCTCGACAGTAGCTTCATGGCCAGGTTTTGCCTGAACACGAGCCAGTAATGACAGTTTTTCCATGATATATGAGTTTGAAAGTTTGTAATCCGTGATCGTTAAGAAGCGTACGACTTTAGTCATCCGTTTTGCCATTCATTCAAAACCCGTGATAGGGCAAATAGACTTGTTGCGCTGATTAAGGGATACTTAACTCGGGCTTCAGGATGTTCGAAAGGAAAGGAGCTGTGCGACTTTCCTCACACGCGGCAATCTGGGCGGGTGTGCCTGCCGCAACGATCGTGCCGCCCTGATTTCCCGCTCCGGGGCCCACGTCGATCACCCAATCACACTGGGCGACCGTACGCATATCATGCTCGACGACGATAACGGTGTTGCCCGCATCAACCAGGCGGTTCAGCTGAACCAAAAGACGGTCGACATCCCGCGGATGCAGGCCGGTGGTCGGCTCGTCCAACACGTAGAGGGTGGTGCCCCGTTGGGTACGTTGCAGTTCGGTGGAGAGCTTGATGCGCTGGGCCTCCCCGCCGGAAAGCTCGGTCGCGCTTTGCCCAAGTTTGAGATAACCCAGGCCAATAGCCCGCAACGTGTTGAGGGACCGTAACACCAACGCTTCCTGGGCAAAAAACAGGCAGGCTTCGTCGACCGTCATGCCCAGCACATCCGCAATGGATTTACCGTTCCAGTGAATCTCCAGCGTCTTTTCGTTATAACGTGTGCCATGACAGGTCGGACAGGGAGCATACACGCTCGGCATGAACAGCAGCTCGATGCTGACCTGACCTTCTCCCTCACAGGTGGGGCACCGCCCTTTGGCGACGTTGAAGGAAAAGCGCCCGGCATCGAAGTGTCTCCGACGGGCCTCCGGCGTGGCGGCAAAGAGTTTTCGGACCTGATCAAAAAGCCCGGTATAGGTGGCCAGGTTGGAGCGTGGAGTTCGTCCGATTGGTTTTTGATCCACCTCAATCAGGCGCTGGATGGCCTCGACATCGCCCCCCAATCGACCGATGGTTTTTTCGGCAGGGGTATTTTCCAGGGTATCTTCCTCGGCCTCTTCCCGTCTGATGCCCAGGTGACCGGCCACCAGATCCAGCAGAGACTGGCTCACCAGGCTGGATTTACCCGACCCCGAGACACCGGTCACGGCGGTAAAGCAACCCAGCGGAAACGAAACATCCACCCCCTGAAGATTATTACGTCGGACACCCTCCAGACGTAGCCAGCCTTGAGGGGGACGGTTGGGGGACGATAGCCGGGCTGTTTCCTCAAACAGGTAGGGCCGGGTGCAGGACTCGCTGACCCCCCTAAGGCCTGGTGGTTCACCACTGTAGAGAATGCGCCCGCCCGCACTGCCTGCCTCAGGGCCAACATCAACCAGCCAATCGGCACGGCGCATCATCTCAACGTCGTGTTCGACCACGAAAAGCGAGTTACCCGCGGCTTTGAGCCGGTCCAGTGCGTCGAAGAGCGCGTGGCCATCGGCTGGGTGCAGCCCGGCCGTCGGCTCGTCCAGCACATAGATGACCCCAAAGAGCTGGGAGGAGAGCTGAGTGGCCAGCCGCAGCCGCTGCAACTCACCGGATGAGCAGGTGGGCGTGCTGCGGTCAAGCGACAGGTAACCCAGACCCAGCTCGATGAGCGTGGTCAGGCGATCCAGCAGATCACCACACAGCCGCTCGGCAGCGATGCGTTTTTCAGGCGAGAGATCATCTGTACGGCGCACATCAGGGGCGCCCTTGTGTGCTGAGCCACCGGCCTGCACGCGCCGATCCAGCGCATCTTTTGCCGCCTGGCGACTCACCAGCGACGTTAACGCATTCGTGCCGGCGGCAAACTCGCCATTCGCGGCCGGCGTGATAACGTTTGCCAGTTGCACCAGGGAGAGATGCGAAAGATCGGCGATGTCGTAGCCAGCAAAGGTCACCGAAAGGGACTCGGGCTTTAAACGCTTGCCCTGGCATACCGGGCAGGGACTACTGATCATAAACTGCAACACGCGTTTGCGCATCGCTGCACTTTCCGTACTGGCAAGCGTGTGCTCCAGGTTTCGTTTGGCGCTGCTGAAGGTTCCCTGATAGCTCGGTTCCAGCTTCAGTCGCTGAGCCTGACGCGTTTGGGCCGGGGTGAGGCCTGCATAGACGGGAACCGTCGGCTGCTCGTCCGTAAAGAGAATCCACTGTCGATCGGTTTTGGGCAGGTCTTTCCAGGGTTTGTCGATGTCATAGCCCAGGGAGACTAAAATGTCGCGCAGGTTCTGACCGCCCCAGGCCGTGGGCCAGGCGGCAATGGCCCGCTGGCGGATGGTCAGCGACGGATCTGGCACCATCGACGCGTCGGTCATGGTGTGCACCCGGCCCATGCCCTGGCAGCGGGGACAAGCTCCTCGCGGAGTGTTGAAGGAAAAGTCCTCGGCATAGAGCATCGTCTGGCGGGGGGGGTATGTACCCACGCGCGAGTAGAGCATGCGCACCAGGCTCGAGAGGGTCGTCAGGCTACCGACCGTCGAGCGGGCATTGGGCGTGCCGCGTTGCTGCTGTAGGGCAACGGCGGGCGGCAGGCCGTCAATGGCATCGACATCCGGCACGCCGACCTGATCGATCAACCGTCTGGCATAAGGAGAAACCGATTCCAGATACCGTCGCTGTGCTTCGGCATAGAGGGTACCGAAGGCCAGGGACGACTTGCCCGAGCCGGAGACACCGCTGAAAACCACCAGCTGATTACGCGGTATTAAGACGTCGATATTTTTGAGGTTGTGCTCACGAGCCCCCCGCACGCGGACAAATCCGGATGCTACTTTATCGTCCTGGTCGTTGGCGTTTGTTCGTCGAGCCATAAAGGGTTACTGAATGTGATTGGTTTTCGGCAGCCTGCCTTAAAAAGCCCTAACGGACCCCAGTTTTTTCAATTGTAGTTTGTATTGTGTGCTGGGCACAACGTTAACAGACTCACTTACACAAGAAGAGGACCATTTAACTGACAAATTCATAGACACTCCTTCAACTCACTAAAAACGGTAAACAGCTTCATGTGTTTAGGCGCGACGGCTGGTCAGGCGGCAGTAAACCTGCAGTCTTGACGCACTAACACAGGCTTTCTTCCGCCTGACCAGCCGTCCAATCCCCTATTGTGGCGCAAAAACAACCCGCATCGTTTCTTTCTTATTGAACAGATCGTAGCCTTTCATGCCCTCATCGAGCGACATTTTGTGGGTGAGCATAAACCGTGAATTAAGCTCTCCTTTTTGCAGATGTTCCAGCAAGCGGGGAATGTAGCGCTGCCCGTGTTGCTGACCCATTCGGAACGTCAGGGCTTTATTCATGGCCGCCCCCATCGGGATGCTGTCGACTAAGCCGCCATATACCCCAATAATCGAAACCGTGCCGCCTTTCCGACAGGCCAGGATGGCTTCCCGCAGCACAATCGGCCGATCGGATTCCAGCCGGACAAACTGCTTGGTTTTGTCGTAGTAATAATCCAGCCCTTCGCTGACCGCTTCCATGCCCACGCAGTCGATGCAGCGGTCGGGGCCACGGCCGCCGGTCATCTCCCGCAACGCTTCCTGAACATCAACTTTCGAGAAATCCAGCACCTCGGCGCCACTGATGTCTTGGGCCATCCGCAGTCGGTCGGCTTCCCGGTCGATGGCAATCACCCGGGACGCGCCCAGCAGAAAAGCACTTTGAATGGCCATTTGACCCACGCCTCCGCAGCCCCAGATCGCCACCACGTTGCCGGGCTGGATGTCGGCCAGATCCGCAGCCATAAAGCCCGTTGGCATCGCATCCGAGGCAAAAACGGCCGCTTCGTCGGGTAAGCCGTCGGGAATGACAAAGCAGCCCCGGTCGGCATAGGGTACGCGAATGTAATCGGCGTGGGAGCCGGCATAGCCGCCAAAGGCGTGCGAGTACCCGAAAATGCCGGCCGGCGAATCCCCGTAGACTTTTTCCGGCATCCAGGCGTGGGGATTGGAGTTATCGCAGAGCGACCACTGGGTATCCTGGCAATACTGGCATTCGCCACAACCCAAAATTGAACACACCACGACCCGGTCGCCTTTCTTGAGTTTCTTCACCTCGGAGCCGGTTTCGATCACTTCGCCCATAAACTCATGGCCAATGATGTCACCTTCGCGCATGGTTGGCACGTAGCCGTTGAGCAGGTGCAGGTCGGAGCCGCAAACCGAGGAGAGAATAACCCGCAGAATCGCATCTTTGGGGTTGATCAGGGTAGGGTCGGGAACCCGCTCTGTGCGCAGGTCGCCAACACCGTTATAACATAGCGCTTTCATGCTTTTCGTCTATTTTGGCGTATTCAGATACAGGTTTTTTATCGGATTGTTGCTCAGGTTTCCGACCGGACGGCTGCCCGTCGATGGTCGTGATTTCTCCGGTTTCCAGCAATTGTTTGAACCGGCGTAGATCCTGTTTGATCATCTCCTCAAAAGCTGGGTTGAACAGTTTCATGATCGCACCGCCCAGTTGCCCGGCTGGTGGACGGTACTTGATCACCGCGTGAACTTCCGTACCCTGACCATTTGGCGCATCGACAAAACTGACTTCGCCCGCGTTGTCAATCCGGGCATCGGCGAGGGATTTCCAGACCAATCGTTCGTTTTCGACCTCCTCCAGAATCTGGGCATCCCACTCCACCGTTCCCAGCGTTTTAGCGAGGAGACCATCCGAGAGCTTCGCTACCCAATGCGACCGTTTGTTGTCAAGTTGTCGAACTTCGCTCAGATGAAACATAAACCGGGGCAGGTTCTCCAGTTGCCGCCAGTAGGCGTATACCACTTCGCGCGGTTTGTTGATGGTTAGGCTTTTGACGATTTCAACCGAATCCACCGCCCTATCTTCGGCCTTCGGCTCGGCCGTATTTCGCCCCAGCGCCTGGTTCATGGGGCAATAGCCCGACGCCCCCCGGTAGACCATATATCCGCCCAGTGTGGCCAGTAATAGCCCGCCAAATGAACCCCGTCGTAAGCCGTACGTCGCTAACAGCGCTCCACCAGCCGCCGACCAGATTCGTTCCGTATCGTCAACATTAATTCGACTGGAACCGCTGACGTCCGGTTCAATCTGTCCCATGCCCAGTACACGCGACACGGGCTGCTTTTTGTTTGCCATAGTTTTAGGGAGATATAAGGTTTGTTAAGCAGGCAACTTCATTCGGTAAATGGCATATGGGGTGGTTCGTTTGTTTTCGCCTTCATTGTAATCGGGTTGCTTATTGATCTGAGAGCAACTGATTTATAATTAATCATCCTCTGAAATAGAATAACTATCCGGCTATATTAGCCTTTCGTCTGCCACGAGGCCGCAAAATAAGTAGCTAATAAATGTAGTTCACCGGCACAGAAAGCTGCTCACCTGATCGCAAGCGGCACCTTTTTGTGCGGTGGCGGAAAGGCCTGATCAAGTGTTGTCAGATCATTTTCAGTAAGGGTGATATCGAGGGCACGGCGATTTTCTTCTACATGTTTTGGTGTGCCCGATTTAGGGATTACAATAACCTTCTGGTGAAGCAGCCATGCCAAGGCCACCTGTGTCGGAGTGGCTTCATGTGCCCCTGCAACCAGGTTTAATGCTGGATGTTCGAGCATTTTCCTGCGGTCTTCGGGCGAATGTTCTAACGGCGAGTAGGCCATAACGGGAATGGCACGCTGACGGCACAAGGGCATCAAGTCGTATTCGATACCCCGGTTTGCAAGATTATACATAACCTGATCCGTCACTATTCCCTCGCTTCCGGGTGAATTCAATGCCTCCTTCATATCGGCTGTATCGAAATTGCTTACACCGTAATCAACAATATACCCCTGATCCCTGAGATACGTAAACCCCTCCAATGTATCATCAAGTGGTATTCCGCCACGCCAGTGCAACAGGTATAAGTTTAAGTAATCAGTCTTTAGCCGTTTGAGGCTTCGATGGCAGGCATCTATTACACCCTGCCTGGTGGCATGGTTTGGAAGTACCTTACTCACTAGGTAAACTTCTTTACGACGGCTTTCTATGGCTTGGCCTACCAGCTCTTCAGCGGCTCCATCGCCATACATTTCAGCCGTATCAATGAGCGTTAAGCCCAGGTTTAAGCCCGTTTCAAGTGCGGCAAGTTCTGCTTTTCGCTTCGATGCTATTTCGCCCATCAGCCATGTGCCCTGACCGAATACAGGTATCGCTCTGCCAGACGGAAGCATCGTTGTTCGTATACCAACATTTGATGTTTTCATGTTTGCCTGTTTTGTGTTGTAAAGCGATGTAGCTGCCAATAGGGTTGTGCATAAGAACCTTTCAAAAATTTGATGTATTGTATGTTGAAATTGAATGTGCTGTTAAAGAACTAGTACTGCTCATGAAAATATTGTTATTGGTTTTACCGAATTAGACGACACACAACCTCAAAAAGCTAATTGCACACTACGAAGCGTCGATGAGCAACCATAAATGATTTCGCCATTGCGTATTATAACCTGAAAATCAGTAATTAGGCTATGATTCCGCACCTTGTAGTATTTCTAAACAAGCACCGGATGGATTCGCTAATGAAAAAGCCTGTAATGCCGCATTGGATCACCACAATTAACATTATCAATCAACAGGAAAGCCTGTATTTTTAATTTACAGGCTTTCCTGATTTATAAACCGCAGTATTCTGGGGTTTATGCAGTTACTGCCTCTCGTTCTTCTACTTGTTTTTTTGTGGCGCCTTGCTTACCCGGTTTTAAGATCACCTTAGTCCAGCCTCTGTCGCGGGCATCAAAATGCTTGTAACCGTCCGGTGCTTCTTCTAATGAAAGCTCATGAGAAATAATGACTGACGGCTTGGCTTTGCCTGATGATATCAAACTGCAAAGCTGACGGTTATAAGATTTAACGTTTGCCTGGCCTGTTGCAATACTTTGACCCTTCAACCAAAAATTGCCAAAGTCAAAATCCATGTGACCTTTTTTCGCAAGAGGGTCTTCTGCTTTTGGGTCTGGTGCAACATAAACACCTACTACACCAATGGAACCTGTGAACTTAACGGCTTGCACAAGTTCGTTCATGGTTATATTATTATGTTCGTGCCCGTGCTTATCACAACACTGGTAACCCACGCATTCGCAACCTCTGTCAGCTCCAACACCATCGGTTAATTCAAGGACCTGGTCAACTGCTGGTGCTTTTGAAAAGTCGATAGGTATACCACCCAATTCTTCGGCTAGTTTCAGCCTGTCTGGATGATCATCTACCACCATTATTTTGTTTGCACCTTTTATCCCAGCTGAAATTGTCGCCATTAAACCCACTGGCCCGGCACCATAAATTACCACATTATCTCCGGGCTTAACGCCTGCCAACTGGGTTGCATGAAAGCCGGTAGGGAAAATATCAGATAGCATTACGTAATCGTTTTCCTTCTCTTTGGCATCTTCGGGCAGTTTTAAGCAGTTAAAGTCCGCAAATGGCACCCGCAGGTATTCAGCCTGCCCTCCGTTATAGGGGCCCATTCCGGCAAAACCATAAGCGGCACCGGCAAACCCAGGGTTCATGGTTAAACAGAAGGCGGTGAGTCCACTTTCGCAATTCTTACAATGACCGCAACTAATATTAAAAGGCATACACACCATGTCACCGACTTTGATGTTAACTACTGCGTTACCTACCTCAATTACCTCCCCGAGATTTTCGTGGCCAAAAATACGTCCTTCTTCCATATTGGTTCTGCCTTCATACATATGCAGGTCCGAACCACAGATATTAGTCGTCGTGATCCTCACCAATACGTCCGTGGGCTGTTCAATCTTTGGGTCCGGCATCTCTGCTACTCTTACGTTTTTAGGGCCGTAATAAACTAATGCTTTCATAATACTATTTGATTAGGTGAACAATTTGTTTTAAAAGCTAAAAAGTCTCAAAGGCCATTCGGCAAGGGACAATCGATTTCAACAAAATAAAATACTTAAGCAGCCTAAGCTACTTAACTATCAATTACAAGATTTTTAAATAAGGTTAAAAGAAAACGAGAATGGTATAATTTCCGATGTGGTTACTATACTAATCACTTCTGTCGAATAACAATTTGAAGTGGTTAGTCCCTTCACAAAATAACATTTCTACAGATTTCCGGCACGGGGCGATGATACAATGGTAATAGGCGAAGTCAATTACATCACCCGGCTGGAGCAAATACCGAACGCATGTTGTTGTTTGCTTTTTCTTTAAACATCATATACCCTTCCTGTCCCTTTTCCGGTCTAACCTGATTTGACGGGGTCCGCGAAAATTCATGGCTAACATAGGTAGCTGTCGTTAAAGGTGATTGAACTACTCTACTGAAGACGTCAAGCTGTCATGCCGCTTTACGCTTACTTAAGCGTTTGCCCTTTTGGCAAAACGGGTCCAGCCGCGACAATGACGGGATTAGATACCTACCGCTTAGGTAGGTTAAAAAGGCGCAACATCAACTGGTTCTTCCAGGATAAGACCCACGCTTACCGAGCGAAGCGTTTGGGTTAGCAGCAGGGCGTGTCGTGTGTATCGGGTAAGCCCATTAACACGATCTGTATCGTTTTTCCCTTTAGACTGAGCAACAACAGACCATTGTAGCCTTGGTTAACAGACAGATAGTATCTGCTGTAGACAAGCCCCTTCACCTTGTCGCCACACGGCAGAAAAGTCATTCTGCGGGGTGGTCGTGCGTTGTTATTCTGATAACCACCGCTATCAGCATGGTCTAGGCTTTACTGGCAAGTCTTAGTACCGATTAACGTAGCGTGAGATTCACCCACCATTGTCAAACCGCCGACTCGTATGGACACTACTTTTGTTTAACAAGATGGACACTACTTTTGTTTAACAAGAAAGTTAAGGTTAAACTAAAAAAGTGAGAGTACGGACGCAGCTAAAAAAATGAACCATACCCTTGGGCTTGTAGGAAAGGTCTAGCTACGGGTTAGTAAGAACGACAGCCAACGAATGACGGTTATGCAACTAGCAGCCGTTCCCAGCCTGGTCTCGTCCGTCCATGGAGCTGATGTGGGCCCGATCTATCAGCAGGGGGAAAGCGTTTACAGGGTCAAGTTCCAGCCATTACCCGTTAACAAAGGCTAACGCAAAACCTGCTTTAGGGCTGGAAGAAACAGGTAAGGCTCTCCTAACGTGGTTGGAAGGTACACCTCCAAGAGAGGGTAGCGGTGGCCTTCAAAGATGCTTCTGAATGGACAGCTGTATCCGAAACAGGGTGCCTACGCCTGGCCGGCTGTCGATCTCCAGACTAGCCCGCAGTAGTTCACACAAGCCCTTGACGATGGATAAACCCACGCCTTCCCCCTGGTGGGCAAACCCGGAGCGGGACGAAAGGGCGACAGCCGCTGGCTGAGCATCGTCGAAATCAACGGCCGTGGTGGTTTCGGGGGAGGGGACTCCCCAGGGGGGGCTTGAACCCGCCCGAGTAGCGGTGGGTAAGCCCGGGCCCGAATCCTGCACGCTGACCATCCACTGAAACTCATTCTCTCGACTCCAGCAGACGGATACCCAACCGGTCGGCGTATGCTTGAGGGCGTTGAGCACCAGATTCTGAATAATGCGCTGAAGCTGAACCGGATCACACTCGACGGGCAAGCTGGCCGGCCCGTCCGCTTTGAGTAAAAGTCCCCGCTCGACGGCCAGCGGCTGGTAGCTATCCACTAGATTGGTCAACAACTGACCCGCATCCAGGGGCTGAATGTGCAAAGCTTCCTGTCCGGCTTCTAAGCGGGCCAGATCCATCAACTGGGTAACCAGCGAGCGGCAAGTAGTCAGGTTCCGCAGCAACATGTCCAGCATCTGTTTACGCTCCTGTTGGGAGTCCATTACCAGTCCCAGCAAAGAAGCAGCGCCCAGAATAGTCCCAAAGCTACCCCGTAGGTCATGGGAGGAATGGCGCAGGAGCTCCAGGCGTTGCTGGCTGAGCGCCTGAAGTTCCGCCAGGGCTTTTTCCAGTACGTTGACCCGGCTGGCTGCCGCCGTGCGTTGTAAGTGGGTAAACTGGCTCACACTACCGGTGTTGATCTGATTGGCAAACGCAAAGAAGTGCTCATAGGTCTGGGTGACCATGGGGCAATCGGTTGAAGGGTAAAGTTGCCAGAAGGTCCCCAGTTCGGCCAGCATACTCTGGCCTAAATAGTGCATCTCGGCCAACAATTCGGCCAGGACGTAGCCCTTATGCCAACGAAGCAGGCCATGCTCCGCGGCCAGGTGGTCCACCTGGGCTTCTTCCGCCTGATGCTGTAACTGCTGCTGAAGCACATTGAGCATGAAAGGAACTTGGTTGGCAAACTCGTCGGGGCTTAAGTGGTTAACGCTTCTCAGGCCCGGATCGGTCTCACAAGCGGTTCGCCAGTTGGCCAGTAGAGCCTCGCGCCGGGCGGCTAGAAAAGAAGCGAGTTGGCCTTGCGGAGCCGACGCTGAATGGGTAGGGGCTATCATGGTTGAACAGGAAAGAGGCCTACATCCGGCAGGAGCGGCTCGTCCGGAGGAAGTGATCCCAACTGGGCAACCAGGCGAAAGAAACGTATACGTAAAACCGTTATTCGTTTGACGTAACACTTGTTAAAGCTAGTTGTTTAAAAAAAACGGTTTTTTTATCGGACGGTACCTGGCTGGTTCAGCCCATAAGCGACCCACAAGGCGGCTCGACGAACCCCCTTTCCCCATCTCCAGCATGACCACATCCATTGAGACCCTTAATTGGCTCAAGCTTCACGGTCTAGGCAGGGCAATGCGAGAACTGAGAAGGCTATGAAGCCGATTCAATTTGTTGGTTACCCGTCGGTGCAGCGCTAATTTTATGTGCCAAGATATGATGTGGAGGCAAACACCTGCACTATTTCTGGCCGCATTGATCAACGGGACGTTCTCTATTGGAAACCCCTTATGCAAACGGATAGTAAGGGGCATAGTCAGCTACATTTTCCCCTGTCGGATGTAGTGCGAACGTTACGCATGGTCATACAAGGCTTACGGTCGATGGCCGCCCGGTGCTAGACGTTCAGTTAATTCGAGTACAATAAGGTCTTGATTAGTACCTCCTGAGACAGGTATGAGCTTACATCTGTACTTCATTACAAGACGTTTCTCCTTTCGGACCGATCTATGTCATGGTAGTGAAGTGAGAAACCGAATCGCGCATGAAAAAAGTACAATGTCTAGTAGGACCACTGTTTCTTAAAACCCCCGAATTATCGATACGCAAATCGCTCCTCGTCTCATCTGGGAGGGTTTTCCTGAGATAAGTGCTTTCGTTGACAAGTGAACAGGTCAATAAGGTTAATTAGCGTGTAGAGTCACTGGCCATGAACCTTTATACTGTCATAGCTCTAAAAACCAAAGCCTCTGCCCTGATACGTGAGAAAACGTATCAGGACAGAGGAACTCATCACCCAAAGCATGAATTTTTACTTGCCTTGTAGTCCTGCCAAAATTGCGGGATAACGTTCTCCTTGAAGATTGAGGGTGTCCAAAGCCTTGTTGATTGGAGCTAAATCATCATCGCATAAGGTCATAGTTGTACTACCAATATTTTCGGCTAAACGAGTTCCTTTTGTGGTTCCCGGAATCGGGGCAATCCAGGGTTTTTGCGCCAACAGCCAGGCCAAGGCAATCTGAGCGGGCGTAACCTTGTGTTCGCCTGCAATCTTGATGACAAGCTCAACAATGATTTGATTCGCTTCGCGGTTTTCTTTGCTAAAACGGGGCATGACATTACGCCAATCGGTCGGGTCAAATTCAGTGGCCGCCGTCATCTTGCCCGTTAAAAATCCTTTGCCCAGCGGGCTAAACGGAACGAAGCCAATGCCTAATTCTTCCAGCAGTGGAATGATCTCTTTTTCCGGTTCCCGCCAGAACATGGAGTACTCGCTTTGCAGGGCGGCCACGGGTTGTACCGCATGAGCCTTGCGGATACTGTGCACACCGGCTTCGCTCATGCCGAAGTGCTTTACTTTGCCTTGGGCAATTAACTCGCTTACCGTGCCGGCCACTTCTTCAACCGGCACATTCGGGTCCACCCGGTGTTGATAAAACAAGTCGATGTAATCGGTTTGCAGATACCGGAGCGAGTTTTCCGCCACTTGTCTAATGCGCTTCGGGTGACTATCCAACCCATCGGTATTCCTGCCATTGGCAAAGCCAAACTTAGTCGCAATGATGACGTTATCCCGAACATGATGCAGAGCTTTTCCTACCAACTGTTCATTGGCACCTTGTCCATACACTTCGGCGGTATCAAAGAAGGTAATACCCGATTCATACGCTTGTTGAATGAGGGCAATGGCCTCGTGTTCATTAGTGGCCGGACCATACCCGTGGCTTAAGCCCATGCAGCCCAAACCCAATTCGGACACAACCAATCCTGAGGTTCCTAGTTGTCGTGTTTTCATGTTTGATGTTTTCTGTTGCAAAATTGGGGGGAAGGAAGCCCCTTTTTTTATACAGATTACGGGTATTCTTACCACTATTACTGATGAGGAAAGCCGGCATGAAAAGGGCTTGCCGGAAGCCGTAAGTTTGTAGCGATAAACCAACGAGGGATGGAAGAGATTGTAAACATTCGCAGCATCGCGCAGTACAATACCCTTCGGGGTGTGCCAACCAAACATCCGCTGGTTACGGTGATCGACCTCTCTCAAGCGCGACCAATGCCTGCGGGGTCATTCAACTTTGGACTGTATGCGGTGGGGCTGAAAGAGCAGAATCATGGCCAGCTGCGTTACGGAAGAAGACACTATGACTACCAGGAAGGAAGTCTGATATTTATCGCACCCGGACAAGTGGTAGGCGTGCAAGCCGGCGTTGACCTATTTGCCCCCAAAGGCTGGGCCTTGCTCTTTCATGGTGACCTGCTAAACGGCACTCCGTTAGGCAAACACATGCAGGCTTATTCGTTCTTTTCGTACGCTGTTCATGAAGCGCTCCACCTGTCAGATAAAGAGCGTCGTATTGTGATCGATTGCCTGGCAAAAATTGAATATGAACTTGATCAAAACATAGACAAGCACACCAAAGGACTAATTGCGACCAACATCGAGCTGCTGCTCCAGTACTGCATCCGTTTTTACGACCGTCAGTTCATTACGCGGGACGATGCCAACCAGGGCATCCTGGAACGGTTTGAATCTTTGTTGGCTGGCTATTTTTCATCCGATAAACCGCAGACTGCAGGCTTGCCTTCGGTCGCTTACTGTGCCGAAGCCCTGCATTTATCCCCCAATTATTTCGGTGACCTGGTGAAGAAAGCAACCGGCCGGTCGGCTCAGGACTACATTCAATCTAAAGTGATTGATGTGGCAAAAGAAAAGATAGTTGATGACCGCAAATCCATTAGTCAGATTGCCTATGAACTGGGCTTCAAATACCCCTCTCATTTTACGCGCTTGTTTAAGCAGCAGGTAGGCTTCCCGCCCAACACGTACAGAATGCTCAATTGATAAAAGCTGTGCCTTTAAACGCCAGACTTAAAAGGCAGCAATATGTATACGTTATCGTTTTACTTGAGAGCGTTTTTGCGAGACAATGATTTTTCAATCTATCAAATAAAATTAGTGGCATAAATCGGGCAAGCGCTTAAATTAGGCTCTACAGTAAGCTAGGTGGTTTAGTTGTAGAGTACGTTTGATGAGCCACAGGTTTGATTTAACAAGGCGGTAGGGCCTGAGGTTAGTCAAGAGCAGATGTCACAAACTCACTCCCCACGTTGCCCATGGAAAACGAACCCATTAAAAAGAAGATACTGGCCGATTACACAACGCTCTTAGGGCTTAAACAGGATAATCCCGACTTAATCAAGGAAAAACTTAAACAGATTGAGGAGCGCATTCGCCAACTGAGTAATACTATTTCCGAGGAGAAGGATGTAGTTGGTGATGCGGCTCGTCTGGTCGACTCGGCCCTGACGACCGAGTACGTGACCTTTATCGAAGCCTTGACTGAGGAAGACCAAGAGGAGGCACTGGCTCAGGTAAAGCACAAAGTGTCTGAGGCTTGCCAGCTTCTCCAAATTCATGCTTAGCTACCCTTTCCTAGATTGATCTGGTCCGTAGTATATAGACTAAAATGGACCGATACTACCAACTAGATGTCTACTTGATAGAGCGTTTCATGACACAAAAAAAGCCCCATAGGTTGAACCAATGGAGCTTCGATGTCAGATAACAGATTCAAAACGTTAGTTGGCGGAGTTTATTGTGTAGTTTGCTAGAGAGATCGATTATTTAGCACTTCTTTTGCCAAAGCTATTTTGCGGTTACGAAAGGAGCATTTGCTGAGACACTATTTTCAGATAGCGTTCAACTCAATCAGTGGCCGACTCGTCTAATGAAATGACAACGAATGACTGAACAGTAAGTTAATATAACCATGAGAGTTACTAACCCAGGAAAGCTTTTCGCAATTCCGGGCTAGTCAGTTAAGCCAACCAACAGTTTTTTTGTCTGCTCCTCACTTGGTCTAGGCCCGTCAGTTGTGTGAATGCGGCTGTCTTTGTTAATGACTACATATTTAGGAATGGACCCTTTCGTCAGTAACTTGGCTAGCTTACTATCCGGGGCTAGTCGATAGTGCTGAGCCCGGGCTATCGGCAGCTTCAAGGTTTTCAAAGCTGCGAGCCATTTGGGACGATCACTGTCAATGGAAACATAAACAAATTTGACCGGCTTACCCTTGAACTGATTAGCCAAGCTAACCGAATTTGGCATTTCCTTTCGGCAAGGACCGCACCAGCTCGCCCACATGTCCAGATAAACTACGTTTGCTTTATTCGATGACAAGATCTGCTGCCACGTTATCTGTGCCCCACTGACCATGTCCAGCTTCTGATTGACAAACTCACTAGCCGTTACCACCTCGTTCCGCTCCCTTTCCTTGCTTTCAAGAGTAGCATCCAGGTTGTTTACATAACCCTGCTCCCTGATATCCTCACGATACTGATTGAGCAAACTGCTTTTTTTAATTGACGCACCCGTTTCTTTGAGATAGATTTTCACGATTGAGAAAAGAGCAAAATCGCGATGTTTTCCCGATAGTTGTTGGTTCGCTGTCTGATAGTCGCCTTCTTGACTGTCAACTTGCTGAGTCCGGAAAGACAAGTACTTCACGTAGTTATTTAAGCAGTATCGGTAAGTCAGCGAATTGCCGGTTAATAGGTCGTCATGCGTAAAGAAGGACTTATACCGGCTCAGTGTATCCAGGTACCAGGTGGGGAGATTCCTGGCTGTAAAGCCATTGGTATGGGGTTTAACAAAGGGCAGCAAGAGTGCCTGTAGGTAGGCACTCTGGATCTCAATGGTAGCCTGCTGATGAAATTTGGTTGACAGTTGGGCCGCTTCCCGTAAGCTATCCGCAATCGCCAGGCGTTTATCTCTGAGCCGTCTAAATTCATCCATCAAGACGTCAAATTTTAGCTTGGGTGTCCATTCAATCGACCAGAAGTCAGGTATGCCCATACTGACCTGTTGCTTCTCCAGAAAAGGATAGAAATTCGCTTCCTGACCTTTCCCTCCTCTAATACGCCCTTGAAGCGGTTCAATAGTTAAGGTATCCTTTGGCTTTATCAGCACGGGTAGTTGATCATTATTCCCCGAAAATCGAATCAATAGGGATTTCTTGAGGGGTAAAACAATGGTATGCTTGCTTGTTGTTTTGTCGCGGAGATCAAAGAAGACTTCGTGTTCATCTAAGAACTCGTCTTGATAGTACAGGAAATAAGGAATGGTGCCCTTATAGTGGATAACGGCCGAGGTGCTTGAACTTTGCGCTACCAGGCAATGTGTGGGTAAAGTGACTAGGCAGACTAACCATATCTGCGTGAAGAGGATAAAGCTTTTCATACATCGTTCGTTGAGAGTACAGGTAGACTATAAATGTAAAAATAAATTTATGTTATGCAGGCTAAAATATAACAAATGTTATCTTTTATGGAATAAAAACAAGCCTAGCCCTACCCCTGCCACGACCTAAGGCGAAATGATAAGTAGTCACAAGGAACAGGGTTTTCAAATATGGCCCGAATTAACGAGCAGACACATGAAGACTTCTTCGTCTGAGGCGGGAGGGTATTTTGAGATTATAAGGATTGTAGGCAATCTGACCAGTTTAGCCCTGATCGAGGTGAGTACTATGCCTGTCATGGGGTTACCAGGCTAATCAGAAAACATGCGTTGATCCGCCAACGTTTGAATGGAAAAAACAGCTGATGAAATCATGCCCGTCAGCAAGCGTTAGCTTCAGCAATCCGATACAAAACTTAAACGTCGGGATTCGTCTATCAACAGGATTGCTAACATTAAATAACGGAAAGACAGATTGCCTTTGGATACATATAAATCTGACCGGGCTGCCAGCGCTCGACTTTTTGCCTTTCGGCCCGAATAACCTGCCAATTCAACAAGTTGCAATAGAATTAGTCCCGGGGACCGCGTCCCGGAGAGCGCGGCCAATGGTTTGTGGCCTATTCAGAATGGTTTACACCACCGGCCCGCACCGATTAAGTTATTGTCTGGCAGGATACTCTTCACCAGGGAAGAGTCTGCCTGGTAGAGAGCAAATTTGATGGCGGACTCATTAATTTACGGCGACACCAGACAAAAGTGTTATCAACTAAGTAAAACTAACTACTAATATTTCCATTCGGAGGTGTTTAGTAAACTTTTGGCTTAATTTAATAAGTTTTTAAACGTAAAAATGGATAGATCAGGCGTCTGTATGGTTACAATAGAGTATAATTAACCCTTGTTTTAGTAGTAATTTAACTTAGTCAGTTTTTATGCCAACTTTACTTGCTACCGGTGATCAGGTGATCGTTATTTCGAAGGAGTATCAGCTCGCAAAGCTGGATATTGTTGATGTCGATTTGCGCCGGGACAACGAGGAGATTTTATCCGCCACCTACTGGTTGAGCGATGGTAAAGCGTATCAACGAACTGATTTGTTCACCGATTTAAAAGAAGCTAAGCAACATTACCAGCAGCATTTCTATAGTCTTATGACCAATTTTGATTGAAACAACGGTGAGGAATTGATCATTTTTTGGTTGCCCCTAGGTCAGTTTACCTGCAAGCCATAGTCTACATGAAGCCGCTGTTTTTAAGTGGCAGTGATTCAGTATGTTTAGAAAGCTACCTTATAGAATTGGTTGTTTGACAAAGAATACTTTATTCGATCATATACAGTCGCTGGCTTTATGTATTTCTATTTAATTGACAACTAAATATGTAGTTCAAAGCCTGCTTATTGTGTAAGCAGGCTTTTTTACCTGATGAATTCAACTTATTTTGCCCTACAATTCTTATCAATTTTCTGTATCGAAAAACGCCCGAACCAATAAGTATAAACACGTTGCTCCATTGGTCCTAAATGGGAGCCTTTCATGATACGGTAATTTTGATACCTGCCGGTCAGACGCTTCGACAGACTAGCCATCAGTCGCATACAGTGTCGAACGAAAGCATCGCTCCGGCGACCCGGTGGGACTCACGCACCCGAAACAAGCGGTTAGCGGGTCGAACGAATTGTTTCTTAAAATCTATTTTCGTGCCCAACGCAGTAATTGGCTTACTGATTAATCATTTATTTTTAAGTTGAATAGCCACAGTTAAGACACGACCACTCAATCCAATTAAATGTAATGAGAATTGCGTTTTTAATAACTACTTATAAATCTCCTTCTCAAGTAGAAAGATTAATAAGGTCATTATACCATGTTAATTTTGATTTTTATATTCATATTGATGGTAACGTAGATGAAAATGATTTTACATTCCTGGAAAAGATAGACCGGGTTTCATTAATTAAAAATAGGTGTAAAGTGACATGGGGGGGGTACAGCTTTACCAAAGCGATCATTAACTCATTGGTTGAAATAATTAATACCGGTAAAGAGTACAGGTGTATAAACTTAATTAGTTCGCAAGATTATCCGATCAAACCCGTAAACTATATTCATGATTACTTGATCCAACAAGCTGGGCTTTCGTTCATTTCGTACTCACTACCTGATGCTTACATATGGTGGAGACAGGCTAAATATAGGATCACAACGTTTAATTTTAACGATTATCGATACAAAGGCAAGTATATAATTCAGAGACTGCTCAATTCAGTTATTACAGAAAGAGAATTTCCATTACAACTTCCTTTATATGGCAGTAGTTGTGCTACCTGGTGGACAATGGATATTGAATGCGCTAAATATGTAGTAGACTTCATTAACAGTAATAAGCAACTTAACAAGTTCATGCGATTCACCTGGGGCGCAGACGAATTTTTGATACCTACTATTGTCATGGGATCTCCTTTTAAAGATCAAGTAGTGAACAATAACTTAAGGTATATTGACTGGTCAAGAGGTGGCGATAGACCGAAAACGTTAGGTATTGAAGACTTAAATGCTTTAGCTCAATCCGAGAAACTTTTTGCCAGGAAATTTGACCCGGTTGTCGATGCCACTATTTTAAATGAAATTGATCAAATCATCACCTCAAATTATTAACAAACGATTTAGTTGTGGCCTAATTGGGGTGAATAGGGCATCTTTATGGCTGGTATTAGAGATGGTGCGCCGTAGCGGATGTTACCGGCAAACATGGTGGCCAAACTCAACACCTCAAACGCTACCGATGCTTTGACGGTGGCCGAAGTGCTCCGGCGGCTCTATACCCACACGTCCCGCGACCCCTTAGTCAAGGAGCAGATCACCGCACCGGCGTACCGTTCAAAAAGTGCTTAATGAAACAGGCATACGTCCTACCGACCGTATTTTAGATGTCAATCGAAACACCGTCAGCGCTCAGTCATATGCAACTGATGGCATTGGACAGATAGTAAAGTTAAGCGGCCTCTTAAATTGCCCTTTTTGAACAGCTGATGCCAGCCTGTTTCTTCGTCCCACGCGGGAGCGTTTTATGGGACAGTAATTTTTTAGTAACTGTCCAACGCCATCACTCGCATACGGCCAGTAATTTTCAATATTCGTCCCATATGATCCATCGCCTACAATGTCAACGGCCAGTTAGTTAAATTGTCAATAAGGCGGTATAGCTGTCTTTTAGTTGGTCTAACAGGCGCATCTCGTTGCGAATCTGCCGGTATATGATCACACAGAGGACAAGTAAAAAGAGACTGCCCGAAATGATAATATACCAGTAGAAGCCTTGACTAACCCCCGCTTTAACGTAAGGCAAAAGCATGATGAAGCCCCCAACATAACTCCCCAAACTTAATGGGGTTAGCACGAACTGAATCTGTTGCCTTAAGCGATGGAAAGACTGGGTGCTGGCCAGACAGGCACGAAGATCAATGCCTGGATTAATAGCAGCCAATCGGCGGTAACTATAATATTCTACACCAATGCGCAGCACTAGGGCAACGATCATCAGCAGACCACCCATCATAACCCTCGGATTGGTGGTCGTACCGTAAACCCAGAAGTAGCCTGCCACAACAAGGACGGTTATTGAAAGGGTAATAGTGGTTCCATAGTGAAAGGCAAGTAGCTGCTGGTTGTTCGTTTCGGCTCGGGCAATTATCGCACGAGCCGCCTGGGGCTGATCAGGGTCCGGCTGCTGGTTCCAAAGCGCCTGTATGTGCTCAAAGTTGGTCATGACTGTATCAAAGTAGCTAGTCGTTTTTTGATTCGGTGAATTTTTACGCGTAATAAACTTTCTGAAATCCCAACAATACGCGAAATGTCTTCGTAGGGAAGTCCATCCAGTACGAGCAGGATTATTAAGCGAGCGGTCTCCTCGAGTTGGTAAATGCCGCGATACAGTTGCTGAAGTCGCTCCTCGATCACTAACCCCTCGTTTTCATCAGCCCTCTCGGGGAGAACGTCCGTCTGAATTTCCCTGTTAGCCGCCGTCTTTCGAAGCTCAAGCAGACAGGTGTTAACCGCTATCCTGTAGATCCATGTACTGACAGAAGCGTCTTCCCTAAACTGGCTTCGATGTTGCCATACTTTAATGAACACCTCTTGTGCCAGGTCGGTAGCGATGGCCTGATCCCCCTTTACGTAGCCCCTACAGAGACGTAAAACCTTCGCAAAATGGGACCTGTAGATCTGAGTGAATTCTTCCTCTTGTAGCGGCATCAATTACTGAAGATTCTCCTTAATCCTGGCAATAAACCACGCTGGCTGGTCATACATAATAAAATGAGCCGACTGGTCAGCATAGTAAATACGCTTCTCCTTTAATTTGGCCAGTTGCTGATTCCAGGTTGCTTCAATCTGTTGCCGATTGGGATGGGTAGCCGCCAAAATGACCACGGGCACTGTCGTGTTGGCCAGGTCTTCCCGCAGGTCTAACTTTAATAAATCAACGTATCCATACACGTAGGTTTTCCGATCTGCTTTCACCATCCAGTCAACGAGTTGATCATGTTTCGTTTGATTCAAACTCATCCCCGCAGCCATCTGTCGGGCCATCTGCTGAAAGTGGACACTATCCATAGCCAGCTGTTGCTTACTGAAGGGATTGTCGTATACCATCTGGCTTGCCTTAAAGTTAGGCATAAATAAGGCACCCGTGCAGGGTAACGCATCGACCGCAATGAGCTTCTTGAACAAATCTGGTTGGGTAGTCACCAACCACATCCCTAATGTTCCTCCCAAGCTGTGGCCAATGATGGTCACCTGATGCAGGTTTTTGTTTTTGATATACTCGATGAGTTGGGTCTTGATAGTGGGTAGCCAGGGCAGATCAATGGGTGGAACACCCCCAAAGCCTGCGAAAGTGAAGGCATGGCATTCATGATTAGCCGAGATAGCCGCAACGGTTTCTTGCCACACCTCGGCCGTGCAAGTGAATCCAGGCAAAAGGAGTACAGGTTCTCCGTGACCGGTAACCTTGACCGTAAAGGCTGTTTGTTGGGCCGGTAGGCGGAGTGAGAGGAGCAGCAGGGGTATAAGCCAGACGAGCTTAGTAATTTTCATAGTAGCGATTGTTTTTTCCTTTGGATTCATCGTCGGCCGCTTTGTTACACCGCCGAACCCGAAATCATCAAAAAAACCACGGGTAAGATCTGGCGTATGCAACGGATGGCGTTGGTCAGAGATTAAAACAAGCCGGTTCATTAAACGCCCTATTTTATGAACAGATACCTTTTTCTCGTCTTGTGCAGAAGCGTATTAAGAGACAGGTGCATAAACAGCTCAACATTATTTTCATAGACCCCATTATATGCCCGGCCCGTGCCGAGTGATAACAAGTTGGTCGACCTTTGCCCAACGCGTCAACATTGGCTATAAGGAGCATTATCGTTCAGGCCATCGTAACCAATCTGCCTGAAATAGGGTTTACCGCCAACTCAATGTAACCCTTCTTTCTAGTGTTGCTTGATCCAGTCGGGGGTGGGCAAAAGGGCGGTTTTTGATCTGGACGATCTATCGCTGTATAACGAATATGTGGACAGATGCCGAGTTTCGGCGCAGTACGAAAACTTCTGGGCTGCGGGCGGACTAGGGGTCAAATGGCTAATTCAGAAAGGGGCATTCGGTACGAAACCGACCATTAGCTAACGGTAAACAGCTTGGTTAAGCACAGGTCACAGCTAACAAGTAATCCATTTTCGAGTTAACTTTTAGTCTAACCAATGTCAACTTATTAAGAATCTATCGATAACCATTCTCGTTACCGGGACGGTATTGGGCCTGCTTTTATTTTTTACTGTCAACCAAGCCGATGAAAACCTGAGAAAATCGCTCAACGCTGGGTAGTTTTCGGCAAGTGAGACAATTCGTCACTTCGCTAAAGCGAAGTGAAACGTAACATCAATAGAGTGATTTGTGAGATCTCATTCTTGAATTCAAAGTTTTTGTAGATTGGCTAACCGGTTGCTGATTATATAACAGAAGAGCTTGATAAGCTCATGATCAAAAACCCGCCACCTTCTGTTTCGTGGTCGAGTACGTACTTATGAAACCTGTTTCCCCCTTCATTTATAGAACAGCAAAGGCACTCTCCCTTATAGGGCATCCCCTGCTTACAACTACCTTATTTGCCCTCTATGTAACGTTCCAACAGTTGCCCATCATGAATGCCGTGATTATATCCGCAGGGCTACTGGGTGGGGTGGTCTTACCCATCTCATGGTACAATTACCGAAAAGTTAAGCGGGGTCAATACACTAATTTTGATGTGTCCGATCAAAGACAACGCGCTCAATTCTATCCAGTCTTGATTGGGGCCATCTCCCTGTTGGCAGGCCTTTTGTTTGCTACGCATCAACCCCGCCCTTTTTGCTATGGAACCGCCTGCGTTTTGCTGTTGGTGATTATTTCCTATGAGGTAAACCGGTATATTAAAGCGTCTTTACATACATCGCTCTCCTTTTTTCTGACTTGGGCAATCTATGGTATTAACCAACCTTTGGGCTTACTGATGGGTGTTTTCGCCATCTTAATTGGCCTCTCCAGGCTGGTGTTAGGGCGGCATACTTTATTGGAGATCTTAATTGGGGCATTGATTGGCTTGATAGCCGGGACTGGCTTGTACAGAGTTGCCGTATTGTCATAAACGTACGTAGCCAACATCACTTACAAGACTGACTGAAGGAGCCACCTTGTAAAAAATCAGCCTTTAATGAGATTAAGCTTTTTGGCCAGCAAGTGCTTCAAAAATATTAACAATAGCTCCCCAGCCAAACGACACAGGAACACCGACGTTTGCTGGGTGCTATACAGGAAGGTAAATGCTAAAGGTGGCTCCCTGACCGGGTTGGCTGCGGGCCGTAATGGCGCCCCCATGGTTGGTGACGACTTTCTCACAGATGGCCAGCCCGATCCCCGTTCCCCCATAGGCCCCCTTCCCGTGTAAGCGCTGGAACACCTGAAAGATGCGGTCGAGGTACTTCTCCTCGAAACCAATGCCGTTGTCGGCTACATCGATCCGGTGATAAGCGATGCTGCTCCGGCCCACTCGGATGCCTTCGGGCAGGTGATCACTCGATACCCAGCCCGCCTGAACGGCAATCCGGGGTACGACCCCAGGCTGACGAAACTTCAGCGCATTGGCCAGTAGGTTCTGAAAAAGTTGTTCCAGTTGCGAGCCATCCCCCGGTACGGTGGGTAAGGGATCGACCCACACCTGAGCCCCCGTTTCCTGCAGCGTCAGCTCCAGGGTAGACAGGACCTGCCCGACCACCTCCCCCAGGGAAATCAACCGGTTGGGTTCCCGCCGGGTGGAAAGGCGTGAGAAGTCCAACAGGTCTTTAATGAGCGTGGACATGCGCTCAGCCGCCGATTGCATCCGTTCGACAAAGACCCGCTCGTTGCCCGCCGAGTCGGCGTAGTGGGTGGTCAACAGATCCCCGAACTGGCGAATCTTGCGCAGGGGCTCCTGTAAGTCGTGCGAAGCGACGTAGGCAAACTGCTGGAGATTTTCGTTGGAGCGCTTGAGCAACAAGTTGGCTTCTTTCAGCTCCTCATTGATGCCCGCATACTCCTGGTTGCTGGCGGCCAGTTCTTCATTGGCGCTGGCCAGCTCCTGGGTGCGTTGGTCGACCAGCTGCTCCAGGTCAGCCGCCAGTCTTCGATAGCGATCCTCACTGTCGGCCAGCGCCCGCTGAGCCAGCAACTGCTGGGTGATTTCCAAACTGAAATCAACGATACTCACCGTGCCATCGGGCTCCTCGACCGGCTCAAAGCTGGCATAGAAGTAAGCGGTCTCGTCCTGGTCGTTACGCCGTAGGGTGATGGGAATTTGCGGCGCTTCAAAGCGTTTTCGCGTCTGGCGAACCCGATCAAAGATCTCCTTGAGTCCTTGTTGAGCCAATTCGGGCAGCGCTTCCAGCAGGGGCTTCCCCTGAATCTGGTCAACGGTTCGTCCCGCCATCTGAGCAATGCGGTCATTGGCCCACTCGAACACATGGTCTTCCCCCCGCAGCAGCCCCAGACCAATCGGGGCATGATTGAATAGCGTCTCCAGACGAGCCTGACTGGTCTTCAAGGCTTCGTTTTCGAGTTGATACCGTGCTTCCCGTTCCTGTAAGATGCGCGTTTTCTGGCGTAACTCGAGGAGCCGCATCACTTGCCGGGAAAGCATTTGCAGGCTGGCTAGCTGATCGTCGGTTAGTTGGCGGGTTTGTTCATCCAGCACGCAGAGTGACCCCAGGGCAAACCCCTGGGCATCGACGAGGGGCACCCCCGCGTAAAACACGATATGGGGATCACCCTTCACAAGGGGGTTATCGGTAAAGCGTTGATCCGTCCGGGCATCGGCTATGATCAGGGGCTGCCGGGGGGTACGAATAGCGTGCGCGCAAAAGGAGTGCTCCCGCGGGGTTTGGCGGAGGGGAAGGCCTCGGTTAGCCTTGAACCACTGGCGCGCTTCATCCACCAGGCTAATGAGGGCGATGGGCGTCTGGCAGATTTGGGCCGCCAGTTGGGTGATGTCGTCATAATCAGCTTCGGGCAACGAGTCCAGGATGTCGTAGCTGGCCAGGGCAAGCAGTCGGTTGGTCTCCTCGGGGGCTAAAGGAGGTTCAGGCATCGATTCGGGGGTCATTAAACATACCCTATAAGGACTCAAAAGCGGGCAAATTGTTTCCCCCTTTCAGCGGGGCCGGCAGGGCATTCACTAGCTTACCCGGGTCGCTAAGGGGTGATTGTCAGCATCAGCGGCGGACGAACGGTGTTCTGGTTTGAGGCGCTTTATTTTGAGAATCTGTTTGAATGATGAAAGGCAGGTATCCCCATCCTTAACCGACCCACCGCAGGCCTTATCCCCCACGCTACGCCCCGTTCAGGCTGGGCAGGTAGAGGGTAAAGGTAGCCCCTGCCCCCGGTTGACTCCGGGCCGTAATAGCCCCCCCCGTGATTGGTAACTACTTTCTGGACGACCGCCAGACCAATGCCCGTGCCGGCGAACTCATTCTTGCCATGAAGCCGCTGAAACACCTGAAAGATGCGGTCCGCATATTTGTCCTCAAAGCCAATCCCATTATCGATCACCTCAATGCGGTGATAAACGGGGGCCGGGCGAGGGCCTGCCAGCGAACTAGGGAGCTCATGGCGGGGGGCCTGACTCGCCCGGATATGGATCCGGGGGTGTATCCGCTGATCGCCGCTCAACCGGTGACTAAACTTGATGGCATTGGCCAGCAGGTTCTGAAACAGCTGGCAGAGCTGGGACGGATCCCCCGCTACGGTGGGCAAGGGGTCAACGGCAATCTGAGCCCCACTCTCGTCGATGACCACCGAGAGATCCTCCACCACCTGGTCGATCACCTGGTTGAGGGCGACGGGGCGGGCGACGACCTGACTGGTCGCAATC
The DNA here is from genome assembly GCF_054782495.1 of Spirosoma aerophilum. Classification (NCBI taxonomy): domain Bacteria; kingdom Pseudomonadati; phylum Bacteroidota; class Cytophagia; order Cytophagales; family Cytophagaceae; genus Spirosoma; species Spirosoma aerophilum. The sequence goes on along the minus strand of NZ_BAAGSJ010000028.1, from coordinate 8,763 downwards.
CGGGAGAAGGCCAGCAGGTCCTTGATCAACAGCGACATGCGCCTGGCCGCACTTTGCATGCGCTCCAGGTAAAGAAACGCCTCCCCCCCCCTGTCGGTAAACCGGTTTGTGAGCAGATCGCCGAACTGTTGAATCTTCCGGAGCGGTTCCTGTAAGTCGTGGGAGGCAATGTAGGCAAACTGCTCGTGATTCTGATTCGAGCGAATCAAATCCGAGTTAGCCCTTTCCAGCGCCTGGTTACTGCTAACCAGCTCCTGATTCGTGGTGGTTAGTTTTTCATTGGTGGCGGCCAGTTGCTGGGTGCGCAGCTGCACCTGCTCTTCGAGTTGTTGGTGAATCCGGACCTGCTGAGTCACCTCCTGGGCGACCCCGGCAAAGCGGATCAACTCGCCGGACTCGGCGAAGGTGGCCTGTCCATACGAGCGTACCCAGCGCAGACCACTATTCCCGGCAAGATAGACGCGGTAGGTCACGTCGTAGCGGCCATCGGAGTCCAGCGCGGCCAGGCGCTGCAGTTCTTCCCCCAGTCGGATGACATCCTGGGGATAAACCCGTTCGATAAACTGCTGGTAAGCAATTTGGCTACCCTGGGTGAAGCCATAGAGGGCCCGGCACCGCTCATCCCAGTTGACGACGCCCTTAACCAGGTCAAATTCCCACAGGCCCAAGCCCGCCGCTTCGAGGGCTAACTCAACGTTGAGGCGTTTCGATAGATTAGGCGCCAATTCAAAGGGTTGTTGATCACCAGGCATGTCGGTGGGGGCAGGAGAATTTTAGGGGTTTGCTGATAAACCGTACTTCAGGAGTGAGTGTTTGAATCCGTTTAAACAATGGCCTGAACAGAGGGCTGATCAGCTGTCCGGGCATCGAGGGGCCAGTTTACCTGTAGGGGCTGAAGTGAGCCGCGCGGAGCCGATTTAATTGACCAATGGGTTATTGAACCAGCGTTAAGGGGGATTATCCGGTTGCCGGGGATGTTTGGTAGCTTGACTACCCGGGGTGGGTGATGATTAAACAAACAAGCCCCTTACTGATTAATTATACGACGCCAAGGGCCGGGCGGGCGGGTGATAACAGGCAGTAGGTCATTTCGTATTCGTTGGGCCGTCGCTGATCCAGTCTATCCGGCGGCGTCAACGGCTCGCTTACCCTCAGGTTGAGTGGATGAATTCCGGCTCAATTAAAACCGGTATGCCGATCACCCGGCGGCTGATTTTTCTCCTGCCCTTCGCTAAACACCCCTACGCCGGACCACTTAATTCGACAGTAGTCGCTGATTCGTTTCGATCCAGTCGTGACAAATCGCCTCAACCATCACTTTGGTAGCCGGCAGATTCAGTGGCTTACTGAGGAATGAATGAGCCCCCGCTTCAAAACATTCGTTGATCTCAAGGGGAGACGCCTCACTACTGATCATTACCACCGGAATTTTCGTATAGGCGGGTTGGCTTTTCAAGGCCAGCAAGGTTTGATAGCCATCCAGGTCCGGCATGTACCGATCCAGCAAAATCAAGTTTGGTTGATACCCTATCCGAGCTAACTCCTCTAAAAGGGCTTTCCCCCCGGCAAAAAAGCGGACGGGGGCAGTGGGGCAGTGTTGACCAAAGAGCTGCTGGAGGATGAAGCGGTAATCCGCCTGATCGTCTACCACGAAAATTAGAGGGGTAGAAGCCATGGAAATATAAGTTAATTTTCCATTAAACCGGGAAGAAACACTTTGTTCAAAAGAAGGGCTTTGAAAGTGATTAAAGGGTTCTTGACAGGCAATAAGTTGGGATCAGACCGCTGGCTGATCGCTGGCGGTCCTTCATGTTTGGTTAGCTCTTAATAATTGTCCAACTTAGTTAGTAGCATACGCCCTTAGCAAACTATGGGAAGAGAATCAGGTGATTCATCAGCCTTTAAGGCCTGCCAGAACAGCCAATCACCCGCCGATAAATAGTACTTCAAGTATTGCTCCTGACTTAGACACATGGCCATCGGCGTTTGGCCTTGCCGATGGAGTTTAATCAGCTGAATAATGCGTCCGATCCGCTCATAATCTTTAGTCGAATAGGTGGACATTGAGTACGTGTTAAGGCAATCAAATATATGATATAAAGACACTATTTGCATATATTTAATGTTTTCTTTGTCAGTAAGCGACTAGTACAGTGCTGCTTATGATTCCATGGGTATTGGAATAATAGATTAACAGATATGCCTACATTAGTTACTTTTAGCTCAATAATTACGCTGCCTAGTAGTTGAGCGACTTATATTGCACCTGCTTATTACGGACTATCCGTTGGATAGACCCTTAATGGTGTGGATAGAAGCGGAAAGGCCAACCCTAAATGGGGCTGGCCTTTTTTTTCACAAAAAGAAAACAGCCGCTACCCATTAGATAGCGATTGAGTATTAGTTTCATCTACAAATGTTTACGCCTTCTCTCTATAAGTGGGAACTACTTCAACAAGACGAAATTTTTTACTGTAATTACCTTGTCACTC
>NZ_BAAGSJ010000028.1:0-6204 GCF_054782495.1 Spirosoma aerophilum | reverse complement strand
TCCTTTCAAAAATAGGCGCAGTAGCAGATTACTGAAATGGATTCACATTTAGGAAGAGAAGATGTTTTGTCTCACTGGGGAGCATTTTGTGAGACGGATCATACACAGTTTATGTCAAGCAATTTTAGTGGAAAACTGCCAATGGGGTGTTTGGCAGTCAGTCAAACGAAGTTCTGAATTCCAACGGACTCTGATTGGTCTTGCTTTTAAAGAGCTTGCTGAACGACTGCGGATGTTCAAAGCCCAGTTCGTAAGCAATCTCACTGACAGAAAGACTGCTAGTTGATAGTTTCTCCTTCGCCTTTTCGATCAGCTTCTCATGAATATGCTGCTGGGTGGATTGGCCCGTTAATTGTTTTAATAGGCTGCCCAGATATTTGATCGAAACATGTAGCTCGTTGGCCACGTACTGAACGGTTGGCAGTCCGGTCGACAATAGATCGTCGTTGTTGAAATAATCGCTTAGTACCTCTTCTACGCGGTTCAAAAGTTTGCTACTGGCAATTTTTCGGGTAATGAATTGGCGTTCGTAAAACCGCTGGGCATACGTAAACAATACCTCCAGCTGGGCGACGATGACATCCTGGCTGAACCTGTCAATATTGGAACTGTACTCGTTTCGAATCGTGTCAACAATGGAGTTGATGATGGTTTCTTCTTTTTCAGAAACAAACAGTGCTTCATTGGTAGCATAGCTAAAGTATTCGTATTGCTTAATTTTTTTGGCCAGTGCCGTATTCCATAAAAAGTCAGGATGGATAAACAGCATCCAGCCACTCAGCTGCTGCGGCAAACCATTGGCTTCGCCGCGCAATAGTTGCCCCGGAGCCAGAAAAGCCATCACGCCTTCATCAAAATCATATTTCTGTTGTCCATAGAAAAGTTTATCGCAACCCCGCTTCATCGATACTACATAAAAATCAAACACTACCGAAGTAATGTCCGAGTTATTGGCCATACCGTCCAGATTCAACAAACTGATGAGTGGATGATGCGGTTTGGGGATGCCTGCCAGGTGGTGCAGCTGCGAAATGGACTGTACTTTGTAGGGTTTGAAATTTTTCATTCAAGCAGTAGTATCTTTTCTTATTTGATGTTTAGCCAAAGTTCCTCCACGTTAAAACGTATGTGCGACACCTCGGTTTTACTGGGCATATCCATAGCGGTGGCGCTTCCGTCTTTGACAATCCTAATGTGTTTAATCAATTCCTCAAGACTGGCCTTGTCTTCTTTGGTCCATTTGCCCTGACCAAAATCTAACACTTTTTTCTTCTCTATCCGCAATCCATTTAGAGAGTCTATAAAATGAATATACTGGTTAGTTTGATAGGAGCTGTTCACCAGTAAACTGATTGGGGTGCCCGTTTTATTGCTGATGTATACAGTTTTTGGGGGGTTACAGGATAAAAGCATCATGGAGGCTGTTACGATAAAACCAATCCGTTTCATAGTATTATTGGTGAAGTACAAATTGGAAAGGACTAAAATGCAACGTTGGCTAGCTCCTGCGATAGCTCCCATAATCGCATAGAAACAGCTGCATCCTTAGCTTGTGCCGGTATTTTTGCCACAGCGGGAAAGCCACGGGTCTCCATCAGCTTGTTCGGTCCATAATACATGCCTCCTTTAGCCTCCCCAGCAGTTGCGGCATATAAGGTTGGCAAGGCCCCCTGTGCAGCGGGTTGAAACAAAAAGGGAAGAAAGGTTCTCGCCATGCCGGAGGCGCTCCATCGCCCGGCTCCCGTAATCAGCAGATTTGTCCGGGAAACACCCGGATGGGCAGCCACACTCGTGACGCCCCAACCGTGCTTTTCACTTTGCCGCTGAAGTTCTAAAGCAAACATCAGGTTCGCGAGTTTTGACTGACTGTATGCTTTCCCCGGATCATACGAAGCTATTGACTGAAGGTCATCAAAATTGATTCTTCCTTCCCGATTGGCTACACTGGACAGGGTAACTACACGGGCATCGGGTGATTGACGCAATAAGGGGAGCAGTTTTGCGGTCAGGGCAACGTGACCTAGATGGTTCGTGCCGAACTGTAGCTCAAAGCCCTCGGCTGTTTCGAGTCGTTTGGGGGGCGTCATGACGCCCGCATTATTGATGAGCAGATCGACGGCTTGCCCTTTTGCCCTCATTCTCGACGCAAAGGATTTGATTGATGCCAGGTCGGCCAGATCTATTTTCTCGAAACTTACGTTGGCTTTAGGGTTAGGCTGTTGAATTCGGGCAATTGATTCCGCTCCTTTTTGCGGGTTACGCCCCAGCACGAGTACAGTCCATCCGGCCGATGTTAGCGCCACTGCATCTTCATATCCGATTCCTTCGGTACTCCCTGTAATGACAGCTAAACCGCTGCTTCTTTGAGGCATATCGTCTATTGTCCAATTTTTCACTTTCTTCTTTGTTTACTGGTTTTGTTGCTGCAAAGGTGGGTGCCATTAACAAAGCAGCTGTAGCCAAAAGTCGTATTGTTGTAGTGGAATGTACTGCATGGACAAAGACCGCCAATTTTTGGGCTAGTGTATTGCCAGCCTTAAGACGAGCGAAGAGCAGTAAGTAAATTAGTGACCGATTTCCCGCGAACCTGAAACATAGTCGTTTTCAACGACAAACCTGGTTGTCCAGACAAGGCGTTTTGTTGCTAGTCACAGCTGACGGATTTTTTGTCAATCATCCGATCGGCTTATTGATAGGAGGATCTATTAAAACGCTCAGTTCGTGAAGTGAATACATGAATGTTCTTTCGTCTCGGTTGGGAGGCATTTATGAGAATGTATTTCTGTGTAAATCGGAGGTCATTTAAACGGCTCATGCTTATCTATTACCGGACAGATCTTGTACGGTTTCGGACATGCATACAATCTTTTCAGGATATATTCTTGAAGATTAGCCACTTATAGAATTGGCACTCTATTTGTTCAACAAGTACTAAAGAAATATACCTTTTAGTCCACTGGCTATGAGCCGAACCTATCTGGGCGAGTTTGAAGAGTTGGTCTTACTCACCGTGGCCCTCCTGCAAGGCCAACCCACCGGGGCCTATGGCGTAACCATTGCCGAGGAACTCCAGCAACGAACCCAACGAACCACTTCCGTCACGGGCGTACATGTCGTCTTGTATCGTTTAGAAGAAAAAGGCCTGGTGAACTCGGAATTAGGTAGAGCTACCCTGGCTCGGGGCGGACGGCGCAAACGCCTGTTCACCCTAACGGCGGCTGGTGGGCAAGTACTGCGGGAGATGCGTCAACTTCGCATGGGATTTTGGGACGCCTTACCCACACCTTTCTTTTCTTAACTTATGAACCCGTCTTTTTCCGACCCAACCCCTCAGCGGCCGCCGGATCGCCGGCCGCCCCGCTGGGCCGACCGCCTGCTCCGGTGGTTGACGCCCCCTGATCTGCTGGAAGAGTTACAGGGCGATCTGCACGAGCAATTTGCCCAGCGAGCCCGCCAACTCGGTTCCTGGAGAGCCCGCTTCTGGTATGGGCTGGAAGCGCTGAAGGTCATTCGACCCTATTATCTACGGCGTCGAGTGACCAGCCTGGTCATTCGGCAACAGGAGCCCTTCATAAAGCGAGGGGCCACCACCCGGTCTTACTTTACCCCTAAACATTTCTCACCGCTTCTACTTCATCCAGATATGATTCGCAACTATGTTTTAATCGCTTGGCGCACCCTGTGGAAAAACAAACTGTTTTCCCTCGTCAATATTCTGAGCTTATCGCTGAGTATGGCGGTGGGGGTTATTCTGTTTACCGGCCTGAAAGCCACGTTTGATACCGACCATTTTCATCCCAAATTCAATCAACTCGTACGCCTACTTACCCAAGAAACAACCGAGGGGCAACAAACCAACTGGGCAACCGCTCCAGGGCTGTTAGCGACTCAACTGGAAAGCGTCTCCCTGGTGGAAAAAACGGTAAAAGTACGGCTGGCCGGAAAACATAACCTGCAAACCGACCGAGGGGATGTTCCCATTGACATAACCTTTTCTGAGCCTTCTTTTTTTGAGGTGTTTGGCTTTCACTTGTTGTCCGGTACTGCCCAAAGCCTGGCCACTAATGCCACCACCCTTTTTTTAACCCAAAAAACAGCCCAGAAACTATTTGGCAACACCAATGTGGTCGGCCATAGGGTTCAAATTGACAAGTTAGGCTATTATACCGTTGGGGGAATCATCCAGGACCCTCCTTTCGCAACCCATCTGCCCATTGAGGCCCTGTTATCCATTCGGTCGGCTGAAGGGCTGGAAAAAAAAGGAGCCATCCCTACGAGTTCACAAGATTGGGGCGACTTCAAGAGTGCAGCCATTTATGCCCGTTTACAATCAGACGGTAATATAGCGCAACTGAATGCAACGCTCCAGCACTATACTCGGACATTGGCTAAGAGTCAGCTTCAATTTTTGGCACAACCCCTCGAAGAAATTACCCCAGGAAAAATCGATCTTAAAAATAACCCCCATGCGGGCACGAGTTGGGAAGACGTAAAAACGCAGCTAGTCATCATTCTATCGTTAACCCTTTTGGCGGCTTTTAATTATATCAGTTTGGCCTTGGCGCGGGCTTTCTCCCGGGCGCAGGAAGTCGGGGTGCGCAAAACCATTGGTGCCACCAGAGGACAGGTTATGGGTCAATTTTTACTGGAATCGACCCTGGTTGCCCTGTTGGCTTTGGTGTTTACCGTGCCCTGTGTTACTCTTTTAGCCCACTATGTACCCGATATGGATGATGTGACCTTCTCCTGGGATATAGCCTTAGTAGTAGGCTTGGTAACCTATGCCCTGATGACGGGCTTAGTGGCAGGAGCACTGCCGGCCTGGCTATTGTCCGCGTTTGAGCCGATCCAGGTTTTGCGTAAACTGAAGACGATAAAGCTCTTCCGGGGCGTGGCGGTTTACAAAGGGTTGATCGTCGTTCAATTTTCGGTGACCATCCTGTTTATGATACTGGTTGTTATCGTAGCCGATTATGATCGAAAAAATGGGGCCATCATCCGCTCCACCGTGCCATCCAATGTGCTGACACTAGATTTAAAAGGGGAAAACTATCAAAACCTGCAAAACGAAATACGTCAGCTAAGTCAAGTAGAAACGACGTTGGCCACCAACTGGTACTATGAGCCCCTTAAACTGGGTAAAGATTCGGTGACGCTAAACGATAAAACGCTGGCCATAAACTACGTCAGTATTGACCCACGAACACTTGAAACAGAAGGTATCAGCCTGCTAGCCGGGCAAAATTTTCCAAAAACTATGCCTCACCATACGGAGCCATATGTGTTGGTGAATGAAGCGGCCGCCAACTTATTGGCCGCTAAATCGGAGACCTTGGTGGGGCAAACTCTCTGGCTGGACTCGGCCTCGGTACAAGTCATTGGCATCCTACCCAATGAGCTTATTGGCCAACAACGCCCATTACTCTATCGGTATTTGCCTAATGAAATAACCACCTTGACTATAAAAATAAAGCCAAATACAGAACAGGAAGCGACCAAGGCCATTCAAGCGGTATGGAAAGATCATTTCCCTGAGAAAACAGCCAATCTGTATAACTTAAAAGCGTATCGTTATTCAGGCGAAATCAGTGGAGAAATGGAAATTTTTGGCGGCTCTGCCCTGATTGTGATGATCATCGCGGCTTTGGGCATTTTAGGCATCGCCAGTTACTCGGTCGAAACGCGCAGGAAAGAACTGGGTATCAGAAAAATATTAGGCGCAAACAATCTAAAATTGGTGTGGATAGTTACCAAGAATTTTGGCATTCTTATCCTACTTGCCGGTCTAATTGGTGTTCCAGGGGGCTTGTTTTGTGGCGATTTACTCAGAAAAGAAATCGGCAGTCATTTGGATTTGGGTCTTCTCAATATAAGCATCGGCTTTATTTCGGTTGCTATAGTCGGGCTGCTGACTGTCCTCTCCCAAACCATTCGAGCAGGGCAAATTGACCCGGTAAAGGTGTTAAAAGCCGAGTAAAACGGCAAGCCGTTCATGGGCAGATGATGACGAGCCAATGAATTTTATTCCACGATACGATGACAAAGAGCCACTTTACCTCAAAAATAGGAGCGTTAATTTGAGAACGGATACCCATGGCTTCTGATTGGGGAGACATCATCTTTCAGTTGAAGTCGTGCCCAACCCAAACATTTCATCCACTGATCAGTCGAATGCTTGGATGTTCGGCCAGGATGGCCATTACC
>NZ_BAAGSJ010000027.1:0-114945 GCF_054782495.1 Spirosoma aerophilum | reverse complement strand
AACAGCGGAAGCTGGCACAAAAGCCGTTAACTGAAAAGTTGACGGCTTTTTGCGTTTTATACATGTCTGCAATTAAGACTGACTTAAGCAAGGCATCAGTAGATCGTGTATTTTTGCGGCTTAACTTTCTTATTCAAGCTAAACAAGCTTCCCCTCTCCTTAAATGCGCTCTTCTTTTCTCACGCTGGCCTATTTCTGCTGCACGCTGATTACTGCTTTCCCGCAATCAATCCAACAAAAAATCGATCCGGTCGATTTGATTAACCCGCTTATGGGAACGGCCTCCAAGCCAAGTTTATCGACGGGTAATACGTACCCAGGCATCACACTACCCTGGGGAATGAACTGCTGGATGCCACAAACAGGTAAAATGGGCGATGGATGGGCCTACACCTACGATGCTGATAAGCTTCGGGGGTTCAAGCAAACGCACCAGCCCAGTCCCTGGATCAATGATTATGGCCAGTTTGCCATTATGCCTATTACCGGCAAATTACGGTTCAACGAAGATGAACGCGCCAGCTGGTTCTCGCATAAATCAGAAGTTGCCCGGCCATATTATTATAAAGTTTATCTGGCTGATCACGACGTAACAACTGAAATCAGCCCTACTGAACGAGCGGCCGCGTTGCGATTCACCTTTCCACAAACAGAGGATGCATATGTGGTTATCGACGCTCTGGACAAAGGCTCTTACGTAAAAATCATCCCCGCCGAACGTAAAATCATTGGTTATACGACCAAAAATAGTGGTGGTGTGCCGGCTAATTTCAAAAACTACTTCGTCATACAATTCGATAAGCCGTTCGCCAATACTGCTGTATGGCATGGAAAAGAGCTGGAAATAAAACAGCTCGAACAAAAAGCAGATCATGCCGGGGCAGTAGTGGGTTTCAAGACTAAAAAGGGTGAGCAAGTGTATGCCCGTGTCGCTTCCTCGTTTATCAGTCCGGAACAGGCTGAACGTAACTTAACCGAGATTGGCAGCGATTCATTCGATACTGTAAAGGAGAAAGCTAAAGCTGTTTGGAGTAAAGAACTAAGCCGGATAACGGCTGAAGGGGGTACAGATGACCAATTGCGTACGTTCTATTCCTGCCTGTACCGAACCATGCTCTTTCCCCGCAAATTCTACGAGCTGGATGCCAATAAGAAGGTTGTTCATTATAGCCCTTATAATGGCGAGGTTTTACCGGGTTATATGTTCACCGATAATGGCTTCTGGGACACGTTTCGGGCTGCTTTTCCTCTCTTCAACCTAACGCAGCCAACCATGAACGCCCATATTATGGAAGGGCTGGTGAATGCTTACAAAGAGAGTGGGTTTTTGCCAGAGTGGGCTAGCCCGGGGCATCGGGATTGTATGATTGGATCAAATTCAGCGTCGATCATTGCCGATGCGTATTTAAAGGGGGTCAGAAACGGTGTTGATATCAATACGCTCTACGAGGCCATTTTGAAAAATACGGAAACGGAAGGACCGTTTAGTTCCGTTGGTCGTAAAGGAGCGAGTTATTACAACAAGCTGGGGTATGTGCCCTACGATGTGAAGATCAATGAAAATGCTGCCAGAACGCTGGAATATGCTTATGACGACTTCACAATTTATCAATTGGCGAAAGAACTGAAGCGGCCTCAGGCAGAGCTGGACCGCTTTGCCAAACGCTCCCAGAATTACCGAAATCTGTTTGACCCGAGTACCAAGCTCATGCGGGGAAAAAATGAAAATGGGACCTTTCAAGCCCTGTTCAATCCTTTCAAATGGGGTGATGCTTTTACGGAAGGTAATAGCTGGCATTATACCTGGTCCGTTTTTCATGATGTACAGGGACTTGTTGACTTAATGGGCGGACGTCGGGAGTTTGTCAAAATGCTCGACTCTGTTTTTGTGGTACCGCCCGTTTTCGATGATTCGTATTACGGCTTCGTTATTCATGAGATTCGCGAAATGCAGATCATGAATATGGGCAATTACGCTCATGGCAACCAGCCAATTCAGCACATGATCTATATATACAATTATGCTGGTCAGCCCTGGAAAACCCAGTATTGGGCGCGCGAAGTGATGAATCGGATGTACCAGCCTACGCCCGATGGCTATTGTGGCGATGAGGACAATGGGCAAACGTCAGCTTGGTACGTGTTCTCAGCTATGGGTTTCTACCCTGTTTGCCCCGGTACCGATCAGTATGTATTGGGAGCACCGCTTTTTAAGAAATTAACATTGAAGCTGGAGAACGGTAAAACCCTGACTATAAATGCGCCCGCTAATAATGCGCAGAATCGGTACATTAAGGGGCTCAACGTAAATGGAAAGCTCTACAACCCGAACTGGCTAAGTCATAAAGAACTGATGAAGGGGGCAACTCTTGATTTTCAGATGACAGACAAGCCAAATACGCAGCGGGGAACAGAGCCGGGAAGTTTTCCGTTCTCGTTTTCTTCGGCAAAATAACGTGAACAGTAGGTTGAACTGATCAAAAGTGGGCTTATACAGGCTCTATGCTAATCAGTTTAGTGAAAAGACTAATTCAACCACAGAGGCACAAAGCGCACAGAGGTCTATAGAGGGAGTGAGTACCCTAAAAGACCTCTGTGCGCTTTGTGCCTCTGTGGTTGAATTAGTCCTGAATTGATCTGTTTTCACTGTATACAGTTAACTAAGAAACCAAAACAAGTAGCTGGGAACTAGATGTTATCCCAGAACTCGCTGATCATTGTCAATACCTCGTCGACTGTGTCTGCCACAAGCAGAATAGAGCGGTTTTCAGCTTTGAGAAAACCATCGGCAACCATCCGATCAAGCTGTTTGAGCATCAGATCGTAAAAACCGTTTGTGTTAACAATCGCCACAGGGCCATCATACAGTTTGAGTTGCCGCCAGGCCAGTATCTCAAAGAGCTCATCCATTGTTCCGTAACCACCCGGCAGGGCGATCACGCCTTTGGATAGCTGCACCATTTTAAATTTCCGTTCGTGCATGGTCTCCACAAAATGGAGCTCGGTGAGCGTCTGGTGGGCTACTTCAAGATCGGCAAGGAAGTTTGGAATAACGCCCGTTACTTCACCCCCGCTCTTTAACACAGCATTGGCCACATTACCCATGAGACCAAAACCACCCCCGCCATAAATAAGCCGAATGTTGTTGGCTGCCAATTTCTCCCCGAGTTCAGCAGCAACTTCGTTATATATCGGGTTCACGCCGAGACTCGACGCACAGTAAACGACTATACTTTGCATAAATAGTACAGACTTGCGTCTGCTTATGGTCTTTCGTGATGGGTAAATATCTGCGTTACATGAGTTGGTCGGCCAGCGAATTCAACGCCATACCACCAAAATTACCCGAGCTTAGCAAGAGAAAAACACCGGTCTTGTCGCGTTGCTGAAGAAGATAGTCCTGCAACTCATCAGGCTTACTAAATACCTGTAAATCCGCTTTGCCAAAGGCCGCTACCACATCTTTGGCCGTAATGGCGTCTGGATTGATCGCTGTTGCATTTTCATCCACATAGATGGCAAAATGGTCGGTGGCATCCAGCGTGTCTTTATACTGCGTTAAAAACGCTTTGGTCAGGCTACTGAACGTATGCAACTCCAAAACCGCCGTCAACTTTCTGTTTGGATACTGGTGTTTGACAGCCTCCGTTGTTGCTTCGACCTTGGCCGGTGAATGAGCTGAGTCGAGGAATAGAATCCGCTGGCCGGATTCTGCCAGTTTTTCCAGCCGTTTCGATACGTTCTTAAACGTCGGAATCGCTTCGTAGAATTGATCTTCCGTAATACCGATTCGGTCACAGACAGTCATAGCCCCGGCAATATTTTTCAGGTTATGCTGACCAAAAATCTGCACGGGAACACGAGCTCCTTTTTTGGTTAGCAGGATAGTCTTGCCTTCAACCGTCGTGCTTGGATGCGGCAGGTAAGGGATTTTGGTAATGCCCGGCCGGTCTTTCTGCCCGATCACATCGAGCATATCATCCGACTCATCGAAAATCAGAATTCCCGCTTTGGGCATGGCTTCGGCCAGAGATTCGAACGCGTCGACATATTCATCCCAAGTAGGGTAAATATTAACGTGGTCCCAGGCAATACCGCTGATCAAAGCAATGTGAGGTTGATAAAGCAAAAACTTAGGGCTGGAGTCAATTGGCGAGGCTGGATACTCATCCCCCTCCAGAATAATAACCGGTGCATCGGGCGTGAGCTTGGCCATTGTCTCAAAACCATCAATCTGTTCGCCAACAAGGTAGTCGAATTGGCGGTTATGGTATTTCAGGACGTGCAAAATCAGGGCCGTTATGGTCGTTTTGCCGTGGCTGCCCGCAATCACTACCCGCTGTTTGTGCCGACTTTGCTGATACATGAACTCAGGATACGAATAAATGGGTATACCCAGCTCCTGCGCTCTCACAAGTTCAGGGTTGTCCTTTTGAGCATGCATTCCGACGATAACAGCGGTTAAATCCGTCGTAATTTTTTCGGGAAACCAGCCCAGCTGAGCCGGTAACAAACCGTGCTGCTGCAGGCGGGATCGCGATGGATCGTAAATTTCATCGTCGGAGCCCGAAATGGTATGGCCTTGTTGGTGAAGCGTCAGAGCAAGATTATGCATGGCGCTGCCGCCAATCGAAATAAAATGAATAACCTGAGACATTCGGTAAAATTAATCTGTGTCGAGTGACAAAAGTAGACGTTCTTTTTGGTTTGAAGAAAGAAGATAATTTACCGGGTAGAGTACTATGTTTCGGTAGTATTAATTTTCTGTCATTTCCGAATCAAACCCCCTACTTTTTCGTTGACTATCGTACGAATAAACTTTACTTGGAAAGCCCATTTTTCCGGGTGAAATTCGCGACTGTTTTTTTCAACACAACCGCTTTTGCGGACTACCCCCATTTTATGCGTCGAACGTAGGGATGAAGACATACTATGATCTGATTGACCAGACATTTGAGTTCCCAACACGGGAGTTCAATGTCGAGAACAATGAACTGATGTTCAACAATGTACCTCTGATGGACATTGTCAAGGAGTACGGTACGCCCTTGAAACTGACTTATTTACCGAAAATCACGGAGCATATTGACCATGCAAAACTGCTGTTCAAAAATGCCATGAAGCGGTATAACTACAAGGGAAGTTATACGTATTGCTATTGTACCAAGTCGTCGCACTTTCGGTTTGTACTCGACGAAGTTCTGAAGAACAACGTACATCTCGAAACCTCGTCAGCGTATGATATTCAGATCATTAGAGAGTTATACAAAGCTGATAAGGTCAACAAGAACACATACATCATTTGCAACGGGTACAAACGGCCGCTGTATACCCAATACATCAGTGAGCTCGTTAATGAAGGATTTGTCAATTGCATTCCGGTTCTTGACAACCTGAAGGAAATTGAGGCTTACGAGAATTCCATAACTGCTGATACGGTCAATTTTGGTATTCGGATCGCTACCGACGAAGAACCTAATTTTGCGTTCTATACCTCGCGTCTGGGCGTTCGTTATAGCGATGTGAATGAGCTGTACCGCAGCAAGATCCAGCCGAACGAGAAGTTCAAGCTGAAAATGCTGCACTTTTTTATCAATACGGGTATCAAAGACAGCGCCTATTACTGGAGCGAATTGAGCCGGTTTATGTACAAATACTGCGAACTGCGCAAGATTTGTCCGGATCTCGACTCTATCGATATCGGTGGTGGAATGCCCATCCAAACGTCGTTCCAGTTCACGTACGATTACCAGGCCATGATCGACCAGATTGTGGAAAGCATCCAGTGGATTTGTAACAAGAGCAACGTACCGGTACCGCATATTTTCACCGAATTCGGTTCGTATACCGTTGGCGAAAGTGGCGCGGTAATTTATAAGGTAATTGACCAGAAGTTGCAGAATGACAAGGAGTTGTGGTATATGATCGACGGTTCGTTCATTACGCAATTGCCTGACTCGTGGGGACTTGGACAGAAGTACATCATGCTGTCGGTCAACAATTGGGATAACCCCTATCAGAAAGTTAACCTCGGTGGACTAACCTGCGATTCGCACGATTTCTATAATACAGAAGCCCACAGCGCTGATTTGTATCTGCCCATTTTTGATCAGGATACCGAAGATCAGTACATTGGTCTGTTCCATACGGGTGCCTATCAGGAGTCATTGGGTGGTTATGGAGGGATCCAGCACTGCCTGATTCCGGCACCACAGCACGTTATTGTCGACAAAGACGAAGAAGGTAACCTACGGACCCGTTTGTTTGCGCCTGAGCAAAACAGCGAAGTGATGCTCAAAATTCTGGGCTACGGTGGTGCTGAACCCGGCATGACGGAGCTGGAAGCGACCGAAGCCGCCGAAGAGCGTGAAGAAGAAGCCGAGCTGTTAAAGGAAGAGAATTAGCGCTTACATTTTGTCATGTTGACCAAGGAAACAGCTTGAAGTTCCTTTATTACTTCAGGGGATCATCTTAGGTACTTCCTTCGTCAGCATGACAAAAAATTAGCCAGCTGTACATTTTTTGGCACTATATTCGTTTATGAATCTGAAGGTTAGAGCTAAAAGGAACAATATATTCATGAAAAAATTACTGATACTTGGTGCGGTACTGGCGACATTGTCGCTCGGATCTTGTTCGCGCAAGGCAAACTGCCCTGCTTATGGAAGTGTGCAAAAGCCTTCGTCGGGACAAATTCGGGCGTAAGCGAAAGACATTTACATAAAAAAACCTCTGGCCTTTTCTGAAAAGGCCAGAGGTTTTTTTATGTAAGACCACATTAAGCGTATTCCAAGACGAAGCGGGAAGCTTCCAGCAAGCTGGTAGCAATACCATCACATTCGGCGGTGATTTGAGGTTCGTGGGCAATACGAACGGTTCGTACACCAACACGCTTACCGGCCTGCATATCGCGCAGGGCGTCGCCTATCATCCAGGAGCTATCGGGTTCAATATCGTATTTTGCCATCGCTTTTTCCAGCATCAATGACCCCGGCTTCCGCGTGAGCGATTCTGTATCGTATTTCGGGTGGTGGGGGCAGTAATAAATATCATCAATGAGCTGTCCACATTGCTCCTGCAAGTAATTGTAACAGGCCATCACATCATCACGAGTGTAAAGTCCACGCGCAATACCCGCCTGATTGGTAATGACGATGAGCATATACCCCGCGTCTTTCAATAGACGAAGTGCTTCGGGGACACCATCAGGAATAATAAAATCCTCGACTCGATACACATAGTCCGTCCGGTCTTCATTCAATACACCGTCGCGGTCTAGAAAAATGCACTTGTTCATTGATGTCATAGGTGATGGTACAGAAGGCAATAATACAATTATTTGCTTAAATAATTGTATTATTGCCTTAAAGTTTGTGTTAAATTTATGAAGTGGTCCCAAAGGTTCCATTCACATTCCTTGACCAATTCAAGGTATTTACACTCTATACGCCCATATCCTGTAATCGTTGCTCCAGTGCCTGAATTTTGGCATCGGCATCTGCCAGCTTCTGACGTTCACGGTCAACCAGTTCAGGTTTCGCATTCGCTACAAATTTCTCGTTCGAAAGCTTTTTGAGCGTCGATTCCCGGAATCCAAGATTGTATTCCAGTTCTTTACGGGTGTTGGCGATTTCCTGCTCAACGTCGACTTCACCGGCAATGTTTACAAAAAATTCATCGCCTTTAATCAGAAACGAAAGTGCCAGTGAAGAGGAGTTTGCCGTTGATTCGCTACCCGCTTTCTCATTGACGTAACTGATCGCTGACACATTGGCCATTTTCTTCACCAGCGTTTCCAATTTACCGAATCGCTCCGGCGTCGTGGTTTTGATGGCCAGCGGAAGTTCTGTTTTTGGTGAAATCTGCTTGGCGTTGCGAATATTCCGGACATTGGAAATGATCTCGAACAATGTCTCGAAATCGGTTAACGTTTGTTCGTCAATGGCGTCGGCTTTCGGAAAAGGTGCGATACAGATGCTATCCCCTTCGTTCCGTTCGCGAATATCCTGCCAGATTTCTTCAGTAATAAACGGCATGAACGGATGCGCCAGCCGCATCAGCCGCTCGAAGAAATTGATCGTGGCCTCATACGTGACTTTATCAATGGGCTGTGATGTGCCAGCTTCAGTATCAAACGGGGGTTTGATGAGTTCCAGATATTGCGAACAGAAATCGTCCCAAATCAGCTTGTAAACGGCCTGCAACGCATCCGAGATGCGGAATTTGCTGAAGTCATCTTCAATCTGAATCAGCGTAGCATTCAGTTTTGATTCAAACCATTGGATGGGTAATGATGGTGTTTCTGATGTGGTTGCTGGCGAATCGGCCACCGTCCACCCTTTTACCAGCCGGAATGCATTCCATACTTTGTTGCTGAAATTTCGCCCCTGTTCCACCAGCTTCTCGTCGAACATAAGGTCGTTCCCCGCTGCCGAACTGAACAGCATACCCGTCCGAACACCATCCGCCCCGTACTGGTCGATGAGGTCGAGCGGATCGGGCGAATTGCCCAGTGATTTGGACATTTTACGACCCAGCTTATCGCGGACGATACCTGTGAGGTAAACGTTTTTGAAAGGAGCTTCACCGCGATACTCATACCCGGCAATGATCATCCGGGCCACCCAGAAAAACAGGATTTCGGGAGCCGTGACGAGGTCGTTGGTGGGATAGTAATAGTTTATATCGGCGTTGTTGGGGTCTTTCAGCCCGTCAAATACCGAGATGGGCCAGAGCCACGACGAGAACCAGGTATCCAGTACGTCTTCATCCTGTGTCAAATCAGCCTCGGTCATGGCGAACAGCAGTTTCTCGTGCTGCACTTTCTCCAGAGCTTCATGCTTGTTTTTGGCCACGATGACCGTACCATCCTGCATGTAAAAGGCTGGAATTCGCTGGCCCCACCACAATTGGCGGCTAATACACCAGTCATGAACGTTCTCCATCCAGGACCGGTACATGTTCTTGAACTTCGGCGGAACGAGTTGAATGGTGTCGTCCATCACGTTCTTCAACGCGGGCTTCGACAACTCGTCCATCTTCAGAAACCACTGTAAGGAAAGTTTGGGCTCGATAACGGCACCCGTCCGTTCTGAGGTACCAACGTTCGATTTATAATCTTCCGTTTTCTCCAGATTACCCGATTCTTCCAGTAATTTGATAATGGCTTTCCGGGCGGCAAAGCGATCCATGCCGACCAGAATCTGTGCTTTCTCGTTCAGCGTGCCGTCGTCATTCAGCGTGTCCAGCACCGGTAGGTTATGCTTGATACCCAAGGCATAGTCATTTGGGTCGTGGGCGGGGGTCACTTTCAAGCCACCCGTTCCGAAATCCATCGTCACGTATTCATCCGTAATGATGGGAATCTCACGGTTGATCAGCGGGATAATCGCTTTCCGACCGTGCAGATGCTTGTACCGTTCGTCGTTGGGGTTAACGGCAATGGCAGCATCGGCCATGATCGTCTCCGGCCGAACGGTAGCAATAACAATGTAAGAAGGGGAAGGAAGGGACGAGGGGGAGGATGTAGTTGAATATGGGAGGTTCTTTTCCTCCCCTTCTTCCCTTTCCTCCTTTTCTCCTTTTATCTCATACCGGATATAAACCAGCTTTTGCTGAATCTCCTTCGTGATAACTTCCTCGTCCGATACGGCGGTGCGGCCTTGTGGGTCCCAGTTCACCATGCGAACACCCCGGTAGATTTGCCCCTTTTCATAGAGGTCAACAAATACATCAATAACGGAGTCGTACAAGGGCGGCTCCATGGTAAAGCGCGTACGGTCCCAATCGCAGGAAGCGCCGAGTTTACGCAACTGCGATAAAATAATGCCGCCGTATTTATGCGTCCATTCCCAGGCGTATTCCAGAAACTCCTCGCGGGTCAGGTCTTTTTTGCTGATACCCCGTTCTTTGAGCATCGCTACCACTTTGGCTTCGGTCGCAATGCTGGCGTGGTCGGTGCCGGGTACCCAACAGGCATTTTTGCCTTCCATACGCGCCTTCCGGACCAGTACATCCTGAATGGTATTGTTGAGCATGTGGCCCATGTGCAGTACACCCGTCACATTTGGCGGGGGAATAACAACGGTATAAGGCTCACGCCCATCTGGCGTTGACTTAAAAAATTGATTATCAAGCCAATATTGATACCACTTGGCTTCAATCTCCTGGGGGGCGTATGTCTTCGAAATCATAAATCAGTTGAAATGTCGGTTCCCGAAAGCCCAAAGGGTAAAAAGCGATGGTGAGGGACGCCGATAAAAAGCAAAATTAACTAAATTGGGTAGGGCGAAAAAACGAAAGCCACTGTTTGGCAGTTTTACGTCTACACTTCATGAGTAAGCGAATATGGAATTCGGAAAAATACATAACCTTGAGACCGTTAATTTTAAGCTGCCACCCGGTGCTGCTTTTAACGGTCGTATCTGGGCCGCTGTTGAACCGTTACCCGTTAGTGATCGGTATAAGCCGTCGGTTTTTATTGGCGGCCCTGTCTGGGCAAACAAAGATTATGTGGGAAAAGTATACCCAAGTCACGCCAAAGAGAAAGATTTTCTGCATTACTATACCCGGCAGTTCAACACCATCGAACTAAACTTAACGCATTACCAGATTCCAACACTGGGCATGATTGAGAAGTGGAAAGCCGAAGCTACGCAAGGATTTACCTACTGCCCGAAGTTTCCGCAGGCCATCAGTCACGAACGTCATCTGATTGGCACGGAGACGCTGACGGAAGAGTTTGTTAATGCGGTACTTAGTCTGGAAGAATACCTGGGCATGGCATTTTTACAACTGCCCCCCACCTTCAGCCCCGACAAATGGCCCGTTCTGGAAACGTACCTGAAAGGTTTACCCGACGAGCTTGATGTGGCCGTCGAGTTTCGTCATCCCGATTGGTTCAGTAAAGCCGCTGTCTGGCAGCAAACCCTCGAACGACTGTATAATTTACATCGGCATGTGGTCATTACGGATGTGGCCGGTCGGCGGGATGTGTTGCACATGGGACTGAGCAGCCCCGTTCTGACGCTTCGGTTTATTGCCAACGAAGGCCACCCCACGGATTACCTGCGTGTTGACGCGTGGGTACAACGACTGAAAACCTGGTTCGATAAGGGTCTCCAAAAAGCATATCTATTCGTTCACGGTGGTGGCGACAACGATACCGCTCCCGAACTGATTCTATACTGGGTTCGCGAATTGAACAAACACTGTGGCCTTAACCTGCCCGAGCCCGTGCTGCAACCGAAAGTAGTGCAGGGAAGTTTGTTTTGATTTACAGGGCTAACGGTTTACCTTTGTTTCATGACTTCACAGACAACAACTCATCGGCATCACCATTCTGAGCGGTAACGCAGCAGAACGAGTTGCTCGTGTTTGTGAATTTGGATAGATATTCCTGATTACCACAATATACAAAGCCCGGTTCTGCCAAGGAACCGGGCTTTTTTTGATGTACAACGGAGTGGTACTCCGTTGAGCCGTCAGGCTAACAGAATGTCCTTATAAACAAAGCCTTTTGAACAAAAAAAAGTTAGCCTGACGGCTCAACGGAGTACCACTCCGTTGTACACAACAGAAACAGTGGAATACTACCGAAATCTGCCTCACTTTCATCCGCTCGAATCTGTGTTTTTTATTACGATTCGGCTGGCTGGCAGTTTACCGGTAGCAACCGTTGAGATGTTGAAAGAAGAACAGGAATTGGCGTTAAAACGACTGAGCCAGCAACCAGATGAATTTGTTAATCAAAAGAAACGCTATTTCGCTCGTTTTGATGAGTTTCTAGATGATCCGCAAAATGGTCCCTATTGGTTGGCAGAAGCGGAAATTGCAAATGTCATCATCGAAGCTCTGCAGTTTCGGAATAAACTTGATTACATATTGATCGCCTACTGCCTTATGTCAAACCACATTCATTTTGTCATTGATACACGGGAGGCAAAAGATATGGATAAGCCACTGTTTCGCGTTTTGCAGTCATTTAAACGATATACAGCCCAAAAAGCCAATCTGTTGTTGAACAGAACGGGAGCTTTCTGGCATGCCGAAAGTTATGACCGCATAGTACGTGACAGTGTTGAGTTGAAAAAGATTATCTGGTATGTACTTCAAAACCCAGTGAAAGCGGGCCTATGTGATGAATGGATGAATTGGGCCCATTCGTATGTAAACGAAGAGTACTTGGTTTGATTTTGCTAAGTTAAGTTGCTTTTGATGTACAACGGACGGGGCCGCCCGCGCGGAGGTTTTCCGTTAAGCCGTCAGGCTAACAAAGTGTCTCGTTATAAACGATTTAATTAACAGAAAAACTTAGCCTATCGGCTCAACGGAACGGGGCGCCGGAGCGATACCTTTCCGTTGTACAAGAAATATGAAAACGGTTATTATCAAATACAATGCGGGGAACGTTCAGTCGGTGATGTACGCGCTGGAGCGGCTGGGAGCCAGTTACCTGCTGACCGACGACGAAGCCGAAATCCGCTCGGCCGATAAGGTCATCTTTCCCGGAGTAGGCGAGGCTAGTACAGCTATGGCGTACCTGCGGGAGCGCGGGCTCGACAAACTGATTCCCTCGTTGAAACAACCGGTGTTGGGTACCTGTGTAGGCATGCAGCTCATGTGCCGCTATTCGGAAGAGAACGACACAACCTGCATGGGTATTTTTAATATCGACGTTCGGCGGTTTCCGAACGACGCTGGGCTGAAAGTGCCGCATACGGGCTGGAATAACATCCATACGCTGCGTGGACCATTAACGGAAGGGTTGGACGACAACTCGTACGTCTATTTCGTACACAGCTACGCGGCCGATGTGTGCCCCGAAACAACCGCCGTTTGCGATTACGTCCGACCATTCAGCGCGATGCTGCACCGGGATAATTTCTATGCCGCTCAGTTTCACGCCGAAATCAGCGGGAATGTTGGGCAGCGGATTTTAGAAAACTTTCTGACGTTGTAGTGCCGGGCGTCTCACCCGGAAGAAAAGTGAACAAGTGTCTTTGAAACGATTGATTCGTTGACGCAAGAATCGGTACCAGAACTTACGACCATAGCCGGGCGGGACGCCCGGTGCTACAGAAATGCATATTATTCCCGCTATTGACCTTATTGACGGCAAAGCCGTTCGGCTCACCCAGGGCGATTACAACCAGAAGAAAGAATACAACGCCCGGCCACTCGAAGTGGCCAAACAATTTGAAGACGCCGGTCTGACCCGCCTGCACCTGGTCGACCTCGACGGGGCTAAAGAGAAGAAAGTCATTAACTGGAAGGTGCTTGAGTTGATTACCTCAAAAACAAGCCTGCACGTTGATTTTGGCGGGGGCGTTCAGTCCGACGAGGACCTGCGCGTGGTGTTCGAATGTGGTGCCAAACAAGTGACGGGTGGCAGCATTGCCGTAAAAGACCCGGATCAGATGGAGCGTTGGTTGTCGCGGCTGGGTTCCGAAAAGTTGATTCTGGGCGCTGATGCCAAAAACGAAAAGATTGCCGTCAGTGGCTGGGAAGAGGGTACCGATGTCTGGATTTATGACTTTCTCCAGAACTGGGTCGAGAAGGGGATAAAATATGTCATCAGCACCGACGTAGCGAAAGATGGTCTGTTACAGGGCCCTTCATTCGATCTATACCGGAACATGCAGGATCAGTTTCCTGGCTTAAATATCATTGCCAGCGGGGGCGTCAGCAACATGGCCGATATTGAGACCCTAGCCGATATGAACGTCTTCGGCGTCATTGTCGGCAAAGCGATTTACGAGGGACGCGTGACGTTGAAGGAGTTGCAAAAGATCAGTGGCCAATGAGTTCCGATTATACCATCAGCGATGACAAATCGAAGCTCAATCTGGCCGTGATTCACCGCTTTTTGAGTCAGGAAGCGTATTGGTGCAAAAATATCCCGATTGACATTGTTCAACGGTCCATTGAGCATTCACTTTGTTTCGGTGTGTATCTGGGCGACGATCAGGTTGGCTTTGCCCGGGTTATAACCGATCAGGCGACCTTCGGCTATCTGGCCGATGTGTTCATACTACCCGAGCACCGGGGCCAGGGGTTATCCAAACAACTGGTGGCCTTCATTATGGCCTATCCGGCTTTACAGGGCTTACGCCGACTCATGCTGGTTACCTTCGATGCCCACGGTTTATACGAACAGTTTGGCTTCAAACCCATTGACATGCCCGAAAATACGATGTCTATTAAAGCTTTTACCGAGTACTGATGCTGACAAAACGAATCATTCCCTGCCTCGATATAAAAGACGGCCGCACCGTAAAAGGTACCAATTTCGTCAACCTCCGCGATGCGGGCGATCCCGTTGCTCTGGCAGCTGTTTATGCCGAACAGGGAGCCGACGAACTGGTTTTTCTGGATATTACGGCTACGGTCGATGAACGTAAAACGCTTATCGAACTCGTGCGTAATGTGGCGCATACGATCAACATACCGTTCACGGTGGGAGGAGGCATCTCATCCGTCGCCGATGTGTCGGCTTTGCTCAATGCCGGTGCGGATAAGATTTCCATCAACTCGTCGGCTGTTCGCAACCCCGACCTGATCAACGAACTGGCGCTGGAATTCGGCAGCCAGTGTGTGGTGGTGGCCATCGACACACGTTTTGTAAACGACGAACACATCGTTCATACGCACGGCGGACGCAAACCCACCGAACTCCGGACCATTGCCTGGGCCAAAGAAGTGGAGGAGAGGGGAGCGGGCGAACTTCTGCTGACCTCCATGGATACCGATGGCACCAAAGCCGGTTTCGCGCTGGAATTGACTGCCCGGATTTCGGGAGCGGCCAACATTCCGGTCATTGCCTCGGGTGGAGCCGGTACAATGGATCACTTTGTGGATGTATTTACCACCGGCAAAGCCGATGCTGGCCTGGCCGCCAGTATATTCCACTTCAAAGAAATTGGAATTCCTGAATTGAAAGGGTATCTGCGCAGCAAAGGGATTGAAATGCGGATTTGAAAGTCTGGGCCAAGCTCCAGCTTGGCCCGTCAAATTTGCTTTGGCCAATCCAGAGATTGGCCCAGACATTCACATTAAAACTTAAATCCCAAATCCAGCGAAACAACCCGGTTTTTAGACGTTAGCTCATTGGCCCTTGCCACGTTGATCAGACCGCGCTGGTAGCTCATGCCAATATTAAATGCATTGTTCTGGTTGATTCGGTACTGGACACCCGCACCCAGCAGCAATTCAACATCCGCAAAACCATATTGCCGACGAGTGCCGCCACTTTCGGCCATGTAGAGGCCATTACGGGCGGGCTCAATGGCGTGTTCAGCCAGTTTGATGCTGATCAGTCCACCGGTTTGCACATATAGACGCATGTTGGGGCCGATGTTGTTGGCAAACAGTTTTACCGTAGCCGGCACCTGTAAGTACTGCAAATTGTAGATAGACTCCTTCTCGGGAGCGCCCGGATTCCAGACAGCCTGTCCAAATGAGCCGGGCATCTGAAACCCCGACCGCTTGATGGTGTAAAAAAGACCGGTGCTGAAGGCGTAACGATCCTTAAAGAAAAAGTAATCCAGCGTGGGGCCAACACTCATGCGAACCCCCGCGCCGTTGTTCCGAAAACCGGCATACGTCCCGACTCCTTCGGCTGTGTTGATGTCGAGGGAGGGGGCAAACCGAATGCCCATTTCGATCAGGTGACTGGGCCACTGATAATCGGGGCCGGAACCATAGCCGTTGTTATCGGTCTGGCCGTTGGTTGTCTGCTGTTGTTTCCGCCGACGGCGCTTGCGGTCGTCGTCATAGTCCTTACGATTCTTGTCTTGACCGTCGTAATTATCGCCCAAAATTTTCCGGAATCGCTTCTCCGTAGCGGCTGATTCCTTCGTTCTCATTTGGTATAAGGCGGGTGATGTGGATTGCGCCCAGCTGTAGCTGACAGACATCATGACCAAAATCAATCCGAACCCTGCAACTTTTTTCATAATTTTGCACGTTTTCTATATTGAAAACACGTGATTTTCATGCGAATACAATCGGCCATCGTCGGCCTTTTTTGCTTCTTTTTACTGACTTCGTGTACTAAAAACGAAGATGTTACGCTTATCCGGCTCGACCAGCAACTTTTCCCCGGTAAATCGCCCGATAGTGTTCAGGCTATACTCAACCGGAATCCGGCGGTAGCTCAATTGTACTTTAACGCGAACGGAGCCGGAAATGATACAGCACTCGTCCGGGAATTGACCAACCGGGTCGCTAATCCGGCCCTCAACGAGCTAAATAAGCAGGTTCAGGCTGAATTTGGTGATATGGCCGATCTGAAAAGTCAACTGGCCGAAGCCTTTACCAACATAAAAAAAGACTTTCCTGATTTCAAGACGCCCAAAGTCGTTACTGTTGTTACCGGCTTCATGGGTCCTGACTTAGTCGTTACGGATAGTTTGATTGTGATTGGTCTCGATTATTTTGTTGGCCCTAAAGCTAAATTTCTGCCGCCCGCACAGGAGTACCCGCAGTACATCCTTCGCCGGTATCAGAAACCGTACATCGTTCCGGCCATCATCTTCGCCATTTCCGATAAATACAATGCCGCCAACCGCGCCGACCAAACCATGCTGGCCGATATGGTCTATTATGGTAAAGGGTACGTGTTTACCAAGGAGATGTTGCCCGAGGTAAATGGCGAACCGGTTGCCGATAGTCTGATTATCGGATACACAGACAAACAACTAACCGAAACGTTTAATGCGCAGGATATAGTTTGGGCGCATTTTATTGATAATCAGCTTTTGTACCAAACGAGTTCGGCTACAAAACAGCGCTATTTGAACGAACGGCCCTTTACCGCCGAAATAGGGCAGGCTTGCCCCGGCGCAATTGGTCGCTGGGTCGGCTGGCGAATTGTGGGCCGCTACCACGACGAACATAGTAATGTTAGCATTCCTGAATTAATGCGAAACGCCGACGCCCGACAAATTTTCGAGCAGTCGGGATATAAAGGACAGAAAGAATAGTGAATTAGTGATAGTAGTAAAATAAGTGCGGTAAGTCCTCCAGTGAAAACTTACTGCACCCAATCACCTACTACACCATTCTACCAAAACAATGGCAAAAAGGGGAAGAAGTTTTGGCGAAGAAGCCAACGAAGAGGACAAAAAGAAATTCAGCCGGGAAGGGTTCAAGAAAGCCCTGAACATATTCCGGTTTGTGAAGCCCTACCGGCTTCAGTACATCATCGGGTTCGTATTCCTGATTTTGTCGACGGGCACCACCATGAGCTTCGGGTTACTCATTGGGCAGATCACGAGCGTTATTCAGGGGAAATCAGCTTTTACGCTGAATCAGGTAACTCTGTTTTTTGTAGGCGTACTGGTGGCGCAGGCCATTTTCTCGTTTTTTCGTATTTACTTTTTCTCGCAGGTGAGCGAACGGGCCATGGCCGACGTGCGCCGGGCGGCTTATAGTAAAATCATTACCCTGCCCATCACGTTCTTCGAGAAACGGCGCGTAGGCGAACTGACCAGCCGCATCTCCGCCGATATTTCGCAGCTTCAGGACGTGCTGACGCTGACGGTAGCCGAACTGTTTCGGCAGGTGGGTACGCTAACTATTGGTACCGCTATCATCTTCTATGTTTCCTGGAAGCTGACGCTGTTTATGCTGGCAACCTTCCCGGTCATCATCGTTGCGGCTATGGTCTTCGGGCGGTTCATTCGTAAACTGTCGAAGAAGGCGCAGGACTTGCTGGCCCAGGCCAATATTATCGTTGAGGAAACGCTTCAATCGGTGAATGTGGTGAAGGCGTTTACGAACGAAAAGCTGGAAATTAATCGGTATAGCAACGCGCTGCAACTGGTTGTCAACACGGCGCTGCATGCGGCAAGGTTCCGGGGTATATTCGTGTCCTTTGTCATTTTCGCCCTTTTTGGGGGCATCATCGGCGTGGTGTGGTACGGTGGTTCGCTCGTCATGTCGAACGAAATGCCGTTTGCCGACCTGCTGACCTTTATTGTTTACACGACCTTTATTGGCGGCTCCGTAGCGGGTATGGGGGATTTATACGCTCAGTTGCAGAAAACGATCGGCTCATCAGAACGGATTCTTGAAATTCTGGAGGAGCCATCTGAGGTTGATGCGGCTGAGGAAACGCCCTTGTTTGTACCGGTGCTTGGCCATGTGGAGTTCAAAGATGTTCGCTTTTCGTACCCATCCCGTCCGGATGTGCCCGTGCTGAAAGGCATAACGCTCAATGTAGCGGCTGGCCGTAAAATTGCCCTGGTGGGCCAGAGTGGAGCCGGTAAATCGACGATCGTTCAGTTGCTGATGCGGTATTACCCCATTGGCAGCGGTCAGATCACGGTTGATGGCCGGGATCTGTCGGGCTTCAACGTGACCGAACTTCGGAAAAATATTGCCGTAGTGCCGCAGGAAGTGATGCTGTTTGGCGGCACGATTCTGGAAAATATTCAATACGGTAAACCCGGTGCGTCGGAAACGGAAGTGCGCGAAGCCGCCCGGAAGGCCAACGCGCTTCAGTTCATCGACTCTTTCCCCGAGGGTTTACAAACCATTGTGGGTGAGCGGGGCGTTAAACTGTCGGGTGGTCAGCGGCAACGGATCGCCATTGCCCGCGCTATCTTGAAAGACCCCGCCATTCTAATCCTCGACGAAGCCACCAGCTCGCTCGATGCAGAGTCGGAGCGGCTCGTTCAGGAAGCACTGGATATTCTGATGCAAAACCGTACAACGATCATCATTGCTCACCGGCTGGCCACCATCCGGAAAGTGGATCGAATTTACGTGATGCGCGAAGGCCAGATTGCCGAAGCCGGTACCCACGATGAACTGGCGACCCAGGAAGACGGTATCTACGCGAACCTGGTTAAATTGCAGTTCGAAACAATAGAGTAATGGTATTCGGTTGGCTGACGCACGTGTTGCTTTTGCGACAGCCAACCGAATACTGTAAACCAAACCTTATTATGTCTGCGGCCGCTAAAACCCTGAAAGACTTTAACCTTCGCCATACCAACGGCCGGGAGGAAGTCCTTGATTTGTTTCTGAATGCCGGTCATGCACTGGCGCATAACGACGTCGAAAACGGCCTTGGTCCCGACCACGACCGCGTAACGATTTACCGGACACTTCGGACATTTCTGGACAAAGGGCTGCTGCATAAAGTGCTGGATGATGAAGGGGGGACGAAATATGCCCTTTGCCGCGACAACTGTTCGGAGGGTCATCACCATCACGACCATGTTCATTTCAAGTGCGAAACCTGCGGTCAAACGACCTGTCTGGATAAAGTCAGTATTCCGTCCATTGCCCTGCCCGAAGGCTACAACCGCAAGGAAATGAACCTGCTCATTCAGGGCGTTTGCCAGGATTGTAACAAGTAATTGATTGTTTTTGTCATGCTGGAACGCCAGCCCGTTGACGAAGGAAGCATTTAACGTTAGCAAGACTAGATGTTGTGCTCTCGAAGATGCTTCCTTCGTTATCGTTATTCACTACCGAATGCCCCCTGAAACAACATTTCTCGAACGTCAGCAGGAATTCAGTCAGAAAGAACAGGCTGCTCAGCGCAAACACAATCAATTGGCCTTCTGGCGGCTTGTCTGGTTTGTGGGGAGCGTAGCTGCCGTTTGGGGACTTGCCCGGCTCGATCAGCAACTGGCGGCCGTTGGAGCCTTACTGGTTGGCCTGATTGGTTTTCTGGTGCTGCTCAAAATACACCAGCGCGTTAAATACGAACGTGACCTGAACCACCAGCTGGTGTTTGTGAATCAGGATGAAGCCGCCCGACTAAAACGTCAGTACTTGCGGCCCGAAACCGGAGATCAGTTTACGAGCCCCACCCACTATTATGCCGGTGATCTGGATGTTTTCGGCAAACACTCACTCTTTCGTCTTCTGAACCGGACCCATACCTACGGTGGCCAGAAACGGCTCGCTGCGTGGTTGAAAGCACCGGCCTCACCCGATTCCATCCGACTACGTCAGGAAGCCGCAGCGGAGCTAAATCCGCAAATCGAATGGCGTCAGCAGTTCGAAGCACTGGCGTATGTCGAACCGACCGTTAACCAATCGCCCGATGCGTTACTGAAATGGGCAAATGCCGCAACGTCGCCCTTACCGGGTTATCTGGCTATTGTTCGATTTGTTTTCCCGGCTTTCACATTGGGTTTGTTTGTGGCCTGGCTACTGGGTTATGCGCAGGGGGCTGCCGTTCTGCTGGCGTTGGTGGGTCATGCGCTGGTACTGACACAAACCTCGGCAAAGGCCAAAGACCTTAGTGAACAGACTTTTGAAATATCAACCGCGCTCAAGGCATATCGGGCGCTGTTCCGGCAGGCGGAGCAGCTGAAAGGCAAAACGATTCGCTTACGGGCCATTCATCAGGCCTTAGCGGCTGAGAAACAGTCAGCTTCCGAGGCCATCGGGCAATTGGGCCGGTTGACGGAAGGCTTGAACTTCAGGCGAAACCCTTATTTCTTTCTGCTCTTCGGCATTGCCACCCTGTGGGACATTCACTACCTGCTTCGTCTGGAGCGCTGGCGGCAAACCTATGGACCGTCACTCAGCCATTGGTTCGACGCACTCGGTGAACTGGAAGCGCTGAATAGCCTGGCGGGTTTCTCGTACGCCCATCCCGCCTACGCCACTCCCGATATTGTCGATGATGAGTTCATGCTGGAATTGACATCGGCCGCGCATCCGTTGCTGGCGCAGAACAATAGTGTTGCCAACTCCCTGATCATGCGGGGAGCCGGTAAGACCATTCTGATTACGGGATCCAATATGTCGGGAAAAAGCACGTTTCTGCGTACGGTAGGTACGAACGTCATTCTTGCATTAGCAGGAGCCGTCGTGCGGGCCGATCGGTTCTGGTGCTCTCCGGTACAGGTATTTACGAGTATGCGGACACAGGACTCGCTGGAAGAAAGCACCTCGTCGTTCTATGCCGAATTAAAACGCCTGCAAACGCTAATTGGTCTGACAAATCCGGCAAAAACAACAGAAGTCTCCTCGCAACGGCGCCTGCCTGTCCTGTACTTTCTGGACGAAATTCTGAAAGGGACGAACTCGGCTGACCGCCATCGGGGGGCGGAGGCTCTTATTCGTCAGCTGCACCACACCACGGCATCGGGTTTTGTATCGACCCACGACCTTGAGCTGGGTCAGCTTACGGATGCTGACGGCTTTGTGCGTAACTACCACTTCCAGTCGGACCTCGTTAACGGCGAGCTTGTGTTCGACTATAAACTTCGGGATGGTATCTGCAAAAGTTTCAACGCCAGTCAGCTGATGCGGGCCATTGGTATCGAGATGGATGGCGTGAAGGAGTGAGTTTCACTTTTCACTTTGGCTTATAGTCTAATTCAATTTGAGGAAGTAGAATGATGTACAGCGGGCGGCCCCGCCCGTTGTACATCATCTCACTATAACAGCCGCTCGCGAGGGTGGCTACTTTTTTATGCAGCCATTCGTGGAGTTATATAGTCCTGTCTGCTTAAAAACCCAAACAACCCCTTTAACCTCTTGTTAGATATACCGAAAGCAGTATATTTGCCGTTAGGATAATAGTATGCACGCATACTATTATTGGTATGTTTAAGTAGATGGCAATGAAGCGCACCCTTTTGAGAGTACAAAACATAAAAAAAGCCTTCCCGATTGGGAAGGCTTGCGTTAGGGTGGTGGTGATGGACGGAATCGAACCGCCGACACAAGGATTTTCAGTCCTTTGCTCTACCAACTGAGCTACATCACCCTGAAACGTGGGTGCAAAAGTACTTATTCATCGGCTTTTTGCAAGCATATCTTGTAGAATATTTTTTGTGAAGTACAGGCGTCTGTGTCAATTCATTGATTACCAGACGAAATAAGTCCCTTAAACGAATGGAAATTTTTCAACAAATTTTATTTGTCGCGGCTTTAGCAGTCGTGGCCTGGTACATCACCAAGCGAATTCAGCTTATTTCCCGGGCTATCAAGCTCGGTCGGGCCGAAGATCGGACGGATCATCCAGACGAACGACTGAAAATAATGCTACTGGTTGCCTTCGGTCAGAAGAAGATGTTTGCCAATCCGCTGGTGGGTGTCATGCACTTTGTCATATATGCCGGGTTTATTATTATCAACCTCGAAATACTGGAGATCATTCTGGATGGCATTCTGGGTTCACACCGGTTGTTTGCGCCCTACATCACGCCTGTTTATCCCTTTCTGATCAACGTATTTGAACTACTGGCCTTTGGCGTGCTGGCCGTTTGCGTAGTGTTCCTCTGCCGTCGTTTTGTCGCGAAAGTAAGCCGGTTTCAGCCGGAGCGCCACCGCGAAATGGCTCGCTGGCCTCAGGCCGATGCCGCGATCATTCTGATCGCTGAGATTTTGCTCATGATCGCCTTCCTGACCTGGAATGCCTCCGACAGTGTGCTGCGCGACCGGGGTGTTGGGCATTACGGTGAGCTGCAGGGCATCGTGCCGGACTTTATCATTAGCCAATACCTGAAGCCGCTCTTTGCCAACTTTAGCGATACGGGGCTGGTAGCGTATGAACGCATAGCCTGGTGGCTACACATCCTGGGTATTCTGGCCTTCGCGGTGTATGTGACCTATTCCAAGCACCTGCACATCGCACTTGGCTTCCCCAATGTTTACTTCTCCGACTTGCAACCCAAAGGCGAGATGCAGAACATGCCCGAAATCACCAAAGAAGTACAGTTGGCTCTTGGGCTGCCACTCACAACAGATGCTGACGGCTCGCAGACGAATGATAATGGCGATCAGCCGGCTGAGATTGGTCGTTTTGGAGCGAAAGATGTGCAGGATCTGAAGTGGATAAACCTGATGAACGCCTATAGCTGCACCGAGTGCGGGCGTTGTACATCGGCTTGTCCGGCCAATATTACCGGTAAAAAATTATCGCCCCGCAAGATCATGATGGACACCCGCGACCGGCTCGAAGAGATTCAGCAGGGCTGGAAAACGAATGGACCGGATTACCGCGATGACAAATCACTGCTGAACGATTACATCACGGCCGAAGAACTCAACGCCTGCACCACCTGTCAGGCCTGCGTGAACGCCTGTCCGATCAATATCAATCCGCTGGACATTATTCTTCAGTTGCGCCGGTATCGCGTCATGGAGGAATCGCAGGCACCAGCTTCCTGGAATGCGATGTTCAGCAATATCGAAAACAACATGGCTCCCTGGAAATTCTCACCCAGTGACCGATTCAACTGGGCCGATCAGGTGAATGACTAACCCCTCCAGGAAACTAGGATAACTGAAATGACGACTGAAAAAACATACAAAGTACCGACAATGGCCGATATGGCTGCATCGGGCGAAGAACCGGAAATTCTGTTTTGGGTGGGTTGCGCAGGCTCGTTCGACGACCGCTACAAACGCGTAACAATTGCCTTCGTTCGCATTCTGAACCACGTCGGTATCAAGTTCGCCGTGCTGGGCCCCGAAGAGGGCTGTACCGGCGACCCGGCGCGTCGGGCCGGAAACGAGTTTTTGTTTCAGATGCAGGCAATGTCCAACATTCAGGTGCTGAACGGCTATAACGTCAAGAAAATCGTGACGGCCTGTCCGCACTGCTTCAACACTTTAAAGAACGAGTATCCTGAACTGGGTGGCAATTATGAGGTTATTCACCACTCGCAGTTTTTGCAGGGCCTTATCAACGAAGGTCGCGTTCGGGTAAAAGATGGCGAGTCGTTCAAAGGTCGGCGGATCACGTTTCATGACTCCTGCTACCTGGGCCGTGCCAACAAAGTATACGAAGCTCCCCGTGAGGTTCTGGCCGCGCTGGATGCAGATCTGGTCGAAATGAAGCGTGTTCGGGCAAACGGACTCTGCTGCGGTGCGGGTGGTGGCCAGTACTTTAAAGAGCCGGAACCCGGTAAGAAAGACGTGAATGTTGAGCGGGTAGAGGAAGCGCTCAGCACCGGTGCCGATACCATCGCTGTTGCCTGCCCCTTCTGCATGACCATGATGTCGGATGGTGTTAAGAACAAGAACAAAGAAGATTCCGTCCGCGTCTACGACATCTCGGAACTGATTGCGCAAGGACAGGGGTTGTGAAGAAAATATAGGATGTATGATATAGGATATATTTTTGCACATCATACATCAAATACCCTACATCATACATAAAACCATGTACATTGACTTTGACAAGCTGCCCGATACGGCCCGGGTATGGGTGTATCAGGCAAATCGTGCGTTGACCGACGGCGATGTGAAAACGATTGAGGAGACGTTACGGCCTGCGTTAAGTCAGTGGGCAGCGCACGGGCAGCCGTTGCTGGCGTCAGCGCAGGTTGCCGAGAGTCGATTTCTGGTGGTTGGTGTCGATGAGGGGTATTCGCTACCCAGCGGCTGCTCGATCGACTCATCCATGCGCACAGTGCAGGAAATAGGTCGTCAGCTTGGCGTTGACTTCTTCGACCGTTCGGCAGCTGTACAAACGGCTGAGGGATCGGTTCAGACGTTTGCTTTGCCAGTCATCAAAGAAGCTGTGACGAACGGACAGCTAACGCCCGATACATCGGTGTTTAATACATTGGTTAAGACAAAAGCGGAATTCCTGTCAGACTGGCGGATTCGGGCTGCGGACTCGTGGCTGAAGCGTTATTTTAAGTCCATAACCGCTTAAAAAGGCTTAATAAGTAGATAAAGCCGGTCAATGACTATTCTATAAGGATAGTCATTGACCGGCTTTAACGTTGACAGATGATGAATCGTTCACTGCCAAATCGTCATATTAGCCTGATTTTAAACCTTTTTTTTGAACAAAGGATTGATTTTTGTAGTCAACCTGAGATAAGACTCGGCGAATGGGTTTTTCATAATTATCGAATTCGTTGAGTTGGCCGACGGTACAACGGCAATTTACTCTTACTTTTATGGCGACTATACCCGAAGTTATGTCAGATACGCCAACTCGTGATGACCAGGACCGCATTGGCGGGCCAACTGGTTCGGACCAATTGTTACCCGACGGAGACTCCGTTGAACAGCCATCGGCTGACACACCCGCGCGCCGGTATACCGACGAGCAAAAATATCAGGTTTTCAATAAGGAGTTCATGCCCCACATTGACTCCATGTACAATTTTGCCTTTCGCCTGACCACCGACGAGGACGACGCCAACGATCTGGTGCAGGATACATATTTGAAGGCATTCCGGTTTATTTCATCGTTTGAGCAAGGAACTAACGCAAAAGCGTGGCTGTTTCGGATACTGAAGAACAGCTTCATTAACGATTATCGGAAGAAAAGTAAAGAGCCAGCCAAAGTAGATTATCAGGACGTTGAAACGACCTATAACTCTGAAGACGCTGAATCTGAGCATACAGTCGACCTGCGGGCCGAGTCTGTTTCTGACTTGATTGGCGATGAAGTGGCAACAGCCTTAAACTCGTTGCCCGTTGATTTCCGGACGGTTATTATTCTGTGTGATATCGAAGGATTCACCTATGAAGAAATGGCCAAAATTCTGGACATCCCAATAGGAACGGTACGGTCCCGTTTACACAGAGCTCGTAACCTGTTGAAAGAAAAATTGCGCGATTACGCATCTTCAATGGGTTATAAAGAAGAAAGTGAAGAATAAACCGAACTTTTTCTAACACTGTATTGGTTCTACTAATAACTTAACGTATTATTATTCTTGGAATAAATAAAATTTTTCCAATGCAAACGTCGTCATCACTATCATCTTCTTCATCAGACTCCAAGCCACAGATGAAAGAACATTGCGACCATCAGGTCGACTGCTTGAAGATGATTCAGTTGATCCTGGATGGAGAAGCTACAGATCAGCAACTCGCCCGATTAAAAGATAATCTGGTATCCTGTCAACCGTGTATCCAAATGTATCACCTCGAACAAGAGGTAAAAGAGTTGTTAACGAAGCGAATGGAAAAGAGATGCTGCCCTGAACAGTTGGTGGCAACGATCAAAGCCAAGATCCTGACGTTTAGCTAATTCACGAAGACATTTGATTGGGGTAATTAGGGCGACGCTTCCGAAGCTAACCTTAATTACCCCAATTTTATTTATTGATTCAACCAATCGAAATCCTGCCGTGGACGGTAAACTGATCATTTTTTCTGCCCCATCCGGTTCGGGCAAAACGACTATTGTCAAGCATTTGCTGGCCGAGAATAACAATCTCGGCTTTTCTATTTCGGCCTGCACCCGCGATCGCCGGGGACGCGCCGAAGAGAATGGCAAAGATTATTATTTTCTGACGCCGGAAGAATTCAAGCAACGAATTGATAACGACGAATTCGTTGAATGGGAAGAGGTGTATGTTGGTGCCTTCTACGGTACATTGAAATCGGAAATCGAACGACTCTGGCAAAGCGGCAAGCATGTGCTGTTCGATGTGGATGTGCAGGGCGGCCTGAAACTCAAAGAATATTACGGCGACAAAGCGCTGGCAGTTTTCGTAAAAGTGCCCAATGAGGAAACCCTTCGCCAGCGGTTAATTGGCCGAGGCTCAGAAACCGAAGAAAGCTTGTCGAAACGCCTGTTCAAAGTGCATTTCGAGATGAGCTTCCAGGATCGCTTCGATGTGGTTCTGGTGAACGATGACCTGGAAACATCCCTGCAAAAAGCCCAGACGCTGGTTGACGATTTTGTCAGAGAAAACAAGGTACCTGAGAAGGGGACGGTTATTTAATAGTATGTATTAGGAGTGAGGAGCGAGGAGGGAGAATAGCTGACGCAACTCTTTATACTTCGCGTCAGCTATTCTCTCTCTTCGCTCCCAACTCCTCACTCCCATGAAGATTGGTTTATTCTTTGGCTCTTTCAACCCGATTCACATCGGGCACTTGATTATTGCCAATACGATGGCGACCACGACGGATCTTGAACAGGTTTGGTTCGTGGTATCCCCCCAGAATCCGTTTAAGAAAACGAAAAGCCTGCTGCACGAGTTTGACCGGCTCGACATGGTGGAGCGCGCCATTGCCGATAATAGTCGGTTGAAAGCGACCAACATCGAGTTTTCGATGCCGAAACCCAGCTATACCATAGATACCCTCACCCGGTTAGGCGAAAAGTATCCGCAGCACACCTTCCGGCTCATCATGGGCGAGGATAACCTGGAGCAGTTTGCCAATTGGAAAAACTACGATAAGGTTTTGGAATACTACGGTCTGTATGTATACCCCCGCCCCAAGAGCAAGGAAAGCGAATTCAAGCTACATCCAAACGTGCGCTTAGTCGAAGCCCCCCTGTTAGATATTTCCGCTACGTTCATTCGGGACAGCATCCGGGCCAACCGCTCCATTCGATACATGGTGCCCGACGTAGTAGAGGAGATGATCGAGCGGAAGAAGTTTTATTTGTAATGTACCCACGGGTTTTAACCCGTGATCAATCATAGAAACATCAATTCCGGAAACACGGACTAAAGTCCGTGGGTACATTCACGGAATACCGTTCTGAAACGTGATCTCCGTGGCCAGACCAATCGCACTCATGCGGATGGCTACCGAACGGCTCATGGATTTCTCCACCGGGAAGTTACACTGAGGCCCTTTCTCCAGAAAATAAATATAGAACTTCTGGTTTCGGTCGGCGATCTGATTGACGTCGGGACGCCCTAGTAAATCGCCGATGGTATTGGCCGTTTTACCTTTCAGATTCTGAATCTCAGCCCTGAAGTCTGGTTCCAATGTGGCCCGTACGCCATTACAGCCGCCCCGGTCACCCCGCCATTTATTAAGATCGAGCTTGCCAAACTTATCGGGAGATGAGTAGCAACCGCTGACCAATACTGTTGCGAACAGCACGTATAAAAACTTCATAAACTTCGATTTTACCAAAAAGGCGGCATTTAAATGCCGCCTTTTTGGATAGTGATTATTGTTCGTTGTAAACTACTTGCAGCAGCGTTTGGCCAACAGCCTTTAGCGTACCCCGGTCAATATTGCTCATATTATCGTCGGCGGTGTGCCAGGCAGGGAAGAAGCCGCCTGTCCCGATGTTCGTATGGATGATGTCGATCATCGGAATTTTGGCAATGGTATTGGGCGCTACGTGGTCGTCGGTGATCTGACCGCCGGGGGTATCTACAAAATACTGGCTATAGCCTGCCCGGCTGGCCGTTTGCCAGACATTGTTGACAACCGTAGGGGCAAACTGCATCGACAGCCCTTCTTTGGCAAATGTGGCTCCTTTGGCGCCAACCATATCCAGGAGAATACCATAATAGGCCGAATAACCCGGCTTATGCAGGTTTTTAGCCCAATAGCGGGAGCCCAGACAGAAGCCAATGTAATCGAACTGGTTGCCGCTTTCCTTTTCAAAATCGTTACTGGCTTTTTCACCATTGCCCCAGTCTTCAGCATCGAAGAAAATAATATCGATACCTACATTGGGCTTTGTCTGGCTTTGCTGAATGGTGCGGGCCAGTTCCAGCAAAACACCAACGCCACTGGCCCCGTCATTGGCGGCCGTAACGGGTTTGTTCTGGTCGGCCTTGTCAGCGTCCTGATCGGCGTGAGGGCGCGAATCCCAGTGCGACGCCAGCACAATGCGCTTGGTCGCTTTGGGGTTGATGCTGCCAATGATGTTACGGGCATTCAGTTTCTTGCCATCCCAGGTGGTAGCCACAAACAATTGCTCCGTCACCTCACAACCAAACTGCTTTAATTTAGCGGTCAGGTAATTGCCGGTTTGCACGTGAGCGGGTGTGTTGGGCACCCGCGGCCCAAACGCTACCTGCCGATCTACGTAACTGTAGGCCGAATCGGCGTTGAAGGCTGGGGCCGACACCATAGCCGGTTGTTCGGTGGTCTGCGTCGTATCAGACTGCGATTGTTTGGTTCGGCAGGCACCCGCCGTCAATAACAATAGCGCCGGAACTAAGAGGAATGAAGATTTAGTCATTGAAGTAAGTCTGGGCTAAGCTCCAGCTTGGCCCTGATTCATTATACCGGGCTTGGGCCAAGCTGGAGCTTAGCCCAGACACTATTCTTCGTAGGCCCAGTCGATCTGGTGCTTCATGTCTTTGATCGCCAGACCCTGCGCCTTGAAGTACGAACGAATCTGATCGACCTTGTCGTATTGCCGCTGTTCTTTATACTCCCGATAAAGCGTCAGCAACCCCTCCAGAACGGGCTGGTTGTCGGTGCCCTCTTCGAGGAGTCCGAGTACATCCTGCATGAACGTAACAAACGATTCTTTGAGCAGAGTAAACACCTCTTCGCCCAATACCGAAGCCTGAAGCTGGTTGAGGTAGAGCATGTTCACGTACTTCAGCAGCGTAAAAAGCTGGGCAATGGCAACGGCCGTGTTCAGGTCGTCGTTCATGGCCTCGTAGAACTGCTGAACCGCCTGCCGGATATCCTTCTGTTTAGCTTCGTCGATAGCGCCTTCGCCGGGTTGGTAGGTCATCGTTTGAATGACCCGCAATCCGTTTGCCAGCCGACGATACCCTTTTTGAGCGGCCTTGAGCGCATCATTCGAGAAGTCGAGCGTGCTGCGGTAGTGCGATTGCAACATAAAAAAGCGCACGGTCATGGGGCTGAACGCCTGTTCGAGCAAATGGTGGCTACCGGCAAACAGTTCGGCGGGGAGGAACGAGTTACCCAGCGACTTCGACATTTTTTGTCCGTTTACCGTTAGCATATTCGAGTGCATCCAGTAACGAACCGGGTCGATGCCGGTCAGGCCGTCGCCCTGCGCAATTTCGCACTCGTGGTGCGGAAATTTCAGGTCCATACCGCCCCCGTGAATATCGAACTGCTTGCCCAGATACTTCGTGCTCATGCAGGTACATTCGAGGTGCCAGCCCGGAAACCCTTCGCCCCAGGGCGAGTTCCAGCGCATCAGATGTTCGGGCGAGGCATTTTTCCAGATAGCGAAATCGAGCGGGCTACGCTTCTCCGACTGACCATCCAGCTCACGGGTTTCGTTCAGGAGGTCGTCCAGAATCCGGCCCGACAGTTTGCCGTAATTGCCCCCCCGCTTGTTGTATTCCTCAATATTGAAGTAAACGGATCCGTTCGATTCGTAGGCCAGTCCCTTGGCCAGCAGCGACTGAACGGCTTCGATCTGCTCCATCATGTGGCCGGTAGCGGTGGGTTCAATGCTTGGCGAAATGGTGTTGAACTGCGCCATCACCGTATGAAAATCATTCGTAAAGCGCTGTACGATTTCCATTGGCTCTACCTTTTCCAGCTTGGCCATCCGGCCAATTTTGTCTTCGCCCTCATCGCCATCACCAACCAGGTGGCCTACATCAGTCAGGTTGCGCACATAGCGAACTTTGTAGCCGATAAAGGTCAGATACCGGTAGAGGGTATCGAAGGTCAGGAACGTACGGACGTTGCCCAGGTGAACATAATTATAGACCGTAGGGCCGCAAACGTACATGCCCACATAAGGGGCGTTGAGCGGCTCGAAGAGTTCTTTTTTGCGAGAGAGGGTATTGTATACCTGAAGTGGCTGCATTCTGCTTATTGTCATAGCTCCCGTCGGCCAATTTGGCGAAGGAGGAGTCTTTTTGTCTTGAATTGGCAGTTGCCGTCGGTTTCTTTTCAGGCAAACCGCCTGCGTATCTACCTGCCAAAAACGTGCCCAAAGTTAGGGATTGTTCGCCGGAAAACGGTAGCCCGGCTGGTTTTGGCTATATTCGCATTTTGTTTTCTAAATTGATCCGCTCAGGTTCTGTAATGCAGGTAGTTGAGGTAGGCGAGAACGCCCGATATAAGAAAGAGTTTATTCAGTTTCCCGTACGTCTCTATCGTGCTGACGCCTGCTGGATCAGACCACTGGATGCCGACGTTGACGAAGTGTTCGACCCCGTCCGGAACAAGCGGTTCGAGCATGGCGAATGCGTGCGGTATTTGCTGCTGAACGATAAAGGCGAAACCATTGGTCGGGTAGCGGCTTTCATCGATCGTGAAATTGCCAACCTCGATAACGATCAGCCAACCGGTGGACTCGGCTTTTTTGAATGCATCGACGACCAGGCTGCGGCTTTCATGCTGTTCGATGCGGGTAAAGCGTGGCTGCAAAGCCGGGGCATGGAAGCCATGGATGGCCCCATCAACTTCGGCGACCGCGACCGCTGGTGGGGGCTACTGGTTGACGGGTTCGACCGGGAGCCTAATTACTGCATGCCCTATACCAAGCCGTATTACATCCCCTTCTTCGAAAGTTACGGGTTTAAGGATTATTTCAAGCAGTACACGTTCGGAATTCCAACCACCTGGTCGAAACTGACGGAAATGTCGCAGGCGGTAAAAGACCGTGCTCAGCGCATTTACCAAAACCCGGAATATACGTTTCGGACCATTGATAAAAAGCAACTTCCGGCGGCCGCCGAACAGTTCCGGCATATTTATAATGCTGCCTGGGGCGGGCATAGTGGTGTAAAAGAAATGTCGGCGGCACAGGCGCAGCTACTGATGCAGAAGCTGAAACCCGTTATTGACGAAAAAATTATTTATTTCGCTTATTACCAGGATGAACCCGTTGCGTTTTTTGTCTGCTTACCCGAACTAAATCAGGTATTCAAATACGTAAATGGCAAACTTGATCTGGTGGGTAAGCTGAAATTCCTGTGGCATATGCTGCGGAAAACAAACCGAAAAGCCTTTGGCGTTGTGTTTGGCGTAGCCCCCGAACATCAGGGCAAAGGTGTCGAGGCCGCCATTGCGCTCCGCATGCCCCACGAAGCCGATAACAACCCGAACTTTCAATATACCGAGCTGGAAATGAACTGGGTGGGCGATTTCAACCCCATCATGGTTCGATTTGTCAGCCAGCTAGGGTCCAAAATCGTTAAGACGCACGTTACGTACCGTAAGTTATTCGACGAGACAAAACCATTTAAACGGTGCCCCGTCATTGGGCGGAAGAAATAAATGTCTGGACCAGGCCGCTACGGCGGACCGTTCTCGCCTGATCCATTAACTACAACTCCGACGGGCCAAACGGGAGCTTGGCCCAGCTAAAAAACAATGAGTTTATTAACCGTTGGTTCCGTGGCATTCGATGCGCTGGAAACCCCTTTTGGCAAAACCGACAAGATCATTGGCGGTGCCGCTACATACATCACACTATCGGCTTCATACTTCACGAAAGAAAACAATCTGGTGGCCGTTGTAGGCGACGATTTTCCACAAACCATGATTGACGATCTCAATAAGCACGGGATCAATACCGATGGGCTGGAGATTCGGGTAGGGGAGAAGACCTTCTTCTGGTCGGGGAAATACCACAACGACATGAACAGCCGCGATACGGTTGAGGTACAGCTGAATGTCATGGAGAATTTCGATCCGATCATTCCGGCGTCGTACCAGAACTGCGACTACCTCATGCTGGGTAATACGGCCCCGGCCATCCAGCAGATGGTGATCGAGCGATTGCACAAGCGCCCGAAGCTGATTGTGCTCGATACCATGAACCTCTGGATCGAAATCGCCAACCCCGACCTGATGAATCTGCTGAAGCTGGTCGATGTGCTGGTTGTCAATGATGAGGAAGCCCGTCAGTTGACCCGTGAGTATTCATTGGTTAAAGCAGCGGCTAAAATCCGGTCGATGGGACCACAAACGGTTATCATTAAAAAGGGGGAACACGGTGCGCTTCTGTTCAGTGAAGGCCAGATTTTCTTTGCCCCGGCATTGCCGCTCGAAGAAGTATTTGACCCAACCGGCGCGGGTGATACGTTTGCCGGTGGCTTCATCGGTCATCTGGCCAAAACGGACGACATCTCCTTCGAAAATATGAAGCGGGCCATTATTTATGGGTCGGCTATGGCGTCGTTCTGCGTTGAGAAATTCGGTGCTGAACGGATCATGAACCTGACACAGGATGAAATTCAGGCGCGGGTTAGCGAGTTTGTTACGTTATCGGCATTCGGGTTGGAGAAGTAAAGAGACCTTCTGTTCGTCAGTTATCCGTAAAACAAAACGGCTTCCGGTGATTCACCGGAAGCCGTTTTGTTTTACGGATAGTTAATTATGCCAGGAAAGGCTTAACCAGGGCAAGAACGGCATCTTTTGACAGCGGCTCGTCGAACGCCTGACTAACCATATCAGCCGTGATGCGGTTATCGCCAGCCAGAGCTGTGGCTAGATTAACGCCCGCCTGTGTCAGATTTTCTTCACCGGCATAGTTACCTTCTACGACCAAAGGAAGACCCTGTAGCGCAGCCGTGCCACCCGTAATCCATCCTTTCTGACCACGCATGTAGCGTACGTTAGCTGCGTGAGCGGCTTCAGTTGCGTGAATCTGAAGAGCTACCTGCAAAATAGCGGGTGCTGGCATCAGATTCGCAGCCTGACCTTTATAGGCCCGAACACCCGTATCTTCGAGGGTCTGGGCAATGGCCGAGAACGTAGCAAAGTTGCTGAACGTATCCGTAAATGTTCCTTTCGCCGAGAAATCAAACTTGGGCTCAGCTACGGCTTCGGAACCAAGAACAGATTTCAACAACCGAACGTGTACCTGCTCGTGCTGACGAATCAGTTCGAACGCAGCTTTATAGTTATTCGGAATCATGGACAGGTTGCGTCCTGCATCGTAAAAACGATATTCCAGATACTCCAGGGTAAGCGCAAAGTTAAGAACGTCCTTCACGCCTTGTGGCAGTGCGCTCGACTGGCCATAGGCTTTCGTCAAGGCCGACGCCATGATAGCGGGGGCTGCAACAGCAATGGTTTTTTTGGTCAGCGAGCTAAATAAGCCCCGACGAGAAACGTGAGCTAAACGGTCGAAAATTTCGCCATCCACTTTCTCAATTTCACCGAGTATGTTTTGTAAGTTCATTGGAATTGAGTGGTTTATGCGAGGCTGGCTGCTAATGCGCTTGCGTCGATGGTTTCATTAATGTATTTCTGGGCAATTGGCAGAACCATCGTGGGTTCATATGCAAGGTGCAATCCTGTATCGCTCGTAACGATGGTTGGGCCTGCAAAAGCGTCAGAATAAGGGTACTGCAGCTCGCGCAGGATTGAGTGGTGGCGAGTTTCAACCGATACGATTTTACCAGCCAAGGTCAGGTAATCCGCATTCTTGATGTACTTACCAGCTCCGTTGTAGGCACCAACACCTGTTTTCTCAAGGGCTTCAGCAGTGCCAATTACATTTGCACGGTCGTTGAAGTCGATGCTGGAGAAATTGAATGTCAGATCGGGTACTGCGCTGCCAACAGCGGCTTTGAACAGGGCGCGGTGAATGATTTCGTGACCGCGGATATCTGACCATAGCTGCATGTCAGACGAAGACATATTTGGATAAGGCTTAGCCAAAACCATCTCGTAGAAAGCGGCTTCGAGCTGTTCCAGAACATACGCGAAGGCCAGAATACCGACATCGCCGGTTGGTAATGAAACTGTTTGGCCAATAGCGCGGGCACTACCAACACTACCTGGTTGAACAGTCATTTGATCTGCATTAGAGCAAGCTGTCAGCAAGCCACCAGTTATGGCCGCTGCTCCCGCTACCCGTAGAAACGATCGGCGGCTGGCTGCTGCCTCCGAAGCTGTCGTTTCAGGTTTTTCTGTAACGTTTTTCATTGAGCAAGAATAGTTAAGTGATTAACGCTCTGGTTATTTGTCAACCAGGATGCTATACCTACGCGGGTGTAAGAAATTAAGATTTTTAATAAACAAAAAACATGTTTAAGTACTATAGGACTTTATGCTAATACGTTGATAATTAAGCGATCATGTTGAGTTTTATTTGCAAACTGTCAGGAAAATTACAAGATTGGGTATTGATAAAAGAAGGAGTAAGCCGCCTTGTTTCCACTCATTTTTCGCAGGCAACCGTAGTCTGGAGATAGTCAGGCCTGATCATATTCTGGGTGACAGGCGAGTGCAGGTGTGGGTAATTGATTTACCGCGAAAGGCGGGTAAACGATAAAATCGTCTTATTTTGGTCCGTGCTAACCTAACTGAAATTGCATGTGGAACTTTACGAATCAGGTAACTTTTATTACCGGGGCCGGCTCGGGCATTTGCTAAAGCTGGTGCGCACGTTGTTATTGCCGAAATAAACGAAGCGAACGGTCGGGAAACCGTCAAACTCATCGAACAGGACGGCTTTGCCGCCTTATTTTTACCGTGCGATGTGGGCTTTCCTGACCAGATAGGAATGGCCATTCGTCAGACAGTCGATGCCTACGGCCGGTTGGATATTGCGATCAATAACGCGGGTATTGGGGGTAAATATG
This sequence comes from Spirosoma aerophilum, assembly GCF_054782495.1. Lineage (NCBI taxonomy): Bacteria > Pseudomonadati > Bacteroidota > Cytophagia > Cytophagales > Cytophagaceae > Spirosoma > Spirosoma aerophilum. The sequence goes on along the minus strand of NZ_BAAGSJ010000027.1, from coordinate 79,741 downwards.
GTCGAATCGTAGATCAGACGCCTGAGGACTTTGACCGCATGATGGCTGTAAACGTAGGGGGCGTTTTTTATGGCATGCAAGCCCAGATTCGTCAAATGCTGCTTCAGCAGAAAGCCGAAGAGTTGGCTGGTGGGGGCGTCCGCACCGGGACTGGGGGCCGAATTGTGAATGTGTCGAGTATTGCCGGGGTGCGGGGCATGCCGATGGGAGCGCCCTATAGTGCCTCTAAACACGCCGTTATTGGGTTGACCAAAACGGCTGCGCTGGAATATGTACGGCAAAATATTCGCATCAATGCGGTTTGCCCGGTATATACCCATTCAACGATGGTGGATGAGCTGATCAGCACGGCCCCGGCCATGGAAGAACGAATGCGCCGGATGATTCCGATGGGTCGGTTTGGCCAACCGGAAGAAATAGCCCAGGCTATTTTATGGCTCTCCTCCGAGGAAAATGCGTTTTGCACCGGGCAAACGCTCCAACTGGATGGAGGCATGACGGCAGGCTAAGGCTAGCCTACAGGCGGCTTAACCACTCATCTTCTTTGCGTCGCATTTCGGCAGCTTCTTCTTCTGTCTTATCGCCATAGCCGCATAAATGTAACAAACCATGCGCTAATACCCGTCGCATTTCCTGCTCGGCGGTGGTGGCTAACTGGGTGGCATTATCCGCAACCCGATCGACGCTAATGAAAATATCACCTTCTAGTTTACCCTCCTCTTCGCTCTGGTCAAACGAAATGATGTCTGTGTAATAATCGTGCTGGAGGTAATCCCGGTTTACTTGCAGAACGTGCTCGTCAGAACAAAAAATATAGTTCAAATCCCCCACGACATACCCCTCCGCTTCGGCCTGTTGTTTCAGCCATTGGCGGGTTGCCTGCTTCTGCGGAAGCTTGTAGGGCACATCTTCATTAAAAAAACGAATCATACGTACGTTAAATGTAAAATTAGCTGGTCGTTCGCCGGGGGTTGCCTCCCGGTCACTCAAAGCAAAATGGTTATATCAGGCCACACATAACGGCAGGCATTGGAGTGGTCGCCATCCGGATTTTTCAGCGACTGGGTTTCGTGATTGGTCGCTCCCAGTCCGTCGTAAAATTTCCGGGCAGGGCTGTTTTGCTCCAGTACCCATAAAAAGAAGCCTGATGAGGGTCTTTTTTCGTATGACCAGCGAGCTGCCGATTTGATCAGATGCGTGCCGATACCATGTCCTTTCTGATTTTTTAGAACATGCAGATTGTCGAGTAACGTTCCCCAAACGGGGTCACTGTCGGTATAGGCGCAGGCAAATCCGCAAAGTTCATTGTCGGATTCTGCTACAAGAATGTACTGGTTCGGAGCCGGTTGGTTCAGTCGATTTTGCCAGACGGCCCGCCTGTTTTCAAGAACATGGTCGTTTAAAAAGTCATCTCTCCAAATACCTCTGTAGTTTTGCTGCCAGCTGAGGCTGTGCAATTGAGAAATTTGCTCGGCATCGTCGACCGTTGCCTCTCTGTATCGAATCATAACTTATTCCGAATGGTTGACAAATATAGACGCCCGGTTAGTCAGCTACAATGCTAAACCCAACAGCCAGTAACGTATGAAAGCCATTTTGCTTGCCGAAAAAAATCAGCCGGTGCAATTGATCGATGCACCTGTACCCACCGCCGGACCGGGTGATGTACGCATAAACGTAAACGCTGCGGCCCTGAACCACCGCGATGTATTTGTACAGCAGGGGCTATATCCCGGCATTAAGCTGCCGACTATTCTGGGGTCCGATGGGGCGGGGGTGGTCGTGGAAGTAGGCGAAGGTGTCGATCGTGCCTGGCTGGGGCAGTCCATTATTATAAACCCGGCTATGCACTGGGGCAGTAACCCTCATTTTTACGGCCCTGATTTCCGGATTTTGGGCATGCCCGACAACGGCACCTTTGCCGAATACGTCGTGGTTGGGCAAAAATACATTCATCACAAGCCCGCTCATCTTTCGTTTGAACAGGCTGCGGCACTGCCCCTGGCGGGTCTTACTGCCTGGCGTGCGTTGATGACGCGCGCGGCTTTGCATACCTCTGGCTCATCCGAAAAGGTTCTTATCACCGGCATTGGCGGTGGGGCTGCCTTGTTTGCCTTACAATTTGCCGTAGCGGCCGGCGCTGAAGTCTGGGTAACATCGGGGTCTGAAGAGAAATTGGCCAAAGCAAAAGAACTAGGGGCAAAGGGCGGTGTTAACTACCGCGATCCAGACTGGGCAAAATCACTCATGACGCAGACCGGTGGTGGCCGGGGCTACTTTGATGTGATCATCGACAGTGCCGGGGGAGCGGGTTTTGCCAAGCTGATCGATGTAGCCGCATCGGGCGGCCGCATCGCTTTCTTTGGCGGAACGACCGGCAACATCACGGATATTGTACCCCCCAAAGTGTTCTTCAAACAACTGTCTATTTTCGGCACAACGATGGGTACCGAGCATGAATTTACGGATATGCTTTCGTTTGTGGATGCCCACAAAATAGTGCCTGTTGTGGATGAAGTTTTTTCCCTGACCGACATAGAAGAGGCCATGAAAAAGATGGATACCGGCAAGCAGTTTGGCAAAATTGTCCTTAAAATAAACGGATGACACGTTAAAAAAGTCCGGCACCGGCCGTTCGGAAAGCCATCATGCCATCCCTGTCGTATTACAAGTTCAACCGTGTTCATGGTGAGAGACACGTTCCAGCTCTTTAAAAGATCAGTTGGACAGGCTCATTCAGGGATAGAAGCTGATGTTGAGGAATGAACTTGTCGGACTATGTCGTCATAACGATCAACCGTTCCTTGAACTTAGGCATTTTCTTCCCGCACAATATCGAGTATTTCTTCGGCCAGTGTTTGAATCCGTTGCTCTATCACTTGTACGGGTTGCCCCGTTTCTTTAGCAATCCGCTCAGCTTCAAGTTGTTCGAGAACCCGTAAATGGGCCTGCGTTACCAACAGCAACTCCCTTAACTCTAACAAATCCAAACGCATGTCTTTTAGGGTTTAGTTTACAGACAGCAAGATAAAGGACGGTTCCGTAATACAGCGAAGTGGTTAGTAGCTGTATTCATCAATTGACACCTGGCTCTTCGTCCTGATTTAGGGCTTTACTTTGAAAATAGATAGATGTTATCTGGCAGGAAAAGGAAAAGCTGACCAGACTATGCAGCCTAATTACCTCCGTCAGTAGCCCATTACCCGATGACGGAGACAACCACATTTTTCACTATCTATTGATCCAGACTCCTCTCCCGACTTAAAAGTTGTTGGGGATAATGCCTATATTTCCAAACCTAATTCTAAAGCCTTCCTTTTATGAATCGCAACATTTTGATCGTTACCGGCGATGGTGGCGAAAGTTACGAAACCCTCTACGCCGTTCACCGTTTTCAGGAAGAGGGCGACTCTACCCAGATTGCCGCTCCCAGCAAACGGCGACTTAACCTGGTTATGCACGATTTTGAGCTGGGCTGGGATACCTACGTCGAGCGGCCCGGCTATTGCCTGGCCTCAGACCTGACCATACAGGATGTCGTCGTAGACGAATACGATGCGATTTTACTGCTGGGTGGCCGCGCCCCCGAATACCTGCGCAACCATGCCACTCTGCTGGAGGTTGTCCGCGAATTTGACCGGCAGGGTAAATGGGTCTTCGCGATCTGCCACGGGATTCAGATTCTGGTTACGGCGGGTTTGGCGACTAACCGAACGCTAACGGCTTACGAGCATGTACGCACTGAAATTGAGATGGGGGGCGGCACGTATTCGACCCAACAAGCCGTACGGGACAGAAACATGGTTACGGGCCAGACCTGGCAATCGCATCCCGATTTTTATCGGGAGGTATTTGCCTGCCTCAACGAGGTGGAACAGGTAGAGAAATAAAGGATTTTACAAGCCAATGATTTTTCACTAGTTGTCCAGGCTGGGCCGTTCCGGTAATGGGGCAGACCAGCCTGGATTAGTATTCTGACCAGCCAGACTCAGTCAGGCGCATATGTCCCTTGAGTGGCTTCTTTCGGGGTTACCTTTTTATTGATCCAGAACGTTTACCAGCGGCATAATGGCAGACCACTGTGGGTTGTGGTCGGAGGTTAGCTGCACCACAGGCCATCCACGCTGTCTGGCCCGTTCGGCATGGATCGCAAAATCATCATTCTTTGGATCTTTACCGGCTTCAACCGTCAGAATGTAGCGGGCAGGCAATTGTCGGGCGGCCGGGTTTTTCAGAGAAACCGGCTCGGTCAACGTCTTTAACGACTGCGGAACATCCTTGGGCGGCTTCTGATCAGCCTTTACCCAAAAGGGTACCACAAACCCATCTTTAATCATATCCTTTAGCGCAGACGGCCCGGAGCCCGATATACTCAAAACACTTTCGCCGTCATTGGGTACCAGGGCATCCAGATAAACAACCTGCCGAACACGGTCGGCAACACGGTCAGCTACGCCCGTAATGACCATGCCGCCATAGCTATGGCCTACCAGAATGACATCGTGTAAGTCTTCGAACAAAATGGTGTTCACGACATCGTCGATGTGCGTACTTAGCCCTACTTCTGTCGACGCCAGGTGCACCCGTTCGCCCTGCCCGGTCAGTGAAGGCCGGTAAACCGTGTAGCCCCGGCGGGTCAGGATAGAATCTACTTTTTTGAATGCCCAGCTACCACCCCACGCACCGTGAACGATGACCATGGTGGGTTTGGGCGATGTAGACTGCGCTATTGTCTGGTACGAAGCGAACAGGATCAGGCAGGTAATGCTGGTAGTAAATAGTCTGAGAGTCATGAAGATCATGTAGTTATAGGGTGAGTCGCTCTTTGATTGATCAAGTTACAAATAGTTGCGTAATGTCGATCATTGTTTTACTCTCAGCACAAACCTCACCGTAGGGGTAGCTCGAACGTATAATGAATAGGCACTCCTTCGCTGGTTAAACCCTGCACCACAAGCCGGAGCCGCCGTGCCTGGTCACTGAGGGGAAAATTTAACCGGGCCTGCCCGTCTTGGTCACTTTGCCCCAGCGGCTGCCAGAATAATACGTCGCGCCGGTCGGTGTGGGCGGCTTGCTCGGGCAGTTCGTAACGGGGGGTATAATACTGGCTGGGTGGAGCCAGCCCCCTGACCAGGGTAACCGCCCCAGATAGTCCCCCCACCAGATCGCTCCCTCCTTTGCGGGTAAAAATAGCAATTACCCCATTGGCACTCCGCGCTCCGTAGATGGCCGCCGTGCCCACATTTTTCAGTAGTTCAATCCGACTGACCTGACGGGGATCAAGCTCTCCTACCGTTTCTGCATCCGTATAAACCCCATCCAGTATATACAGAGGGGTTGGATTGCCATGAATAGGTCCTCGTTTTAGTTGATAGATACCAGGCACCATTTTCAGCAGCTCACCCATGTTGGGGGCCGACAAGGCCGAGCTGTTCCCTTCAACGACCAGCGTGTTATCTGCCTCCTGATGCAGGCTGGCCCCCACAACGTCAGGGGAGCGTTCGCTTTCCCGAAGCCTGGTCGCCCGCACCAGCACCTCCGCCAGTTGGCGGGCCGTCGAATCCCGGTACAGAGCCGGCCACTCAGCTTGCCGAATAACTGCTTCCTGTGTCCAGCGAGCCAGGGCTGACCAGTCGGGAGGGGCTAGAAGCGGAGTTGCAAAGGGCTTTCCCGGTGAATCGAAGCGGATTATCGATCCGTTTACCCTGGGGGTCGATGCCCGCACCTGTATGGTGTCAGTCAGCAGCAGCCCCGTAAGCCGGAAAGCACCCTGTGCGTCGGTCGTTAATCGCCGTACCAGTTTCACGCCCCGGTATTCCAATAATAGACTCACTACTTCGCCCGTCAGAGGCCTACCCCGGCTATTCAATACCCGCCCGCTCAACTGCCATCCACCCGTTGTGTCAACCGGTTCCTCCGCAGCTGGTAGCCGACGCCAGCCCTGAGTAAGCAACAGGTTGTCCAGATCACCCGCGTTCTCAGGCACCAGGTAGTGAGCCGGCGACTCAATAGGGCCTCTTAAGCCCCCTGTCAGCAGTAGCCATGTGCGCAGGTCAGCCCCGATCGTATCGGCGGGTAGTTGGTCGGCGTCCGTCACAGCTGCCGACCAGGTAGCTACTACAGGATAGTTTTCCGGGTCACGGAACTGCAGGCTGATTGCCACCGGTTCACGGGGGGCGTAGCGGGCCTTGCCCATCAGCACCCGCATCTGAACGGCACCGGTTCGCTCAGGTATGAACACCAGCCGCTCCGCCCGGGCCCGGCCGGTGCTATCCCACAGGGTCAGCCGAAACACGCCCGGTCTGAGGTTACCGGTGGGTAATCCGAACCGGGCTTCGCCCCGGCTTAGTTGCCAGGCCTGGTTATATACCAATTGCCCCTGATTTTGCAGGGTGACAAAAACCGGCTGATTCTGGTAGCGTCCCGTCGCCCGTACCCTGACCAGCAATCGGGCACTGTCGGAGAGCGCATCCGCCCCCAACGCCCAGCCTTCCGGCTCCGCTGCTGGCAAAGCAACTACCTGCTCCCGGTTGCCAGGCCGGGTAGCAACGCGCGCGGTGTAATGTTTGCCCATCACCGGCGTCAGCGTGACCTGCCCCATGCCCAGGGCGTTGGTGGTAAATGAGCCCACCGCTTGCCCGTTCTCATCGACGATATGTCCCTCCACCGCTTGGCCCCGCCCGTTGGGTTGCACAACCTTTACCCCCAGCCGCCCGGCTACGCCCACCAGCCAGCGCCCTCCTTCGGGCAGCAGCTGCACATCCAGCGAATCAGTGGTCATTGGGCCCGCCAATGGCGCAACTGCCGAACCATGGTTGAGGGGCAACCGACTGTTATATACCGTCAACATTCGCTCAAAGCCGAGTCCACTGGCCAGAGGGTCCGTGTCGGTGTAGGCCCGCAGGCGATAGGTTCCGCTCGTCAGTGAATCGGATAGCTGAAAGCGTCCCCCGGCCCGTCCTTCGGCGAACGGTAGCCATTGATGATCCACGGGCCGACCCCGTGGATCGATAAGGTCTACCTGTAGGCTTGGCTGGCTGGAAACCGTCAGGGGTAGCTGACGGGCAGGATCGAGCACGTAGGCACTGAACCAGACGGGGTCGCCTGTGCTGTAGAGGGATTTGTCGGTATGGATAAATACTAAGGGGGGCATGCGGCTTAACTGCCGCTGCAGCCCGCTCTGGAGCGAGTCGATCCGCCCACCGGGGCGCAGGGGCCGCCCCGCCAGTATTTCAGTCGGGGTTAGGGCTCTGCGGTCCGTTGGGACCCAATCGGCGGGCAGCAGTGTGGCCAGCCGGTCCTGTCCCAGGTAACCCCGGGCATCCAGGCCCTGTCCCTGGGTAATCCACCCGTCGGTTGTCATCTCGAAGCCTTGCTGGGGCAACAGCAGCATCGAATACGCGTAGGGTGAGTCCTGGTAGGGCGAGTTTCGGGCATAAATTCGGTTGTAGTAGACCTCCAGCGGCTGGGCAGATACCAACCGGCGTTCGAAGGGTAGTTCGCCGGGCCGGAACAGGGCCAGTGCCTGCTGGGCTCCGATGGGCTCCCGCTCGGCCAGGCGGATCAGGGGTAGGGCCTGATTACCCCCGCCATCGGTCACCAGCGGGCTGCGGTACACCGTAAAACCTTCCTGGCCCTGGGTACCCATTAGCAGACTTGCCAGTAAATGACGGAGTGAACCGCGATAGGCTTTGAGCCGATTGGCCTGCCAGCTGGCTCCCTGACGGGCACTGGCGGGCGTCAGGGCCTCAAAGCGGCAGTCACCGGCAAAATTCATCCGGCCCCGGTAAAAGTCGAAGTACAGTAGCGTGTAGTGCAGCCGGTAGCCCAGGGCCAGGTTGTCGATCAGCAGAGGCTCGCTGGCCACGGCTTGTAAATGGCCGTTCTGCTCGGTAAACTGGAGTACGCCGGGATTCGTGATAGTTGTAAACCGGGCGGGGGGGCGGTTGCCTAATAACTCCCGGCTGAAAGTCCGGAACTGCCGCTGCCAGGGGCCACTCCGGCGGGCCGTGACGGTGATTGCCGACAGATCCTTACCCGAGGGCTCGAGCTTCAGGTCGAGCTGATAAGGACGGGCTTCACCCAGCTTCAGCGTTTGGTGAGTGGTTGCATAGCCTAGCACAGAGCCAACTAGCTGGTGAGTGCCCAGGGGCAGGTTGGTTAGCCGATACAGGCCGTTCTCATCGGCGGTCGTGCCACGAGTGCTGTTGTTGAGGTAGATGCTGGCAAAGGGCAGGGGTTTGCCTGTTCTGGCGTCGATGGCCTGACCGGTGAGACTAGCCGATGGTGTCTGGGCAACCAACCCCTGTAGGAGTAGCCCATTGAGGAGTAACCCCCGTAAACAGTTCCATTTCATACTTTATCCTATGAATAGCAAAGTCATCAATCACATTATAGGAGGGCATTTCCGAACATTCGCCTGCTTATTCTCCGATTCGGGGTACGATCAATCTCTGCCTGTACCTCGGGGGCTACCGACACCTACGTTTGTCAGAGGAGTCGTCGAAGCATCCGTTGGCAAATGGCTGCCTCTACAAGTTGACAACGCTGACTTCCTGGCATTCCTAAAATCGCGTTCTGGCGCTTAAGCCTGAGTACCAACAAACATTGAGTCCGTTTAGGGTCATTGCCTGGCAGAAAAGTAATAAATTTAATCAACTTAATAATATTTCTTCGGGCTGTAGGGTGCTACGGGCGTTCGTTTTGGAGAGGCTAATGTGGCTCCGGCAACTCTACGGTGCGCTGTTGACACGGCCATAAGTTTTGTTCTAAGAGATTGATCAGGAGTTGATACTGGTGACGTTCCTGATGCAGGCGTGGGAGTTCCTCCCGTGAAGCGGAGGGGCCGATGAGAGTAGGCACGCGCCTGAGCAGGTGAGGATAGCCTTCAGCATTCTGGCAATCGCAAAGCGGGCCGCGGGTTATTTTCCTGTCGTTGGGACATGATTTTTCGAGCCATGGCGGTTTTCCGGGAAGGCCGGTTTCGCATTAATTTTCTATCCTGATTCACATACATTTTGTCTGTAAGTATTTCTTTAATTAATAGTTATCCACATAGAGATTGTGGATAACTCAATACTTACACACATTTTACCAATTGATGGGTAAAAGGTAGGGGCCTGTCTGACTATGTGTTCTACCTTTGCAACTATGGTAACAGTAACACGCTCCGTCGCCCAAACGCTAACCGATCGACTGGCTATTCACCAGCAGCAAGGTTTGTTACGGCAGCTGCGAACGGCTGATGAATTCGTTGATTTCTGTTCGAACGATTACCTGGGTTTCGCTCGATCAACAACCCTTAAAAAAGCCATTTATCAGGCCGATCAACAGCATGCTGATGCGCGTACGGGCGCAACGGGCTCCCGATTGTTGGCGGGGCAGACCCGGCTGGCGAACGAGGTAGAAGAGGAGCTGGCCCGGTTTTATAAAACCGAAGCCGCTCTTATTTTCAATTCGGGCTATGATGCCAATATTGGCCTGCTGGCCTGTCTGCCCAAAGCGGGCGACACTCTCCTGACCGATGAACTGATCCATGCCAGTATGATCGACGGGGCACGGCTCAGCTATGCCGCCCGGCATCGCTTCAAACACAACGATCTGGATGATCTGGCCGCTAAACTTCACCAAGCATCGCAGCAGCCGGGGCAAATTTTTGTGGCCGTCGAATCGGTATATTCGATGGATGGCGACACGGCTCCTCTGGTCGAACTGGCTGCTCTCTGCGATCAGTATGGGGCCGCTCTTATTGTCGACGAAGCGCATGCCACGGGCGTCTATGGTTCCGGTACGGCGGGCGAACAGGGCGAAGGGCTGGTTGTTGCGCTTGGGTTACAGGACCGGGTGCTGGCCAGAGTGCATACTTTCGGCAAAGCGCTGGGCGTTCACGGGGCTGCCGTCGTGGGTCCGGCTGTTCTTCGTCAGTATCTGATCAATTTTGCCCGTCCGTTCATTTATACCACGGCTTTGCCACCACACAGCCTACAGGCTATTCGGTGTGCTCATGAGCAACTTAAACAGCATCCGGAGGGATACCATCAGCTTCATCAGCAACTTACTTACTTTCGTCAGCGGGTTGGGGAAGTGTTGCCCGGTTCCACCTGGACCAACAGCCACTCGCCCATTCAGTGTTTGATCATTCCCGGCAACGAACAGGCTCGGGCCGTGGCTGCCGAAGCACAACGAATTGGGCTGGATGTGCGGGCTATTCTGAGCCCGACAGTGCCGGCAGGGCAGGAGCGGCTGCGGCTTTGCCTCCATGCCTTCAATACAACCGAAGAAATTGATAAACTGCTGGCGGTTTTACGCATCACGCTGGCCAGCCATCTTAACGTATGAATCACAAACAGCTAATTGTAGCGGGCATTGGCACCGAAATAGGAAAGACCGTAGCGTCGGCGGTAGTTGTCGAAGCCTTACAGGCCGATTACTGGAAACCCATTCAATCGGGTGGGTTGGATGATTCCGACACCGATACCGTGCGCCGACTGATCAGTAATACCCGATCGTTTTTCCACCCAGAGGCTTACCGGCTCACGCAACCGATGTCGCCCCATGCCGCTGCAGCCATTGACGGTGTCACGATCGAGCTTGATAAGTTGATTGTACCCCAGACCGAAAACGCACTGGTTATTGAACTGGCCGGTGGGTTGATGGTACCCCTGAATAACCAGGATCTCATGATCGATCTGGTCAAAAAGCTGGGCTTGCCCGTTGTGCTGGTCTCGCGGAATTATCTGGGAAGTATCAACCACACGCTGTTATCGGTCGATGCCTGCCGGAGCCGACATATTCCGTTACTGGGTATTCTGTTCAATGGCCCGGCGGTGCCGTCAACCGAAACGTTTATTTTGAGCTACACGGGTTTGCCCTGCCTAGGGAGAATAGGGCAGGAGGAGGTTATGACAAAAGACGTCATTAAAAAATACGCTGACTCGTTAACACTAGACCTGTAAGGTAAGTCTGTTTAAACTTTTACTTTTCTAGGCTTTTTGGCCCCTAAATCCCCTGAAGGGGGCTTCGTCTGAGTAGAGATTAAGTGATTTAGGGGCCAAAAAACTTAATTTATCTATAGCGTTATGACGTAAATAATTACTGTATGTATCTTGAATGGAGCTTGTTAAGCAGGACCGTCTCTGTGGTTAAAAAATGATCTATCAGCTATGCTTATCAGCTAAATTTTGATCGAGATAATCCCTCATTCACGTTGTTATGATGTAGATGAAAAAGTTTAAACAGGTACGGTCTCAAGAAACCTTATAGATCTTTATTACCAGGTTTTGATCAACTCATCGAAGCGCTCCAGTAGAAAACGGGATTTGGGGCCGACGTAGCCATCACCAATCGTTAGATCACCAATTTGGGTAATTGGCATTACTTTTTTGGTCGAGCTGGTCGTAAAGGCTTCTTCGGCGTCGTACAACTCCGACAGCAGAACGGGCCGTTCATCGACCTCAAAATCACTCTGGGCTAGTTGAATAACGGTTTTACGGGTAATGCCGCGTAGTATGTGCCGATCGGGCGTGATAAGCCGATTGCCTTTAACGATAAAAAAATTGCTTCGGCTCAGTTCACTGATTTCGCCCCCTTTCTGATAGAGCAGGTCAGACGCACCGGCCGCCCGAATGGCTTCGGCCATAAGAATAACGCGCTTGTAATCGGTGCTTTTGACCTCTGCCATATCCCGGACATAATCATCGAGAATGACCTTCATCCCCTGTTCATATTGAATCAGGGGTACGGCATGGGCTGTTTCGGTCAGGATGAGGAGATTGGGCTTGACAACACTGATGCTATCGGGCGAATAGCCACCGGTCAGCACAAACCGAAAGGCTATGTTCTCGGGGTTTGCCAGGCCATTCTTATAGCTTGCTTCCTGACAGCGGTCAATAAGCTTCATAACAATGGCGTATGTTTCTTCCTTGCTGACCGGCAGCGGCAGGTGCATGCGGGTGGCCGAATTCTGAAACCGCTCCCAGTACCAGTCCCACTGAAATGGTCGTCCGTTGTAGGTCAGGAAATAATCGAAGAGCCCGTACCCCCGCAGCAGGCTGAGGTCTGTGATGCCAACCGCGAGTTGGTCGGAGGGGGCAATGGTACCATTGAAATAGCCGTAATGCATGGAAAGTTCGTTGGGGAAGCTCATGGCCAAAGATACATGAAATGGCCTTATCGACCTGAATACGGGGCCAAAAGGCTATTTTATCCTAAGTCTTTCACCACCAGTTGAACCGTATAGCGGCTTTTTTGTTCCAGCAGCAGCCGCTTGTTGGGCAGTACCCGGTCTATGGTTCCCTGATCGTAATACCGAATGGTGATCAGCTCCAGATTATCGTTGTAGCTCACCCTGAAATCATCCCGCAATAACGCAATCAGAGCGGGTACCCTGTCGGGGTTGTTATCCACCACGACCGAAAAGCTGATGGCCGTATTCTGCATCAGGTTAATTTTAACCCCAGCCTGCGCAAACCGGCCAAAAATCCGGCTCAGGTTATCTTCGGCGATAAAGGAGAAATCGTTTGGGTGCAGGGAAATCAGTACCTGGTTGACCTTGAAAATAAAGGAGGGCACCGTCAAATGCCGCTCATAATTTCCGATTACGGTTCCGGGGGCTTCCGGCTTCAGAAACGACTTTACATACAATGGAATACCCTTGTTCTGAAGCGGCTTGATCGTCTTTGGGTGAATGACCGTAGCGCCGTAGTAGGCCAGTTCAATGGCATCCTGGTAAGTTAGCTTGTCCAGCAACACGGTATCGTCGAACCATTTGGGGTCAGCGTTCAGTACGCCCGGCACGTCTTTCCAGATCGTAACGCTCTCGGCATTCAGACAATACGCAAAGATGGCTGCCGTATAGTCGGACCCCTCACGGCCAAGGGTTGTGGTGCGGTTGTCGGCCGACTGACCAATAAACCCCTGAGTTATACAAACGCCTTTTTTCCTGACCGCACTGTTAATTTGTCGACTTGTGGTATCCCAATCGACGCGGCCTTCCCGAAACGTTGAGTCGGTTCGAACAACTTGCCGGGCATCGATCCAATGGGTTGCCAGGCCTGTACTAGTCAGGTGAGCGGCAATAATCTGGGTGGACAGAATCTCGCCTACCGAAACGATCTGGTCGTATACCTCATCATAATGGTCACGTACTGGACTTTGGAGGTAGTTTTCAAGCTGGGCAAACGTTTGATGGACCTGGCTGAAGTCGCCGGTCAGCTCGTTCATGATATTCGTATGATAACTCTTCAGGCCCGCCAGTTGAGCCTGAAGCGCATCTGGTCGCTTATCGACATAAGCCCGAACGAGACTTTCGAGAGCATTGGTCGTCTTGCCCATAGCCGAGACGACTACCACAACATCCTTGCCCTGTTTTTTAACGATTTCGGCTAAATTACGAACACCGGCGGCCTCTTTAACGGAAGCACCGCCAAACTTGAAAACTTTCATACTGGTAAAAATAAGCAGAACGCGGATTAAACAGATTGAGCGGATTGAAACGGATTTATTTATCCGCAAAAATCCGCTCAATCTGTTTAATCCGCGTTCCGGTGTTTTTAGACCGCTATTGTCCGGCCTGTGAAGAGTAATTCACGTACGGCATCGGCAATTCCCTGAGGGTCGAAGCCGCACTCGTGATGAAGTTCAATCTGTTCCCCATGTTCAATAACCGCATCCGGAATACCCAGACGCTTCACACGGGCCATGTAGCCATGATCGGCCATAAATTCCAGTACGGCACTGCCAAAACCACCCATCACACAACCATCCTCTACGGTTAGTACCCGGTCGAAGCGGCTGAAAATCTGATGCAGCAAGGCTTCGTCCAGTGGCTTCACGTAGCGCATGTCGAAGTGGGCGGGGCGAATGCCTTCTTTTGCCAGCATTTGTGTGGCTTCAACGGCATAATTACCAATGTGACCGATCGTTAAAATGGCGACCTCTTCGCCATCGCTGACAAGGCGACCTTTGCCAACAACCTGTTTTTCGAGCGGTGTACGCCAGTTCGGCATAACACCTTCGCCACGCGGATACCGGATGGTGAACGCCTGTTTTCCCTGTTGAATGTCGTCCGATTGCGCCGTAAACATCATGTTTCGGAGCTCCTGTTCGTTCATGGGGGCTGCCACGATCATGTTCGGGATACAGCGCATGTAGGCCAGATCATAAGCCCCGTGGTGCGTGGGACCGTCGGCGCCGGCAAAACCAGCGCGATCGAGACAGAAAATAACGGGAAGTTCCTGAATACAGACGTCGTGAATGACCTGGTCGTAGGCCCGTTGCATGAACGTCGAATAGATATTACAGAAAACAACCTCGCCCTGCGTCGCCATACCTGCCGAGAAGGTAACGGCATGTTGCTCGGCAATACCTACGTCGAAGGCCCGCTTGGGCATGGCCTTCATCATAATGTTCATCGACGAACCCGAGGGCATAGCGGGTGTTACGCCCACAATACGGGGGTTCTTTTCCGCCAACTCCACTAATGTATTGCCAAACACGTCCTGATATTTGGGCGGTTGTGGCGTGTCGTATACTTTTTTCTGGATAACGCCCGTCACTTTATCAAACAGACCCGGCGCGTGCCATTTGGTCTGGTCTTTCTCGGCGGGGCCGTAGCCTTTCCCTTTTACGGTCAGAATGTGCAGCAGCTTCGGGCCGGGAATATGCTTAAGGTCATCCAGCACACTCACCAGATGATCGATATCATGACCGTCGATAGGTCCGAAGTAGCGAAGGTGGAGCGATTCAAACAGATTACTCTGCTCCAGCAAAGAACTCTTGATTCCCGACTGCACCTGCGACACCAGCTCCTGAGCGGTTTTGCCCAGCTTATCCATTTTGCCGAGCAAGTTCCAGACTTCGTCTTTTACCCGGTTATAGGTCTGCGAGGTGGTGATATCGGTCAGGTATTCGCGCAGGGCTCCTACGTTCGGGTCGATGCTCATGCAGTTGTCGTTCAGAACAATCAGCAGATTGCTGTCCGTGGCACCGGCATGGTTCATGCCTTCAAAAGCTTCGCCGGCCGTTAGAGCACCATCACCAATGACCGCTATATGATTACGTTGCTGGTTGCCCTGTAGCTGCGACGCTACCGCCATCCCCAGGGCGGCCGAGATCGAGGTGGAAGAATGCCCGACACCAAACGAGTCGTACTCGCTTTCTTTCCGTTTTGGAAAGCCGGACAAGCCTTTATAGAACCGATTGGTGTGAAATTTTTCGCGACGACCGGTCAGGATTTTATGGCCATAGGCCTGGTGGCCCACATCCCAAACCAGCTGGTCGTCGGGCGTATTGAACACGTAATGAAGCGCGACGGTTAATTCAACCACCCCAAGGCTAGCCCCAAAATGCCCGCCATATACCGACACATCATCGATAATGAATTGACGCAATTCATCGGCAACCTGGGGCAAGCGGGATTTATCGAGTTTACGAAGATCTTCAGGAGTATTAATCGTGGCAAGAAGGCTGCCAGGGGTAATCAGCATGGTGGTAGCAGATAAGCGTCTGTCTTACAACAACACACGTACAGAAACCTTTGTTCTATTGACAGTTTGCCAACAGCATTTAAGAAGCGAATCTACTACAAAATTTAATAATTATAAAAAATCTAAGCCTTAAGCTGCCTGTATACTTACGTTGGCAGATAAGGCTTAGATTTTTATGAGAACCAGTATGTGTTTATTTGCGCAATTTATCGGGCAAAAAACAGATAGAACCCCGATTTGTCAATAAGGACCGTTGGCTAATTGCGTTGGCTGGCGCGGAAAAGTTTTTGTTTTTCTTCGCGGGTAAGGCTTTCGTAGCCAGAGCGGGAGATTTTATCTAGAATGTTGTCGACCTCATCCTGATCCGGTGTAGAAGCCGAAGCGGAAGACGCACCAGCCGAAGCTACATAAGCGCTGGTCTGGGCGCTGGCATTGCTCCGCTGCCGGTAGGATACTTTGATGGCTGGTTTTGGTTTGAGCAGATTGCTCCATCCGTCAGCCAGCCAATAGATCGGGCGGCCAAGGTCGGTTCCGTTCTGCAGCAATTTGACATAGGCAAACCCCATGAGCGCTCCACCCAGGTGCGCAAGGTGGCCACCGGCATTCGACCCGGCTGATTGAGCAACGGACAGAATGATAAAAAAGAAAACGATGTATTTGATCCGTACCGGACCAAAGAACAACAGATGAAAGGTGTAGTTCGGCAATAAGGTAGCTGCACCCACGGCTACAGAGAAAGCCGCAGCCGAGGCCCCCAGCATCGGGCGGCTATCGGCCTGATTTTGGAAATAAGGAACCAGGTTGTACATGGCCAGAAACAGCAGGCCACCGGCAATACCCCCCATGATGTACAGGCCCATGAGACGGCGATTGCCCAGGTACTCGTCGATCAGCCGACCAAACCAGTACAAAAACAGCATGTTGTAGAGAATGTGAAAAATCTCTTCATGCGTAAAAAAGTACGTAAACAGCGTCCAGGGTTTATGCAGAAAGGCATTGATATTACCCGGAATCATTAACTGACTTCCGATGTAAGTATACAAGCCTGTGTTTTCGGCCATTGTCAGACTAACTTTAGTCAGCAACAGGACCAGAAACACGACGACATTAACCAGTATCAATTGCACCAACGTATTGTTGGGCTTATTGAATTCGCTCCGAAAATCATCGAACAACCCGCTCATTCTTAATAAAACGTTTTTCGTTGTGAACCCCAGTATTTCACTAATATAAATGCAAACAACATGCCGCCGATGTGGGCGAAATGAGCAACGTTGTCGGTTTGTGCCCGATAGACTCCCGAGTAAAGCTCTAACGCCCCGTAGAAAATAACGAGATATTTAGCTTTAACCGGTATAGGTGGAAACAATAAAAATAGTTGAGTGTTCGGAAATAATAGTCCAAACCCCATAATAACACCAAAAATTGCCCCGGAGGCACCCACCATTGGTTCATCGACCTGATTGGTAAATATTCGATTTACGATACGAACACTGTCCTGCAGGTTGTTACTGTCTGTTGGGTAAGCCTTGAACTTTTCAATGAACGGTACCAGCCCGTCGTAATAAGAGCTTGCGTGTACATCAACGAAGCCCAGAAAACTATCATAACCTGGGTCTGCCCTGTAGGTCTGAACCATTTCATAGACGTCGTGCATCTCAAAATAGTTAATACCTGAAAACAGGAGTGCCGCGCCCAAACCGGTGAAAAAGTAAAAGAACGTAAACCGGCGAGGACCCCAGTAGCGCTCCAGCATAGGACCAAACACAATCAAACCAATCATGTTACTGAAAATGTGGTTAAAACCACCGTGCAGAAACATGTGCGTTAATAACTGAATCGGGTTGAATTTATCTGATAAAAATGAGTGGAGGCCAAACTGCTCGATGATGTACTCATTTGTAACAAAAAATACCAAAACGTTTATTATTAACAGAACGCGAACAACTGGAGAAAGTGAAAACATCTTATATTCACAAGTTATGCTGATTAACTCAATAATCAGCGAAAAAGTCCCGCAATCTTATCCAACGACAACACAACCGTTACCGGCTCTCCGGTAGGCGTGTAGCTTGGATTTGCTGACGCAAATAATTGATTTACTAATGCCTTTCGCTCCGTTGCACTTAACCGGTTCGTGTAGCGCATGGCCGACCGCCGGGCCAGCGACCGGGCCATCGATTCGATCCGGTCCAGCTTCAGCCGACCAGTGTCGGCCCGCAGCTGTGCCAGCAGATTGGCAAATAACTCTTCTTCATTTTCGCCCATAATCAGCGCCGGTACGCCCCGAATAACAAACGTATTGGCTCCCAACTCGTCAAACTCAAATCCCAGGTTCGTCAGATCGTCGCGCAGGTCGAGGGCCAGCTGAAAATCGACGGGCATCAGCGTAATCGTTTTAGGAAATAAAAGCTGCTGAGAAGCCCCGTTTCGCTTTGTCAGCGATGCCTGAAATTGATCGTAGAGAATCCGTTCGTGAGCCCGTCGCTGGTCGATCAGCAGCATTCCAGACTTGACGGGTGCCAATAGGTAACGATTCTGAATCTGAACGATGGTATCATCATCAACCAATACCGGCACATCTTGTTCCTGAGTTGCCAGATCGACCTGCAATTGATTGGCCCGGCTTCCCATTGTAATGGGCTCATGTTCGACGGAACCCGGCTCAGGGGAGTTGGGCGTTGCCTGCCGGACAGCGCCCAGCCAGTCGCCTTCCTGAGGAGCACCGGCGGCCTGGGCCGGATGATCGCCGGTGCCGGTCGAAGCTACGCCCTCATACAGCGTCTGCCAATTGTTGACCGAGGGCCGATCCGGCTTTTTGGGCATATCGAAGCTGCGTCCGGCGGCTTTGTCCAGTGACTCATTCCGCAGTGAACTTCGCTCATTAACGGGCTGTGGAGCACTTGATGCCCAGGTTGGGGTAATAGGCCGGGCACCGTTTCGCTCCGGTGGACTTGCCGACGCATCCGCCTTAACATCGGTGGCAGGAGCTTTGGACGTTCCCGGACGAACACCGGCCAGGAAATTAACGTCCGAGTCGAAATCCAGCGAAGGCGACAGGTTATAGAGGCCCACCGCTTTCCGAACAGCTGCCATCATAATGGCGTATACCGACCGCTCATCGTCAAACTTTATCTCCGTCTTGGTCGGGTGAATGTTGATGTCGATGTGCGACGGGTCAATGTCGATAAACAACACATAGAAAGGATGGCTGCCTTCGGGCAATGTTCCTTCGTAAGCACCCACAACCGCATGATGCAGGTAATTGTGCTTGATAAATCGGTTGTTGACAAAGAAAAACTGTTCGTTGCGGGCTTTCTTGGCCGATTCGGGTTTGCCGATGTAGCCATGTACCGTCACATAGGGCGTTTGCTCTTCGCAAAAGTTCAGCTGCTCGCGGTAACTCTTGCCGAACATATCGACGATCCGGCGGCTGAGTTTTCCGGCGGGCAGGTTATAAATTTCCTGATCGTTATGAAAGAGCGAAAAGCCAACTTCGGGGTTAGCCAGAGCGACCCGCTGAAACTCGTCGATAATATGACGCATCTCCACCGAGTTCGACTTGAGGAAGTTGCGCCGGGCGGGGACGTTAAAAAATAGGTTTTTGATGAGCAGGTTGGTGCCCGGCAGGCAGGAGATCGACTCCTGCGCTTTAATGTCCGACCCTTCAATACGAATCAGGGTACCCAGTTCCTCTTCGGCCCGGCGGGTACGCATCTCGATCTGAGCAACGGCCGCAATAGATGCCAGCGCTTCGCCCCGGAAGCCCATGGTCCGAATACGGAACAGATCGTCGGACGTTCGGATTTTAGACGTCGCATGGCGCTCGAAGCTCATGCGGGCGTCGGTTTCCGTCATCCCAACGCCATCGTCTACAATTTGGATCAGATTGCGCCCGGCTTCCCGAATAATAACCTGTACTGATTTCGCTTTAGCATCTACCGAATTCTCCAGCAACTCTTTCACCACCGAGGCTGGTCGCTGAACGACTTCACCAGCGGCAATCTGGTTGGCAATCGAATCGGGCAGAAGCTGGATAACGTTTAACATAACGGATAAAATCTCCTGGAACGGCGGGTTGCCGTCCTATACAATATACAAAAATAACCCGTTAGAAGTACTTATAATTCAACCGTAATACAAGGAAATTAGCCGGAATGCAAAATGCCGCAAGCAGGAAACGGTTTAGGTCTCTCACTTGCGGCATTTTAAGCCTTTGGCAGAAAATCGTTAGACTTTGATTTCTACGTCAACACCACTGGGCAGTTCGAGCTTCATCAGCGCGTCTACTGTTTTGGCACTGCTGCTGTAGATATCGACCAACCGCTTGTAGGTACACAGTTGAAACTGTTCCCGCGCCTTTTTATTGACGTGGGGCGACCGCAATACGGTATAGATTTCTTTGTTCGTTGGCAGAGGGATGGGGCCGCTGACGATAGCACCCGTCGACTTAACCGCTTTCACGATTTTCTCAGCCGATTTGTCAACCAGCATGTGGTCGAACGACTTTAGCTTAATGCGAATTTTTTGGCTCATTGTGTTTTGGTTCGTTATGTGAATATGCCGCCGAAAGAACCATTTACTCCAGCGACACAAAAAATGGGCAGTCGGTCAAATTGACCAACTGCCCAATATCCTGAAAGACTTATTTTCCTGTACCTTTTTCTTTCGCTACAACGCCGTCAGCAATGTTTTGCGGAACAACTTCGTAGTGAGCAAATGTCAGGTTAGCCGTAGCACGACCCGACGACATGGTGCGCAGATCCGTTACGTAACCGAACAGTTCCGAAAGAGGAACGTCGGCCTTGATCACCTGCGATCCGGCTTTCGTATCCATACCTTTCATAACACCCCGGCGACGGTTGAGGTCACCCGTGATTGGACCGGTATATTCTTCCGGTGTCAATACTTCAACGGCCATGATTGGTTCGAGCAGTTTCGGACCAGCCTGACGAGCTGCTTCCCGGAAACCTAAACGAGCGGCCATTTCGAACGACAGCGAGTCGGAGTCAACGTCGTGGTACGAACCGTGGAACAACCGAACTTTCATGCTTTCGAGCGGGAAGCCGGCTAACGGACCGTTTTTCAGCGACTCGTCAAAGCCTTTCTGAACGGCGGGGATAAATTCACGGGGAATTACACCACCTACGATACCATTAACGAATTCCAGACCTGGCTGCACAACACCGGTTTCGTCTTGTTCCCGTGGTCCGAGTTCAAATACGATATCGGCAAATTTACCGCGACCACCCGTTTGTTTCTTGTAAACTTCGCGGTGTTCAACGTTTTTCGTCAGCTTCTCTTTATAGGCTACCTGTGGCGCACCCTGGTTAACTTCCACCTTGAACTCACGACGCATGCGGTCGATGATGATTTCGAGGTGAAGCTCGCCCATACCACGGATAATGGTCTGGCCGGTCTCTTCGTTCGACTCAACTTTAAGGGTTGGGTCTTCTTCGATCAGTTTACCAATGGCTTTCGAGAAGTTATCCTGGTCGGCCGATTTCTTAGGCTCGATGGCATACCCGATAACTGGCTCGGGGAAAATCATCGACTCAAGAATGATTGGGTGCTTCTCATCCGACAGCGTATCGCCGGTTTTGATGTCTTTAAAACCAACTACGGCACCAATGTCACCAGCCTCCAGACGTTCGATCTGGTTCTGCTTGTTGGCGTGCATCTGGAAAATCCGGGAGATCCGCTCTTTGTTGCCCGAACGGTTGTTCAGGATATATGAGCCAGACTCCAGAACACCCGAGTACGAACGAACGAAGCAAAGACGACCAACGTAAGGGTCAGTAGCAATTTTAAAGGCAAGGCCAGAGAACGGTTCCGTCGTCGACGGTTTCCGGGAAATTTCGGCACCCGTGTCTGGATTGGTTCCTTTGATGCTTTCCTTGTCCAACGGCGATGGCAACAGGGCCATCACATAGTCGAGCATGGTTTGCACGCCTTTGTTTTTGAAGGATGAACCGCAAAGCATCGGAACGATTTTCATGGCGATGGTTGCTTTACGCAGAGCGGCCAGAATTTCATCTTCCGAGATCGACTCAGGATCTTCGAAGTATTTCTCCATGAGCTTGTCGTCGAATTCGGCAACAGCTTCCAGAAGTTTTTCGCGCCATTCGGTTGCTTCATCCAGCATATCGGCTGGAATGGGAACCTCCTGGAACGTCATACCTTTATCATCTTCATTCCACTGGATACCGCGGAAGTTAACGAGGTCAACCACGCCTTTGAAGTTCTCTTCTTCGCCGATGGGCAACTGAAGGGGAACAGCGTAGCTACCCAGCATTTCCTTCACCTGCTTGCACACGTTCAGGAAATCGGCGCCGGAGCGGTCCATTTTGTTAACGAAGCCCAGACGAGCTACGTTGTAATTGTTAGCCAGACGCCAGTTGGTTTCCGACTGTGGCTCAACCCCGTCAACGGCGCTGAAAAGGAACACCAGACCATCCAGTACACGCAGCGAACGGTTCACTTCAACCGTGAAGTCAACGTGACCTGGTGTGTCAATGATGTTAATGTGGTACTTATTGGCGCGGTAGGTCCAGTCAACAGTGGTAGCGGCAGAGGTAATGGTAATACCCCGCTCTTGCTCCTGTTCCATCCAGTCCATCGTTGCGGCACCATCGTGTACCTCACCAATCTTGTGGCTTACTCCGGCGTAATAGAGAATTCGTTCGGTTGTTGTCGTCTTACCCGCATCAATGTGGGCAGCGATACCGATGTTTCTCGTGAAATTTAAATCGCGAGCCATTAGCTTGTTATACTGAAAGTTATGTTTTTCTACAATCGAAGAAAGAAGCGCTTGCCTGTTATCGGAAGGCCTCTTTGCGAATCAGGACGCAAAATTACTGAAAGTCAACCACAAATCAAATTGAATCGTAAAGAATATACTGTTAACGAATGCCTTGTGCTGTAAATGCCCCAGGGCTTGCCTGCCAACCCACGTGTCGGGGATAGCTGTAGCTGTCGCCTGAAACATCGCTCAGTTCGTATATTGTAAAAACGGGATTAAAATTTACATTTTGTTAACGATTTTCTTGTTCTATGAATATATCTCTCTATATTCGTTAGAGTAAATAGACCGTAACTTAAACCTTCATGAAAAACCCGTATGTAGCCCTGCTACGTACTGCCTGGACGTATGCCCGGTACGAAAAGCGGCAGTATGTGCTCGTTTATCTTCTCTTTGTCCTGGCTAATGTCGTCAGAGCCGCTTTTCCCCTGTTATTTGGCTGGTTCGTTGGTGAACTTCAAAAGCAGCAAACCGATATTCCCAAACTGATCTGGATGTATGCCGGGGCTCATCTGGGCCTGATGTTGCTGGATTGGTCTTTTCATGGCCCGGCCCGCGTTATGGAACGCCGACTGGCCTTTAACCTGAGCCGAAATTTTCTGGATGAGTTGTTTCATCAAACGCTGCATCTACCCGTCAGCTGGCATAAGGAACACCATAGCGGTGATACGATCAGCCGGATCACGAAAGCTTATAATGCGCTGAAAGGCTTCTTTCAGGGAGGATTCGTTTACCTCAACGCGCTGTTTAAGCTGGTTTTCTCCTTTGGCGCCATGCTTTACTTCTCCCCGGCGTTTGGTATTATAGGTCTTGCGCTGGGCTCGTTGACGGTTTGGGTCATTCTCCGCTTCGACCGTCCGTTTATCAAGGCACTCGACGAAACCAACGAACACGAGCACGTCGTTTCGGCCAGCCTGTTCGACAACCTGTCGAATATTATTACGGTCATTACCCTGCGGCTGGAACAACGCATAGAGGCTAGCTTCGGTCAAAAGGTAGACGCGGTTCT
The DNA here is from genome assembly GCF_054782495.1 of Spirosoma aerophilum. Lineage (NCBI taxonomy): Bacteria > Pseudomonadati > Bacteroidota > Cytophagia > Cytophagales > Cytophagaceae > Spirosoma > Spirosoma aerophilum. Next base: position 56,445 of record NZ_BAAGSJ010000027.1, on the reverse strand, counting down.
GCCCCCATTCCTAAGACAGGTAAAGATCAACGAGTGGAAATGGTTTGTAGCCACGCTGCTGGTTACGCTGATCTACATTGTTATGTCGACGGGCTATATCTATCAGCATTATGTGCCGGGGCAGGTGTTCATGATTGGTGGTCTGGTCACGCTGCTGGGGTATGTGAACCAGTTTACGAGTGTATTCAATGATGTAGCTTTTCAGTATACGCAGATAGTTCAGTACAACACCGACGTACAAACGGCGCGGGGCATTGGCGAGGCTTACGCCCAGCATGTGCGCCCGGAAGAAGAAATGCTGCCCAGAAACTGGAAAACGGTCAGCATCAGCGGCCTTAATTTCTCGCATGGCCGCACCTTCGGCTCATCGAAAAAAGTGGCCAACCTGAATGAGTTGAAAATTAGTCTAAGACGGGGTCAGCGGATCGCCTTCATTGGTGAGAGCGGTTCGGGTAAAAGCACGCTGCTGACGCTTCTGCGGGGGTTGTACCAGCCGGAGCCGGGTATGTCGGTTTGGGTAGATGGCGAAGAACTATCGGGTCTGAACGCGGTCACGAATACGGTAACGCTGTTTCCGCAGGAGCCGGAAATCTTCGAAAATACGATTGCCTATAACATCACCCTCGGCCTGCCGTTCGACGATGAAACGATTGCCCGCGTTTGCCAGGTGGCCCGTTTCCATGAAGTGGTAAGTCGACTGCCTAACGGACTGGAAACGAATATTCAGGAGAAAGGACTGAATTTGTCCGGCGGGCAGCGGCAACGGCTGGCCCTGGCGCGGGGTGTACTGGCCGCCCGCACCAGCGACATCGTTTTGCTCGATGAACCAACAAGCAGCATCGACCCCAAAACGGAACTGGCTATTTACCGGAAACTGCTGAATGAGTTTGCCGACAAGGCGGTTGTGTCAACGCTGCACCGACTGCATTTGCTGCCCCTGTTCGACTACATATACATTATGCAGGACGGCAAGATCATCGACGAAGGCAGCTTCGCGGAGCTGCAGGTGCGGAGTGATGTATTCCAGGAGATGTGGGCACACCAGAAGGATGTTATGGAACAACCGGCGCTGGTGTAAAAAGGCTGCGTTTGACGTTTGAGTGCCATAGTTATTGATGCGCCGTAGTTATACCAATAGGACTGTGGCAGTTAATAACTATGGCACTCAGCCGTCCGGCTCCGGCCTTCTGTGTATGGAAAGGCACTTTATACAGCGTGCACGCCGACACCTGCGTTAGGGCTCGTTGATGGCGTATATGTACCCGACACCCGTCTCCCCGCTTGCTACTGTGTACGCGGCTAGTACACGTGTATAACCGTCGCCCTCAAAATCATCCAGATAAGCCCAGTTGGCCACCAACTCATCCGACAGGAGTATGAATGCTTCTATGTCTGTCTGGTTAGCCCGATCGGCATGCTTAAACCCGTAATAGCCCAGTTCGGCTCCCCAGCCTTTATTCTCTAATTTGCCTTTAACCAGGGCACGCTGCCATTCTCCCCTGATGTGTTCAACCACCGAATGGTTCGGTTTATTCGGGGCCAGCGTGCCATAAATAATCAAAGACGTTTCGGGCTTGTAGAGCCGAATGAAGTCCTTTTCGCGCTCCGTCAACCCCGACTCGTCGAGGTTATTCAACGTAACGCCCGCTATTTGTTTGTGCTTATTTAAAGCCTTAATTAGTTGGTCCAGATCGGATGTGCTTTCGTACATGTCCTGCATTGGTTGGCTGCCTCAAGTCGACGGGAAGGTGTCCACGCAGGCTAAAGGTCAACTAATTGAATTTCGACTGTCTAATTCCTTCCTGACAGCTTTCACATCCGCTATATTAGTAAATAGAACAGCAGATAGTGAGAGCGGAATTATGAGAAGAGGGAGGCCAACCGATAAGTTCTTGTTGACACACAAGAAGATGGCGGCAATCAACAACAGCGTCAGTAACCCGCCCAGCGCACCCGTTACGACCTCGGTTGTTTTCTTTCGTTTGAGCAAATCCTCGTTGCTCATCTCCTGAATTGTCGGCTTTTTCATGCGACTAATTTAGGATAAAAACAGAAGGATTTATAAACCACAGAGGCACAAAGCGCACAGCGATTTCTGTTGGCAGGCCACGTGCCTGTTTCTAAAATCTCTGTGCGCTCTGTGCCTCTGGGGTCTATAAATCCTTTTTCGTCAGCGGAGGTTGCCGTTACTCTACCGGCGCTTCTACGATCGCTACGATCTTCCAAAGACCGCGAATGTCCTGTAAGGGCACTGTTACATTGCCGCCGTTGGGATTGTCGGAGTGGAGGGTCAGGTATTTGCGGGTTAACAGTTCGTTGTCCCGGATGCGCTTCACAACAAAGTAATCCCGGTACATCACGGCATAAACGCCCCCCGACTGGTATTCCCAGTTGTTTTCGCTAACGGGTATAGCCAGCACTTTGGCACCGTGAGCCAGTTGCGGGCTCATGCTATTCCCGGAAATTTCCAGTACGACGGCGTTTTTATGCCCCTTCATGATGGGTTTCCGTACCCGGAATTGCTCCACATCGGTTGCGCTGATGCCATCGCTGAAACTTTCAACAAAGCTGGCATAAAACTTCACCGGGATGAAAGGCACCTCCAGGGTGTCTTCGTCCACAGGCATCATGCGGGCATTGGCTTGTGGGGAGTTCAGGACGGGCAGAATGCCCCGAATCAGGTAATCAGCGCTGATCTGCGGGTAGCAGGCCAGCAAACTCATAATTGTGTCATATGAAGGTTTTGCTCTACCATTCAAAATATTGTAAAATTTTGATGGGTTTTCGCCTAACTCTTTGGCGATCTGGTAGATAGTGATGCCAAGGGCATCAAAAACCTGTTTTAGCCGATCTTGTATGGTCACGGAGATCAAAATTTTCTTTGACAATTTTCAAACATTGTCATTTAAAAATTGGACAATATAATACAAGTAAAATATATTGCGCTTGTATTACAACAAACATAGTCAAAATATAGACGCGCTACTGTGTCCAAAGATACTTTCTTATCCAAAAATTAATGAACCGCAACCGCCTTGCCTCTCATACGCTGCCAACGATTCTTTTTGTCAGCATGAACAGCTTCTTTGCCTCCTGCGAGCAGCAGGACAACTACTGGCTCCGTGGGCACTCGATGGGTATATGTGTGTAAACGGGTCGGAAAGGTTGTGTAATTGCGCCCTCTGTATAAGCGAAGTGGGGTATTTTGTCAGGATCTGTCGTTTTTCAGTATCATAGCGGAAAGACCTATAATTACGAAGCGCATTTTTCGGAGCTGAAGCAGAACGGGCAGGCAGTGTACAGCATCATCATTCAGGAGCGTTCACACACGTTTCAGGCAGCCCACCGATGCGAGCCTGTGCTGAATGAGCATTTGCAAAGTATGTGCGTGGCCGTTTTCCGGTTTATACCTACCAAAGTGGTGCCGTTGAGTTTGTTTGGAAATGACGACCGCAAAGGGAAATTCAGGCAGATACTGTATTATCGGAAGCAAAATTCGGCACGGACAAACGAATCCGCGCTACCGAACTGTGCAATAATCCGGGGTATCGGGATGTGATCGGCTTTGGCAATAGTAAAGATTTGTGCGGTGGGCCGTACATGACAAGGCGTGCCAAGGTTCCTGACCGTGGCACGCCTTCATGACACCCCATTCATTAGTTTAACACCCCCATTTTCCCGGCTTGAAAATCGCTGAAGGCTTGCATAATTTCCTCCCGCGTGTTCATCACAAACGGGCCATAAGTAGCTATAGGCTCCTGGATCGGTTCGCCAGCCAGAATCAGGACTTTTGCATCTGTTTTGCCCGATAGTGTAAGCGAATCACCATCCGTGTTGGTCAGCACAATCTGCCCGCGTTCGATGGTCTCGCCGTGTATAGTTGCCTGACCGCTGAGTATGTAAATCAATAATGTGTGGTCAGCCGGTACGGTCAGCGTTTCGGATTGACCGCTGGCAAGGGTTAAATCGGCAACGGTGATTGGGCTAAAGGTGTTGGCCGGGCCGTGTACACCCGCCAGATCACCGGCAATCACGCGCAATTGACCGCCACCGGGTAGTGCGGCTGTGGTAATTCTCGACGAGGCAATATCCTGATAGCGGGGTGGATTCATTTTGTCTTTGGCGGGTAGATTGACCCACAATTGTACAAAATCGAGTACGCCACCCTGGCGAGAAAACTCCCGTTCGTGTTTCTCTTCGTGAATGATGCCCGATGCGGCCGTCATCCACTGAACATCGCCTGCGTAGAGCTTGCCGTGGTTCCCGGCCGAATCACGATGTTCCAGAGCACCTTTATAAACAATCGTCACCGTCTCGAAGCCCCGATGGGGGTGCTCGTCAACGCCTTTCGGCTGCCCGGATGGTTTAACCTGCATGGGGCCGTGGTGATCCAGCATCAGAAACGGGTTGAACGGCCGCGACCCCTGGGGATGAAAAGCATTTAAGCCAATGAAGCCATCGCCCACACTATTAGGAGTGGCGGTTCTTATATCGGAAATAGTACGTTGCGTTGCCATAATACGTGTAGATACATGTAATTATAGAACCGACTATTTCACCGAGTAGTTCATTTAAATAAGCTAAACACGTTGCTCATTCGGGCAAAAGAACGTGGTTCGTCCGCCCACTACAGAGCGTTCAATGCGGGTTTGGCAACGGGGGCAGTACTTGTGCGCTTCCACGTCGTCGTAGGGAGAGTTGTCCCATTCCCGAACGTGGATCAGGAAACCAACGGGGAAATCGCGGTAGGTAGCTTCAAAACGAATGGCCGTTTCGAGTACGAGCCGGATGGCTATATGGAGGTTGACCATCTGGTCGTCGGTCAGTGTATCGGCGCGTTGTTCGGGGTGGATGAACGCCTGAAAAAGCACTTCGTCAACGATCCAGTTACCCAAACCGGCCACAACGCTCTGGTCCAGCAGCACCGGTTTGATGAAAGCTTTTTTGCGACGTACTTGTTTGGTAAGCGTGTTTAGAGAGATATCCAGACCATCTTCGCCAATCTTTTTGCGCTGTAAGAACGTATCTATATTGTCGATCAGGCCAACGCGCTCAAACTTGCGGGGACAGAGGAAGCCCAAATTGAAGCCGGAGTTGAACTCGAACACGATTCGGGCAAAGCGGGGCCGGTCGAGCGATGCGTGATAATAGTCCAGATCGCCGGTCATCCCAAAGTGCATGTGGACAATAACATCCTGTACATCGGTGAAGATAAATAAGTTTTTACCGACCCGTTGCGTACCGGTAAACTGTCGTCCAACGAGTGCATTGACCAGAGTAGCGTAATCGGTGGTCAGCAGCTTTTTATCCTCAACTTCGATATGGGTTATTGTCTGATAGAGCGATGATGTTTCGAGGTACTGGCGTCTGATTTCGACCTCTGGTAATTCGGGCATCTTAAGAGCGTTTAATGGACAACCAGAGGTACAAGCTGGTTGTTTTTGACTAGTAATTAGCTAGTGTAAATCGAATAATTAGCTTTTTCCAAAATTAAGTATTTATTTTGCGGTATATTTGCCTGATAGTCAGTTAACGTTAGTAGGACAATAGGGGGCTGTTGTACGAACATTTTTAGACGATGGTATGTTGAAGCAAACAATAGCCCATTGACGTTGACGTTCATTTATTGAATCTCTTTAAGCCTAAATATAATTTTTGCTGGTCGGATTCTGATTTATCGTTCACTAAAAAACCTCAGATGTAACAACCTCTACACAACCGCGAAAGCGGCTTTTTTTACAAAGTTTGTGCATGTTCAATTGTTAAACTGAAAATTTTCAATGGAAAATAATTCTCAAAAGTCCAAAACCAACGGCGCTCTGCTGGCGGCTCTCATCATTATGACGGGCCTGGCCGGTGTATCGAGTTATCTGTACTTCGATCAGAAAAAAGTTTCTGAAAATCAGGAAGTAACAATCTCTGAGCGCGTTGAGGAACTCTCAACAACCCGTGTTAAACTGGATTCGATTTCGACCGCGTTAGACGCTAAAATAGCTGAAGTACAGAAATTGGGTGGCGACGTTTCTGAACTGGAGAAAATGAAAGTGCAGCTGGAGCAGGATAAAGCGTCACTGCGCAAAGGCAACCGCATTTCGATCGCTAAATACGACGCCAAGATCAAGCAGTACGAAGCGTTCCTGGTTGAAAAAGATACACTGATCGCTAACCTGCAGCGTGAGAATATGACGCTGGCGACCAACGTTAAAGTACTCGATGAAGAGAATACTGGCTTGAAAGTAAGAGGTCAGCAATTTCGTGATTCGGTAACGACGGTTGTATCGCAGGTGCAGTCTCAGAATGAGGAGTTGAACAGCAAAGTCACTCGTGCTGCTGCCCTGAAAGCGCAGAACGTGAAGGTATTTGCCGTGAACAACAAAGGCAAAGTGAAAGAGGACGATGCCTACAAAGCTAAGCGTCTGGACAAAATCAAATTGGTGTATACGTTGCTCGATAACCCATTGACCCGCGAAGAGCCTAAAGATGTTTTTGTTCGGGTACTCGATCCATCGGGCGCGGTTGTGTCTGATATGGCAAACGGTTCAGGAACGTTTACGGTGGATGGCAACGAGACCATTTACACAACCAAGCAAACGGTTAATTACACCAGCAATGGTCAAAACGTTGAGCTGTTATATACTCGGGGTATTCCTTATAAGCCCGGTAAATACACGGTAGAACTGTATTCGGAAGGTTTCCGCATCGGTTCCGGTGAGTTTGCCGTACGGTAAGCATTCCCGTTGCTCATAAAAAAAGCGCGCTACCCAACGGTAGCGCGCTTTTTTTATGAGCAAATCAGTACTTCTACAGCTTGATTCCGGCAAAAAACAGAAAATCCTGCGGGTCTTTCTGCATCGTTATTCGCAGTAGTTTACCCTGTTTTTCCATTCCATTATCCGTAAAGACCCGGTCGGTTTGCAGGGTTCCGATGCTGGAATCACCAATACTCAATTGGAGCCCAGTGGCCTGGCGACTCAGTTTTACCGGCTCAATGGCGCGGCTGGCTTTTGTGGGGTACAGTTTCGTATAAATAAGACTCACGGTACTGTCCGACAACGCCTTTATTTCGGTATAAGGCATTTGATTGGCCGCAATCGCCACGCAGGACGGATCGAGGTAGAAGTTCGTTCGGTATGTGCCGACTACTTCTCCAGCCAATGACGTCGAGGTGGGTTGAATGTCGCCCTCGTGCTGGCATGCTGTTAGTATGCTTACTAAAGAGCAGAAAAGCAGTCGTTTTTTCATAGTTAATTCATCGTTTGGTTAGTAGACCCCACTGAGCTTGAAAGGGTTGGGGCCTCATCCGCATTTTTTTCACTATCATCAGGATCGTTTTGTGCCGCGTCGACCCAAACTTTCATCTCATCGAGTGTCATGGCGCCAAACTGGGTCGTAAACGCTACATCGGCCGCGTCCCGTCCATACGCCACCGTAATGCGGTTGCCCAGCGGACTGGCCTGTGTAGCATCGAACGTAAACCAGCGGCCATCTACATACGCTTCAAACCAAGCGTGCAGATCCATCGGATCGAGTTTATATAAATACCCAACGACCATGCGGGCCGGAATATTCAATGCCCGGCAAAGCGAAATGCCCAGATGCGTAAAATCCCGACAAACACCAATGCGGCTGGCAGCTGTGTCCACCGCCGAGGTGCTGGCATCGCTGGTGCCGTACTGATAGGTTATGGATTCATGAATCCATTTACGAATAGCTTCGGCCTGATCGTAGCCCGCTTCGGCGTTTTGGGTAATCTGAGCGGCCAGATCGCCCAACTGATCCGACTGGCAGTACCGGCTTGGAAGTGTGTAGTGGAGGACGTCGTCCGGTAAGTCTTCAACGGGTGTATAAGGAGCTCCCGGTGCCGTATCGATAATGTCGGCTGTTTGCACCGTCGCCGAAAAATGAATTGAAAAGGGGCCTTCAGGGGCTACCACCCGCTGGCAGAGATTACCATACATATCGGTAAACTCAGTAACATTGACAGCAGGCGTAATTTGATATTCTTCCCGAATAATCCACTGGCCTGCTCCCGATCGGGGGCGCAGCATGAGTATGAGTGGAGTTGGCGTTTGGGCGTGAAAAGAGAGTTCACAGCCAGCGTTGAGTTGCATTGCTTGGTGCTTTGTGAGTTGAGACGTTGTTTTAGTTAATAGGTAAACACCAACAGATTCTTATAGTTAGACAATCAGAGGAACTTTTGCCTGAAAACTACTAAGAATCAGCTCATTTCCTGACAATAACAAACTCCACACGGCGGTTTTGCTGGCGGCCTTCATCGGTATCGTTGGTAGAAACCGGTTTCGATTCGCCAAAGCCTTTGCTGGCAATGCGGTCGGGTTCAATGCCTTTGCTGATAAAATACTCCCGAACAGCGTCGGCCCGGTCCTGCGACAGTTTAGCGTTTATTTCGTTCGAGCCGGTGTTGTCGGTGTGTCCGCGCACCTCAATTGCCATTTTCGGCGCTTCGTTTAACGTCGTCACCAACCGATCGAGTTCAGGGCTGGACTCGGGCCGAAGTTCCGATTTTCCGGTATCGAAGAAAATGTTGTTCAGGCGTACAATGCGTCCGGTTTCGATAGGCACCATTTTCAACTGCTTGCCGGTGATCTGCTGAAAACCTTTGGGCTGGGTCAGGTCGATGTTATCTCCTTCGGCAATAAAGTCTTTCGCAACGGCCCGCATGGTATATTTCTGACCATACGGCAGCACAATCTTGTATTCGCCCGTGATGGGGTCGGAGGTGGCTTCACCCGCTTCGGCACCATCGGGCAGCGTTTGGTAGATGATCCGGGCTTCAATGGGCTTGCCGGTCACCTGATCGATCACTTTGCCGCTGATGAGAGCTACCGGGTCGGGGCGGGTCGCGTTGGTATTGCTGGCGACATCGTTGCCACCGCTGCCCACTTTGCCCGGCTGGTTGGCAGGGGTTTCGTCCGTTAGTTTAACGCGAACGATGTCGCCTTTGCCGAGGGTATTTTTAAAGGTTGTCAGGTAGGCATAATCGCCCGATGCACCGAGGGTATAATAGGCATCATAGCCATCGGTGTTGACTTTTGGGCCCAGGTTGACTGGCTTTGACCAGTGTTTCCAGGTCTTATCGACGCGTTTGCAAACGTAAATATCGTTGCTGCCCAGACCACCCTCCCGATTGCTGGAGAAATACAGCGTAGCGCCATCGGGCGCCAGAAAAGGCGTTGTTTCCGTAAACTTCGTATTGACCTCGGCCCCCAGATCCATGGGTTTCGTCCAGGTCCCGTCTTTTTGCCGGAAACTGACATAAAGGTCGTCTTCCTTGCTGTTTTTCTTTTCGCTGAAGGCCATCAGCAGCACCTTGCCATCGGCCGACATAAACCCGCAGTCAAATTGCCCCTTGCTCATGTTGACGTAGCCGGGAATATCCATTTTTTGCGGGGGCGACCATCCACCGGCTGTTTTCTTGCTCAGCGAGAAGCCGCGGGTTTCGTAGGTGCCGTTGTTATACTGGCCCTTAATGAGCATGGTGTTTCCATCGGGCGTAATGCTGTAGGCACAGTTATACTCGTCTTTGTTGAGGGGGAAGCCCATGCGCCGGGCAGGGCCCCACTTCCCGCTGGCAGCGTCGAGGTCGGAGTACCAGATATCCTGACTGCCTTTGGTACCGTGGGTGTTATTGGGGTGGCTGATCCGGGCAAAATACAGTGTTTTTCCGTCCGGTGAAATCATCGGATTAATCTCGTTGTATTCTGAATTAACCTGATTGCCGAGGTTCTCGACACTGGTCGAGTCGGCCTTCGGCTGGGCCATGACAGACAAGGAGACAAGCACTGAAAAACAGGCAGCAACGGTGCCGGAAACATTCATGGATGTTACGAAGGATAGTGGGGACTAGTAAGAGAACGATTTGAGGGGTAAATTTTGTATAAACCTGTTAGCGCAAACTATACGCTCATATCGACTTTATGTAGACGTAAACCAATGGCAGTGAGATGATCAAAGTCATTATCTGATGTGTGAAACTCTGCATCATAAAAAAGAGCAGTAGCCGCAAGCCAGATGTCATTCTTCCCCATGTTTCGGGCCGATGTACCTTCGGGCAAAGGGTCACTTGGTAAAGTTCCCTGACTATATGCATCAACAGTTGCATATACGTCTGTCAAGCTGAGTTCAAGACCAAAGGTTGGAATTTCCCCTAATATCTTCTCTAAAGCAAGCCTTTTTTGATAGCCCCATGACCGCTTTATAGCAAATGACTTTAGCTCGCCAACCGTTATAATCGATATACCCGAATATGGAGGTAATTCGCTTTTTTTACGAATAAGGTTGATGAGGACATTCGTATCTAAAACGTGTAGCATTGGCTCGTGCTCATAAGTGTGTTTTTACAAATCCTCCGATAGCATTTGTTTCCATTCCTCCTCAGAGAAGTCAATTTCCGGAAGGGGTTTTGCTCTATCGCTCCCAATTGACTTTAAAAAAGAATCTATGCCACCAGAGGCCTGCACATCTTCGGAGTAGTAAACGTTGGCCTGGCTAATGACCGGTACAGAACTGGGCGTATATCGTTTAGATGATGTTTTCGTCGTTGGCATAGCTATATTGGATTAAACCATATACATACAAGATCAATTGGCCACTTATGTTTACGTCACCACCCGCAGCTTCGCGAAACTCAGCAGCAGTACTTTTTCTCCTGCTTTTTCGAAGGCAATGGTGGCTTTCCGTTCCGTACCATTCACATCGACAGCTTTAACCGTGCCAAACCCAAATTTAGAGTGTTCAACCCGTTGGCCGGCCGCTAAATCGGCTGTACTGGTCGGTGCAAAATCGGCCGAAGGGGTGTGCGAAACGAGCGGCTGGGGGGCTTGCGAACGAGCGGTTTTCTGCGCCAGCGACCGAACGAAGCTCATAGAACCCGATGAGGTACTCTCGCTCCGGTCTTTCTCGGGCCGGTCGAAATCCATCCGGCTGGGTGCCGACCGCAGCTTGGACATTTTCAAATACTGCTGGTCCATTTCCATCAGGAAGCGACTGGGCTCGCACATCTTCAGTCGCCCGTAATGGTAGCGTGTTTCGGCATACGACATCGTCAGACGTTTCTCTGCACGCGTCACGGCTACGTAAAACAGCCGACGTTCTTCTTCCAGATCGTTGCGGCTTTCGAGCATCATCTGGCTGGGAAAGAGGTCTTCTTCCATGCCAACGATATGCACATTCTTGAACTCCAGACCTTTTGCCGCGTGGATGGTCATCAGCGTTACCTTGTCGTTGTCACCATCGTCTTCTTTTTCGTCGGCGGTGGTGAGCAGCGAAACAGACTGGAGAAACGCGCTCAGGCTTTTCTCTTCATTGTCCGGGTTGTCGACAAACTCCTTGATGGCGTTCAGCAATTCCTGTACGTTTTCGTAGCGGGCCAGTCCTTCAACGGTCTTGTCGTCGTATAATTCCTTAAGCAGACCCGACGCTTTCGCAATGTGCGAGGTTACTTCAAACGCATCTTTCTGATCGAGCAGAAGCTTGAAACTTTTGATCAGATCCGCAAATCCTTCAATCGCAATCGCCGACCGACCCGCCACGTGCTTGGTAATGTCGGCCACAATTTCCCAGATAGAGTCCTGTTTTTCGGCGGCAATCACGCTAAGTTTGGCAATCGTCGTGTCGCCGATACCCCGTTTGGGCAGGTTGATAATTCGCTTAAAGGCTTCTTCGTCCTGCTGGTTGACTGTAAATCGCAGGTAACCGATCAGGTCTTTGATTTCCTTCCGCTGGTAGAACGACAGACCACCAATAATGCGGTACTTGATGCTCACTTTGCGCAGGGCTTCTTCAAACGCCCGCGACTGGGCGTTGGTCCGGTACAGAATGGCGAAGTCGTTATTCGTCAGCGACTCGTTCATTTTTGACTCGAAAATAGCCGATGCCACCAGCCGTCCTTCTTCATTGTCCGACGATGCCTTGATCACGTCGATCAGCGTCCCGTCTTCATTGTCGGTGAAAACGTGTTTCTCCAGCTGATTTTTATTGCGGGAAATAATGGAGTTGGCTGCCTGAACGATCGTTTTAGTGGAACGGTAGTTCTGTTCCAGCTTCACAATCTTCACGTTCTCTTTGCCGTAGTCGCGCTGGAAGTTGAGAATGTTCTCGATGTTGGCACCCCGGAACGCGTAGATACTCTGGGCATCGTCGCCTACGATACAGATGTTCTGGTGAACGGCCGCCAGCTTGCGCGTGATCAGGTACTGCGAGACGTTGGTGTCCTGAAACTCATCGACCATCACATGCTGAAACTTGTGCTGGTATTTGTTCAGAATATCCAGGTGATCGCGGAACAGCACGTTGGTGTTGAACAGCAGATCATCGAAATCCATAGCGTTGGCGGCAAAGCACCGCAGCGCGTACTGCCGGTAGATTCGGCCAATATGCGGCATCCGGGCCGACTCATCATCGGCCTGAATAACAGCGTTATTGATGTAGTCCTCTGGCCCGATAAGCCGGTTTTTGGCACCCGATATGCGACTGAACACACTGTTGACCCGGTACACCTTATCGTCGAGTCCCATCTCCTTCACAATGCTGCGCAGCAGCGACTTGGAATCGTCGGTGTCGTAGATCGAGAAATTGCTGGTATAGCCAATGGCTTTGGCTTCGATGCGTAAAATCTTGGCAAAAACGGAGTGGAAGGTACCCATCCAGATGTTGCGGGCTTCGGTTCCCACCACTTTTTCGATCCGGTTCCGCATCTCGCCGGCCGCTTTGTTGGTAAACGTCAGCGACAGAATTCGGAACGGGTCGACGCCCGTTTCAATGAGGTGGGCAATGCGGTAAGTAAGCACCCGGGTTTTCCCCGAACCCGCTCCGGCTATAATCATCAGCGGGCCGCTGCCGTGCATCACGGCTTCCCGCTGGGGGTCATTTAATCCTTGAATATAATCAACCATTCTGCTCGTATCTCTTCCTTCTATAACAAGTAAAAGTACGAAAAAATTTGGTTGGGGTGACGTGGTAAACGGACGGAACGCTACACAAATCCACCCATATCGATACCCATCAATTCTGAAACAGACGAGGCCGTTGCTGCCCCGCCGTCGCCTTTTCGATAGCGAAACCACTCGTGAGTCTTATAGTTGAATATGAAGCCTTCAAGAATGCCATAATCATCATCTTCAATCAGATGAATCACCTTGCGGATGTCATGGTTAAGACTACGGTTGGTGCAAACCTCAATAATGATACGGGTCTGTTCATCTTTTGGATCAAAAAGAATTACATCGGGTACGGGAAAACCTGGCCCTTCGTCTAAGGGTGTTTCGGGTAGTGGCATGAGCGCTATTGTCTTTTTGTGATAATACAGCACCCCTAACTCAACGGTTAGCTTGCTGATGATGCGCTGATGGCCGAACGGGGAATTTGTGCCATCGTCATGAACCAGAAAAGGCGAATTGTAATTTTGTTCGTACATATTTTGTGGGGAATGTTAATTAGTCCAAGCAATTCTCTCAAAGAAATGCTCTCATGTCAATGCCCATCAATTCTGAAACAGAGGAGGCCGTTGCTGCCCCACCATCACCTTTTCTGTAACGAAACCATTCGTGGCTGCTGTAATTGTAGACAAAGCCTTCAAGAACGCCGTACTCATCGTCTTCAATGAGGTGAATAATCTTTTTTAAGTCGCGCTGGGCGGTTCGTGGCTGCGCAACTTCAATGATAATACGGGTTAACTGATCATTGTTATCGAACAATAACACATCAGGTACCTGATGGCCTGGTCCCTCACCTAATGGCGTTTCGGGTAACGGCTCAAGAGTGATGGATTTTTCCCGGTAAAATAAAACGCCCAGACCGACGGTCAACTTACTGATGACACGCTGGTGTTCGAGAGGAGAATTGGTCCCATCGTCATGAACCAGAGAGGGGGAATTGTAATTTTGTTCGTACATAGCCATTAGACGATTTGATCTCTCTAAGTTACAGAAAAACAGACGTTAAGCTGAGCGGGGGCAAAAACGTTGACTTTTTCTGAATTATTGTGCAACATTTCAGATATTCCTGCCTCTTTCTCTCGATAACAACCTAAAAAACACCCCGAGACGCTAAATCTGTTGGAATCGAACCGAAATCGCGACGGTGCACCAGTCGGACCGCCTTACCCGGACCGTCATGCCGACCTGGTCAAACGCTGCCAACAGGGTGAGCGACGAGCGCAGTATGAGCTTTATCAGCAATATGTGAAGGCGATGTATAACGTTTGCCTGCGGATTGTGAACCACGAGGCCGAGGCCGAAGATGTATTGCAGGAGGCCTTCATGGATGCGTTTGGGCACATTAACTCGTTTCGGGGACAGAGTACATTTGGCGCGTGGCTGAAACAGATTGTGGTGCATCGGGCCATCAACCATTTGCGTACAAGGCGGTTGGAACTGGTAGACATGGAGTCGCATAGGTTGGGCGAGGATGACGGACTCGACTATGCTGACCCGGAACCGTACGACGAAGCGCATACACAACTGGAAGTCGAGCGGATAAAACGGGCCATGCAGCAGTTGCCGGAAGGCTACCGGGTGGTGTTATCCCTCTACTTATTTGAAGGATACGACCACGAGGAAATCGGGAATGTCCTGAACATAAGTGAAACCACCTCACGAACGCAGTATTTACGCGGCAAAAAACGATTGCTGGAATTATTGTAAAGGCGGTAGCGCGTGAGGGCAGTAAACGAAGAGTACAACGAACAAATACGAACGACGAGTCACTGGATTCGACACCATAAAGATGAAAAAAGATAATCTTGAACGCTTCGTCCGCGATAACCGCGAAGCTTTTGACGACAAGGAGCCACCCAACAGTTTGTGGCAAAAAATAGAACAGGGGCTGGATAAGCAGCAGGCTGACCGGGACACGCCGTTCCGCCAAATTCATATCAACCCCGCTCAGACAGGTCATGAGGGTGCCGGAGAGTCGCGAACGATGCCATTTAAGACCGACAGCAGCCGCTCCCGGCTGACAGGTCGGCAGATTGGCTGGCCAGTGCTCGACTGGCGTATGGCGGCTTCTATTGCGGTACTATTGCTGGCGGGGGCTTTTCTGTACATGAATCACGAATATGGCGTGACGCACCAGCCGGAGGTCGTGGCGGCCAGTCCGTTATATGCCAAAGAAGTCGTGCATTATACCGAGCTGATCGATGTGAAACGGGCCGAGTTAAGGCGTATGACAAAAGACAACCCGGCTTTGTATCAGGAATTTGCCACCGACCTGGACCGGCTTGAGAAATCATACCTGTCGCTGAAGTCTGATTTGCCTAAAAACCCCAATCAGGAGATGCTTATTCAGGCCATGATTCAGAATCTACAACTCCAGATTAACCTGCTTAGTGAACAGTTGCGCGTTATTCAGCGCATTAAACAACAAACTCATGAAAATCCTGTGTAGTGTATTACTGTGTCTGTTACCCCTGCTCACCTGGGCTGGGGAGCATGAAGAGCTTGGCACGATTGAAAAAAAGAAGACGATTATCAAACTGTTCGATGTGAATAATAATGATAATCTGGTGGTCGATAACCAGTTCGGCCAGGTGTCGGTTGGGCTATGGGATAAAAGCGAAATCCGCGTGCAGATCACCATCATTGCTAATTCAGACTCTGAAGAGCGGGTCCAGAAGTTCATAGACGCGGTTTCCATCGAAGAGAAACGTTCCGGCAATCAGATTACCGTCCGTACGAACTTCAGTCAGAACAGTCTGTCGAACTGGAGTCTGGGCAAATGGAAAGACAACGGGGAGCGGAACTTCGTTAAGATCAATTATGAGGTCATGATGCCCCGCCAGAATGCGCTGTCTGTCAGGAACCGATTTGGGGATACCAGCATTCCCGCTTTTCAGGCTCCGTTAACGGTCTACAGCCGGTATGGCAACTTCAGCGCTGATGCCCTGACCAGCCACCAAAACGACATCGATGTGGCCTATGGTAAAGCCGATATTGGCAACATCGGACAGGGCAAAGTAGATATGGCTTATGGTAGTCTGGAGTTGTCCAAAGCCAATGTATTGGTGCTGACCAACAAATTCGGCAAAATGAACATCGGCGATGTGGGTAAGCTGGAAGCCGATATTAATTATTCGGGTGCTAAAATTGGTAAGATCCGGGAGTCCGGCAAGATCAAAATTGAGTTTTCGAGCGGTTTTCGCATCGACCAGTTACCCAAAAGTGCTGACAATCTGAATATCCAGGCGGCTTATTCATCGGTGGGACTGCCGTTAGAGGATAACGACTGCGACTTTGATGTGACGGTGAGCTATGGCAACTTCAATTACGGGTCCGGGTCAACGATGCACTTCACCAGTCAGCCGAATGACAATGATAACCACCGTGGCCCCCGGCTAACCAAGCAGTATATTGGTAAAGTCGGCAGCGGCAGCGGCACCAAAGTGCGGGTTGTGTCGAAGTTCGGAAATGTCAGCTTTCGGTAGACAGTTGATTTTCGAATAATATACAGCAATTAGCTAAATGTATATATATTTCGGGTATGATATCACCTGCCCGATCTGTATCCTTCTATACAAAGCTACTGTACTGTCTGTTTTTCTTATCCGGATTTGCAGCCCTGTTATACCAGGTAATCTGGCAACGACTACTGGTTTTTTACACGGGTTCCGACACCGTTAGCATCAGCCTCATTGTTTCAGCGTTTATGACCGGGCTCGGGCTGGGTTACCTCTTCGGGGGGCGCCTGGCCGACCGGGCGGTGGTAACCCGCAATCTTCGGTATTTTCTGTGGGCCGAAGCGGGTATCATGGGTTTTGCTGCCATCAGCAAGTGGGTTTTGTACGACATTCTGTATGTTAGCAGCCCCATCGACAACGCCAGTCCTATCATCATGTATGCGGTGGTATTTGGCGTATTGCTGCTACCCACCTTCCTGATGGGGTTCTCGCTGCCGGCTTTATCCAGGGCATTTCGGTTTGGCGATGGCCCGGCACAGGGTCGTTACATTAGTCTGCTTTACTTTGTCAACACGCTCGGAGCAGCTGTAGGAGCTTTTGTTACCGGCTTTCTGCTGGTTCGTCAGATAGGCTATGAGTCCTCTATCTGGCTAGGGGTATTTTTCAACGGATTGTGCGTGGTTGGGGCACTCTGGCTGGGCCGACGACTGCATGATTCGACGGATTCCCGCCAGGAACTCAGCCATTCCCTGGTGACTTCACTGCACTTCACGCCATCCTTAACGTTCTGGTCGGCCCAATACGCTCTATCGGGGTTGGCCGCACTTTCGCTGGAGTTGATCTGGTTTCGGATTCTCGAAACGGTGATCAAATCCGTTTCATTAACCTTTTCCATGCTGTTGGCGGTATACCTGGGCTCTATGGCTTTGGGAACGCTGGTGGGGGTTGGTTTGGGACAAAGGGCCTATTTCCGGTCGACAGTACGTCGGGAGCAAGTGTTTTTATGGGCCCAAACAGGCTTATATTTCTATACCGCTGCATCGATAGCCGTATTTATTAATGCCATCGGACGAATTTCGTCGCTCGATTTTCTCTGGAATTATTTTAAAAGTGGGGAGCCGGTTCTATCGCCGGGTTTCGCCATTGTTACGTACGGCCTCATTCCACTGTTTTTGCTGTTTGTCCCCACGTTTTTGATGGGTTTAAGTTTTTCGGTATCGCAATCCCTGATACAGGACCGGTTTGAGGAGGTTGGACGTAAAGTAGGCTGGCTTCAATTTGTCAATATCGTTGGCTCGGCCCTGGGAGCCTGGCTTGTTACCTGGGTGGGCTTTCCTATGCTGGGAACAGCCATGCTGCTCAAACTCATCGCCGGACTCGGTATCGTCTACGGGTTTGCCCTGTTTGCCCGTCGGCATCTCAACGCGCTGGCCGTATCGGTACTGACGGTTGTACAGGTTATTACCCTTCTGCTGATTCCCGGCAACACCAGCCTTTGGCAACGCCTGAACGGTGTCGACAAAGCAACGGATCTGCTGTTCAATGAAAATGAATCTGGCGTGTCGGTCATCAAACTGGCACCTGGCCATCGGGCGGGCACTGTCTTTGTCAATGGTCTTGGCCAAAGTGGTTTACCCTATTCAATTGACGAGATACACACGCTGCTGGGGGGGCTGCCCGTCATGATGCACCCTAACCCAGAGCATGTCGCCGTCATTGGGCTAGGGTCAGCCGGAACTGTGCAGGGTATTGGGGGCCGGGCCGAAACCCGGCAAATAGACTGTTTCGAGATTGTCAGTAATCAGGCTCAGATTCTGGCCGAGTATGGGGCTGAAGCCAGAGACCCTGGTGTTGCCACCGTTCTGGCGGACAAGCGGCTTAAACTCATCTTTCGCGATGGTCGGTACGCGCTCCAGCATAGTCCTGAAACCTATGACGTGATCGAGGCTGATGCCCTCCGGCCAACATCGGCTTTTTCAGGAAATATCTATTCAAGAGAATACTTCGAATTACTTCGATCGAGGTTACGACCGGGTGGCTACGCGGTTACCTGGTCGCCTACGGTACGTATCCGCAACACATTTCAGACGGTATTTCCGTATATTTTTTATGTCGATGACTTAGTCCTGATTGGCAGCAACCAACCCATTACAGTAGAATGGAACGTTATTCAGCAACGTGCTGCGACTAGCTTCAGCCGGGCCCACTACCAATCGGCAGGTATCGACTTGTGGCGGATTCTGGCCAAATACGGAGCGCATATTCACGCTCTGCCGGGCAATCAGCCGATCGGCCCGGAAATAAATACCGATCTGTTCCCCAAAGATGAATACAGCATCCGGCAGCGGGATAAGGCGCAGTAGCTACTGTGCGCTGGGCGCGGACAGCCTTTCGATGACTTCTCTATGCTGAGGAAACTCCGTCAGCAACGTCTCCCGGCTGGCCATTTCAAAGTCGGCGAAGTCGAAGCCGGGTGCCACGGTGCAGCCGACCAGCGAGAAATCAACCCCTGCTGCGGGCGCAGACCCGAACCAGCAACCCGCCGGAACGACCGCCTGAAATACTTCGCCCTTTTCTGGATTATTCCCCAGCCGGATAACCGTTAGCTCGCCGGTTGGCCTAATCACGAATATCTCCAGGGCACCACCGGCGTAAAAATGCCAGACCTCGTCAGACGCTATCCGATGCAGGGCCGATACGTGATGGCTTTCGAGCAGGAAGTAGATGGCCGTACCAAAGGAACGCACCCCGCCAAACCGCCCCGGCAGCGCAGCTTGAGGAATGGTCTCGGCTGAGCGGTACGTCTCCGCAAAATACCCCCCTTCCGGATGAGGCTGCATATGGAAGGCCCGAACGTAGTAAGCGGCTGTCATAATGGCGAAAGAGCGAAAGAGCGAATGAGTGGCTAATCAAAGTGACGCGCTTTCACTCATTCGCTCTTTTAGTTTACTGCGCTGCTTTCACAACGGTTAGGAAATCGCGGGATTTGAGCGAGGCTCCACCGATGAGGCCACCATCGACGTCGGGGCGGGCGAACAGCTCTTCGGCGTTCTGCGCGTTGGCGCTGCCGCCGTACAGAATGGTCGTGTCCTGCGCAATGGCGTCGCCGTATTGACCGGCAATGTGCTGGCGGAGTTCGAAGTGCATATCCTGCGCCTGCGCCGACGAAGCCGTCAGGCCGGTACCGATGGCCCAGATGGGTTCGTAAGCAATAACGATATTGGCGAATGACTCAGCCGAGAGATGAAACAGACTTTCGGTGATTTGATCTTTCACAAAGCCAATGAAGTCGCCATTCTCGCGAAGGTCACGGGATTCACCGCAGCAGAAGATGGGCTTGAGGCCATTCTCCAGCGCGATGTTTACTTTCTCCGCCAGTTGCACATTCGTTTCCTCGAAATACTGCCGCCGTTCGCTGTGACCCAGAATAACGTACTCAACGCCAATCGACTTGAGCATGGGTGCCGAGATTTCGCCCGTGTATGCCCCCGATGCTTTTTCGTGGCAGTTCTGAGCACCCAACGCAACCTTGCCGCCTTCGGTCACGTATTGCCGTGCAGTAGCCAGATAAAGGGCGGGAGGGCAGAGGACCACCTCAACATCACCCGTTACTTCATCCTTCACCATATTGATTACCTCCGATAGCAAGGCCGTTGCTTCTTCGGCTGTCTTGTTCATTTTCCAGTTTCCGGCAACAATTTTTTTCCGCATAATCAATTAATAATGAGTTCCGAACCAATAAAAAGACGCTCGAAAACAAACGTTTCTTCGTCAAATTTGGGCGAAATTAGAACATTTAAGCTGAAGAGCCTGCCCGATGTAGTAGTAAAATTTGTTTCGCCCCTGGCTAACCCCTTAAATCACTCATAGTCAGAAAAAACCAATCATTAATTTCTTGTGTTATTCGGATAAAAAAATGCGTAATTTTAATGTAAGATAATCTCTATATGAAAACGCTGGTATTACTAATCGGGCTGTTAGGCACCTGTGCGGCTACGCAGGGAAACGATCGCCAGCGCACACCTGATAAAGGGCGTGTACCTGACAAAGAACGATACGGCTTCTTCATTGCCGATAACCGCACCTGGACGCGAATTCCATTCCAGCTCCATTCCAATCTGATCATTGTGCCGGTAACGATCAACGGGTCAGATACCCTGCGATTCATTCTGGATACCGGTGTCAGCAACACCATTATTACTGATCCCAGTACTTTCCGGAAAAGACCCCTCACGTTGACGCGCAAAGTTAAACTGAGCGGAGCCGGGGAGGGCGGGAGCTTAACGGCCTCTATCGCCATCGAGAATACCCTGAGCATGGGTGGCTTACGGGCGTCGCACCACAATCTGGTTATTCTGGACGAAGACATTCTGAAATTATCGGAGTATGTAGGGACACCGGTGCATGGCATTTTCGGGTATGAGATCTTCGCCAACTTCGTCGTCAATGTCGATTTTCAGCGTCATGAGATCATGCTGATGAAGCCTGATAAGTATACCTACCGGAAACGCAAGGGCGACCGCTACCCAATTACCATTCAGGATACCAAAGCGTATACCGATGCGCTATCGGTGTTCGACGGCGAGAAAATTCTGCCTTTACGCGTCGTGCTGGATACCGGTGCCGGTCATGCGTTGCTGCTGGACCGCTCGCGCAGCACAGCAGCCATGCCCATGCCGGAAAAGAGCATACGGGCACAGCTGGGGCGTGGTCTCAATGGCGTGATTAATGGCGTAATGGGTCGAATCCAGAAAGTTCGCTTTGGCCGGTATGAGCTCGATAACATTCTGGCATCTTTTCCCGATAGTCTGGGTTTTGGGATGAAACTGGTCGACATGCCCGAGCGGCAGGGAAACGTAGGCTGCGAACTGCTGCGTCGGTTCAACGTGACGTTTAACTACCCGGACCGGTACATCGTTATGAAGCCGATCAAGCGGCTGATGCGTGAGAGTTTTGAGCACGACATGAGCGGTATGGAACTACGCGCCAAAGGCGACCACTTTCGCAATTATTACATCGAAAAAGTACAGGATGGCTCCCCGGCTGATCTGGCGGGTTTAAATGAGGGCGACGAACTCCTGTTTGTGAACAACAGCTCTACAAGCGATCTGACCGTCAGTGATATCTATAAAATACTTCAGAAGGGCGAAGGAAAAGAGGTATCGCTGCTGGTTCGCCGAAATGGTCAGATTATCCTTACCAGCTTTGTATTGAAGCGACTTATTTAATACGTCTTTCAAAACCTGCTCCGCTTAGTCCAATCGTTCCAGCTTGAACCGGAAAGTCGTGCCCTTGTCGACTTTGCTCATAACGGAGATTTTGGCTTTGTGTGCGTTCAGAATGTGTTTCACGATGGCCAGTCCCAGGCCGGTGCCGCCCCGGTCCTTGGAACGGCTTTTCTCCACCCGATAGAAACGCTCGAAGATCCGGCTCAGGTGCTCGGGGGGAATGCCCGGCCCGTCGTCGCGGATGGCAACAAGGATAAACTTTTTGTCCTCTTCCAGATTCACCTGAACCCGCCCGTTTTCATTGCCGTACTTGACCGCATTTTCAATCAGGTTGGTCATCACCTGCATGATGCGCTGGGGGTCGGCTTTCACCCAAACGGGACCGGGCTGCGAAGTTCTTAGCTGGAGAGCCGTTCGCTTGGTATGCGCAATTTTTTCAAGTTGTTCGAAGATTTCCTGCGTAATGTGTGCCAGGTCGACCCGCTCGAAGTTCATCTTTACTTCGCCCGTTTCCAGCTGCGAAAGAGCGACCAGGTCTTTTACCAGCGCATCGAGGCCATCGAGGCTTTTGGCGGCTTTCGACAGAAATTTATCCCGCACCCGTTCGTCGTCAACAGCCCCGTCGATCAGCGTATGAATGAAGCCCTGGGCAGCAAAAATGGGCGTCTTTAGCTCGTGCGACACATCCGCCAGAAACTCCCGCCGGAACAGCTCCAGACGTTTCAACTCATCAATTTCCTTCTGTTTGCGGGCGACATACACGAAAATCTCGTCGTTCAGCTTCTTGAACGGATTCGTGTTTTTGATGATTGCCTTTCGGGAAATGTTAAAATCGCGGATTTTCAGTTTATGAATGGTCTTGTACATCTTGTTCACTTCGCGAAACACAAGTAACTCGATGGCGTAGAGGACCAGAAAGAATGAAATGGCAAACGAAGAAAGTCCCACCACAAACAGCATGGTGCTCGTAACGCCTTCGACAAACGTCAAAAACGCCAGCGTCAGTGCCGAAATAAGGCAAGCCAGTAAAAGCGCAATAATGCGGGGGCTGAGGGACATGGGGCAAAGATAGAAAGGTGAAAGACAGAAAGAGCGAAAGAGTGAAATCGGCTTTGCCCAGTCTTCACTCTTTCGCTCTTTCTGTCTTTCGCTCTTTATTCAGGCTGGTCGGTGAACATATACCCGACGCCCTTAAGGGTGCGGATATGGGTATCGCCAATTTTTTCGCGGAGCTTCCGAATGTGAACGTCTACGGTGCGTTCGAGTACATAAATATCGGCTCCCCAGATTTTCTGCAACAGTTCTTCCCGGCTACAAACCTTGTTGGGGTGCTGGGCCAGAAAAAAGAGGAGTTCAAACTCTTTCTTTGGCAAAATAACCTGTTTGTCGTTCTGACTAACGGAATAGTTTTTGCGATTGATAACCAGATCGGCAATGGTGATCTGCTCACCCGGATCGGATTTCTGCGCTTCGCGCCGGAACAGAGCGTTGATCCGGCTCATCAGGGCGCGGGGCTTGATGGGCTTGGTGATGTAATCGTCGGCGCCTACATCAAAAGCGGCTACTTCAGAGTACTCTTCTGAGCGGGCCGTCAGATAAAGGATATACGTCTGGCGTAAATCGGGGATATTTCGCAGCTGCCGACCAGCCTCAATGCCGTCCATATGGGGCATCATGATATCGAGCAGAACTAATTCAGGCAAGTATGTCTTTGCTATTTCGACGGCTTTACGGCCATCGGTAGCTGTCCGGACATCATATCCCTCCTTGGTGAGATTGTATTCGAGCATTTCCACAATATCGGCATCGTCGTCGACGACTAAAACGCGATGCTGGGGTTGAGCAGCTTTGGCAGCACTCATACGGAGCTTGGTTGATAAGAATGGTTTACCTTATTGGTAAGTTACCGAATCATCGGCAGCCCGAAGTTACGTGGCTTATCCGCAACGTTACGAATCGGGAATGCATACTTAACAAAAACTTAACAGCCAGACTTTTCGGATTTATACTTGTCGGTAGCTGTAAACGAGTTCATTAATTCCTGATTAATAAGCCGGCCTCCTGCTGAACAATGCCAACATTCAGGGGTTGGTTACTTAACAAAGTTGCTAAAAAAAATACGAAATAGTACGCTCAAACTTTGCCGTTGTTTTTACTTACTTTATGAACATTCGCTCGCGGGAAATCGAACTTCCCTCATACGCTAAATTGGTTTGCGTACTGCTGTCGCTGGTTATTATCGTTTATGGGCTGCATGTATTGCAGGGCCTGCTGATTCCGCTGGTCTTTGCCATCCTGTTTGCCGTGCTGTTGTTTCCGCTGGCCAAGCGGCTCGAAAATTGGAAAGTGCCTCGTGTGCTGGCTATTCTTCTGTGTCTGATTCTGACACTAGGCGTCCTGACGGCCCTGTTCTGGGGGATTTCGGCTCAGATCAGCAGCTTTTCGGAGGTTTTCCCCAAGTTCATTCAGAAAGCGAATGACTACATCAAAAGCCTGCAAACCTTTGCTGATCAGAAGCTGAATATTAACAAACAGCGGCAAACATCCGAAATCAGCAAGTACGTCAATCAGGCGCTGGCCGAAGGAGGGACCATTCTGACCACAACGCTGCTGGCTACTACCAGCATCATTACCAACCTCTTTCTGATTCTGCTCTTTGCGTTCTTTTTTCTGCTCTACCGCGACTTTTTTCGCTCGTTTTTTTACAAAGTATTTGACAACACCCGCCGGTCGAAGATCGACGATGTGATGGCTGGTATTTACGAAGTGGTCAAAGATTATCTGGCTGGTCTGGTGTTGGTTATTGTGATTATCGGAACGCTCATGACCGTTGGGCTGCTCATTCTGGGTGTCGACTACGCCATTTTCTTTGGTTTTTTTGGGGCTTGCCTGGTACTGATCCCTTATTTCGGTATTTCGATGGGGTCGTTGCTGCCTGCCGCCTACACGCTCGTTACGCAGGATAATCCCATCAAAGCACTGGGCGTTATTGGGGTCTTTCTGTTCGTGCAAACGCTGGAGGGAAACTTCATAACCCCTTATATCGTCGGCTCTAAAGTTAGCATCAATCCACTGGCCGCTATTGTTGTCCTGATTCTGTGGGAGAATATCTGGGGGTTGCCGGGACTGGTACTCGCCTTGCCCATGACGGCCATCCTGAAAGTTATATTCGATTCGGTGGAATCGCTCAAGCCCTACGGCTTTTTGATCGGCGAAGCCGAAAAGCCGCGCCCACCCATCAAAAACCTCCAGGAGCTAGCCGACCAGTTGCCCAAACGCGCGAAGAAGGTGGGGAAAGTGGAGGAGAAGAATTAATCGGTGAAAGAGCGAAAGAGTGCTGTAAACGGTTTTTCGCTCTTTCACTTTTCGCTCTTTCACTCTTTAAAAATTTAAGGGGTCCAGATTCTTAAAATGGCCGTTCATGCGGATTCGCTGTTTGGTGCGTTCCATATCCAGCATCACCGGCAGCACGTTGTTGAGGTGCTGGATGAGGAAAAGCTGGCGTTCGGCTTCCGTTTCGAGGGTGAGCAATTCGTATTCCTGCTCGATGGAAAGGCCAACTTTATGGGCTACGCGAAAGGAGAGGTTTTCGGTGGTAACGGAATAGTCTATTTCGACTTGTAATACACGATACAAATCCTCAAGTCGCTCGATTAGCGCCTGCGAATGCGCACTAAACCCATCGCTGGTCTCGACTAACTCCACCTCACCACCCGCATAGAGCTTGCCGGGGAGCGGGTTCTCGAAGTTTACGAGTTTAAATACACCAAGTCCTTTCGACTTTATGTCCATCCGGCCGTCGGGGTAGCGTTTATGCAGTGTCGTTACGTGCATCTCCGTACCAAAACCCGGCAGCTTATTGTTGATGAAGGCCGGAATGCCAAACGTCCGTTCTTCTTCCAGACACTCGTTAATAAGCTGGCGGTAACGGGGTTCGAAAATATGCAGGTTCAAATCCTCGCCGGGATAAACAATCAGGTTGAGCGGGAATAGAGAAAGCGTCTTTTCCATAGAGCCGATAAGGTACGGGTTTTATGAATAATAGTCTACTCGACAGATTCCTGAAATAGGGGTTAGTCTGCGAAAATATCAGCTGATGGCCGAAATTTTACCTGTTTGGCGCGGGCTTCGGCATAGATCGGATCGCCCAGGAAGCCCAGGTCCGTTACATCCGACATGCAATCCGTTACGACAACCAGCTTCGGCACCAGCGCCGGGGCAAAATCCAATAGCTGCTTCAGGCTATTGGCGACGCAGTGCGATTTAGCTTCTCCCATCAAATAAATCCTGTCGAAACGGTCCAGATCGGTAATCAGGTTAGTGTTGAGCTGGGTTTCGGGAATGTCGGGGTTCGGCACTTGCGCCCGGAAGATGCCGAAATGCTCCGACAACGGGTAAAGTCCCTTTTGCACCGCCACATAATCGAGGTCGCGCTGGCCTGACCAGGCTTTTAGAGCCCCGTGTACTGTATCGTGCAAAGCGGCCCCGCGCGAACCGATCAGGCAGTGTTCGGGCCAGATAAAATGCGAAAACTGTCCGTCGGCTTCGAGGTCGTGGATGTAGCGAATGGCTTTTTCGGGCGAGAAACGGGGAATCCAGCGGCCCGCATCCACATCGTTACCCGTAATTTGGGTGAACGGGGAGGGGTGGTTACCTTCGGCATCGTGCCAGAAAAGCGGATGCGCAATGTCGAGCACATGGTGCGTATCCAAGGTAACAACGATGTGATCGATCTGATGGGCGTGTTGCCGAATCAGCGCCGACATGCGCTCAACATCCTGCTCCGCGCCGGGCACGAACAGGGCGCCATCGGGGTGACAGAAATCAAACTGGGCATCGATAATGAGGAAGGCATTTTTCATAAAACGACGGTCAAGTGTAGTTTGCGCACGACGCTACAATTGACCGTCAAATGTAAGACCCGTTTTTTAATGTTGTGCCTGGGTAGAAAGCTGGTTTACGGCAAATTTCTCCCAAAAGGCCCCTTTTTAGTCTGTGAGAAACGGCTACCAGCCCAGGCCAATGATGGCGTTAATCCGGAAAGACAGCTGTGTTCTTGAATTATTATTAGTGTTGTACGCTCGAAAGGAATCGAGGACGCGCACTTCGGGACCGGCACTCAGGTCGATATACCCCCGACGGCCCAGCCGTTGCTGTATCCCCCACAGCAGCCCGAAGGAAGGCGTATTGAGGGTTCCTAAAGGCGGAACTCGGGTTTCGACTTGGTAATCGCCTGATATATACTCACGGTTACGAACTTGTGAAAAGTCCAGAACGGGCCTTCTGGCTTGAAAGGTGATGTAGGTGCCGGAGAAATTGTTAGCCGATTTGCCTTCCCTGATTCGTCGGGCCATGCTATAGTAATAGCGAACACCCAGTTTTACAGACGAATTTATCGTTACGCTACGATCGGGGTACCATTGTGGGGTTTGTCCAGATAGACTGCCCGACTGGTTGAATAAACCCGATCGAAACTGGGAAATTTCGAATTTGTTATCGAAACCAAATAATACGGAAAACGACGGACTGAGTTTTCGTTCAACGCTTAGCTCCATGTCAATGCTACCTCCGTTCGATAGACTCTCCTGCGTGAAAGATGCGGTATTGGGGAGAATGCCCACTTTTATCAGGGTCTTTTCTTCAATGTTGGCGCGGGTAATGTACCGGATAACCCGCTGAATTTCGCTTCGGGAAATTGTGCCGGTCGGTTTTTTGGGGTTTGCCTTAACCGAGTCAGATTGCCCGAACGCATAGGATATGGATAAGCAGACAACAAAGAGAAAAGAAAGGAGCTGGCGGATGTTCATGACATTGAGAAGGTTGAACAAGTGTATGTATTTGGTCAGTGTAATCGACTATTGCATGAGGCTGGGTGCATACGCTACCAACCCAGGCCGATGATTGCGTTGATCCGTAACGACAATTGTGATCCTGACCGGGGATAGGGCGGCTGGTCGTAGTTGAAGAAAGTCAACTCAGGACCCGCATTGAGGTCGATATAGCCTCGGCGACCCAGCCGTTGCTGAATACCCCATTGCAACCCAAACGAAGTTGTATGATAGTCGCCTGGTGAGGAAGCGTACTTTTCAGTTCGGTACTCTCCGGATGTCAGTTCACGCCGACGAGCCTGGGTATACGAAAAGACTGGGCGTCTGACCTGAACACCGATGTACGCGCCCGAAAAATTATTGGCCGATCGGCCTTCCCTGATTCGTCGGGCCATGCCATAATAATGGCGAACCGCTACTTTGGCGAATGACTGGGTGTAGAAACCGCGATTGAAAAGCCATAGTATCTGACCAGGACTCGCGCTTAACCGACTATTGGCATTTCGGGGCGTATAATTAATCGAAAGTTGATTATCAATGCCCAGAAGCACCGAGAAAGAGGGACTGAGTTTATGCTCTACACTTAGCTCGGTGTTAAACCCAATGGTGTTGACGTATCCGTTTTGTGTGTACGAAGCCGAGTTGGGAAACACCCCAAACTTGAGCAGCGTTTTCTCTTCAATGTTAGCACGGGTAATATAGCGGACGACCCGCTGGATTTCACTGCGGGAAATAGTATCATCTTCCGTTTTATATTCGGTTCTGACGGAGTCCGACTGGCCGTAGGCGCAGTTGATGAGGTGGCCCAGGAAAAAACAGAGGGAGATAAGCTGACGAAATTTCATGGCGTTGAGAGAGTTGAAGGATGGGTTTACCGGCCAACCAGTGTTTTATCGTCCTGGATGATTACGGTATTGTAACTGTTGCGAATGATGACCGCAGGTTTTCGACTGAGCGGCTGGTATTTGAACGTCTGTTTACCCCCTTGGCGATGGAGCTGACTGGCAAATTCCGATGGGAGCCGAATGTCGCTATTCGCGGTGCTGACGTCGAATTTAAAATCAGGCACTCGTTTGGCAACCACCAGAATCTCGGTCCGGGCTGCGTCGATCGTTAGCGCGTTCAGGGTTGGCGCCAGCGCCGAGGACAGGCGGCCATACTGGCTTTGTATCTGTACCGTTCCGCCTAACTCCTCCAGGGCGACGTCTGCCTTCTCGGCTTTCAGCGACAGTACAGCTGCCAGATCGCGCCCGTCAATATCGCCGTAGTTGGACACAATGGTCAATTTGCCGCCCATGTCCGCCAGCGTTAATTTCCCGAACTCGAAGTTTACGGAAACATCACCGGCCAGATCACTTAACCGAATATCGCCGAAGGAATTTGTGAGCGTTAGCAATACCCGAACGGGGATGCTGACTTCGTAAACAGCCTTGAGCTGACTTTGTAGCTTAGCCGCTGACTGCGGAATGACAAAGCGATTCGACAGGTCGATCTGCCCATTATCTACCTGTAAGCTGTATTGATGATAGGCGACTTCGCGCTCGGCAACGGCCCGGTCGGGGTGCTTGGCAATCAGCCGTAAATGAACGGCAACCGTTGGTCGTGCCCAGCCCTTGATAACCACATCCGCTTTTTGCCCATTCAGCCGGACGCGCTGGCCCTCGGTATAGGGAAATTCTTTGTCGATTACCTTCGTAACGACCTGAACGGGTGTCTGGCCGTAGCTGACCGAAGCCGAGAAAAGCAACAGTAGCCAAAACCCTGTCTGTATCAATAGTCGTCTCATGAGCGCAGCAGGGTAATAAGTTCTTTAGTCACTTCGGCCCGCTGGTTTTCAATCTTAACCTGCGCCCGCACCAGCGCCGGGTCGTTACCGAAAATCTGCTGTTCGCGTTCGATGCGCTGCTGTTCGGCGGTCAGGCTGGCCAGCTGATTCCGAAGCTCGTGGACTTCGGGCCGCTGGCAGGCCAATTGCTGCTCGGCACATTGACGGGCAATAAACGCTTCGGCCCGGCGGTCGGCACTCGATTGAGTCAGCAAATGGTCGTCTGTTCGGGCAGGGAATGTTTCTGTACGCTCAACGGCGTACTCTACCCGCACAGCTTCCGCTGGTTCGGCAGGCCAGGCGAGCCAGCCGCCTATAAGGATAACAACAGCTGTGGCTGCGAATCCCGACCATGTCAGCGAGCTTGTCCATATGGCCCAGCGCGGCCGAATCGTCGTGGGTGTTTCTGAGTGCAGGTTTTCCTCAATAGCCTCCCACAGAGTCGCTTTGGGTTCGTACATCGGCAGGTCAGGCAGGCGACGGCTCAGTTGCTCATCGGCCAGTAAGTCGGCCTCTATCCGCGACCAGAGGTCTGGACGAGGGTCGTATTCGGGCAGTGGGGGCAAAGAATTGGTCATGATAGTCGCTGTCTCAATAATTTTTTGGCGTAGCTCGTCTGCGATTTCGATGTGCCTTCCGAAATGCCGAGCATTTCCGCCACTTCTTTATGGGTATACCCTTCCACTTCAACCAGTAGAAAGATGGTTCGGGCGCCATCGGGCAGGGTTCGGATGGCCGCGTCCAGTTCGGCCCCGGTAAGCGAATCCCGAAACGGCGCGGGCTGGTCGTGGAGCGTTTCGTCGATGGTTAAAAACCGCCCTTCGAGCTGTTGCTTCCGAATGGCCTGCCGAACCACAATGGTTTTAATCCAGGCCCCCAGCGTGGAGCGAAACGCAAACTGATCCAGGTTCCGGAAAACATCGACGAACGCATCCTGTAGGGCGTCGTTAGCGTGGTCGTAGTCGTTAAGAATACGGTAGGCGGTCGAAAACATGGCTCGTTTATACTGCTCGAAGAGTTGCCGCTGGGCCGCCCGTCGATCCGTTGATTTGTCCGTAGCCTGACAGCGTTCGACAAGCGCACGCTCCGGCGAGTCAGGGTAGAGCCCGATGGATTTTTCGGCAGGTATATTGGGGGGAAGGGCCAAGCGGAACATCGGGTTTTAAAGTATTTTCAAACTAAAGTGCTGGTTAGCCAACAAATGGTTGGAAGTGGCCCTAAATAAAATGAGGTTTCTCCGCCCCAGGGGGCAAAACAAGAGTGCGTCACCACATAAATTGTTGCTCAAGATAGAGCCTGGTTTGCTATATCATGTTTTCATGTATCTTGCCGTTACTCAACCACTTCCTTTGTATCAGCGTATGAACGTTTTCTATTCCCTGTTAATCATCCTGGCCTCTCTGCCGGGCTTTGCTACAGCACAAGGTATTGTTTTTGAAAAAGGCAGTTGGGCCGATGCTGTAAAAAAAGCCAGGAAAGAGAAAAAGCTGCTGTTCCTGCATATCGACTCGCCCAGCTGCGGTGCCTGTGGTGAAGTAGCCTCTACCGCCTTCAACAGCCCGCTGATGAAGGAAAAATTTGCGCTGCATTTCGTGAGTTTTCGTACCGATGGGACTACGGGCGTCGGTAAAGAACTGGTCGACCGGCTGGAACAGGAATGTGTGCCCGCATCGGTTTATCTGGATGCCGACGAAAACCCGCTGGTTCGCTACTGCGGCACGACCAGCTTCGACCGCATCTACCTCGAAAAAGCCGAAGAAGCATTTACCAAGAGCCGGGAGCGACCACTGAAAGCACTGGCCGAGGCCTATGCCAAAGGCGACCGCTCGTCGGCGCTGTTGCGGCAGTACATCGACCGTCTGCGCGAACAAGACCTGTCGAATACGGAGCCGCTGGAGGCTTATGTGATGAGCCTGCCTCCCGATTCGCTGCGATCAGGCCGGGTACTGCGGTTTATTTTTGAACAGGCCCCTGTAGTGGGCAGCAAGGCCGATTCCGTATTTCGCCGGGACTATGTTAAGCTGGATAGCCTCTATAAAGCCGTTGGCTGGAACAAGGCCGTCGAGCTAAATAATCGAATTACCAACAACTCTGTGCGAAAGGCTATTAAAGAAAAGAACGTGCAGCTGGCTTCCCGAACAGCCTTTTTCCGGCAGCGTACGTTTACAAACGATTATAAAAATGGGCTGGCAGCCCGCGACTGGGTATTGATGCGCTATTTTCGGGGCGTCAAGGATACCCTTACCTATCTGAAACTGGCCACCGACTATTACGACAAACAATTTATGACCGCCCGCGTCGACTCGGTTCAGAAGCTTGACGAGCTGGAGAGCCAGCGCCGGATGCGGGGCGAATTTCCAGGGCCAAATGGTACGGTTGCGCGTCCTAAACCCGGTCAGATGATCTCGGTGATGGCTTTTCCCAATACGCAGCGGTTTGTCAGCGCGCTCAATCAGGCGGCTATGGATTTTCAGGAGTTAACCCGCGACCCGATTTATCTCAACAAAGCCCTAAGCTGGTCGAAGCGCACCCTCGAATATCGGGAAGATGGTGGCC
Source organism: Spirosoma aerophilum (assembly GCF_054782495.1). NCBI lineage: Bacteria > Pseudomonadati > Bacteroidota > Cytophagia > Cytophagales > Cytophagaceae > Spirosoma > Spirosoma aerophilum. The sequence goes on along the minus strand of NZ_BAAGSJ010000027.1, from coordinate 24,594 downwards.
TGATGGATACCTACGCCCGTGTTCTGTACCGGCTCGGCCGAAAGGAAGAGGCTCTGGAATGGCAGGCAAAAGCCGTGAAAAAAGAGAAAGAACGCCAATCGCCTATGGTTGCATCGCTGCAAAAGACGCTAGACCAAATGAAAACAGGGACGTTTTGATCTGGTTACGTCGATAGTTTCTGGAAGGGTAAGCCAAACGGCTTACCCTTTTTCGTTACTTTGATGTATGAATTACATTGAACTGCAACTCCGCCTGTCGCCCGACTATACAGACATCCTCACCGCCGAATTGGCTGAACTTGGTTTTGAGTCATTTGTGGAAACCGACGAGGGCCTGAACGCGTACATTATTGAGCCTGATTATACCGAAGAAGCTGTTCGGGAATTGGTTGCGAAATACGCCGATCAAACTGCAATAGCCTACGAAGTCAATTCGTTAGAGAAGAGAAACTGGAACGCCGAGTGGGAGAGAGATTATGAGCCGATAGAAGTTGCCGACCAGGTCCGGGTCCGGGCGTCCTTCCACGAGTCGGATGCCCGGTTTCGTTACGAGATTGTCATTAACCCGAAAATGTCGTTTGGCACGGGTCATCATGAAACCACCGCCATGATGATGGAGCAGCAGCTTGGCCTCGATTTCTCAGGTACGTCGGTGCTGGACGTGGGCAGCGGAACGGGCATCCTGGCCGTTCTGGCCGCCAAAATGGGCGCTACCAACGTGCTGGCGTTCGACATTGAAGAGTGGGCCGTTGAAAATGCCCGCGAAAACGCTGAACTGAATGAGTGTCCGCAGGTAACCGTATTTCAGGGGACGATCGCCGATGTTGACCCCGCGAATCAGTATGAGATCGTGCTGGCCAACATCAACCGAAACGTTTTACTGGCCGAAATTCCCACCTACACAAACTTGTTAAAGCAAAACGGGCATCTGGTTGTCAGTGGTTTCTACGAGCACGATGCTGCCGATATTGAACAGAAAGCCGTGGAAGCTGGATTAGAACCCGCGAAACGGTTAACAACGAATCAATGGACGTCTTTGTCATTTATTAAACGCTGATAGGAACATGTTAATCAAGGTTTTATTAGCTACCGGATGAATATGAATCGAATACAGAATATATACTCAGGGCTTTTTACCACCCCCAACCCCCTCCTAAAACAGGAGGGGGCTTTACAATGTGGTACCCTTGTTCTAGCCCCCTCCTGTTTTAGGAGGGGGTTGGGGGTGGTAAAAAGAAGGCTATTCGTTGCGCTATTTCTTCTTACCCTGACCACCGCTTTTGGTCAGGCAGTCCGGCTTTCGGACAAGCCCGACCAGTTCATGGCCGATGTGCAGAAATTGATGGCAACGGGCGGTGGGGTATCCGTTCGGGCCGGTACGAACTTGCAATCGCTCTGGTCGGAGAACAAACTGTCGGCAGCACAACAGGAGCGCGTGATGGTGCTGAGCCGGAAAATGAACCAGAAACGGCTTCAACCGGCCATGTATTTCGTGCCCTTCTATGAATCGCTTTACCTGGCCAGCCAGCAGCAACCCGCCACTAATGTGGATGGTATCCTGACCATTGCCGAGAAGCTCTTTGATGCGAACGACCCCAAAACCTTTGCCAAAAGTCTCGAAACCACCCGTCGTTTTCTGGAGCGGCACGAATTGTATGCCAGCACCTACAACAAACTCTATGCGCTGGGCGGCTCGTTCGAGATTCGGTATATCGAAAATACACAGGTAGCCAACCGGCCGGATGCAATCAAAACACCCGCCGATTCCATTGCCGCAGCCAAAGCCGCTGCCGAACGTTCCCGCTTCGATGGCTGGGACACCCCAGCGGCCGACTCCACCATGCCCCGTCAACTCGGGCCTCAATACATTCCGACGCGTCGGCCCATTCCGCCCGTTTTTGGTCCGGTCATTACACTGAAGGATGTGTCGCTGGCCATGATTGCCAATGGTGATTCGGCAGTACTGGCCAATACGAGTGGCGATCTGATGCTGAAAGATGGCGTGCTGGTCGGCAAAGGAGGCAAGTTCACCTGGGCAACCGCCGGTCGGCCGGATATTTTCGTGACCCTGACGGAGTATGCACTCACGACCATGAATCCGCGCCTTCAGGCTGACGATGTAACGCTGACCTACGGCACGGCCAAACCCATAAAAGGGGTTTTTGAATACGTCAGCAAGAAAAAGGGCGGGCCGGTAACCTACCCCCGTTTCATGTCGTGGCAGAACGATGTGAAACTGCCCGATCTGGGCACCGACATTGACTACCGGGGTGGTTTGGCCCTGTCGGGTACGCAGATGGTTGGCGCATCGGCTAGTGGTCAACCCGCGCAGATCGTTGTGAAATATAACGGAAAGCCCGCTTTTAAAGCCACCAGCCGCCGGTTCGACTTCAACATGAGCGACACGACTTCGGCGGTAACCGCCAGCGGTCGACCGGATTCAACGCAGGCGGGTCTGGCCTCGTCGGGCTTCAACACGACGACAACGCCTGAACCGGCCAAAGCCGCAAACGGTAACAAATCGCTTCCGATGATCTCGGCAAACTCGGCTTCGTTTGTGGGCTATGTCGATACGGATTCCATCTCGCACCCATCAGTGACCTTCCGGTATGATAAGAAGCAGAAGATCGCCTGGCTCGATCGTGAGCAGCGCACCGACTACGCCCGGGTTCCCTACGCCGATTCGTACCACAAGTTCTACATCATGCCCGAAGTGGTGCGCTGGGACTTACCCCGCCGGAAAGTCGATTTTTATCAGGTGGGAGCTAAACGCGAAGTGCCGGTCCGGTTCGAGTCGTTCGACTATTTCCACCCTCAACGCTACGCCGACCTGACCGTCGATTACGGCTTTCACCCCCTGCAGATTGTAGCGAACTACATTTCGACCACCAAGCAGCAGGCTTTCGTGGATGATGACATTACCCGCTTTGCCAAAAATGTAAATGCCACCTCGCTGCGGGGCGCCCTGAACCGGATGGTGCTGGAAGGCTACATCGACCGCAACCCAACCACGCAGGAAATGCGGCTGAGCCGAAAAGGCTACCTGTATGTGCTGGCGTATACCCAGAAAAAGGATTACGACAATTTCCAGGTACAGTCGCTGTTTGCGTCCAACGACAGCACGAAAAACGCGACGATCAATCTGGACGACAAGATCCTGACCATCCGGGGTGTCAACCGGTTTATTCTGTCTGATTCCTTGAAAATCTTCGGGGTGCCCTCTGACAAGACACTTCGTGTGGGAAAAAACCGGGCCTTTACACTCAACGGGCAGCTGAAAGCCGGTAACCTCCGCTATGCGGGCCGCGACCTCAAATTCGACTACGAGAAGTTCGGGATGACGCTGAACAAGATCGACTCCATTACCTTCTCGTCGCAGAAACTGGCGGCTCAGGGGAAAGACGGCGAAGTAGGGGGCGACATCAAATACGAGAATCCGGGAACGGTGTTTCTGGGCGCGGCAGACAACAAATCGGGCCGTATTGCCGGGAAGAAAACGACCCAGCGGCTGGTGATGCCCGAAGGTATGACGGTCTATTTTAACCAGCCCGTTCGGGGGAACATCACTTACAACCAGAAGGTGTACTTCAAAATCCCGGCCATCGACAACGACAGTCTGGGTAAGGGCGATATTTCGTTCATGGGTACATTCTATTCCGATGGTATCTTCCCGCCCTTCAAGGCTGAGCTGAAAACTATGCCCGACAATACACTAGGCTTCGTGCATAAGGCCCCGGCCACGGGTTACCCGGTCTACAGCGGCAAAAAAGGGACGACGCCCTCAAACGTTAAGTTTACCGGCGAATTGACAATGGATAAAAGCGGTCTGCGATCGGAAGGGGTATTGAACCACCTGACCGCTAGCCTGAATGCCGCCGGAATCCTGTTCATGACCGACTCCTTGCTGGCCTCGGGCGCAAAGGGCGAGATAAAAGAAGGGCTCATCGGTAGGCCCGGGGGCGCGTCCGCCTATTTTCCACAGGTGCAGCTGAATAACTACAGCCTGAAATGGTGGCCCAAGGCTGACAGCATGGTCATCACGACCCAGAAGAATAATTTCAACTTCTACAACGCGACTACGAACCTTGAAGGTGGTTTAGCGCTTCGTTCATCGGGTTTATTTGGCAACGGAACCCTGCGCCGGAAAGATTCGGAAGCCGTGTCGGGCAGTATCAAGTTCAATAAAGAAGGCTTTGTCGCTAACAACGCCCAGTTCAAGATTCTTCAGGATAAAGAGACTCCCGGCACACCCCTTAGCAGACCTGTTTTGCTGGGCAACGACGTCGACGTTGATTTTAACCAGACAAAAGGCATTGTTGGTCTGGCCATTAACAAGAAAGAAAGCCTCGACGACACGACAAGCTCCAGCATGGAGTTTCCCTTTGCGGCTTACAAAACCAGCATCAACCGCGCGCAGTGGAACATCAACGCCCACACGATTGCAATGAAAGGGGACGTGAAAACGTCGACGTTTACGGCTACCGCCGAAGAGCAGGAGGGACTTACCTTCAACGGATCGGCGGCTTTGTATGATGTGGAGAAACGAACCCTGAACATCAGTGGCGTGCCCTTCATCACTTCCGCCGACGCCCGCATCTATCCTGACAAAGGACAGGTGACCATCCGGCGCAACGGCGAAATGCTGGCCTTCAAGAACGCTCGACTCGAACTGGATACTGTTAGCCGTTTTCACCGGCTCAAAAACGGGAATATCCAGGTGTTATCCCGTACGAAGTTCGCGGGCGATGCCACCTACCAGTTCGCCACCGCTAAAGGCGATACCGCCAGCATCAAAATGGGTAGCTTCGAACTGAAAGAGGCACCCGCTGTGGCGGTAACTAAACCCGCCACAGCATCGCTGACGGCCGACACCAAAAAAGCCGGTCGGGCAGCCACGCGAGGTAAGCGTAGTGTCGCAGACAAACCCACCGCGACCTATTTCACGGTTGCCCGCGCTGAGGTCGATGAAGACGATAACCTGCAACTGGCGCCTAAAATGTTGTTCAAAGGTACGATTGCCATGCAGGCCCCCTCGCCCGATCTGGCTATGGATGGATTTATTAAACCGGCCTTGAAGAAACGACAGGATCTGGTTGGCGGCTGGATTCCGTTCAAGGAAAAAGTGGAGGAACGGCTGGAAATAAAGGTGGATAAAAACCTGAAAAATGAAGGCGGGCAGCCCTTGGTGGCCGGCATCCACTTCCGGCTCGATAATGCCGGACTGTACCCCACGTTCCTCTCGCCGAAAGAAGATTCGCGGGACGGTGACCTCTTCACGGCGACGGGCATTATGAGCTACGACGAGAAAGATAAAGTGTATCGGATTGCGTCAAAGGGTAGTGATCTGCCCGCGGGATCTGCCGCTGGAATTTCCAATGCCAGCGATAATGGTAAAGCTGACAGCACCGCTGCAACAGCCGGTGCCGACGATGAGGTGGAAAATGCATTTACCTTTAACGATGCTCGTGGCCTGATGACCTTTAAAGGCAAGATGAATCTGATGAATTCGGCTCCGCACGAATACCTGCTGTCGTCAGGATCGGCGAGGGTCAATATAGACAGTGCGCAATATCGGTTCAACACCCTGCTGGCGTTTGCCTTTCCGGTGCCCGACCCGATCAGTGCCCTGATCTCGGATAAAATTGTGAAGGCGAATCAGGAGGAGAAGAACGACGAAGCTGCCGATGACGACCTGAACCGACTGTCGGATAAGCTGCTGCCATTGATTGGTCAGCAGGCGGTAGATGCCTATCGGGTCAAAGCGCAGAATGCACACGCTCCGCTGAATCAGGCCTCGCCCAAACTAAACGCCATGCTGGTGCTGGCCAATGCCAACCTGCGGTGGTCGACGAAATACAACGCGTTTTATAGTGTTGGCAAGCTGGGCGTATCGAACATGATGGCAACGGACATCAACGCCCAGATGGATGGGTTCGTCGAAATCCGGAAAACGGGCAATGGCGACGAGGCCAGTATCTACCTCGAATCGTCGCCCGATGTGTGGGTGTATTATGATTACAAACCGGGCAGCACGCCCACGGCTTTGGGGCAGTTGGCCATCGTAACTTCTGAACAGGGAATTAACGACCAGCTGCTGGCGGGTTCTAAAAATACGTCGAAGCAAACCATTGAACTGGTCCCGGCTACCGTCGATGAGAAAACCCTCTTTGTGGATCGCTATCTGGATCAGTACAAAACAAAAGCCAAGCCGGCGCCGAAGCCCAAGCCGCAACCCGGCCAGAAAGTGGTGAAGGAAGAGAAGAAGAAAGACGAGAAGAAAAAGGACAAAGAGGCTGAGAAAGAAGGGTTTTAAGCCTTTTTCTCAGCCCGAGCAGGTGGACGTATCATAATGACTAATTATAGCTTACGTCAATCCTTCGACTGTGTGGCCTGATAGCCGATCTCTTTGCCGGTTACGACCGCACCACTAAAAAGTTTGTAATGCTCCGTACCCTGTTTGGGGCCGTACATCTTCTTTATGAGCGACTCAATATCATAGTCACCACCTTTAATGTAAGGGTCCATAATGAACAGGTAAGTGAAAGTTCCATCGGCATTTGCTTTCGTCGGGTGCATCACCCGTGTTTGCCTAAATACCCGTTGTTCCGCTGCCGATAATTTCTTTGCACCCGGCCAAAAGATGTCGTGTACGAAGTGTTCGTACTGCTTCTGTTTACCAGCTTTAACCGGGTAAGCCCAAACATGAACCTCCTCGCCAAGCTTAGCCATTGAGCGCGGGGTAGTTTGGGCATGAACGAATGAAGCCATGAGTAACGTAGTCAGGGCAAGCAGTACAGTGCGATTTTTCATGCTAAATTGATTCGGTGAGAGTTTGTGTAAAGGACTCTACTGAACCTATGTTGAAACAAGGGGAAATATCCCGTATTTATCCGGATAAATTCCTTTTAATTCATGCGGACAAAAATCGCTTGTTTACCTGATTGACGAACAAAGCCCTGTTGTCTGCCTTTAGCGGGTAAAGATCGGGTAGAGAACGCCAAGCCTATTCTCATGATTAGTACATGAAAGCCCTCTGGCACGACCTGCGCGACCACCTGCGCACCGACTTCCGACCTGATCTCTACATCGCCACCGCACTTTGGGCGGCATTGCTGCTTACCATCAACTATTACGTTGATCTGGAGGACCGCTATATCGACGCACATCAGGGAAAACCCGTTTGGCCGGTGCTGTATTTTTGCCTGTATGCTACCGCCTATTATGGCAGCGTTGGGCTATGGACGTATTTTCACAACCGGCCCGATATCTGGCGCAACCGGGCGTTCTGGTTCCGCAGCGGAACGGCCCTGATTTGCTACTCGATCTACGCCGGTTTTTACGGGCACAGCGATTGGAGTCGTCAACTGTTCGACGGTCAGATTTATGTATTTGCTTACTACTGCCTGCATAACCTGCAATCGGTGCTGACGATTGTGCTGCCGTTATACCTGTTTTATAAACTCCTAGACCCATACCCCAGCAATTTTTACGGGATGGCTCCCAAGAAAAAGGGGCTGGTTCTCTATGCAATCATGCTGGCGCTGATGATTCCGCTCATTACGCTGGCGTCGTTCCAACCCGACTTTTTACAATCCTACCCGACCTATCACGATACCAACGCCAACGAGTTTTTCGGGGTGCCCGAGTGGGTAACCGCGCTCGTCTATGAGCTTTGCTACGGATGGGATTTTGTCCCAACGGAACTGCTCTTTCGGGGCTTCCTCGTGATCGGCATGAGCCAATCCAGGCCGGGCCGAGTTTTAGGTGGTGGAGCTGTATTGCCCATGGTGGTCTGGTATTGTTCCATCCACTTTGGCCGGCCACTGGGCGAAGCGGTATCGTCATTGTTCGGCGGCTATTTACTGGGGGTTCTGGCGCTGAGTACCCGAAGCATCTGGGGTGGTCTGCTCATTCACATCGGCATTGCGTGGGGTATGGAAATTGCCGCGTTTTTGCAGGGGGCAAGCCGTTGAATTTTCCTGAAGGGCGTGGGATATTGTGTCAACGATCGGAATGGTTGATGTATCTGTAAACCGCGACCGGAATAGACATTATGTAATTTCTTTGCGTACGTTGCGCTTTCCTCTGCGCCTTTGCGTTTAAAATAAAACGTTCATTTATCATGACCTACTCAAACCAATTCCCCCAGCCCCCCATTCCATCCGGCAAGAAGTTCGATGCCATCGTTGTTGGCTCCGGTATTAGTGGCGGGTGGTCGGCGAAGGAGCTGAGCGAAAAAGGATTGAATGTGCTGCTGCTCGAACGGGGGCGCATGATCGAGCACGTGTCGGATTACCACACGGCTACCCTAAATCCGTGGGATTTTCCGCACCGCAATCAGGCTATGCCGTTGGATGAGCTGAAAAAATACCCGGTGCAGAACCGAACGGGATTTACGATTACGGAGGCTACCCACCAGCACTTCGTCAACGATCTGGAAAACCCGTATGTCGAAGAGAAGCCGTTCGACTGGATTCGGGGCTATCATGTGGGCGGTAAGTCGCTGATGTGGGGCCGGTATTCGTTTCGTTTTTCTGACCTCGACTTTGAAGCCAACGCCAAAGAAGGCATCGCTACCGACTGGCCCATTCGCTACAAGGACATTGCACCCTGGTACGATTATGTCGAGAAGTTTGCCGGTATCGCCGGTGATCGCGACGGCTTGCCGCACCTGCCCGACGGCCAGTTTCAGCCCGCCCTGCCGGACAACTGCGTGGAAGCGCATTTGCGTAAAACGGTCAACGGACTGTTTCCCGACCGGAAGGTGATTTCGGCCCGAGCGGCTCACCTGACCGCACCTACGAAAGAGCAGACCAGTCTGGGGCGGGCCAAATGCCAGTTTCGAAACTTATGCATGCGTGGCTGTCCCTACGGCGCGTATTTCAGCACCCAGTCGGCGACGTTGCCAGCTGCCCGACGAACCAAACGGCTCACCGTCCGGCCGCATTCTATTGTCAATTCCATCGTCTATGATGAGAAAACGGGTCGAGCTACGGGCGTTCGGGTCATCGACGAGCAAACGCACGAATGGCATGAGTTTAAGGCCAGCGTTATTTTCCTGAATGCCTCGGCGCTGGGATCGACCTACATTCTGATGAACTCCAAATCGAACCGGTTTCCGAACGGGATGGACGACAGCGGGCAGTTGGGGCGCAACCTTATGGACCACCACTTCCATGTGGGAGCCACCGCCGATTATGAACACGACCTGGATAAATACTACTACGGTCGGCATCCGGCCGGGCTGTATATTCCCCGTTTTCGAAACCTGCCGGGGCAGCCAAAGCAACCCTTTACCCGGGGGTACGGCTTTGAAGTGTACACCAACCGCGAAAACTGGGACCACGCCTACCACGACGAAGGGTTCGGTGCTGATTTTAAAGAGAAAGCCACGCAATTCGGTGACTGGAAAATAACGCTCGATGCTTTCGGCGAATGCATGCCTTACGAAGACAATCGCGTGTATCTGACGGATGAGGTGAAGGACAAGTGGGGACAGCCCGTCCTGAAAATGGACGTTCATTATCGGGAGAACGAGACCCTGATGCGGAAAGATGCGCAGGAGCAAGCCGTTCTGATGCTGGAAAAAGCTGGTTTTTCAAATATAGACGGCTTCGATGCCCAGGCGCATCCGGGCTTGAGCATCCACGAAATGGGTACCGCCCGCATGGGAACATCCCCTCAAAATTCGGTCTTCAACAAGTTCAACCAGCACCATATTGTCAAAAACGTATTCTGCACCGACGGCGCTTCCATGACCTCCTCGCCTTGTCAGAACCCGTCGCTCACCTACATGGCCCTGTCTGCGCGAGCCGCCGATTATGCGGTGAAGGCATTGAAGCGGGGCGATTTGAAACGGTGATAGCTTGAAACCCCTAAATCCCCTGAAGGAGACTCTATTTAAGTGCGGGCAAAGTCCCCTTCAGGGGATTTAGGGGTTTGTTATACCATCCTAATAATCCGGCTGGACAATTAGCAACGGTTAAACCGTAACTTTGACATACAAACCGATTATTCATGACCAATCGTCTGCTAGCCCTGCTTCCCATTCTTCTGTGCCTGACCAGCCTCGTGCGGGCGCAGGGGCCTAAACTCGACAAGCTTCTCTTTGGCGTGGCTTATTATGACGAATACATGCCTTACGACCGGCTGGACAAGGACATCGCCATGATGAAAGATGCGGGCATCAACGTAGTCCGCATTGCCGAGTCGACATGGAGCACCGTGGAACCGCAGGAGGGAACGTTCGACTTTACCCACATCGACCGGGTGCTGAATGCCATGCACAGGGCAAATATTCAGGTCATCGTGGGTACGCCGACCTACGCGGTGCCGACCTGGCTGGTGCGCAAATACCCCGATGTTCTGGCTATCACCCCGCAGGGGCAGAATCAGTACGGACCGCGTCAGAACATGGACATCAGCAACCCGCACTTCCGGACGCATGCCGAGCAGGTGATCCGGGCGATTATGAAACACGTGAAAGACCACCCGGCCATCATTGGGTATCAGGTCGACAACGAAACGAAAGCCTATAACACCACAGGCCCGGCTGTACAAAAACTCTTCGTGGCCTACATGAAGGACAAGTACAAGTCACTGGACGTGATCAATAAGATCTATGGCCTCGACTACTGGAGCAACCGGATCAATACCTGGGAGGATTTCCCATCGACAGTAGGCACGATCAACGCCAGTCTGGCAGCTGAGTTCGCGACTTTCCAGCGGAAACTGGTAACGGACTATCTGGCCTGGCAAACGGCCATGGTCAATGAATACAAAAAGCCCGGCCAGTTCGTGACGCAGAATTTTGACCTCGAATGGCGCGGGTATTCGTACGGTATCCAGCCCGATGTGGATCATTTTGCCGCAGCGAAAGCGCTGGACATTGCGGGTATCGATATCTATCACCCCACGCAGGACCAGTTGACGGGTATCGAAATATCATTCGGGGGCGACGTGACCCGGTCCATGAAGTCCGGCAAAAGCTATCTGGTACTGGAAACCGAAGCGCAGGGTTTTCCGCAGTGGGTGCCCTATCCGGGGCAGTTGCGGCTGCAGGCGTTCAGCCACCTGGCGTCGGGGGCGGCCATGCTCGAATACTGGCATTGGCACTCCATCCATAACTCGGCCGAGACGTATTGGAAAGGGCTTTTGAGCCACGATTTTGAACCCAACCCGACCTACAACGAAGCTAAAACCATCGGGAAGGATTTCGCCCGACTCAGCCCGAAATTAGTGAACATAAAGAAAACCAACTCGGTCGCTATCCTCTTCAGTAACGTGGCCTTAACGGGCTTCAACGCGTTTAGTTTTGGCTGGGGTGCTCGTGAAAAGTACAATGATATAGTGCGGCCGATGTACGATGCGCTCTATAAGATGAACATTGGCGTTGATTTTGTCGACCCGTCGAGCACGAATCTGGAGCAGTACAAATTAATTGTCGTACCGGCCCTGTATGCTGCTTCCGATGCGCTGCTGGAACGGCTGAACCTGTTCGTGAAAAATGGCGGACATGTGGTATACACGCTCAAGAGTGGTTTTTCGGACGAAAACGTCAAAGTGCGAACCACACGCCAGCCGGGTATCATTAGTGAAGCCTGCGGTATTTCGTATTCGCAGTTTACCATTCCCCGGCAGGTTTCGCTGAAGAACGACCCCTTTCAGGTTGGAAAAGAGAACAACACGGTCAATACCTGGATGGAGCTACTAACGCCAACTACTGCCAAGGTACTGGCCTATTACGACCACCCGGTTTGGGGCCAGTATGCAGCCATTACCCAAAATACCTTCGGCAAAGGCCTGGCGACCTACATTGGCTGCCTCACGAGCGATGCCGTCCTCCAGAAAGTCCTGCAGGATGCCGCCAAAAAAGCCAGTGTATGGGGCATCGACCAGCAACTGACCTTTCCGCTAATTACGAAATCGGGCGTTAACCAACAGGGGAAAGCCGTTCACTATTATTTCAACTACTCATCCGTACCCGCTTCTGTCAGCTATCCCCATGCGAACGGGAAGGAGTTGTTATCCGGCGAGTCTGCACCGAAAAACGCAGCGCTGAAGCTGGGCGCGTGGGATGTGAAGATTGTGGAGGAGAATTAAAGCAATGTTGGGTCCCACATATTTAGGCTACTTCACATCACGCTTTAAAAATTACGCTATCCGTTAAGCGGTTATGGAGTAAGAGTTTATCTGAGGCATCTTTTGGTTTTGTTTCAACTCAATACGTATGAAAACAGGCGATGGATACCCGGCTTTGTGGCCTTCGTGCTGCACGACGGACCGTCTATGCTTTCAATACAATTAGTACATGCCATGAACCTCCGATTGCTTGTCATTCCCTATCTGGTGGGCGCAATATCTGCCGTTGCGCAACCTAATCCGGCTCGACCCGATTTATGTCAGGGTGCGTATTTTACTGAGCCAGAAGGCGCGGCAGCTTTGACGGCGTTCGCTAAAACGCACCACGACCGCGCCAGTTGGGAGGCCCGCGCCAAACTCATTCGGCAGGGGCTGCGCGATGGGATGCAATTGCCCGACAAACCCCGGTTTGCCCCGCTTCAACCCGTTAGGCATAGCCTGAAAAAGTTGAACGGCTACACGGTCGAAAACGTGTATTTCGAGAGTCTGCCGGGCTTGTTCGTGACAGGTAACCTATACAAACCCCTGACCTACAGCGGCAAAATGCCGGCCGTTTTGTGTCCACACGGTCATACGCCCAAAGAAGATGCCCGTTTTGTGGAGCAGACCCAGCAGCGGTGCGCTACCATGGCCCGCATGGGTGCCGTGGTCTTTGTGTACGACATGCTTGGCTACGGCGATTCGAAACAATCGGCACACAAAATTTCCGAAGCCCTGAAACTGCAAACCCTGAATGGCATACGGGCGTTAGATTTCCTGACCAGTCTGCCCGAAGTAGACAAAAACCGGGTGGCCATGTCGGGCGAATCGGGTGGAGGGACGCAGACGTTTTTACTCACCGCCCTCGACCAGCGAATCAAGGTATCGGTGCCCGTAGTGATGGTGTCGGCGTACTTTTTCGGCGGCTGCACCTGCGAGAGTGGCATGCCGATTCATAAGCGTCCTACGCACCAGACCAGCAATGTAGAGCTGGCCGCACTGGCCGCACCCCGACCCATGATTTTGATTTCGGACGGGAAAGACTGGACCAAGAACACACCGGACGTGGAGTTCCCGTATATCCAGACCATCTATGGCTATTACGGTGCCAAAGACCGGATCGAAAATGTACACTTACCGACAGAAGGCCACGATTACGGTCCCAGCAAGCGGGCGGCAGCCTACCGGTTTCTGGCAAAAGAATTAAAGCTGGATCTGAATCTGATTCTCAAAGACGGCCAAATTGACGAAACGCCAAACAAACAGCTTAGCCCTTCGGATTTAGCCGTTTTCGATGCGGCTCACCCCCGCCCTGCCCGTGCTGTGATGGGTGATGATGCCGTGATGGCTTTATTGAAATAAGCTGTCGACATTCTATAGTAGTATATGAGCCTGCTTGTATTTAGTATTTAGTCCCCAGTTTCCTAAGTCTGTAAATCGTGATTCTTTTACCCTAAACCCCCGGCTTTGCCGTCTGAAAAACCTTAATTCGCATGGATATTTTCAATATCAACCGTCGTCGTTTTATACAGGGCACCACTGCCTCGCTTGCTCTTTCGGCCTTTGGGGCGAGGGGGATGGATCTCATTAACCCGCCTAAAGCCTACCGGGTTGGCCTGATCGGTACGGGCTGGTATGGTAAAAGTGATTTGCTTCGCCTTATTCAGGTGGCGCCCGTAGAGGTGGTTGCTCTCTGTGATGTCGATAAAAACATGCTGGCGGGTGCTGCCAAATTGGTAAGTCAGCGGCAGAAATCGGGTAAGACGCCTAAACTGTACGGCGATTATAAAAAAATGCTGGCCGAAAACCAGATGGACATCGTGCTCATCGGAACCCCCGACCACTGGCATGCGCTTCAGATGATCGACTGCGTGAAAGCGGGCTCGCACGTGTATGTGCAGAAACCGATTAGCGTGGACGTGATGGAAGGCGAAGCGATGGTAGCAGCCGCTCGCAAATACAACAAGGTGGTACAGGTGGGCACCCAGCGCAAAAGCACCCCCCACCTGATCGATGCCAAAAAGCGAATTGTCGATGCCGGACTGCTCGGTAAAATATCGCATGTAGAAATGTCCTGCGACCTGCACATGCGGAATAATGGTAACCCGCCGGTACAGCCTGTGCCCGATTTTCTGGATTATGAAATGTGGACCGGTCCGGCTCCGTTGCGCCCATACGATGGTTTACCCCATGTGCGCTGGTGGCGGACATTCATGGAATATGGCAATGGCATTACGGGCGATATGTGTGTACACATGCTCGATACCGTTCGCTGGATGCTGGGTCTGGGCTGGCCAAAGCGGATCACATCTCACGGTGGTATTTACGTGCAGAAAGAAGGCAAATCGAACATTTCGGACACCCAGTCGGCCATATTTGAATATGACGATCTGAACTGCGTATGGCACCATAAAACCTGGGGAACGGCTAACAATCCGGATTACCCCTGGTCGTTCACGCTCTATGGCGAGAAAGGTACCCTATGGGGCAGTACCATGCAGTGTGACTTCATACCGGACGGAAAAGGGGAGAAAATTCACTTCGATGTGCTCTACGAAAAAGAGAAGTACCCGGAAGACGTTACGGAAGATACCACGCCGAAGATTGAGTTGAACGCAGCCCCGGCCACGCGTCTGCACATGCTCAATTTCCTGGATGCTATCGAAAAGAACAGCCGCCCCGTCGCCGACATTGAGCAGGGACACATCTCAACGGCAAGCTGCATTCTGGCCAATATGGCCATGAAAACCGGCCGCCCCATGGTGTACGACCCCGTCAAGCGCGAAGTCGTCGGCGACAAAGAAGCCACTAAAATGCTGGCACGGGATTACCGAAATCCATATACCCACCCTGATCCTAAGAAAGTGTAGTGGGTGTAGTAAGTGTAGTACCGAGCGTCGGCCGGCGACCGTCCCGGTCGGGTGGATGGTAGGTACTTATATTGCCTGTGTTGTCGGGTACTTATACCCGACATGTGAGGTTTCTCAAAACCTAACGGTTTTGAGAAACCTTTCCGGGCAGGTTTGAGAACCTGCCCCCACGTCGACATATCGCCCAAGCTTACCAACTCTTTCAGGTTGATACCATATCAGGAGATAAAATCCAGGTAGTTGTCCGGATTTACAACCGACAGCGAAGCGTCTGGATAAGCGCTTTGAAACGCTTTAGGGAAACGAACGCGATTTGTATTCCATTTCATCTCAAAAGCACTTAGCTGACCATTAGTTTCTTCCACCCAATCAAGCTCCTGCTGATCATAGGTACGCCAGAAATAGGGTATTGCCTGACTTCGCAAATACGCGTTGCGCTTAAGACGTTCCGACACCAGATAATTTTCCCATAAAGCCCCCATATCATTTCGCTGAGAGGGTAGGCTAAAGTTGTTGATCAGCGCATTGCGAATGCCATTGTCAAAGAAGTACCATTTTGATGATTTCGTGACTTCCTTGCGTAGATTATTACTGTAGCCGCCTAGTCGAAAGAGAATGAATACTTTGGTGAACAAATCAAGGTAGCGAACTACCGTACTACGATCAATCTGCAACTGGCGACTTAATTCATCGTTTGACACTTCGCTACCTACTTGATAGGCAATTAGTTGGAGTAGTTGCCGCATTTTATGCGAATTCCGAACCTGTTCAAACAGGAGAATATCCTTTAGCAGATAAGACGACACCATACTTTTCAAGTAATCGATTCGGTCGTTTGTATCCTCCATAGTTACCACGTCCGGATAACTACCAAAAATCATTCGTTCGGGAAGATGGTCCCGTGTTTGAAGGAAAGTTTCCGTAGCTGATAGTTCGAGTTGGGCTAACGGGAAAAGCGTATGCGTGAGCAGCCTGCCCACCAGCGGTTCGCCTGCCCGATTTGTCAGATCGAACGACGACGATCCAGTCGCAAAGATGGTCAGCGAAGGAAACGAGTCGATGAGAAGCTTTAATGAACGACCCACGTCAGGAATCACTTGGGCTTCATCAATGAGCAGAAGCTCCGTATTACCAAGCCAGCGTTTATAGCTGGCTACACGCCGGTCATTGAGTAATTCGGCCGTACTAAGATCATCCCCATTGAGTAGTAGTGTAGATCCGTCAAAAGATTCTGCCAATTGGGTCATCAGGACCGTTTTACCAACCCGCCTGGCACCAACAAGCAGAATGACCTTGTTTGATCGAAGCTGAGAGCCAATCAGTGGCTGAATACTTCGCTCTATCAGCGTTTTCATTAATTCCGTGGGTTTATCCCGCAAATTAATAGTAATTCGTTGGCTAAACCCCCGGAATTAACAGTTTTTGCTGCTTCGTGTGGTCTTATCAGTTTACGACTATGTACTGCCCGCACGGCAATATATCACCCCAAACTCACCAGTTCCTTCAACTCATCGTCGCTTAGATCGCCGAGCCAGGTTTCGCCGGTTTTGATGCTGAGGTCGGCGAGTTCGCGTTTGGACCGGATCATGGCGTCAATTTTCTCTTCCAGCGTGCCCTGGTTCATGAGCCGGTAGACCATGACATTTTTGGTCTGCCCGATACGGAAAGCGCGGTCGGTGGCCTGCGATTCGACCGCCGGGTTCCACCATAGATCGAAGTGAATGACGTGGTTGGCCTGGGTCAGGTTAAGCCCCGTACCGCCCGCCTTGAGCGACAGGATGAACGTGTGGTCGCTTCGATTGCGCTGAAACTGCTCCACCATGCGGTCGCGTTCGGGCCGGGAGGTGCCACCGTGCAGAAACAACGGTTGCGCCCCAAACGTCTGCTGAATGAATTGGGTCAGCAGCTCGCCCATTTCTTTGTACTGGGTGAAGATCAAGACCTTCTCGTGGTTAGCGTAAATCGTTTCGAGCAGGCTAAGTAATAGCGTCGCCTTGCCGGACAGCGATGGGGCTGCATTGCCTTTCTTGAGG
Source organism: Spirosoma aerophilum (assembly GCF_054782495.1). Classification (NCBI taxonomy): domain Bacteria; kingdom Pseudomonadati; phylum Bacteroidota; class Cytophagia; order Cytophagales; family Cytophagaceae; genus Spirosoma; species Spirosoma aerophilum. Next base: position 7,572 of record NZ_BAAGSJ010000027.1, on the reverse strand, counting down.
TACTGATGCGGGTGGTTACCAATCTGCTTGAGGGCCGTCATGAGTTTCAGCACCAGACCCCGGCGGGCAATGCCGTCTTTCTCTTCAATGGCCCGCAAACTCTCCTGTACCACACTTTCGTACAACACGGCCTGCTCGGTAGTGAGGGCGCAGAACTGGTTGGTCTCGATCTTGTCGGGCAGGTCGCTGATGATGGTACGGTCGGTTTTGACGCGACGTAGCAGGAACGGGCTTGTAATACGTCGGAACTGGTCGAGTTTCTGGTGATCGCGCTCCTGCTGGATCGGCTTGCCAAATTCCTCATTGAATTTGGTCAGCCCGCCCAGATACCCCTTGTTCACAAAGTCCATGATGCTCCAGAACTCCGACAGCCGGTTTTCGACCGGCGTACCGCTCAATGCAATGCGAATGGGCGATTTGAGCGATTTAACGGCTTTCGTCTGTTCGGTATCAGCGTTCTTGATGTTCTGGGCTTCGTCGATGACGACGACCGCCCAGGTTATTTTCTTGAGTTCGTTCAAATCGCTGCGGATAACGCCGTAGGTCGTCAGCAACAGGTCATACTCGCCATTGCGTTCGGTAGGGAGCTTGCGGTTGGAGCCGTGGTAAATTCGGGCCTGTAACTCGGGGGCGAATCGGGCAATTTCCTTTTGCCAGTTGGTCAACAGAGTCGTGGGCAGTACTACCAGACCTTTTTGTTTCTTAAACCGGCCTTCCTGTTTGAATTTGAGCAGCAGTGCAATGACTTGGAGAGTCTTACCCAACCCCATATCGTCGGCCAGCAGGCTGCCCATGCCGAGGGCGGTGTTCTTGACAAGCCAGTCGTAACCGCGTTGCTGGTAGGGGCGGAGGGTAGCATCCAGCGAATCGGGCAGGGGCTGCGATTCACTCTCGGTAAACTGACGGACGAGCTCGCGTACGTCGGCCGTCAAGCCAACCCGGTTGCCCCGGAACTCTTCCGACAGAGCCGCCCGGAGCAGTTCTGTACCGGTTAATTCGGGTGGATTTTCGAGTTGTTTGTAAAGCTTGTTCAACTCCGTTGGGTCAACGAGCACGTACTGGTCTTTGATTTTGACCAGCCCCGTTGTGCGGCCTACCAGCTTCTGAAACTCTTTCACGCTCACCATGTCGCTGCCGAGGGCAATCTGCCAGTCGAACGTCAGCATATCGTCCAGGCGCATAAACGCGGTGTTGGCCGTAACTTTAGCCTTGAGCCGTCCGCCCGCCTGTGGCCGTACCCAGTGCTGGAGCGACTTTGGTAACAGCAGCGCAATGCCCAGCAGTTGCATCCGGGGCAGTTGTTCCAGCAGCACTTTCACAAACTGTTCGGGTGTATAGGACAGATAGGCCGGGCCACCCGTTTTGGTCAGTTTCGCCAGATCGGGGAAGTGCCGTGCCAACACCAGCAAATCCTGCAAAACAGCCATCCGAATACGCTGATGCCGGTCGATGCCGTTGACGCCTTTATCGAGCAGGTCGGGTAGGGGGATGGGTGCGGTCGGTGCGCCGTTGATGGTGGGGGCTTCGCGGTCGCGGATGAGCAAACTCAACCGGAATTCATCGCCCAGTTCACTATCCTCCACCGCCAGAATCGGTACGAACCGCTTATGGGTCAGGAAGAAGTCATTGACCCACAGCTGCATCGCCAGGGGCATTTCCTTCCGGCCGAAGCCTTCAAAACGGATTGTTTCGACGCCGAAGAAAAGACGGTCGGCATCTTCCAGCGGCCAGCGCTCCCAAAGTTCAACGGTGGCGGGTTTGATGGCCCGGCGCAGGAACAACGAACAAAGGGTTAGCACCTGCTGCTCATCGGGCAGGGCCAGCCATTCCTTTTGCCAACGCACCGTGAGCAGCGTGGGCGGCAGTTGCCTGGCCAGCAGGTCGGTCTGGCGTTTCACCGTTTCGTTAAGCGTGGCCGGAAGCCATCGAACCCGGTACTGTTCTTCTGTTGGCCCCACGCGCAGGAGCTGGGGCACCACAGCCCCCCGGCGCAGCAGCGCGGCTGCAAACTGCATGGTTAGGTACAGACCCCGGACCGAATCGCTCATTTCGGCCCAGTCGGCTTCGGTGAGGGTGTTGAGCCAGGCCATCAGGTCGCTCATGTCGAAACCGGGAATGGACCGAGGTTCGCCATGCTCGCTGAACATATTAATCTTTTTGACGGTCATCACCTCATCGAGCTGTAGCTCAATGCTGTCGCTGAAGGCCGGTACGCTGGTGGTATTGCGTTGTTCGTTGAGGAGCACTTTGTCGACTTCGACGGGCTTGCTGAAGAGCTTGTACGCCCGCGCCAGCGATTTATGGAAGTCGCCCTTGGTGAAGGTGACGTCGGTAGACAGCAGCCCTAAAAGCTGATCGGTCAATGGTGGAATGGTGGCGAAGTCCAGATTGGCCTGCGCCTTCTCGTCGGGTTTCCAGTCCTCATCGTCGGGCAGGTCGTCGGTACCAATGTCTTTGAACGACAGAACCGTTTCGAGCGCGCCCTGAATGCCTTCCACCTGAAATTTCTGTAACTCACTCAGAATGTCGAGGCCTTTCAACTGAAAAACCAGGAACGGATTCCGGTCAATTTCATTGGCAATCGTATAAATAACCGCGGCCAGGTGCTTGCAGGGCACGGCTTCGTCGGGGCAGGAGCAACCCATGGCCAAGTCCCGAAACGAATGCGGAAACAGCTGAATGTCGCTCGTTTCGGCAAATTCGGTTAGTTCAGGGGGGAGCTGGCGGTTCAGGAGCTGTGCCAGCGTGGCTGGGTTCTCGCGAACCTCGGTTAGCAGCGACTCTTTCTCCGATTCGGTGAATAAGGGTACCGACAATTTCGATTTATAGGGCCGGGGTGCATTTCCTTTAATCGACGCACTGATCTGGTTCTGGGAAATGGACAGCCCCTGCACCGCTCCTTTGTTTGCGTAAGTTTTACCCCGCGGCAAACGGTTCGCCATGTCAATGCTGGTCAGCGCATTGAGCCATTGTTGTCCCCACCATGTTTTGCCGTAGGTGATTCGTTCCGCCATATTACCGAATTGATAATTTCGTCGTAAAAATAGTTGATTGGGCAATTAGCCAGCGTTCGTTCGGCTGCCGATGGGCCAATCAGGCACATGTCAGTAATAAGTGAACGAATGAATCGGGATTATCCACACAAAAACTAAATTGACTAATCTGTTTCTTCAACCCATAAGGTCCGTGAAAGCAAATGGGTTCGCTGAAGCTCAGTAAAATAGTAGGTGCCGTCAAAAATGCCCCGTTGAGTTGACCGGGTTGTTTGGCCGGCTTTTCATGAATTCGTTTGACATCAACTAGTGCCGAATGCGGAATAACGGCCCGCCAGCGTACCCCCAACCGGAGGTGAAGATGTGTGTCGGTCAGATACGAAGGTCGCTTGACGGTGGCGATCATATCGGCGATGAAGAACAACAAACCATAGACACTGGTCAGGGTTATCCAGAACGCCACCGATGGATTCCAGCGGTTCAGCAGCACATGGAGGCCAACTGTTTCGATCACACCAACCATCAGTAGGCTAACTACCAGCGCGATTTGTCCTGATTGACGATGCGTGGTTAGTACTGTTGAACCCGGCGGGACGTCCGCCTTGAGCCGCCAGCCCACCACTACATAATAGAGCGTAAGGCCCTCGCCCAGAATAATAGCAGCCGCTTTACGACCAAAAACGGCCGCCAGGCTTTCTTGCCAGGCTGTTTCTATATCCGCTTGAGGACGTAACCGTCGGTAGGTCTGTACAATCGTTCGGATTCGAAAACCAGCTATCGAGAGCACCACTACCTCAATTAGTACCAACAAGATTGGCCAGAACTGGTTTGGTAGGAAAGTGCCTTTAGGCAGTATGAACGACGCCAGACGCAGCATCAAAACTGCGATCAGGATGGTTCGGCTGCGGGGGAGTTGAAGGGGTTTTGCCACGAGCCAATAAAACAATCCCGTGGTGACGAACACCAGATCGAACACCACCCCGAGCGATAGGGCAACCGGGTGCCTGCTGAAACCGGTTGTCTGCGTTATGACTAACTCGACGCCAATGAGCAGTGCCGTCAGCAGAATAAAGAAACCGGTTTTAGGTGTCAGAAAGAGCCGGAGAGAAGCCATTAAACAGATTAGTTACGATTGACGAAGACGATTCAGGGTACAGTTTACCAAAACTAATCCTTTTTAGATTAACCAAATTGGACAGGAACACGAATAGACTACACTTTAGCAATAAGATGGCTTAGAAGCCTCCAACCGGGTGATTTTCACTAGCCAACCGGTTAGATCGTCAGCCTTTTTTTCTTACATTTACCTACTCCCTATCTCTCAGTTAAACCAGTTAATCTTATGGTTCTGGACGTACCGGCCACCAGTACCCCGCTTGGGCGTGGTATCAAACACATTGGCATTGGTAAGTATGGCAGTAAGCCGCTCACCCCCGAAATGCTTGCCGAATGTCGTGTGGCCCTGGCCGACCCAACGTCTCATCCGCTCCAGCGCGGGGCGTTTCTGGGGGCGTTGCTGGCCAAAGGACCAACCGACGACGAACGGACGCTGGAAGAGGTTATCGGGAAGGGCGCTTTTTCGCATCCGACGTTTCTAATCAATAAAGTTTGCCCCGATCTGCCGGAAGGACTGCTTCATATTGCTACCAAACTGGTGCGGGGCGCTAACCTTCAGGTCGACGAAGCTGAACAACTGGGGGATTACCTGTTTGGCAATGGCTCCTGCGAGACGTTTCGCGGACTGGCTGCCAGTATTATGCGTGTCCGGCACGAAACGAATGACGAATATCATGGGCTGATGCGAGCCGTCGAACGGACGTTCTCACCCGGTTTTGGTCCGATGAGTTGCGCCGACCGGCCACTGATCCAACTGGCCGAACCTTTTGATGGTGTCGAGAATAGCTACCTCATTACACCCCTGCTGGCGCAGTTTTTCCAGAAACGGGGCTACGGGGCTATCTCTATGGTAGGCCGGTCGGGTGGACCGAAGTTTACGCTCAACACCCTCGATCTGTACATGAATCTCGGCTGCCAGTTTCTACAAAGCAACCACGAACTGGATACACCCCTGGCGTCGTACGGCTGGGTGCTGGACCAGAAAGCCCTGTCGCCCGCGCTCAATCAGTGGGTGGAGCGTCGGCATGCGATGATTAAGCGTCCCTTTCTGGCTACCCTCGAAAAAGTATTGAACCCCTGCCATGCCCGGATTCTGGTGACGTCGGTATTTCACATCACCTACCAGATGAAGATGGCCGAGCTGGCGATGCTGGCCGGATTCGATGCCGTTATGGTGCTGAAACGCGGTCTGGAAGGGAGCCTGGCCCCGTCGACCAGCCGCGCAACGGGGGTATTGTGCGCCGTCAGAACCCCCAAAGGTCATTTGTTCTTCCAGCATTTCGAGGGCGATATGCCCGCCTTCGCAGCCTATCGTACCGAATCGGAACCCGAATACGAGCAGCCGCAAGCCCTGGACAATGCCCGACTCGTGAAGCAGTTTATGACCACCGGCCAGACCGCTAATGCGGATTTCGACAATCGGGTTCGATTTGCTCACGCCTTATATGGCCGGGGTCTGGACTGGATTGAAGGGCAGCTGCGGTAACGGGTCAATTCACCTGAAAGCTGTACCTTTGTGGCTCAACTATTTGACAGGTGTATCCGACAGTAAACGGTCTTATTCCGGGGCTGTCGAACTTAGGCATCGCTGACAGCATCTTGCTGTCAGATACAAAGTATGACAGACGTAGTAATTATTGGCGGGGGCATCGTAGGATTAGCCACCGCGCTTCAGTTGAAGCAGCAACGGCCAAACTTATCCGTTATTTTAATTGAAAAAGAGTCTGCCGTTGCCCGGCACCAGACGGGGCACAACAGCGGAGTTATACACTCCGGACTATATTACAAACCCGGCAGCCTGAAAGCCACCAACTGCATACGGGGCTATCACATGCTCATCGACTTTTGCGATGCAGAAGGCATACCGTATGAGCTGTGCGGCAAAATTGTCGTGGCGACCAAACCCGAAGAGCTTCCTCAGCTGGATACCCTCTACGAACGGGGGCAGCTCAATGGCCTTGGCGGATTGAAAAAGCTGTCGCTGGCCGAGATGCGCGAGATTGAGCCGCACGTGACGGGCGTAGCGGGCATGTTCGTACCGCAAACGGGCATCATCGATTACAAGCAGGTATCCGACAAATATGCTGAGAAATTTCTGGCACTGGGCGGTGAAATTCGCTTGAACGAGCGTGTTGAGCAGGTGACACCCGGCAATAGCCTGAGCATCGTGGTTACGAACAAGAACCGCTACGAAACGAAACTGGTGGTGAACTGCGCGGGCCTGTATTCCGATAAAATTGCTCAGCTCACCCAGCGCGAAGCTGTGGATGTACGCATTGTGCCGTTCCGGGGGGAGTATTTCAAGATTAAGCCGCAGAAAGAGTATCTGGTCAAAAATTTGATCTACCCCGTCCCTGATCCGAATTTCCCTTTCCTGGGCGTTCACTTTACGCGTATGGTTCACGGTGGGGTAGAGGCCGGCCCAAATGCTGTGCTGGCGTTCCAGCGCGAAGGCTACAAAAAATCAGATGTGAATCTGAAAGAGTTTTACGAAACACTGTCGTGGCCGGGCTTCCAGAAAGTAGCCGCCAAATACTGGGAAACGGGTCTGGGCGAAATGTACCGGTCATTTTCCAAAGCGGCTTTCACCAAAGCCTTACAGGGCCTGATCCCCGAAATTCAGGAGTCGGATCTGGAGCCGGGGGGCGCGGGCGTCCGGGCGCAGGCCTGTGACAGGACCGGCGGATTGCTCGATGATTTCGCTATTCTGGAAAGCGATAAGGCTATCAACGTCGTCAATGCCCCCTCGCCAGCCGCCACGTCGTCGCTATCGATTGGCAAAACGGTTTCCGAGAAAGTGCTTGCCCGATTTTAAGTGGTATTTAACAAACAATATCAGGTCAGCGGGGTTTTTTAAGGGTATACGCCTATCGGCTTACTAACTGACTACCCTTATGAAAGCGATTCATCAAGTAGAGGTATTGGATACTCCATCTGACCTTAAAGATAAAGGCATACAAAAAGTTGCAGAGGCCGTCAATGGTCTGGTAGCTGACGCCTTTGCCCTGTATATTAAAACGAAAAATTTCCACTGGCATATGTCGGGTCGCCATTTCCGCGACTATCATTTGTTGCTGGATGAGCAGGCCGAACAGATTTTCGCGACCATCGACCCCTTAGCCGAACGCGTCCGGAAACTGGGTGAAAACACGATCCGGTCGGTAGCGCACATTGCGCAGTTGCAGCGGGTGAAGGACAACGACGAAGATTTCGTGGCCCCCAAAGACATGCTGGTCGACTTGATGAACGAGAATAAAAAAATGGCGAAGGCTATGCGCGACGCCCACAAAGTAGCCGACGATGCTGAAGACGTAGCCACCGCCAGCTTGCTCGAAGTATACATCGACGAGACCGAACGTCGTGTGTGGTTCCTGTTCGAAACCACACGGGACCTGAATTAATTAACGTGAATAATGGGTTGATTAGCTTAAAATCTAGCTTATACGCAGTTATCACCCACGTT
>NZ_BAAGSJ010000026.1:0-17120 GCF_054782495.1 Spirosoma aerophilum | reverse complement strand
CAGGTGTTAGCGGTGAGAGCCGTTTAGCCGAGCCGTACTAATGGCCCCGGAAGCGTGTTTAATTTTCGCTGTATTGATCAAGTTGATGAAGTTACTGATATAGTAAGTGAATATCCAAGTCTCTCTCTGTAGGAAAAAAGACAATGACATTGGCTGGTAACAGTCAGACGAGTCAATTAGGTTGGTGTTAGTTAGGCGGGTGTTCACCTCTTCCATTTCGAACAGAGTCGTTAAGCCCCGTACTGCCGATGGTACTGCTGTCATAAGCGGGAGAGTAGGAAGATGCCACCTATTGAAATAAAAAAGCCTGTCTTTTAGACAGGCTTTTTGCATTTATAGCCTTTTACAAACTGGTATCATTTAGTTGGTAAGTCATTGGAAAGGCCTTTCACAGCATCTTAACGTGATTTACAAAAGGCCTTCCCAGGTACTTAAGCCAATTCCAGTACGGGCACTTCAAAAGCAGGTAGCGTTATTTTAGCGAGTAACTGCTCCTCTAACAGCTCCGCCCAGGCGTTCATATACGCGATGACATCCTCGCGAACGTTGTGCTTAAGAAATCTTTTTTCGAGTGGGAAACGAGCCAGTACTTCTCTGTCGTCGAGTTTTTCAAGGTGCTTTAGATCTTCCAGTAACAAACCGACATTCAGTAGTTCGTTGATCAGCAGATCGATCGGCATTTGACTGGTGGAGCAATAGTCTTCAGCCTGTTCATTCCAATCGCCATGCCGCTGCATGGCGTACTGATGTATTTGGGCCTTACTAAGTTTGGTTAATTGCTGGGCCAGGTTGCCACAATTGCAACCACCCATATGGCCCCATTGGTAGGGCGCACCATGTTCCAGGTTCGATGCCGTTTGCCGGAGTGCATAAATCAATTCAGGAGTTGGGCGGGCCATAACTTTGTCTATTTAGTTAGTTTTTCTCTTTCCTATCCGCGAAACAGCTGTTCTAACAGTTTTGTTCACAGCCGAATAGACAATAAAAAAGCCCGCTCTGTAGCGGGCTTTTCGTTAACGAACTAATTCCATTAAATCTTTATCGTTGACCTCCTTACGAATGTCAGCCATGTCCAGAAAGCGTGTATAAATGCCGTCGAGCGTCGGCTTATCATAACGGAAGCCGAGCAGCTCAAGCCGGTGCTTCAGGGCATGGCGGCCGCTGCGCGCGGTCAGAACGATGGATGACTTAGGCACTCCCACATCATGCGGGTTCATGATCTCGTAGTTCTCGGAATGCTTCAGAAAACCGTCCTGGTGAATACCGGAGGAGTGGGCAAAGGCATTGCGTCCTACGATCGCTTTATTAGCCTGTACGGGCATTCGCATCATCTGCGATACCAGATTGCTCACCGGGAAAAGCCGTGTGGCGTCGATGTTCGTATGCAGTCCCAGTTCCTTCTTCACTTTCAAGGCCATAACGACCTCTTCAAGCGATGTATTACCCGCGCGCTCGCCAATACCATTCATGGTCACTTCTACCTGCCGTGCGCCGTTCATAACGCCTGCCAGGGTGTTGGCTGTGGCTAATCCCAGATCGTTATGACAGTGGATCGAGATAGTCGCCTGATGAACGTTGGGAACATGCTCGTAGATGTAAGCAATCTTCCGGCCGTACTCGTCGGGCAGGCAGTAGCCGGTTGTATCGGGGATGTTTACGACAGTAGCGCCCGCTTTGATGACCGCTTCGGTTAACTGCGCCAGAAAAGCGAGGTCAGCCCGTCCGGCGTCCTCCGCATAGAATTCAACGTCTTCTACATACGTTTTGGCATGTTTGACGGCTGCAATTGCCTGTTCCAGGATTTTCTCCCGTGTGCTGGAGAATTTATTTCGAATATGAATGTCAGACGAACCAATACCCGTATGAATTCGGCCACGTTTAGCGAACTTGAGCGCTTCACCGGCCGCATCGATATCTCCCTTTACCGCACGGCTCAGAGCGCAAATGGTCGGTTCGGTCACGGCTTTTGATATTTCAACTACCGAACGGAAGTCGCCGGGGCTTGAAATGGGGAAACCAGCTTCAATAACATCAACGCCCATCCGCTCCAGTTCTTTCGCTACTACAATTTTCTCCTCAGTGGTTAACTGGCAGCCCGGTACTTGTTCACCGTCGCGCAGGGTAGTATCAAAAATGTAAACTCGCTGGCTCATAGTTTGGTATCAATTGAATTCGTATGGTTCTTTGGTTAGTAAAAAAGCCTTCTCTCCGGACAGAGAAAAGGCTTTTTATTATAGCGTATCCTTCTCCGTCTTAAAAAACGTTTAGTAGTTGCAGTCGGCAGGATAAAAGATTGCTCATAATTAGTTTGCGAAATTTCGCTGTACGCGTAAATACGCTACAAAAATAAGTGTTTTTGATTATTTTACAAATCCGTGAACAAATTTCAATTTATGAAATTACCTGTTTTTTAAGCCGTTAAACGTTGCAAAATTTGCTCGCCCATAGCGTTCGTACCCAGAATTTTATCCGATGCGGTCGTTGCGTCAGCAATGTCGCGGGTGCGGAAACCAGCCTTGAGAACAGAATCAACAGCGTTGACGACTGTTTCAGCCTCTTCTTTCATACCAAACGAAATATCGAGCATCAGGGCAACAGACAGCACAGAGGCCAGTGGGTTGGCTACTCCTTTGCCGGTAATGTCGTGTGCTGAACCGTGAATGGGCTCGTAAAGACCCGTCGTGTCGCCAACAGAGGCCGACGCCAGCATACCCATCGAACCGGCAATCTGACTGGCTTCGTCGGTCAGAATGTCGCCGAACAGGTTGCCCGTTACAACCACGTCAAAACGCTTGGGGTCTTTGATCAACAGCATGGCAGCGGCATCGACAAACTGATGTTCCACTTCCACTTCCGGATACCGGGGCGCAATTTCCTGAACGACTTCGCGCCACAGGCGGGATGATTCCAGAACGTTTGCTTTGTCGACCGAACATAATTTCTTACGCCGGGTCATGGCCGCGTCGAATGCTTTGATCACGATCCGCTCTACTTCGTAACGGCTGTAGATCATGGTATCGAAAGCCGTGTTGCCGTCGTCTTTACGGCCTCTCTCGCCAAAGTATACATCGCCGGTCAGTTCGCGGAAGAACAGGATATCGGCGCCTTTCAAAATCTCCGGCTTGATGCTGGACGCACTCAGTAATTCGTCGAAAAGTTTGATGGGGCGTAGGTTTGCATACAGACCCAGCGCCTTCCGAATGCCCAGCAGCCCCTGTTCCGGCCGTACCTTAGCCGATGGGTCATTGTCATATTTGGGGTGGCCAACCGCACCGAACAGAATAGCATCCGACGCTTTTGATTTGGTGATGGTTTCGTCGGGAATGGGGTTGCCGGTGGCTTCGATAGCTTCGTGGCCAATCAGCGCCGTGTCGTACGTAAACTCGTGGTTGTATTTTTGGGCAATGGCTTCCAGAACCTGTTTGCCAACCGCTGTTACTTCCTGACCGATGCCATCACCGGCAATAACTACAATGTGTTTTTTCATTTTGAGAGACAAAAAAGCAAAGGAATCACTAGCGTTCTAGGTAGTGCTGGTCTTCCTTTACGATGGGCAAGCGAAACGAGGATTATTGAAATTGACGTTGTTAACTGAATGAATCGGCTTGGTAGTGGTTATTTAGGCTTTACCGCTTCGGCAATGACATTCTTGCCAATAACCTGGCCACCCGTAAGCGTATCGAACAACCGGCTCACCGGGAAAATAATACGGTCGTAAAAGATCACCGATTCTTTCGTAATCCGACCGTCTTTACCCAGCCATTTGTAAATAAGCGAAATGAAATAACCGACAAAATCATAGTACCGGCAATCGGTAACGCGCAGTCCGGCGGCTTCCAGAATCTGGCGAACCATCTTTTTGTCGTAGCGCCGGTAATGACCTACGTGTTCATCCATGTTACTGAAAATCTCCTGACGCGCTGGTACAAAAACTTTGATTCGGCCACCCGGCTTGAGTTTTTTGTATAACTCTTTCACGATTTCGCCGTGGTGTTCGATATGCTCCAGGACGTTGATGGTATAGATCAGATCGTAGGTTTTCGCCAGTGTAGTGATATCGGTATAGACTGGCTGTTTGATCAGCGGTAACAGTTCCGGGTCGATCTCGGCGGCATCGACGCTGCCAATCGGGAACCGGTTCGCATATTCGCCATTACCGGCACCGAAATCCAGGATGGCTTCGCCGGGGCGAATATCGCGTGATACCCATTTGAAGAGACCACCGTTATAATTGATAGCGTGGCTCATCATGGCCAGGTTATCGGCCCCGTTGTAATCTACCTTTTCTGCCGTTTGTTTGGCCTGACTCATATCTATTTGGGAGACGAAGTAAACAGGATAACGTTCATTGCTTTGTTTACTGAGCACGAAGTTATTAAACGAATCGTCATTTTTAGTCTAGCGTATTGAGCATTTTTTGAGTGGCCTTAATGGCCGACACGGTCTGGTCTGAATCGAGGCCGCGTGTTTTGAACTCCCCGTTTTTATGTTTCCAGGTGATAATGGTCTCACAAAGGGCATCGGTTCGTCCACCGGTTGGAATCCGTACGGCGTAATCGGTCAGTAAGGGTAAGGTCAATTTCTTTTTACTGTAAATCTTTTTCAGGGCGTTCATGAACGCGTCGTACTGGCCATCGCCCTGCGCACTTTCTTCAAATTGTTCCTCATCAATGCGCACCCGCAGCGTGGCCGAAGGCTTGAGGTCTTTGGAATGCGTCAGTACATAATTGAGGACCTCTACGCGCGATGCAATGGAATTGGTGTTCAGAACATCGGAAATGACGTAGGGCAAGTCCTCGCGCGTGACCACCTCTTTCTGGTCGCCCAGCTCGATAACCCGCTGCGTTACTTTTTTGAGGTCGTCTTCCGACAACTGGATACCCAGTTCGCGCAGGTTGTTCTCGATGTTGGCCTTGCCCGACATTTTACCGAGCGCATAGCTGCGTTTGCGGCCAAAGCGTTCGGGAAGCAGCGCGTTGAAATAAAGGTTGTTCTTCTTGTCGCCATCGGCATGGATACCCGCCGTTTGCGTAAACACATTGTCGCCGACAACGGGCTTGTTATCCGGAATCCGCAGACCCGAGAAGGTCTCGACGATCTTACTCACCTGATACAGCGACTTTTCAACGACGCCCGTTCGAACCTCCGGCATGAAATCGCGCAACACCGCAATGGCGCTGGCCAGTGGTGCGTTGCCTGCCCGTTCGCCCAGACCATTAACGGTCAGGTGTATACCGTGCGCTCCCGCCCGAACGGCCTCCATCACGTTGGCAATGCTGAGGTCGTAATCGTTGTGCGCATGGAAGTCGAAATGCAGGTTTGGGTAACGAGTCACCAGCTGATGAACGAACGAATAGGATTCCGCAGGTGTCAGCACGCCCAGTGTGTCAGGCAGCAATACGCGTAGAATAGGCTGGGTATTGAGAAAATCCAGGTATTGAAAGACATAGTCCGGCGAGTTGCGCATGCCGTTGCTCCAGTCTTCCAGATACACATTGGCCTTGACGCCCAGCTTACCGGCTGCACAAACTACCTGACTAATGTCCTTAAAATGTTCGTCGGGGGTTTTCTTGAGCTGGTGTGTCAGGTGGTTGAGAGAACCTTTGGTGAGCAGGTTCATCACTTTCGCACCGGATGCCTGCATCCAGTCGAGGGAGGCTTGCCCATCAACGAAAGTCAGCACCTCAATCTTGTCGATCAGGCCAACGCTGGTCGCCCAGCGGGTAATCTGCTGAACGGCTTCCAGCTCCCCCGCCGATACCCGCGCCGAAGCGATCTCCACGCGATCTACCTTGACTTCGGTAAGCAGTAACTGAGCCAGTGCCAGTTTTTCGGACGCAGAAAACGACACACCGCTGGTTTGTTCACCATCGCGGAGTGTCGTGTCCATTATTTCAATGTAGCGACGTTTCATATGTAAAGAGCGAAAGAGTGAATGAGCGAAAGAGCGAAAGCGTGGCTTATATGGCGGATTTGTTTACGCGTAAGCCACTCTTTCACTCTTTCGCTCTTTCGCCTTTAGAAAGGTCTCGATTCGGCGAAGGCTCCGATTTCTTCTTTCATCGACAGCAAATAGTCGATGTCGTCGTAGCCGTTGGTGAGGTTGTGCTTCTTGTATTCGTTGATCGCGAAGCTTTCGCTCTCGCCAGTAGCCAGCAGCGTAACGGTTTGTGCCGGGAGGTTCACTTCCAGTTCGGTCTTCGGATCGGCTTCGATGGCCGCGAATATCTTCTCCAGGAACTCGGGGCTTACCCGAACCGGCAGGATGCCGACGTTGATGGAGTTGGCCTGGAAAATATCGGCGAAGAAGCTCGATACCACGCACCGGAAGCCATAGTCATAAATGGCCCAGGCAGCGTGCTCGCGGCTCGATCCGCTGCCAAAGTTTTTGCCGCCTACGAGGATTTTGCCTGAGTACGTCGGGTCGTTCAGGACGAAATCGGCTTTGGGTGTATTGTCGTTGTTATACCGCCAGTCGCGGAAAAGGTTGTCGCCGAATCCTTTGCGCTCGGTGGCTTTCAGGAAACGGGCGGGGATGATCTGGTCCGTGTCGACGTTCTCAATGGGCATGGGAACGGCACTGCTGCGGAGTATGGTAAATTTATCGTAAGCCATTTTTGAAAAGGTGGTTTGAAGTTTGGCGTTCAACGTCTGACGTTCTCGTACATCTGGCTATCTACCGATAAGCAAGTAGCGAAACGTCAAACATCAAACAACAACCGTCAGACTAATTAAGAAAGTGATCGCAAATTCTTCGGCATTTACCTAACCCCAACCTCTCCCCTGTTTTCAGAGGAGGGGCTAAAAAAAGGGTAGTTCTAGCTCCTCTCCTGTTTTTCAGGGGAGGGGTTGGGGTGGGGTGAAATACCACAAAATATTTGCGTAACTAGTTAAGAAACTCGCGGGGATCGGTAACGACACCCGTAACGGCGGCAGCGGCAGCGACTAATGGGCTTGCCAGCAGCGTGCGGGCACCCGGTCCCTGGCGACCTTCGAAGTTACGGTTGGAGGTCGACACGGCGTATTTGCCCGCCGGAACCTTGTCTTCGTTCATGGCCAGACAGGCCGAACAACCCGGCTGACGTAGTTCGAAACCAGCCTGGGTCAGGATGTCCAGAATACCTTCTTCCTGAATTTGTCTTTCAACAATGTGCGAACCCGGCACTAACCAGGCCGTAATGTTATCGGCTTTCTTACGGCCCTTTACAATGGAGGCAAAGGCGCGGAAATCTTCAATCCGGCCATTGGTGCAGCTGCCGAGGAACACAAAATCGACCGGCTTGCCGATCATGCTTTCGTTTTCCTGGAAGCCCATGTATTGCAGCGATTTCTTGTAGCTGGCTGAACCGTCTTTCACGCTGTCGGCCATTGGAATCTGGTGCGTAACACCCGTGCCCAGACCGGGGTTGGTACCATACGTGATCTGTGGTTCAATATCGGCGGCATCGAACGTCAGGTCGAGGTCGAACGTAGCGCCTTCGTCGGTTTTGAGGGATTCCCAATAAGGAACGAGTTTGTCCCACTGTTCGCCTTTTGGCGACAGTTCGCGGCCTTTGAGGTAGTCGAGGGTAGTTTGGTCGGGAGCGATCATACCACCACGAGCACCCATTTCGATGGTCATGTTACAAACCGTCATCCGGCCTTCCATGGTCATGTTCTCGAACACTTCACCGGCGTACTCCACAAAGTAACCCGTAGCGCCACTGGCCGATGTCTGCGAAATGATGTACAGAATGACGTCTTTGGGCAGCACCGCTTTGCCGGGTTTCCCATTGACGGTAATCCGCATCTTCTTCGGTTTCGGCTGCATGATGCACTGCGTAGCCAGCACCATTTCAACTTCCGACGTACCGATACCAAAGGCAATGGCACCGAAGGCACCGTGCGTGGAGGTGTGCGAATCACCGCAAACGATGGTCATGCCGGGGAGGGTGATGCCGTTTTCGGGCCCTACCACGTGTACGATACCGTTTTTGATGTGGCCCAAACCCCAGTGCGAGATGCCGTAGGTTTTGGCATTGCGCTCCAGAGCCGCCAACTGATTGGCCGACATAGGATCAGCAACGGGCAGGTGCTGGTTGAGGGTAGGGGTGTTGTGATCGGCGGTAGCAAAGGTGCGGTCGGGATACAAAACCGTAGCGCCCCGGCCTTCGAGACCTAAAAAAGCCACCGGGCTTGTTACTTCGTGGATAAAATGGCGGTCGATGAACAGGACATCGGGACCATCTTTAACCTGCCGGATGACGTGCGCATCCCAGACTTTATCGAACAGGGTTTTTGGGGTACTCATAACTATGGAGGATAACTAGTCGCGGTAATTTCGTTAGTACTTTCCGACTATCGCGGGGATAGGGAAAGGTGGCTACAAAATTGATAAATCTTACTCAAAGGCGAATCCCGTCATTCGTCCAGTAAATGGCGATTTTAGTCCAAGAGGGTTGAATGGGTGGAAAGCGGCATTTGGTTGGGGGGGTGAAGGCAGGGTTCTAAAAACCTGATATTCTCCTTCAATGAGATGTTTTACGAAATACTATAAAGTAGCGGCTAAAGCTTTGGTGGTGTAGAAGAAGCGGATTTACATGGATTAAACTATCGACGTAATACAGATCTTGATGCAAGGTAGAATGTTCAATTAACCACTAGACCTACTTTCTTGCTAAACACCTGCTATGCCTCGTTTTTTATAGACAAACAGTTCTATTTCGTCTTGTTTCTTTTGTTCCTTCAATTGGGAAGTCCATAAAATATCTGTCATTCATATCTGCTGAAGTGGTCATATGAATTAGGTTAGAAATAAAATAAGAATGTGATAAGTCTTGTAACTCATAAATGTTGTAGAAATTTTCGTTACAATCTGCTTCAATAGGAGGGTTTAATCCTCCACTGTCTAACCAATGTCGAATAAATATATTGCCGCCTAATGAGAAATGGTTAATTAGGCCTCCCGAAAGTCTAAGTGAATCATCTATAACAAGTGAATTAATCCTTCCTTGAAAATCAAATGAGATTAGACCTCTAAATATTCGATTATTATCTGTTTCAGATAGTTTTGGAAATCTAACTATTGAACTGAAATTTTCTACAACCTTATATAATCCATTTTTATCTGTTCGATTTGACAATATTCTAGATTTTACTTCAATTAAAGCCTTTACGCTATTTTGGGTCACGACTACAAAATCGCCTTCACTAAAAATTGTAGGTTGTGTATTGTCATAAATTAAAATGTCAATTTGTTTCGAAACAACATTTTTATTGTGAGATATTTGATTTAAGACAAAGCCAGTTCCAACAGACAGATTATTAGGTAGTCTAGCTCTCAAAACTGATTTAAGTTTTTCTTCTTTATATCTTCCATCCTCACCCCAATTAGCGTCTCCTATTAAATTTCTTACACGATTTTTAATAGTGTCTAGCTCTCTACTTATGGAAATCTGATATTCTAATGTATTTATCATTTTAATTTGTTATTTGTCAAGAAGATCTTTTAATTCGTTAAATGTGTTTTTGTCTAAAATGTCTAACTCGTTGCCAGTGGCTAGCTTTATTGTATCTCTTGCTTCTTTGATTCTATTTAGCATTGGTAAAACTATCCTTTTACCGTGATTGATAAAATTGTCTAAGTCTTTAGAACAAGATGGTATTTTATATCCGTCACGACTTGAAGCAATTAAAACACCTTTGTCTCTGAGGTTGCCAACGACTTTTGTTCTGAAATATTCTTCTTTTAAACCTTCGTGTCTACTCTGGTTAAGGTGATTGAAAATTTCTTTTGTTGAGACATACCGATTTCTAATACTTGCCCTTTGGAATAGCAAAAGAAGTTTAAGAAAATTTATTTGATCTATTTTCTGCTGATCGCTTCCTGTTTCTTTATCTATAAAGTTCTGAACCCTCAAATAACACACTTCTGCAATTTTTGGGTCAAAGGTTTCGTCAACGTTTGTTTCCTGAAACTCTTTAAAAGAAAATTCTTTTGGAAAGAAATTTAAGCTACTAATTTTAGGATTTAATATTTTCTCAAATTCAGTACTATTCTCTGATTTCTTTGATTCGTCAAATATATAACCTAAAGACCCGGCTACGAAATCGGCTAATTGAATGAAATAACTTTGTTTACTATTAATAATATTGAAGTCATAGCCTGAGAAAAGATTTCTTTCATGATGCTTTTGAACGTAAGTTTTAAATTCTCTCATAAAATCGTTTCCTCCATGTTCATCAACATTAAGTTCAAGCCTTGGAAAGGTGCGGTATAATTCTTTATAAACTAAGTTGTTTAAATATTTGTAAAATGATTTTTTTATACTGAATCCCTTTCCAAATAATTTTCTCTTGTCAACTATTACAGCATATATGGAGATGTCAAGTTGAGCAATGTCTTCTAAGATTCGTTTTCTTCTTGCGTAGTTTGGTCCAACCCCGCTTGATTTCATTTCACCCGTTTGAAAATTGTGCTTTCGCCTTATTTCGTCAATGTCTGTCTTTAGTTTTCCTAAATTTTCATTTTTGCAAATAACAGTCGCAACAATAAAGTGACTTCCCTGGGTTTGAAAGTCAAATGAGCTATTACCGAACTCGTCTGCAAATGCTGTTATATTATGTTGCATTGTCGTCTTTTAAAATGAGGAATTAATTCTGAAAATAAGTAAGTTTTGTAGTACTCTTTGTATGTGATTCAAATGTTCCAAGTTAAATCACAACTTTTTTGCTAAATATAACTTTGTAATTCATTGCTTTTCACAGTGATAAATATATCTTTTTTACATTTCTTTTGATTCAAGTCAAATGCATCGAATTGGCTTTGGCTAGGTAGTGTGCCCGGCTAAGGTTAACGCAATATAGTTTCTATAGAAAACGAACGCCCAAATCCCTGCTAGCTTGCCTACTTTTTCAAAGCGACAACGCCACCAACTCCCCTGGGTGACCGATAGCACCAACAGCCACAACGATGTACTGCTTTCCATTCATGGAATAGGTCATGGGCAGGCCGGATTGGTTGGCGGGTAGTTCGATTTCGGAGACGATGGTACCGGTCGATTTGTCGTAGGCTCTGAACTTGTTGCCGCCACCGCCATCGGAACCATAAAGGCCCGCGCCTTCTCCGGCAAACAACAGCGTTTTGGTGACGAGCATACCCACCCGATCCGGCAAACCAGTTCGGGGAATCTTGATGCCTTTCAGGGCCGGAACGTCTTTAACCCAGCTCGGCGTGTCGGCGTTGGGTACCATCCATTTATGATCGCCGGTGTTCAGGTCGATGGCCGTAATGCGTCCGTAAGGCGGTTTCACCAGCGGCAAGCCATACGGGCCAATGCGGGCATTGCCCATGTAGGCCACGTAATCCATGTCCGATATAGCGGGGGCGGCCTCCAGGCTCATGGGCCGGATAACGGTGCTGGACGATACATAGAGCATGCCCGTTTCGGGGTCGACCACACCGCCCTGCCAGTTGGCACCACCTACGGCATCGGGGAGCATCAGCGTGCCTAAACTTTTGGGTGGATCATAGACACTGACGGGTGTAAACAGCGGTCCCTTTTTATAGCGACTGACAATTTTCAGAGCTGCTTTTTTGATCTCGGGCGTGAAATCGACCAGAATATCATCCGAGTACCCCTGTCGGTCGAAGGCGGCTGGTTTGGTGGGGAAGGGCTGCGTGGGCGATGTCCATTCGCCTTTTACATCGCTTTTGGGAACGGGGCGCTCCTCAATGGGCCAGACGGGTTTTCCGGTCACGCGGTCAAATACGAACACAAACGCCTGTTTGGTCACCTGCACCACCGCTTTGATGGGCTTGCCGTCTACCCGTATGTCGGCCAGAATGGGCGGGGCGGGCAGGTCGTAATCCCAGATGTCGTGGTGGATGAGTTGGTAATGCCAGACCTTTTTACCCGTTTTGGCATCCAGGCAGACCAGACTCTGCGAAAACAGGTTGTTGCCGGGGCGGTGTCCGCCGTAGAAATCGCCCGTGGCGGCTTCCAGCGGGAGGTACACATAGCCAAGTTCCGGGTCGGCGGTGAGGGGTGCCCAGGCCCCGGCGTTTCCGGTGTATTGCCAGCTGTCCTTTTCCCAGGTTTCGTTTCCGGCTTCACCAGCTTTTGGAATGGTGCGGAAAATCCAGAGCTGTTTGCCGGTCTTTACATCGTAGCCCATGATGTCGCCCCGAACCTGTTTCTTGGAGGTCGGGGCCAGCCCAACGGGAAAACTGGCCCCCATGATAATCACATCGTTGACAATGATCGGGGGCGAGGTAGAGCCAATGGTGGAGGTGAGCGGGTCGACATGCGGGCCGAGGCCTTTCTTGAGATCCACCACGCCATTATCGCCAAAATCGGGGATCGGCTGCCCGGTTTGCGCGTCGAGGGCAATGAGCTGAAAGCTGGGGGTGATGTAAATGACCCGGTCTTTCCCTTTGTCGGGCGCGGTCCAGTAGGCAACACCCCGGCCGGAATTCTGGCGGGGTACATAGGTTTTCCGGTCTTTTTCGTCGTACCGAAACGTCCACAACGTTTCCCCGGTTTCGGCGTGAATAGCGGCTACCGTTCGGTTCGTACCTGCCGTGGTGAACAGCACGCCATTCACCATCAGGGGCGTCGATTTAAAGTAAAATTCCGGGTTCGGGCCGAAGTTGTCGGTCTTCCAGCGCCAGGCAATTTTCAGGTTTTTGGCGTTGTCTTTATTGATCTGGCTTAGGGGCGAGTAGTTGGAACTGGCGTAGTCGCTCCGGTGCTGTCGCCAGTCGCCTTCGATGGTGGTGGGTTTAGCGGTGTAATCAGCGGGTTTGAACTGCATACTCACCCGCGTGGAGGGGGGCGGGGTACCCATCGGGATCAGCCTCAACCGCGCCGTCGCCGACGGTAACGCCACATCGCCCTCCGGAAAGCCGTTGGCATTCAGGATAAACGCAATCAGCGACGCGTAGGCGGCATCCTCCAGCGAATGCGGGTTAGTTTTGGGCATGGATGACTTGGTCAGGTCGAACAACTGCCCCACCGATTTATCGCTCCACTTGCCAACGAACCGTTCGCCCACCAGCGCGTTACCACCTTCCGTTCCCCGCAAATCCCGACCATGACAAGCCGCGCAATGCGTGGTAAACAGGGCCGCTCCTGCTTCAACCTGCTTTGCGGTATAGACGCCCAGATTCGCCGTTAGCGTGGCTTTGGGTTTGCCGGTTTGTTGTGCCTTCAGGCTGGACTGAAAAAAGAGACTGATGCTAAGTAAGCCAACGGATATAAAGAGGGTCTTCATTTGGCGAGATAACGGTAGGGACTATGCGTAGAGAAAAGTACGATTGATGTCGTATATACCCCATCCTCCGCTGATCAATTTACCCTGGTTCTGTCAGCGATAAGTGGTAGCTGGATGGTGACCTGGGTATACTGGTCTACGACCGATTCAATCTGCATGTGACCATGTAGATACTCAACCAGATCTTTACTCATGAACAGGCCCAGGCCTGTCCCCTTGGCCACCGGTTTGGTGGTAAAAAATGGATTAAATAACTGACTGGCCTCGTGGGTCGGTATTCCCCGGCCATTGTCGCGAACCTGAAGCTGTGCCTGGTCATCGATGACCTGGGTCCGCACCTCCAGACGAGCTTTAAACGCCTTCTCCCGACGACTCTTCTCGGCCAGCGTGTAGCAGGTATTATCAACCAGACTAAACAGGACTTCACTAAATTCGACGGGTAACAAATGCACGGGAATGGCCTGTGGACTCAGTTGCAGGTCGAGCTGAACGGACAAAGAAGGATATTTGGTAATCGCTTTCTGTAGGGCAGTGTCGATATGCTGGGTCAGAAAGGGGTTCAGATCGGTGAGTATCAGGGTTGAAGAGCGTTCTTTAAGCAAGCGCTGCATATCCTGTAAAATACGGGTGGTGTTGTTGCTGTGTTCATTGATCTTGGTCAAATTCTGAGCCAGCATCATCATCCCATCACTCAGCTCGTTTTGCTGGTCGGCCGGTAGCAGCGCCTGTTGTTTCTCCGTTACCAGCTGTATCTCCTGTACGAGCTCCTGAGCGTTAAGCGAGAAGTTTTTAATGTAGTTGAGGGGGTTAAGAATACGATCGACAATACCTTTGGTGAGCTTGCCCATGGTGGCCATTTTTTCGGCCTGGATCAATTGATCCTGCGTCCGGCGCAACTCCTCCAAGGATGCTTCCAGTTCAGCCGTACGCTGCTGTACCTGCTGTTCGAGTCGCTCATTCTGGTTGGCCAACAGGGCCTGTTTCTCCTGGGTGACCAGCACAACCGCTGCTGCATTAGCCCGCTCCAGGGCTAAAACCTCTTTGAAGCGAAGCATCAGGTAAACCAGAAATGACAACGGCAGGAAAAGAAGTCCGCCCGAAAAGAGCAGATACGTTGTGAGGGTAGGGCTGGCAAACGGAATGTGGGCTACAAATGAATTGACGGCCAGAAGCGAGCCGAATAACGCACTCAGCCCTCCCCCCGCCACGATGGCCCATTGGGCCCCTTTCAGGCGTTTCCACGAAACGATGAGTACATAAGTAAGGATGAGTTGCTGACACACACAGCCACCATAAAAAAACTCGCTGCCTAGCCCAGTGTACATACCGGCCAGCCCGCCCATAAGCGAGAGGGTCATGCCTATGCCAATCCATTTTTTGTCAACAGGATAATTAAATATCCGTAACAAAGCCACCAGATCTAAACTGAGAGCCTGCCATAAAAGAAGGTCAATAAATTGATTCCGGACAAAATAGTCAACCGCAAAGGAGGTATTCAGTAGATCTGTATACCGACATAGATTCGTGATGGCAAAAAGCGTTTCCACAATAGCCCATAGCCGTATGGTGTCCTTTTCGGGAAGTTTTTGACTTGATAATACCCAGAACGCCAGTGCCAGGAGAATCGACACGGTCGACCAGAGGGTATAAAAAATCGCCTGTAATGTAGACGACCTCATGAAACGATCCGTCAACTGTTGCGGCCTGCCCAGGATAAGAACCCTGTCGACATGCTGGAATACGTCGGATTTTAGTTTTTCAGGAGCCAACGGAGGAAAAGGAAAGACGTAATCCACCAGGTGCACGGCGATCACATAGACTTTGCCCGCTTCAAACGGCACGGGTAACCCTTGTTTATGGTGAGGGTTATTCTCAGCATAGGGCTTATGGCTTGTACCGGTGCTGCCAAACGTGGCTACTCGTTTTCCATTGACATATACCTCGCTGGCTGCCCAGGCATCGCTAACGAGTTCCAGCGGAAGCAAATCAAACGTCGAGTCAATCCGAAGGCGAAGTCGGAACCAGCCTTCGGCCCGGCCAGTCGAGTCGGCATCTTGGGCCGAAAAACTTGCCGGGGTTCGTTTTGTCCAGTCTGTCGTATTCAGGTCGGGCCGCGCCCAGGCGGGGTTATGACCGGGCTTATAGATCCAGCCGGTCTGCGTGGCTAGGTTCAGAACGTCGACCGGTTCAGAGCCTTTTGAGATACGTTTTGTTTTTGAGAGAACCAACGTGGTATTCTGGCCAACGGCAGGGCCAATGGTCAGGCCAATGAACAGGCAAATCAGTAAGCGTCGCAGCATGGAAAAAAGGGAAGAGGGAAGTCGGGTCAAGGTACTATAAATAATTACAGGTCAGCTCATTGAGCCATTTAGCGGTCAATTTTCTGACTGAATCGATTATAGCAGGCAAGGCGCCGTCTATTTTCGTCCCCAGGCAATGAAAATGGCAACGAGCGCAACGAATATATTGACGCCAATTTGGCCCACTTCACCTCTTGCTATGTGAAAAATGCTGGCAGCCACCATCAGGGCTATTGTTCCGTAAGCGGCATAACGTGTGAGCCCTGGCTGGATGCCCGTCAGCCCGGGTAAAACCAGGCCGACACCTGCCAGCAAATCCAAAACGCCTGTCAGCTTAACCAGATGGGTATGATCCGCTGTCCACGGCCACATGGCGGCCAACGCGTCGGTGGGCTGAAATAGCTTCATGCCTGCCGCCCAGAGTAAACTGACGGCTAAAAGGACCTGAGCAGCCCAAAGGGCAATAGAGCGTGTGGTGGATTTCGTTTGTTGGCGTAGCATAGCAGTATGATTTGTCGCGAAACTAGCTACATTCGCTATCCAAACGATATTACTTCCCGTTTGGATAGCGCTATCCAGACAGGAAGTAATGCAAACCATAACAAGAAATGCTGTCGACCGGTGGTTGCCCCAAAACGATGCTCTCGATTAAAGATGCCCTTGAAGCCGTTGAAGGAAGGTGGAAGTTGCTTATCTTATTTTCGTTGTCAGAAAGCCCTAAACGGTTCAAACAGATAGCCAGAGAGGTCAGCGGCATAACAGACAAAACGCTGTCTAAAGAACTGAAAAATCTGGAAGCGAATAAACTTATCCGTCGGCAGGTTCACGACACCTTTCCGCCAACCGTTGAGTATTCGATTACGCCACACGGTATGTCGCTCGAAAAAGTGATCGACGAACTTCATTTTTGGGGGTTGGCCCATCGGAAGGAGGTTATCGGGCAATGATTGTCTGCGCGCTCAATTCGTTGGGGTTGCTGTCTAAAAGCTCAAGCTGTCCGCTGGCTTGTCGCCCACCTTTTTTCAGATCATACTGTAGTTCGACCATGCCGCTTTTATACGCTGTTGCCTCTTCAGATCGCCCGAGTACAGCTCAATGTTGGGTCTTTCAACCGGCAGGTTTCGTTGCGTAACCACAAGGGTCGGTACATCGCCATAGGCCCACCCATATGATTTTGACAGTTCCAGGGCATGCTCGTACGTTTATGAGCCCATTACCTAACAATCAATCGTTTTCAGAAAAGCGGCTGTGGCCTGTTCCGTAAGGTCAACCCCTTTTTCATACTAGTCAGTTGTCTTAAACCCGGAAACGTTATTGTCTTTGTTGGCCACGAAGCCATCGAGGCTCGAAACCATGTGGATGGTCACTTTGCTGGAACGGGTCTCTGCAGTAAGATTTAGAGGATATGGAGCCTGAACAGTAGCTAACGTGAATAATGGGTTGATTAGCTTAAAATCTAGCTTATACGCAGTTATCACCCACGTTATACAGCGATTAGATCAAAAAGATATAACCACAGAGACGGTCCGCCGTGCGGCACAAAGAACACAGAGGTTGATCAGGGAA
>NZ_BAAGSJ010000025.1:0-20370 GCF_054782495.1 Spirosoma aerophilum | reverse complement strand
AACGTGGGTGATAACTGCGTATAAGCTAGATTTTAAGCTAATCAACCCATTATTCACGTTAGTTAACGTCGTCTTTCTCTTCGATTGCTTTCGTCAGACGGCCATACCATTCTTCACCGTAGGCCCGCACGAGGGCTTCACGGACGAATTTGTAGATGGGCACGTTCAATTGTTCACCAAGGCCACAGGCGGGGCTGCAGATAGGCCAGCGGTCATAATTCAGCGCGTGAAACGACTCGTATTTAGTGATGCGGATAGGATACAGATGACACGAAATGGGTTTTTTCCAGTCCACCTTTCCATCGTTATACGCTTCTTCTATTCCGCATTTCAATATGCCTTTGTTATCCCAGGTGGCATAAACACACTCCCGTCCGCCAACGGTATTCGTGACAAAGCCTCCCTCTCCATCGGATTCATAGCCCCCTTTCTGTTCAATGACCCGAATACCTTCCGGCGATAGATACGGTTTTATATCCTCGTAAATTCGATCCAGAATGGCAGGCTCATCGCCTTCCAGTGGGGCGCCCATATCGCCTTCAACGCAGCAAGCTCCTTTGCATTTATCCAGATTACAGACAAAGAACTTTTCAGCGACGTCGTCGCTGATGCAGGTATTATCAATGAGTATCATATATGTAAAGATACTAGGTCGGTGCCAAATTCTGATGATCCACCAGCCTTTATAGAAAAAGCCGCCCCACAAGGGAGCGGCTTTTTCTGTCTGTGAACCGCCGAACAATTACGGCTTCACTATTTTAAGTTTCTGACCTACTTTAACCCCTACATCGGAGAGGTTATTCCAGGATTGAATTTGCTCGATACTCACTCCATAAATTTGAGAGATCCGGAACATGGTTTCCCCTTTTGCCACGGTATGGTAGGTTACCGCCGACTCAGCAACAGACGTCGGTTTGGCAGTTGATGAGGGTTGAACAATCCGGCCACCGGGCGTTAGTTTAACAGCCAGTTTCTGACCAACCTCCAGTTTATCATCGGCAGTCAGGCTGTTTATCGACAACAGCTCATCAACGCTCAGGCCGTACAGCTTCGAAATGCTGTAATACGTTTGCCCCGGCTCAACAACGTGCGTTGTCGCCGACCGATTGACAACAGTGGGTGTCGTTGAACGCGTTGGCAACGAACCACTAACCTCTTTAGGCTCCGGGCTACTCGGGGTAACGATTGTTACCGGACGTGTGTCTGTCTTGGCAACAACAGGGGGAGCCGGACGCGGAGGTGCTTTTGTGGTCGGAACGGCCGTCGGAACTGTCAGCGATCCATCGGCCTGCTGTTCCCGTGGTCCTTCATATTTATCCGCTTCGGGGCGTCCCATATCAACATCCACCGCTGGGGCTGACTTGGGGCGGGGGGTACTGGCATACGTATCTTTTGCGCGCGTGGCAGGAACTACCGATGAACCAGCTTTGCGGTCGCGCTCGGGTGTGGTGGCAACGGGTACCGCTTTTGTTGATTCGGGGCCTTCCGGTGTTCTCACAATAACAACACGCTGCGAGCCCTCGTTGCTATCCTGGCGTGTTGCTGGCATTGGCCGGTCGGCGGGCTGGGCCGGGCTGGTAGCAGGTTGAATGGACGGACGCTGAGGTTCTGTCCGCTGCGGTGCAGCCGGCTCAGACGTACCGTCGTTTGGTGTAACGCCACCGCCCACCAGTTTAGGCTGGTATAGCTTGCGTTCTGATGCATTACGAGGAACAGCGTCACCACCGGTTACAGTCCGGGAGGGGCCTCCTGCCGTTGTCGAAACGACAGCAACTTCCTGACGAGTTGGCGGTGTTGGGGTACGATCATACACCGGTGGAGTTGGCGAGTTGATCACCTCAACAGGTTTATTGCTGGGTCGGCGTTCACGCAGCCACATCACCCGGCCCGTTGCCAGTTTCTGCACCCGATCCAGGCGGTTGTAGCGCATTAATTTTTTCAACCGGATGCCATAACGCTGCGAGATGCTGCGAGCGGTTTCATCTTCACGAACGGTGTGGAAAGGCACCAGCGCTTTCTTCCGCTTTTTGGCTAAATAATAAATATCGTTGACGATCACCGGATCACGATCGCTCATGTCATTGTAGCGAAGGAAACTCGACAGACTGATCTTAGCCTTTCTGGCCAGCGACCCCGAGTTATCACCCGCCTGTGCCTGGATACCCGGCAATCCATTTATTTCGTACAGAATAGGGTCGTTTTTGCTGCTAATGCCCGTTGTAACCCGGCGCAGAACAGGAAAACCAACATCGTTCTGAACAAATTCGGGCGTTTTCTTCGAGCTAACACTTACGATCTTTTGCCGAACATCATTGATCTGATCGCTTGCCACCGGAATGGCCATCACGTAGGTCTTGTCGGTTGGCACGCCTTCGCCAAGCACCCATCGATTGTATTTACGAAGTTCAAATTCATCGACACCTAACTCTTCAGCAATGGACCGCATGGTCTTACCTCCCCCATTCGGGTACTCGATAAGCGCGAAGCGATTGCTTGTCTGGTGAAATTTCAAGGCGTTTTCAATGGCCACTTTATGGGCAAAGAAGCGCAGTATATACCGATCGGTATTGCCATCCAGCGCTACCTCGCGGGCATAAGCCCATTCGGGTGGAATTAACTTGGAAATACCTCCGGCACCCAGGTAATAAGAATACAGCGAGGCTACCCAGTTATTAAACTGTCCATTGCTTCTTTTCAGATACTTGGCGGCCCCGTGCGTAGAACCGGTAATGCTCTTACGCTCGTCTATTTCTTCGTCAACCCGCATTCCATTGTCGGTGGCGGTTTCGCGCTTGAACTGCCAGTAGCCAACGGCGGTCGATGACGATACGGCATCGGGCGTCAGCGAGCTTTCCTGAACGGCAAGGTATTTAAAATCGGTCGGGACATCCTCATCGATCAAAATAGACTCGATCATCGGAAAGTAAAGCACTACGCGGTCAAGTTTGGCCGTCCAGTACTGCCGATTGGCCAGGAGTGCGTTTACGTCCTGCTGCACAATACGGCGGGCATCAGGATTTAAGCGTACAACGATATCGGCAAACGACACCTGCTCCGGCACCACCGGAACCGATACAACCTGCGCCGACACGATCAGGCTTATTAAAACAAAGCAAGTGGTTAAGGAGAGCGTTAGTTTTTTCATCATTCGTCATTCAGTTTCGTTTCCTAAGCATCATAATCCCGTCTCGAACGGGAAGCAACACATTCTCTACGCGCGGATCGTTATGTACTTTTTGATTGAAAGCTACTACAGAAAGAGTGTCTAAATCGGATGCCTTTACCGGCTCAACAACCTTGCCACTCCATAAAACATTATCGGCCAGAATGAAACCACCCGGCCGCACTTTATCAATTACCAGGTCAAAGTAAAGAGACAGGTTGCGTTTGTCGGCGTCGATAAACACTAAGTCAAACGTTTGATGGAGAGTTGGGAGTATATCGGAAGCCATACCCAGTCGAAAATCAATTTTGTCGTTTAAGGGCGACTGCCGCCAATACGATCTGGCAAAATCCTCGAGTTCTTCGTTCTGATCGATGGTTATGAGCTTTCCGGAATCTGTCAACCCTTCGGCCAGGCAGAGGGCCGAGTATCCCGTGTACGTACCGATCTCAAGAATCAACTGCGGGCGGATCATCCACGAGATCATGGACAGAAAACGGCCCTGAACATGCCCTGACAGCATCCGTGGGGCCATTATATGCGCACGTGTGTTCCGGTTCAGGCGACTCAGCAGCTCACTTTCCGGCGAGGTGTGGGCATCCGCGTAAGCAGTAATATCAGGAGGTAAAAAATCCATTCGGCTGTTCACCTGCTTCTAAACGGGCAAGGTGAGGGCTGGTTTTGGTAAAAGTAAGGGATAGTGGTAACATAATTATAATCCCGCTCCCTAAATCCGATTTTTTGAGTCGATCAAAATAGTTACCGGCCCATCATTGAGTAAGGCTACTTTCATATCGGCTCCGAACTCACCCGTTTGGATGGATTTTCCTAATTCAGTCGACAAACGGGCAATCATCGCTTCGTAAAGCGGAATGGCTACCTCTGGCCGGGCGGCTTCGATGAAACTGGGACGGTTGCCTTTTTTGGTGCTGGCATGAAGGGTAAATTGACTGATCAGCAGGATATCGCCCTCTACGGCCGCCAGATCAAGATTCATTTTACCAGCGTCATCACCAAACACCCGCATACCCACAATTTTTCGACTAAGCCAGTCGATATCTTCATGCGTGTCAGTATGGGTGATACCCAATAGCACAAGAAATCCAGTATTGATCTGTCCTTTTACCTGATCATTAATTTGGACAGAAGCCTGAGAAACACGTTGAATAACGGCAATCATATTAATCAATTAAGTGTCTTCAGGCAAATGTACGCATAGGTTAATTCACTACTTACGCTGCGTTGGAGACTCGTTACTATACCGCTTCCTAATTTTACTAGCGATAAAGTCAATTTATATACTATTCTTGTAATTCTTTATAGTACAGAATCAATCAGAACGCATCCATTATCCACATTTTCCCGTATAATCACTAAATGCAAAAAACGTTGAAGCCCGTTTAAACCATTTATCATTTTACAGGTCCTTTGCTTCAACACGAACGCCCATGCCGATACTGAAACTATGAATAAGACTTTCTTTTTGCTACTTGTTATTCTGGGGGCTCTGGCAGCTTTTTGTGGCTATTGCGCCTTATTGATTAACTGGCTACAAAACTATTCGAACGGAGTGTATTTACACAATCATACGGGAGCCGTACTCGAATCCGGCGCTCTGGTCCTTTATACCTTTTTCGGCATAAAGTTTTTTTATCGCCATGTCAATTCGTTAGATAACTAAAGGCTGTTCTTTGCGTTTACAAAGGAGCCTGTCCAGTCATTCATGCGACTGGAAGCTATTCTAACAATACATATTATGTGGTGGAAAAAGACTAAGGTATATACCAAACAACGTTTAAGAGAAGCTAATCTTGACCCGGTTCCTTTTGTTAAAGAACGAATACGCAGTGAATTTGCCCGGGAAGTGCTGGAGCCAATGCCTATTACCCAGGCCGACCGGGGGAATGAAGTCGAGTTTCAGGCCGATGCCGTCGTGCTCAGCTTACCCGAATGGCAGCGTATCAAATCAGAGTTAACAGCCCTTGCCGAAACGGGTTCGCCCGATCAACGCAACACCATTGTTCAGCTTATCGAGTCAGTTGAGCAGACGAAATGAGGGTAGTATAGTGGTACGGTTAATGCATATCTCTCCCGCTTTTCGTGCTATAAAATGATAAAAGACCTGTCCGCAGTCACCACGGGTGAATTGCAGACGGGTCTTTTTGATTATAGAACTGGCTTTTTGCTGAAATCAGTTAGCGGACTATATCGGGTCCCCGAAGGTATTTGTCCAGAAACTCTTTGACTGCCTTGTAGGCCGTTATTTCATTTTCTTTCTTTACAAAGCCATGCCCTTCGTTCGGGAACGTGACATACTCGACAGGCACTCCGTTCTTTTTCACATTCGCCACAATCTCATCTGATTCAATTTTTAACACGCGGGGATCATTGGCACCCTGAATAACTAACAGCGGCTTTTTGATTCGTTTGGTGTGAAACAAAGGCGACTTATTGTACAGGGCAACAGAATCGGTTTTCGGATGACCGATTTCCTTGAACATGGCGTCGCGTTGGGGTCCCCACCATTCGGGCATGCTGTTCAACGTACGAATCCAGTTAGCAACACCAAAAATATCAACGCCGACGGCAAACTCTTCGGGAGTGAATGTCAGGCCCGCCAGGGTCATATAGCCGCCATATGATCCGCCCATAATGCCAATTTTTTTCGGATCGACGTACCCTGTTTCCGTTAGGAATTTTTTCGACTCAACGCAGTCTTTCAAATCAGCATCGCCATGTTTCCGATCGTCGGCGCCATAGAATGTTTTGCCATAACCCGAACTCCCCCGGTTGTTTACCGCCAGCACGACATAGCCGTTGTTGACAAGATACTGCACCAAAGGTGAATAGGTGAGTCGGGTCTGTCCACCCGGCCCGCCATGAATGGACAGTATAGCGGGTAGTTTGTCGCCGGGGCGGGCATCGGCTGGTTTATACAGCAGGGCGGGTACCTCCATCCCATCGAACGACTTATAGCGAATGACCTCCCCTGCCACCAGGTCTTCAGCATTTATTTCCGGGTTCAGGCCCCGCACCAGGGGCGTCACTTTCCCCGACTTGAAGTCATAAGAATATAAAGTTGCCGGTGAATTGGAGCTGTTTACGAAAAAGGTCATTCTATCTTCGCTATCCGCAATGGTTACGCCGGTTATGTCTCCACCAGGCATGGCAGGCAGCTTAACAGCCTTTCCGGTGCGGGTGTCAATGATTTTAAGTTCAGTACGGGCATCGTTATTGACGGACAGAATACGGTAACGCCCGCGATACGACAGGTAGTCGCCCGAAATATCCCAGTTGGCCTTATCGAGTACCGTACTCTGGCCTGAAGCTAAATCATAGGCTTTCACATAGGTAAACTCGCTGCCTTCGTCCGTCGACAGCAGGAGTTTACGGCCATCGGGTGTAAAGCCTTCCGGTGTGTTATTAACATCCCCTTCATGCTTTGTCAGCAGTTTGGCTTCCTTGGTTTTCGTATCATACAGATAGACATCGCCATTCGTCGTGGTTATTGTTTTGCTTAAAGCGATGTATCGTTTATCGGGCGATACATCGCCGGGGAAATAACCACCGGGATTTTCATAGAGTCGTGTAGGCTTCAGCGTCGCTAACTCCATCTCATACACATCAAAAGCGGCAGGATTACGCTGATTTGACTGATAAAAGAAACTCTTGCGATCGTGACTCAATCCGCCAAATTGAAACTTGGCTTTCTCGGCGGGTGTCAGGTCTTTAACGGTTCCGTCTTTTTCGCGGAGATAAATATGGTTGAGTTCATTGCCACCCTGGTCGCTGCTGTATAAAATCCGACCGTCGGGCAGGTAGCCAATGGCGAAGATGGCGTTGGTTTTAGAGGTGGTAAGCTGGCGGGGCTGTCCCGATCCATTGAATGGAATTTCGTACAGGTTAAATACGCCATCCTGATTGCTGCTAAACAGGACGGTCTGCTCATCAGGTGAAATATCCGAACCACCAAAACGAATCGTTTTCATGAATTGCTCGATGGTATACTTACGGACCGCCGTCGGCCTGGGTGCGGGTCCGGCCAGTAGCCCACTGCCAGATACCGCCAGGCTCAACACTAGTATTCGAATAATAAGTAGCTTGTTCATACAGATACGTGGATTCGTTTTGTGGGAAATTTGATAGTGACGTCAACAAATTTGACGAAATATATCCGGCTTTTTACGTAGTAAAGCCACATTACCTAGCAACCATTTAGGCAATGGTTGTCAACATCTTTATTGTTCTCGATCCGCTTCTTCCGACAACTAAGATTACCAAATTATTAAGAGTGACCTACAAGGCTACACATATAGATAATACTGAATAATTTTGTATGTTGTAACTGACCTTGTTTATTGTGAACCGTTCCCCACTAGTCCTCTGTGGCTTTGTTTTTTTATTTATTTGTCATGCAAGCCACACGCTTGCCCAAACATCGCTCACCCCCTCAAGCCCCTGGGGAACCTGGGTGATCGCCACTGTTCAATTGCCTACCGGCGAGAAGAAATGGGGCGGCTTTGCTGAGATACAGGGACGAGCCAACGGTGTATTCAGGCAGTTTTTTTACAATGAGCTGAAAGGTGGGGTCAGCTACGACCTCGATAAAAACTTCACGCTCACCATTGCCGGTGGCCGCTATGCCACGTACGATTATAAAGACTTGTCCGACGGTCCGCTTAATACCGAGAAACGCCTGTGGGAGCAACTCATTATTAATCAATACCTGTCCCGGCTAAAGTTTGAACATCGTTACCGGGTAGAACAACGCTGGTTCTCGTTTCGGGACGGCACCACGCCCTACCGAAGTCGTATTCGCTACCGGATTAACGCTTTCATTCCCCTCAATAACCACACGGTTACGACCAAAACGACATTTCTTTCTATTTACAATGAGGTTTTTATTAACCCCGTTGGGCCGACTTTCGAACGAAACCGCATTTACGCCGGTATTGGCTATCAATTTGATAAGCAGTGGATTCTTCAGTTGGGCTGGGTGAACCAGACCAACTACAACTCAGCCACGTTCGATCAGGGCGTTTTCACACCCCAACTGGCGACCGGTAAAAATAACCTGGTTGTTGGTCTTACTTTTCGGCTTAAACGAAAGAATTCAACGGAAAGGCTCCCCACCCAGCCCGATTAGGGTATAAAAAAGACCTATAAGGTTTTTGAAACCTTATAGGTCTGCGTTGGCGATTACCCGTTTCCCAATTGATTTTTAGGGAAGTCCGTACCGGCTCACAAGTTCGTGTTGGCAAAGTAAACCATTGCCTTGTTCAGAAAAGCCGCATAAGCGGTATTTTCCTGCCCCTGCTGACTGGTGTACCGGGGGTCGTCTACATACAACTGCGCCAAGCCTTTGTAGGCATCGGCCATGTTCTTGCTCCGGCAAACCGACTCGCCCCAAAAGCCCCGAATGTTGGCGTAATGACGGGCTATCTGCGCCTGCACGGCCGGACTGGCGGGGTCCTGATCGACCATTGCGGCTAAAGTGCTGCCAATTTCCTGCTGGTCGGCCTTTAGCCGGGTAAAATCTTGTTTACCCATCTTGCGCAGTTTGGCCTCTGATTCTTCGACAACCTGGGCACCATAGGCGTCGATAGCCTCCTGCCGGTAAGCCTCTCCCTTAGGAAAACCTTCGTATAATTCTTCGTTTGTCAGCATGACTTTTTCTCCTTTTAGCGTTGAAATTGTTTTGTCAATCGTCTGTAACAGCGTCGAAAGCCGGTATTGACGAGCTTGGAGAGACAGCTTATGACTTTCCAGCGCACTGACCATATCAAAGGCGGGATCGTGAAGGATTGCCTTAATTTCACGGAGCGTAAAGTCCAGTTCTTTATAGAAAAGAATCTGCTGTAACGTCAGTAACTCTTTCTCGCCATACAACCGGTACCTGGCCTCGGTACGGATCGACGGCTTCAACAGGCCCAACCGGTCGTAATGGTGCAGTGTGCGCACACTGACACCCGCTACTTTCGCCAGACTATTTACCGAATACTGCTTCATACCCACGGCTTTCAGAGATTGACGAAACAAATGTAGGCTATGACGTAAGGGGAGAGTCAAGAGAAATCGGTTGTTTTTTTGTTCGGGACAAAACAAACATTACCTGGTAGCGTAATCTTAGTCAAATAGCCAATCTCTGTCCATACATGGATGAGGAATTAGCGGCTAAAAATGAGTACATTTCTTGACGAAAATCGCCTTGACAATGCGGGGAAAAGAAATACTAAATCGGCCTTTGTACGGCTTTGTATTGCTCGTTGTTCTCTGCCTGCTGCCCGTTCGGTTGCAGGCACAGCTTACCAGCACCATCAGCGGTTTCTTCCCCAAATCCTGGGAAGGAAAACAGGTGATGGTCGTTGCGAAACCGTTGGCTGGCCCACCCGTTATTGATACGTCAAACATAGTGAACAGAAGCGCTACCTTCTTCATTAAGCTAGGCGAGCCCAGCCCCGCTTACCTTTGGGTTGAGGGCAACCAGGACGATGTACACTTCTTTATCGACTCGCCCAGAATCAATATTGGTCTTGATCCGGAAACCGTAGGGCAACCCCTGATTACGGGATCGGCCAGCAGCGAGCAATGGGCCGCCCGAACCACCCTCCTCTCGAACAACCGCGAATCCCGGCCCGACTTCAGCCTGGAAACGTTTACCGCTTTGCAGGCGGGTGACTCCCTTGCTGCCTTCAGGCTGGATCAGATGCCAGACTCCCTTCGAACAGCCGACGACAACCAGCTTATCCGATTCATTGAGTCGTATCCGTTGCTGCCTTCGAGTTGGTACCTGTTTGCCTCAAACTACTTCCCGTATGCCAAAAAAGTCCAGCTGTTCGAGAAACTCGCTGCATTTTCAGCCTATCCCTCCTACCAGAAACTAAAAGAGAAACTGGCAGCCAAACAACTGGGGAATAAAGCCCCCGACTTCAGTTTACACAGCCACTTAGATTCAATTGTTACCCTATCCGGGTTAGGCGGTAATTACTTGCTGATCGACTTTACGGTTAGTCACCTGGTCCCCTACCAGCAGCAGCATGTAGACCTGATGAAGCTCTATCAAAAGTACCATTCGCTTGGACTGGAGATCATTACCGTATCCTACGAATTCAACAAGAAAACCGATAGTGAATTTCTGACGAGGTATAACGTACCCTGGACACAGGTTACCGATAGTATGGGACCTTCCTCCACGATGGAGGCCTTTGGTGTCGATCAGTTGCCGACCACCGTGCTACTGGATAAAAACAAGATCATTATAGACCGCGAATTATCTATCCATGAACTGGAGGTAAAATTGGATAAACTGCTGAAGAAGTAATAGACAAACATTACTTTTTATTGATTCGGCAGTACTATTTGCATAAAGGGTGGTAAATTTAAGCTTCCAATAACGCAACTAAGCATTGGAAAGCTCAACGTACCCCTACACAACCGATGCTGCCCTTTGGGATGATTTCCTGAGCGGCAGTAAAGAGGCATACGCCTATCTGTACCGTACATACGCCCCCGCCCTGTACAATTACGGCTACAAGATCGCCCAGAATCGGGAGTTGACCGAAGATTGTCTGCAAGATCTGTTCCTTACCATTCTGGAAACCCGCGAACGGCTCGGACGAACCGACTCCATCAAGTTCTATCTGATGCGATCGCTTCGGCGGGAGATCGTTCGTAAACTCACCAGCGAGCAGCGATTCGACCACGATACCGACCACCTGGACTTTGCCATTGAGTTTTACTACGAACCCACCTGGCTCGACCGGCAGATTTCGCAGGAGCAATCGACGCTGTTGCTGTATGAGCTGAACAATCTCCCCGCCCGCCAGAAAGAAGCGCTGTTTCTGAAGTATTTTGACAACCTGAGTTATGAAGAAATTGCCGGGATCATGGGCATCGAACAGACTTCCGTCTATAAAATCGTCTACAAAGCCATTGCGTCTCTTCAAAAACGGATGCCGACGAATACCGTCTTTCTCCTTTTGGCATTCATCCGATAAATTTTAGTAAAAAAGTAGGCATCCCGAGGGATAATCTGCTGAACGAAGCTCTTTGGTGAGTACACGTCAGCCGGATTTGGTCCATGAACATGCCTTTACCCGATTACAGCCAGTACTCCATCAACGAGTTCGTACTCGATGAGTCATTCCGCCAGTGGGTGCTTCAGCCCGATGAGCAGAGCATGACCTTCTGG
Organism: Spirosoma aerophilum; assembly: GCF_054782495.1. NCBI lineage: Bacteria > Pseudomonadati > Bacteroidota > Cytophagia > Cytophagales > Cytophagaceae > Spirosoma > Spirosoma aerophilum. Next base: position 9,016 of record NZ_BAAGSJ010000025.1, on the reverse strand, counting down.
CACCGTTTCATGCTCAAACACCCGGAGAAACAGGCTAGTATAGACGAAGCTGCGTCATTGCTGCTTCATTTGAATGTCCGCTTTGACGACTTGACCCATGCCAGTCAGGAACGCATCTGGCAGGTGCTCGACCGGGCTTTTGACGAAACACAAACAGAGCCAGCGTCTATACGACCTCTGTCCGGATGGCAACGCTTTGTTAACCGGCGACCCGGCTTTGGCTGGCAGCTTGCAGCTTCCATCACGGGCTTTCTGCTAATTGCCGGGGGTATGATCTACTATCAATTGCTTCCTAAAGAAAGGCGTATTCACACAACTTTCGGCGAGAACAGGACCGTTACGCTGCCCGATGGCTCAACGGTACTCCTCAACGGAAACACCACCCTCACCTATACCGATGGCTGGACGGATGACAAATCCCGAGAGGTCTGGCTCGATGGCGAAGGCTTTTTTACGGTTACCAAAAAGAGCCACCGGGGCAGTCGGGTGAAATTCGTGACGCATACTTCCGGACTGGACATTACCGTACTGGGCACCCAGTTTAACGTGAACACCCGTCGGGGCAGCACGGCCGTGACGTTGGTGGAAGGTAAGGTACAGCTATCTAAACCCGGCGAACCAGCGGGCAAGGTGATCGAGATGAAACCCGGTCAGTTTGCCGCCACGAAACCGAGCGTCGAAGCGGTCGAAATTCGGGAGGAGAAGCCGCAGTTGCACACGTCCTGGGTCGAGCATCAGTTTGTGTTCGACAACACATCACTTAGCGAAATCGCCCAGCAACTTCAGGACACCTACGGACTAACGATTGTCTTTGAAGATGATGACCTGGCCAACCGTCGATTTACGGGCAACCTGTCCAATCAGAGCATCGAAACCCTGCTGGCTACCCTTTCGCTCACATTTGATCTGACGGCCTACCGTACCGGCGACCGCATCAGTTTACGACATAACCCAAATTGAACCAACAACAAATTTACTTACATCTCTTCGTATGAAAAACCAGTATATTCTCCTTTCCATGCTTATGGGCGGGGTCTACGTCCTGCCGCAACCCAGTGTTGCGCAGTTGCTGACCCGCGCCCAACCGGCCTACGAAAGCACCGCCAGCGGGCAACAGACCCCAGCCGAAACACCAGCTGGCCAGCGGACGCGTCGGAGTCGTTCGCTAAAAAAAGCCTTGTCCGAACTCGAACGTCGTTTCAACATCAATTTCGCCTACGATGAACAAGTTGTAGCCAATCGGCAAACCGACGCCGATCTGGACGGTCTCTCGCTCGAACAGGCGCTCAGCCAGCTAATCGAATCGCAGGGGCTGCGCTACCGCAAAGTGAACGCGAATCTGTTTGCCATTCAGGCAGCACCTATCAAAAAGGTGGGGCTGGCCCTACCGGCCGAAAGCGCTACTCCCGCGCTGGCGACCGTCAGCAACGCGCTCACCGACGTAACGGAAGCCCCGCAACTCAAGCGCATTACGGGGCAGATTACCGACGAAACCAATCAGGGACTCCCCGGCGCCAACATCATCGAGAAAGGTACGACCACCGGTGCCACAACCGATGCCAATGGTAACTTCGTGCTGAACGTCAGCGATGCCGCCACAACGCTGACAGTATCCAGCGTGGGCTACGCTAGCCAGGATGTAGTCATTGGCAACAACACCGTTGTGAACGTGAAACTTGTACCCGATGACCGAACCCTCAACGAAGTAGTCGTGATCGGCTACCAGACGGTTCGGAAGCGGGATGTGACCGGCGCCAATGATGTAATCAGCCCAACGCAGGCCAATAAAGTAACGGCTAATTCGCTGGCCGAATCGATTCAGGGGTTATCACCGGGAGTTACCGTGCGTAATTCTGGTGTACCGGGGCAGCAGGCGTCGATTCAGATTCGTGGCGTCGCCAGCTTTCTGAACACCGACCCGCTGTACATCATCGACGGTATGATTGCGGACGCCAACCCAACCATCAACAACGACGATATCGAGTCGATTCAGGTGCTCAAAGATGCCTCAGCAGCCGCTATTTACGGGTCGCGGGCAGCCAATGGTGTTATCATCATTACCACCAAACAAGGCAAGGAAGGGCCGATTCGGGTGTCATTTTCGGCTAAATACGGGATTCAGCAGGTATACAAACGCTGGGATGTGATGGACGCGGCCAACTTTGCCGCTACCCAGCGAACACAGTACCAGAACGCCGGCCAAACGCCCCCGGCCAGCGTGGCAACGGCTACGTTCAATCCAAATATCAACACCGACTGGCAGGATCAGGTATTGCAAACGAGTAATCTCCAGGATTACAACCTGACTCTGTCGGGTGGTACCAAGACTGGTACGTATCTGATTTCGGGGAGTTATTTCGGGAATAAAGGCTATGTCATTGGTAGCGGCTTCGACCGGGCCAGTCTGCGTATCAATACCAAAAGCCAAATTGGGCGATTCACCTTCGGCGAAAACGCGCTGCTCACAAACTCGAACATCCAGAATTTTCCGGCGGGCAACCCCATTTATGATATGGCCGGTATGCTGCCCGTTATTCCGGTGCAGGACCCCAGCTATATCGACGCGGGTAATCCGGGCGGCTACGGCATTGGCCGGAACCCCGACGCGGTTACCTACGCCTTCAACCCGGTAGCCGTCCGGAATCTGGCCAGTAACAAAAGTAACTTCGCCAAGCTCGTCGGCAACGCGTACCTCGACGTAAAACTGGCTGACTGGCTGACGTACCGCGCCAACGCGGGTCTGGAAGTGAGTTTCGACTACACGCAGAATCTACGCCGGATTGGCACCTACCAGTATAGTGCTTCGCCGGTAGCCAGTTCGGTGGGCGAAGATCGGTCGCGCTACCTGAGTCTGCTATTCGAACACACCCTGAACTTTAACAAAGTGTTTGGGATGCACAACATCAACGGTGTGGTAGGTATCAGCCAGCAAACAACCCGACGCGACGTTACGTCGGGCTCCCGTACGAATCTGGGTTTTGCCGGTGGTCAGTACTTCAACACCATTAATGCCGCTACGGGTATTTCCAACTCGGCTGGTGGAACGCCCGACGATTACCGGATTCTGGGTTACATTGGCCGCGTCAACTACACGTACAACGACCGATACCTGCTCACGCTCACGGGCCGTGTCGATCAGGATTCCCGGTTTGGGGCCAATTACCGGACGGGCTTCTTCCCATCGGTAGCCGCGGCCTGGCGCATCAGTGAGGAGAAATTTTTCAATGTTAGCTGGATTTCGGATTTAAAGCTCAATGCCTCCTATGGTAAACTGGGTATCGTTGTGCCAACGCTGGGTTCATTCCCCTATACAGCCTTCATCAACAGCAATCCGAGAACTATTTTCGGGGTTGACCAGACACCCTTCGTAGGAGCCTATCAGGCGCAATTGGCGAACCCGGATTTGCGTTGGGAAGAGCGGATTCAGCAAAACTACGGTGTCTCGGCATCGTTCCTGAGAAATCGCATTTCCACAGAGATCAACGTCTACAACTCACTCTCGAACGACGCCATTCTGAACCTAGCCGTTCCGGGCTATCTGGGCAACCTGCGCGGCAACCCCTACGTAAATACGGCTTCCATACGCAACCGGGGCGTCGAGTTTTCGGCTACCTACCGCAACAACGAACATGCCGTTAAGTGGGATGTGTCGGGCAACTTTACGACCATCAAAAACCGGGTCGAAAACGTAGGAAACCAGGGTCAGAACATCAACTACATCCAGAGTGGCAACACCCGCTCGCAGGTTGGGCAGGCTGTGGGTCAGTGGTATGTACTGAAAACGGCGGGGCTCTTCCAGAATCAGGAAGAGATTAACAACTACAAAGGAGCCAATGGAAACCTGATTCAGCCGAACGCTAAACCGGGCGACATTAAATATGTGGACACCAACGGCGACGGACAAATTACCCAGAACGACGACCGGCAGTTTGTGGGTTCGCCTTGGCCCAAGTTGCAGGCGGGTGCGCAGGCCAATGTATCGTACGGGCAATTTTCACTTAACGTGCAGTTGACCGGCGTATTTGGCTATACTGTCTACAACGATGTACGGCGCGGCCTGGACAGCTACCAGCTCACTAACTTCCGCTCTGACATCAGCCCCTGGACGTCCTCCAACACCAACACAACCGACCCTCGGTTAGGCCTGGAAAGTGGCGATCAGGGCATCATCTCGAACAACTTTGGGTATACAGATCGCTGGCTGGAGAATGCCTCCTACGTTCGGATGCGCAACGTAGAGATCGGCTACACGTTACCCAAGTCCCTGCTTAATACGATCAAAATCCGCAATGCCCGCGTGTATGTAAGTGGCCAGAACCTGTTCACCCTTACGAAATACTCCGGCCTTGACCCCGACGTTACGGGCGCAAATATTCAGGAGCGGGGCGTCGACCTCGGCCACTGGCCCTCCCCCCGCGTCGTATCGGTAGGCGTCAACTGCGACTTCTAACCTGTTGTAAATAAACTCGTCATGAAACAACAGGGCAATTTGCTCAACCATGAAAAAGCAGCAAACGCGCTTACACTCTTTCACTTTTTCGCTCTTTCTTTTAAGATGAAAAATAGATTCATTTTGCTAACCATAGCCGCTACGATGTCCCTCGCTGGCTGCGACCGGAGCCTCGATATTGTGAACCCCAACCAGGTAACAACCGAGTCGTTCTGGAAAACTTCCGACGATGCGCTGGCGGGTGTCAACGCCGTTTACAGCACCATGCACCGGGGCGGCATTTCGCGCTGGATGCCGTTTTACTACATCATCCGGTCCGATGAAGGCCGTAGCCAAAGCCCGGCGACCGACATTGTCAATAACATGGACCAGTTTCTGATAACGGACTATAACTACGGCAATGCCTACGGTATCTGGAACGACAACTACATCGGTATCAACCGGGCCAATCAGGTCATCAACAATGTCCCGACTATTCAGATGGACGCTACCCTGAAAGGGCGGTACGTAGGCGAAGCCAAGTTCCTGCGGGCCATGTATTATTTCCATCTGGTCACTTTATGGGGCAACGTGCCGCTGCTTCTGCAACAATCCGTTGTAGGTGATAAACCCAGCTCGGCAACCACCGCGCAGGTTTGGGCGCAGATCGAAAAAGACCTGACCGAAGCCGCTGCGACCTTACCAACCACGTACAGCAACGCCGATCTGGGCCGGGCCACAAAAGGTGCCGCTTATGCCTTACTGGCGAGAGCGCAGATGCAGCAGCAGAAATACACCGAAGCCCTTACGCCCCTGCAATGGCTGGCGGAGGGTGAAGGTAAAAGTATATATGCGCTGATGCCAAACTATCGCGATAACTTCTTGATCACGAGCGAGAACAACCGTGAATCCATCTTCGAGTGGCAGTTCCAGATCAACGAGGCCGAATACACCGACGACGATACCGAAACGCCGAACCAGAACTACGGCACCTCGCTGGCACAGTTTTTTGGGCCAAGCGGCATTGGCTGGTCGGATGGCGAAGCGCAACGCTGGCCAACCCGTGAGTTTACGGAGAAAACAACGACCGGTGCCCGGGACCCACGACTGGAAGCGTCGTTCCTCTTCGACTCGACCGATGTACGCGGCCCTGATTTTACCCAGATTTACGGGCAGACATTCACCCAACGGTATGGCCGGGATAATAAACGGGTGTGGTTCCGGAAATTTCAGAATGACCACTGGAAAAATGCAGAAGGCTACCGGTCGCCCAACAACTGGCGGTACATTCGTTACGCCGATGTGCTGCTGATGTACGCCGAAGCTCTCAACGCGACGGGCAAAACAACGCAGGCGTATGCATTTGTCGATCAGGTTCGTCAGCGGGCTGGCTTACCCACGCTGACCGTTGCCAAACCGGGCCTTACGCAGGCACAATTCCTGACCCAGTTGAAGCACGAACGATTGCTGGAACTATCGGGGGAGGGCTGGCGCTGGAACGACCTTGCCCGCTGGGGTGATCTCGGCCCGCAGCTGGCCGTTCGCGACCCGGCTTTCTCCACCTTTGTCAAAGGCAAAAGTGAACTGCTGCCCATCCCGCAACTAGACCGGGACCTAAATCCAAACCTGGTACAAAACCCAAATTATTAATATTTTGCCACAGAGCGGCCCGGAGGAGACACCGCGTTACACAGAAGATTTTCTCTATAATTTCTCTGTGTAACGCGGTGTCTCCTCCGGGCCTCTCTGTGGCAAAAAACAAATTTATTCTAATCTGGCCAGGTTGGCTACCTTTATTCGGGTGTGATTCGCAAGAGCGCGTCCGGGCTATTCGTGAGTACGTACAAAGCACCGTCGGGGCCAATTTTCAAATCCCTTACCCGCCCATATCCTTTCAGCAGCACCTCCTGTTCGGTCACCTTATCGGCCTTAACCACCAGTCGGCGGATTTCCTCAAACTTGAGTGCCGTCACCAGCAGGTTGTTCTGCCAGTGCGGAAAGCGGCTACCCGTCACAAAGGCAATCGCACTAACGGCAATGGAAGGCGTCCAGTAGGTAATGGGCTGTTCCATGCCTTCGCGCTGGGTTTCGGTGGTGATAATACTCCCGTTATAGTCGATGCCATACGTAATCACCGGCCACCCATAATTGGCACCCTTCTTCAGAATATTCAGCTCATCGCCACCCTGCGGTCCGTGTTCACTCGCGTAGATAACACCGGTTACCGGATGCTGGGCCAGCCCCTGTGCGTTGCGATTGCCCCAACTGTAAATGGCCTGTAAGTAGTTCGCTTTACCATACAGCGGGTTGTCTTTCGGTATAGAGCCATCGGGGTTTATTCGGTAAATTTTGCCGGACGGCCTCGATAAAATCTGGGAATCTCCGGCGCGGTTCATATCCCCGATAGTGAAAAAGAGGTGTCCCTGTTTATCGAACAGGAAACGGCATCCCCAGCGTGTGCCGCCAGTCACCAGCAACGAGTCGGGAACTTGAAACAGCGTCTGCTCGTCTACCCACTGATGGTCACGTACCTTTCCCCGGACGATTTTTGTCATGCCGGGCGTCTTCTTGTCCGAACTGTTTTGCGGGTTATGGCTAAATCCGATGTAGACCCAGCCGTTGGTTTTGTAATCGGGATCGAGCGCCAGATCCATCATTCCCCCAACAAGATCTGTGCCGTAGGTTTTAGGCAGGCCGGTAATTTTCTGCCCATCCAGCTTGCCGTTCACCAGCGAAAAAAGCTCTCCGTTCTTGCCGGTGATTAGCGCGTGACTGGCATCGACAAACTCAATACCCCAGGGGCTAGTCAATCCCTCCGTTACCAGCTTCTCGATTTTGAGCTTATACAGTTTGGTATCGACCTGAAGGGGTAAGTCGGTCTTTTTGAGCAAATCCGGCGAGGACTGTGCATTCAGGATAAAATCGGTGACAGCCTCGATCTCTTTGGCCGAAAGAACGCCTTCGAACTTGATCATCTCGGTCGATGGAACGCCATTCCGGATGGTTCGTAGTAGGGAGTTGCGGTCACCCCCGTGTTTCCATTCGTTCTTGACGAGGGCGGGTCCGGCGCTGCCCTGTAGCTGGGCCCCGTGGCATCCGGCACAGTAGTTTTTATAGACGATCTGCCCATTCTGCGCCACTGATTGAACATAGCTGAACACGACTAAAACAAAGCTGAACAGTAACGTTTTATGCATTTTTTTCTTCTGATTTAGGTCTGTTTACGGAAGCAGTCTCCCGCTGTTCTGGTTTGTAAAGCGATACCGACGGGGTTTGGTACAGGTCTACCCATCCATCAATTATTACCTGATTAGTCAATAACTACAACTCTTTTTTCAGCAAGTCGGCACTTTATAGCAGATAAAGGTATTTTAGAGGTCAGGAATACCTTAACTCAACCATGAAAAACTACCTTTTTATTCTGCTGGCGCTGGTGATCGCCTGCCAGTCGGCCGATAAGCCCAACCCCACCCCTACGCCCCCCATCACGACGGTCGACACCGTTGGCAAGTTCCAGAACCCGTTGTTGACTGCTACCCCTGACCCCTGGGTGACGTATAAAGATGGTTTCTATTACGTGATGCATACCACCGGAAACAACCTGCGCATCTACAAAACAGCCGCCATGAGCCGCCTGGGATCGGCACGCCCGGTAACCGTCTGGACACCACCCGCCACCGGCCCTAACTCCCGCGACATCTGGGCTCCCGAACTGCATTTCGCAAACGGCAAATGGTATATCTATTACGCAGCCGACAACAACGGCAACGATGCTACCCACCGGATGTTCGTCCTCGAAAACGAATCGACCGACCCGACTCAGGGCACGTGGATCGACCGGGGCCAGCTCAACTTACCCGAGAATAAATGGGCCATTGATGGCACGCTGCTCCAGCAAAATGGGCAGTTGTATTTCGCCTGGTCGGGATGGGAAACGGATCTGGGTGGGTCGCAACACATCTACATGGCTAAATTATCAAACCCATACACTGTTGAAAGTACAACACGGATTAAGCTTTCCTCACCGGAATATGCCTGGGAGAAGAACGGCTTCGGCGTGAACGAAGGGCCGGAATTTCTGGTACACAACAACAAGGTCTTTCTGATTTATTCAGCCAGTTTCTGCGGCACCGACCTATACGCGCTGGGGCAGCTTTCCGCCGATACCAGTGCTGATCTGCTCAACCCGGCATCCTGGACGAAGTCGGCCACGCCCGTATTTGGCCCCAATGGCGGCAACAGAACGTTTGGCATTGGACACAATAGTTTCTTCACTACGCCCGACGGAAAAGAGAACTGGCTTGTTTACCATGCCAATGCCGCTGCGGGGCAGGGATGCGGCAACAACCGCTCGATCCGTATGCAGCCCTTCACCTGGAAAGCCGACGGTTCCCCAGATTTTGGCACGCCAGCCCCAATATCGTTGTGGATGAAACGGCCGAGTGGCGAGTGAGCCGGAACGCCTAGTTAACGTGAATAATGGCTGTATGTATGTTGAATTGAGATTATTAAACAAGTTTAAAACTTTTTTTTAACCACAGAGACGGTCCGCCGTTGCGGCACAAAGCGCACAGAGGTTGATGGGGC
>NZ_BAAGSJ010000024.1:330-599 GCF_054782495.1 Spirosoma aerophilum | reverse complement strand
CTACCAACCGGGAAACTACATCGGTCAGAGCGGATTAGAGAGCTACTATGAACAAGAGTTACGAGGCCAGCGGGGCGTCACGTTTGTCATGCAGGATGTTCGTGGCACGCCCAAAGGGTCCTGGCAAAACGGGGCCTATGATACCCTGGCGGTGGCCGGGAAGAACCTTATTACTAGTGTAAATGCCGACTTGCAGCGGTTTGCCGACAGTTTAATGCTTAACAAAGTGGGCGCCATCGTGGCCATCGAACCGGCCACCGGGGAGATCC
>NZ_BAAGSJ010000024.1:0-222 GCF_054782495.1 Spirosoma aerophilum | reverse complement strand
CCGGCTGTCGGCAACAAACCTGGCCAACCAATACGGCGCCTTGCTGAAGCATCCCTATAAACCGCTGTTCAACCGCCCTATCATGGCCAGTTACCGCCCGGGTTCCACCTTCAAACTAATCCAGGCCCTGGTCGCCCAACAGGACGGGACGCTTTTTCCCGGGACCGTTTACGGTCATGCCGGCTCCCCCATGCGTTGTCATTGCCGGGGGGGCAACGCTTT
>NZ_BAAGSJ010000022.1:0-42719 GCF_054782495.1 Spirosoma aerophilum | reverse complement strand
CCCGAAAATGTAGATTTCACTGATACAGGTTCTGAGCGTTTGAAGAGACGGATCTTTTTTTAATATTTGTCAAACGCCATTAGGCGCATACGTCTTTCTATAAGTACAATTCAAACTTGCTCTAATCCGTGACCAAATACTGTATGTTTCCTTGTTATGATTGATTGCTACCCAATGTTCGCAGAAGCAGATATCGATGCCAGCGGCTTGTAGATTGATAACTGCAAAAGTTGCCGTTTGCTTTCCCATACGAATTGACGATTATAGGGTGAAGTGGCTTTAGGAAATGCATGGATGGCTACAGATTTTTCTATTCGGGATTCTCTTTAGGAGAATACGAGTGAATTTAACAATTGCATTAATGAGGCTTGCTAAATTTTAAAACACCATTCAATCGACGAGCTTACTGCGGAATCCCTGGCATGATAAGAAAATTGCTCAAGCTAGCCTTTCTTATGATGTCATTAGTATTTAATAGCGCCAACGCAATCGAGGAATTTCATAGTAAGACAATCGTATCATAACGTATACAGAATGCCGTTAGAAAAAATTCATAAATCATCTAAACATATAATTATTATATGTCCATGAATTAATATAATTATTTACATGAAATCGCTTCTAGATTTAAAAAACATATAAATTATGTTAAACTTATTATAGATTTGAAAATAAATAACTAAATTTTTAAACACTTTATGATTAAATAGATATTGTTAATGTCCATATATTTGAATGCATTAATTTATAAATATTAAAATAATTTAACAGTAATATACAAAAAGAAGCTATTATTAATTTATTTTAATTAAAACCACTGTAAGTGGCTATGTATCGGGTGAATTTTATTAGTAGTGCCAAAATTAGTTACTCCTTGTACGTAAATTGATGGTTATAACAACCTGCATATCGCTTTTAATTTATCAGAATGTCCTGTTTTCAAATAAGTACATTTAGGAGGTTCACTTACATACAAAAGGAGCAGTATTAAGAAACTATTACCAAACCCATAGTAGCAGATATTACTATTTCATGATAAATTGACTTAATATAATACTTGCAAAATACCTGACAATTTAAGTTAAGAGTGTTTAAGGACTACATGGCCAGTTAAAACCCATACGTATATACGTATGGGTTTTAACTGGCCATGTAGTAAAGTATTGTACTTTATTAATAAGTGAAGAAATGTTTGTTTAGATAAGATTAGTTAAACTTAACCCGCTAGCTCAAAAGGGTTAAGTCAATATAAAACAACTCAAATTAGAGCTAAAAAATATTTCTATTTGAAAAGCTAACTCTAATCTGTCTTTCTATTTAATAAATCTAATTTCGTATAAATACTCAGCAATTATTCATTAAGCGTTTTGTTGAATGCTTTCAAGTGGAAACCTTTGACAACTTTACTCATATTGCTTTGATAATTGCCAAATATTAGTTGTTATACAGCTATTGCCTAATCGCTTTCAATTACCTCCTAATCTGCATAGAGCCTTAGCTAAAGCTCTATGATAAAGCCTTGAATATCAAATATTTGTTAATAATATGGATGAAATGTGCCAAGTGGTACTTATGGACAGATTGAGACGTCATTGACTTTAAAACAGAAGAGATCCATTCATCAACAATATTAAATTTTCAATTGAAAATTTAATCATAAAAAAACAAAAATAAACCATGTGAGTAACGGCGTGCTCTTAGTCAATATAGAGTATCTCTTATGCGTCATGGGCGAAATAGCAGCAGTTGGCCTAGTTATAGTTTCTGGTTCCTAGATGAGTTAGAAACGTGTTCAAATTTGATTCCCTCTGGTTGAAAAAGTTTTTGTATAATACTTTTTGTAAAAAGAACCTTAAGTTTAATTATATACTGCCTATTAAACTAATAGTTTAATTATAATTCCCCAGTCTTAAGTTTAGCTTAATTATAATCGTTTGTTTACGAAAATAGTGCATGTTTATTTTGTGACAGTTTTTGGACTATCCACTTAATTGTTATGTCTATATTTATTTCCAAGCCAGAGAACAAATCATCTCAATCTACGGTAATAAGCTTAAACATCAATTCAGGCACATACTGCCAGATTAAGGAAGAAGTAATAATGGCAGCTCGTGAAAGGCGCAACAGTACCATTTGTTTTGCGAATGTTCATATGGTGGTGGAGGCAACCCGAAATAAGTACTTCGCTAGCTGTGTTAATAATGCAACTTGGGTAGTTGCAGATGGAGTTCCGTTGGTCTGGGCAATCCGTGCTATTCATAAGCGTCACCAAGAACGAATTACAGGCTTAGATTTCTTACCAGATCTTCTAAAGCGCGCCAGTGAAGAGAACATATCCGTTTATTTTTACGGGAGCACCCTCAGTGTTCTTCACGAAACCCTTACTATTTGCCACAAGAAATATCCTAAGTTAACAATTGCGGGTACTTATTCCCCCCCTTTCCGGGAACTCACTATTGAAGAAGAAGATGTAATCGTTAATCGGATTGTTGATTCTGGTGCGCAACTAGTTTTTGTTGCTCTTGGATGTCCACGACAAGAGGTGTGGATCGATCGGATGAAACCCCGTATCCCCGGGGTATTATTAGGCATTGGCGGAGCGCTGCCCGTTCTGGCAGGTAAGTTTTCCCGAGCACCCTATTGGATGCAGAGATTTGGTTTAGAATGGCTCTTTCGGTTAGGCCAGGAGCCTAACCGACTATTCCGAAGGTATTTCACTACGAATACTTTATTCATTTTCTACCTTCTCCGTAAGCATCTACTAGTCAGGTAGTTAGTCTTTGTATTTTCACAATTCTCTTCACAAAAACTTTATGGTTTTAAGCTATACCCATGAATAAAATAACACAAGTACTAGTGTTTATAATAATTTCAGGTGTCTCAGTAAATTGTAGTTCTTCAAAACATATAGTACTGTTTCAAACGTCTAAGGTCGCTGATGATACACTAAGTTTGCCAGCTCCTTATGAGCAGAAAATCAAAGGAGGGGACAACCTGTCAATTCAAATTAATACCCTTAGTACGCAGGCTTCTGCTCTATTTAATTCTTATGCTCCAGTTCCCCAAAATGATCAATCTATTCTAACAAATTCATCGTCAACAGGCAGAGGATATCGGGTTAATCAAGACGGCTATATTACTATTCCAATTATTGAAAAAATAAAGGTAGAGGGTTTAACTAACTCCCAGGCAGAAACCCTCATTCTTGATAAATTAAAACCACAATTTAAAGAGTTAACCGTAAGTATTCGAAATCAGAATTTCCACATTTCCATTTTGGGAGAAGTGGCCCGTCCTGGCTTTTTCCCGATTAACAGTGAGCAAATTACTTTACCGGAAGCTTTAGGGTTAGCTGGTGACATTACTATTTACGGGCGTAGAACAAATGTACTGGTGATCAGGGAAGAAAATGGGCGAAAAGTCTTTACAAAGGTCGATATGACACAACGTGACCTATTTCGCTCTTCATACTATTACCTGCATTCAAATGATGTTATTTATGTTGAGCCTAGTAAAGTTCGACTTGCCAGTACAGACCGTATTTATCTGATTACTCCACTTATTGTTGGTGCGCTTACTGCTTTAGCCATATTCTTTACTAGGTTCTAATTAGAAAAATTTATTAGTATGACTCACTCGCCGGCAGTAATTCATCAAATTCAAGAACCAAAAAATTTATTTTTCGAGGATCTTATAAGTCGCTCTCTCCAAAAATGGTATTGGTTTTTGGTGGCTTTGGTAATTTCGACGAGTCTAGGCTACTTATTTATTCTTTATAAACAGCCAGTTTATCAGATTAATGCAAAATTATTAATCAAAGATCAGCAAAGTGGGGTCGAGGAGATTAATTCTTTTAAAGAATCTCAACCTGTTTCACCAAAGAAAAATATTGAAAATGAAATAGAGGTTTTACATTCATCATTTTTAATGAAGCGGGTTGTTGAAAAATTAAACCTCCCTATTCACTATTATGAGGTTAATAGCTTAGTAAACAGAGAGGTGTACGAAGGAATACCCTTTACTATCAAGGTTATCAAAGCCACTCCACTTATATATGATAAAGCAATCGAAATATCTCTAACAGCTACGAATACAGTTCGTATTGATAGTCTGGAATATCCAATTCAACAGGAAATTCAAACTAATATTGGCACATTACTTATTTCCGCCAATCAATCAAATTCAACAAAAAATCGGCCATTAAAGGTGCGATTTGTGCCAATTGAACAGCAGGTATTAGAGCTGTTGCAAAAGCTTAAAATAGAACACATTGGCAAAAACTCATCCGTTATTCAACTTACCATTGAAGATGTTATTCCGTCCAGAGGAGAAGCTATACTAACACAACTTCTCAAGGAATATAAACAGGCTGCTTTACTGAACAGGAATGAATTAATGGCTAGTTCATTGAATTTCATTGACCTGCGCGTCCAAGGTCTTTCTGCTGATGTAGCTCGGTTAGAGCAACAAGTAGAATCTTATAAGACAACACATAATATTACCGATTTGAGTAATCAGGCTGATTATACCTTAAAAACAATGCAGGATAATGATGCCCAGATTAATCAGGTAGCGATTCAACTTGCCAACCTTGATGATCTTGAAAAATACATAAAAAACCAAACGGGAAAACAGGGTATAGCACCTGCTATTTTTGGACTGCAGGACAAGGTGCTACTTGGTTTGATTGAACGATTAGGCCAACTTGAGCGTGAGCGTGCTGATCTTGAAAAACTCACTTCAGATCAAAACTTTTTAGTGCAAAATCTGGTGAGCCAGATTAAGTCGACTCGGTTGAATATTCAGGAAAATATTCAAACTATGCGCGTTATGCTTAGCAGTTCAAAGCAGCAATTAGTAAGCCGTAATAACCTTTTAGAGACCAAAATCCGAAATATACCGCAACAGGAGCGAACATTGATTGACATTACCAGGCAGCAGGCTATTAAGAATGAATTATACACGTATTTACTAAAAAAAAGGGAGGAAACAACAGTTGCATTAGGTGCAACCTTATCGGATAACCTTATTATTGACCTTCCCCAATCAACTCTTACCCCCACTAAACCGGTAAAACCGCTGGTGTTTGGTTTTTTTATTTTAATTGGATTCGTTTGCCCAGTTTTAGTTATTGCTGGACAGAAAATTCTGAATAAGCGAATTCATCAGCGAAGAGACGTTGAAGAACAAACAATTGTCCCAATTCTAGGTGAACTTGTTAGGTACCCGTCGACCAAATCACTGGTCATCACCCACACTGAAAATTCAATTATTTCAGAACAAATTCGAAGCTTAAGAGCTAATCTTCAGTTGATGCAAAGCCAGACTTCGGAAAGCTTGGTTTTACTGACAACCTCCAGCATTAGTGGAGAAGGAAAAACATTTCTTTCACAAAATTTAGGAGCGAGTTTGGCATTGGCCAATTTTCCAACCGTGCTGGTTGAAATGGATCTACGTAACCCCAGGCTTCACCAGGCGTTAGGTCTTTCTAATAAAAAAGGCATAAGTGATTATTTAAAAGGAGAATGTGAGCTTGATGAAATTCTTCAACCCATTCCTGGTTATGATCAGTTCTTCCTGGTACCCAGCGGCTTGGCAGGCAGTTCGGCAGCTGAGCTTCTATGCACTCCTCGATTAGGGCAATTACTGAATTTATTAAAACAACGCTTTGCGTTTGTCTTGATTGACACTCCTCCAGTAGGTATTATTTCTGATGCCCAACTCTTAGCTCCATTTGCTGATATTACTTTGTTTGTCGTAAGGCATGACATTACCCCTAAAAATTGCATTAAAATAATTAATTGTCTAAACGAAGAGAAGCGTTTTCCAAAACCTCTAATTGTTTTAAATGCTGTACCTGAGGATGCTTTATACCATCTTAATTACAGCTATAAATACACGCACTACTCCTCCTAGGTTAAAGGTAATACCGATACCCAGGTATCCATAATCTGAATGTATCATCACACTTATTATTAATGATTATGTTGACCCAAACCCGACCAAGTAGTACCTACATTGAGCCACCCAATATTTTCCCTCATTCAAAAGTTAATGACGGCTATGTTACAAAACGCTTGTTTGACTTAACGGGGTCAATTGTAGTTTTCCTTTTATTATTAATCT
This sequence comes from Spirosoma aerophilum, assembly GCF_054782495.1. NCBI lineage: Bacteria > Pseudomonadati > Bacteroidota > Cytophagia > Cytophagales > Cytophagaceae > Spirosoma > Spirosoma aerophilum. The sequence continues at coordinate 36,593 of NZ_BAAGSJ010000022.1, read as the reverse complement.
GGTTGATACCAATCATCAGTCTACTTATTTATATAAGCTCGCCTGGGCCTGTGTTTTTTGTTCAGGTTCGCACAGGTAAAAATGGCCAGATCTTCCAATGTTATAAGTTTAGGTCAATGTATATCAATGGGCAGGAGTCCTTTAAACAAGCTCAAAAATGCGATCCGAGAATAACACCAATCGGTCGATGGCTTAGAAAAAATAATCTGGATGAGTTACCACAATTTTTAAACGTTCTGATGGGTGACATGAGTCTGATCGGGCCTCGTCCTCATCCACTTCAGCTAGATGCTCAGTTTTGGCACGAAATCCCATTTTACGGAAAGCGGTATCAAGTTTATCCTGGTATAACCGGGTTAGCGCAGGCAAAAGGTGCTCGTGGTATTACAGACCATCCGTTGAAGATGAAGCACCGAGTAAAGTATGATCTTTTCTATCAAAAGCATCAGTGTTTAGCGCTTGACGTAGCGATATGCTGGTGGACTATCACCAGCATGGTAAAAAAGAATGAGAATGCCTGGTAGTCACTCAGCCTAGTCAGAATTATCCACACATTGTCTATAATAACGTTAATCCATGATTAAAGCGCACAGCCTGATCTATTTAGCGGGTCGGAGCGTATCAGGCCTGCTAAGTTTCTTGACCGTTTCGATATACACCCGGCTTCTTTCTCCACATGAATATGGAGGGTATGCCCTCATTGGCGCCAGTGTAGCTATGATGAATATGCTGTTTTATTTCTGGCAGCGAGTAGCACTAATTCGTTTTTTACCAACACGCGTTGGCAACCCTGAACCGCTGTATGCCAGTTCGGCTATCGGCTATTTGGGAGCCTGTCTACTAACCGGACTAATCGTTTTGCCTACTATTGTGTTGGGACAAATACAAGGCTTGTCTATAACCCTTGTTTTGACAGGTCTTATACTTCTATGGTCTGAAGCATTATTTGAGTTAACACTAGAGTTTTTTCGAGCTCGTCTGTCACCCGGTAAGTACGCCATCTATGGAACCCTGAAAGCATTGCTGGCATTAAGCGTAGGTTCCTTGTTGGTCTGGCAACATCTCAGCATTTTGGGCGTACTGTTGGGCCTTATTGCAGCAAACATAATTATTCTTAGTCTGGGAGCCCGTCCATTTCTAATTCAGTTGTTTGCCAGTATTCGCTCGTTTCAACCAACTGTAAACAAGGAGTTCTTAAAGTATGGATTACCCTTCACAGCTTCGTTCGCTTTCGGTTGCATATTAAACTTATCAGATCGCTATTTTATTTCCTATTATATTGGAAAAGCCGATACAGGTTATTATTCAGTTGGTTATGAACTCGCCCGACAGAGTATTTGGGTAGTTATGCAAGCTATCAATCTGGCGTTCTATCCTATCATTATCCGCACGCTCGACCAAGAAGGTTACGTGGCTGCGAATGTTAAACTCGAAATTAACTTTCTGTTACTAATTGGCGTCGCTGCTCCTATTGCGTTTGGTATTTCAGCTTTGGCCGATCCGATATCCAGTTTATTTGTGGGACCAAACTATAATAATCAGGTAGCCCATATTATTCCATTATCGGCACTCTCGGCGGTAGTTTCAGGTTTATATGGGTTCTATTTTGTTCAGACCTTCCAACTTGGTCGTAAGACATACCTGCAATTTTGGCCCGTTGCAATAGCTGCAGCAGTTCATATTAGCCTGAATTTCTGGTGGATTCCGATGTATGGCACTACAGGAGCTTTATCATCCACCATTGTTTGTGACACGTTGGTTCTGATAATTAGCTTCTTTTTTAGTAAAGGGTCATATAGAATGCCAATTCCCTGGCGGAAAGCCAGTTTGCTAATATTTGCCGCCGGCCTGATGTCTCAGGCTGTTTTATATCTCAAACCGTACTGCCCATCCCAATATCAAATACCGGTTATGGTGCTTTTCGGCTCGTTCTGTTATGGTACGCTGTTGATCGTTTTCCGACTTTTAGACTGGCGGATATTCACGAAAACGTTATCTCGTAAATCGATATGATTAAAACGGATGTACTACCTACAGCATGGGAGAAGCTGTTCGCCATGGTTGGATTATTCTGTTTTAGCGGTGCGGTGCAACGGTTATTTATGGTTGGTACCGGCGATGTGATCGACGCCAGTGCGGGTAACCCTGCTTTTCAGGTCCTATGGTTTAGTATTTACGGTCTAACACTTTGCCTATTACTTTTTAAAACCCGGGCCCTTCCAACTGTCCTGAATTTTAACCCATTAATTCTTGTCTTTCTGCTCTACCTGGCAGGATCAGTCTTTTGGAGCCAGGCATTAGAGATTACAGTGCGGAGAACGACCGGTATATGGGGGCCAACCTTGTTTGCCTTTTATTTAATCTGTCGATTTGAACTAGCGTCCCTACTAAAACTAACAGCACTTGCCTTGAGCTTGGCCGCTATTGGCAGCTTATTGTTTGGCTTTATTTTGCCTGAGCAGGGTATTATGCATGATGAATCGCCGGAGCTACAGGGAGCCTGGTGCGGTTTGTTTACCCACAAAAACTCGTTGGGTCAGGTGATGCTTGGGAACGCCATTATTAACCTGGCCTTATGGCGACTGAAGAACGTAAAACTAGCCCTGGTGGGTTTGCTTCTGGCAGTTGTACTGATCATTCTGTCACGGTCTACTACCTCACTTATTCTATTGTCCATAGCCTTTACGTTTCCACTCCTACAACGATTTTTGCATAGCCCTGTAAAAATTCAATACATAGCTTTTATACTGATTTTCAGTTTGGTTATAGCACTGGCAATTGTTGATACCTCAGCAGAAAACATAATTGTAAAATTAACCGGTAAAGACTTGACGTTTACTGGTCGGGTTGACCTATGGGATATGGTTGTCAAGAGCATGAGCGAGAAACCGTTGACAGGATATGGCTACGGTGCCTTCTGGTTAGGGGAAGTAGGCGAATCAGGAAAAATAAACTCAGTACTTGATTTAACCTATGACACAGCGCACAACGGTTATCTCGACATGATGCTTGATTTAGGTATTATTGGTTTGCTGCTTTTCTTGATTACTTTTCTGACATATCTAGTGAGCTTTTTCACCAATTTTTTTATTCAACGAAAAGAAGAGTATTACTGGGGATTCACTTTTTTATTTATTCAACTGGTTTATAATTTCTTCGAGGGAAATTTAGTAAAGCCTAACAACCTTTTCTGGATTTTATTTTTATTCGTTATCACCAGCTATCATATAACATTTGTGAAAACTACTCGACCTTACCAGCTTGTATGATCTCTATTATTATTATCGGAAGAAACATCGAATCAACAGCTGAAGTCTGCTTCAGAAGTCTATTTGACTCCTTACAATATGCAGCATTAACTGATTATGAAATACTGTATATAGATTCGTCATCGACAGATAAAACGCTCGATATTGTCAAAAGTTATCCCTCAATTCGAGTTTTCAAAATTGAGAAAAATTATAACGCGGCTGGGGCTCGGAATATTGGTGCTCATGAAGCAAATGGCGACTACTTAATCTTTCTGGATGGAGATATGGAGCTTCAGCCGGAGTTTTTGGCAAGTCGTTTGTTAGACTCGACTGGCCAGCCGCAATACGATTATGTTTCTGGCGACTTAATGAATTATTTCTACGAAAATAATACGTTCAAGTTCATCAATAAAGCACCCTATTTCGGCATTTTGTTAAACGAAGACAAAACAGAAACCGTTGTTGGGGGTCTATTTGCTATTAGAAAAAAAACATTTCAGTCCGTTGGTGGTATGAATGTTTCTTACAAACGGTGCGAAGACTATGATTTTGGCCTTCGTTTGGCAAAAAGAAATATTTTACTGAAACGTCTAAGAGGAATATTTGTCAATCACCATACGGTAAGCTATATCGACATCAACCGGATGAAAGGAATGATGAGAAATGGTGATTTCTTGTATGTCGGATTACTTAACCGGGAACACCTGCTAAATCCACATTTTTGGAAAATCTTTATTAGGTATAGCTACTCCTGCATTGGCTTATTTTTATGTTTATGTATAACTCCTTTTTTAGGCCTTGTTGGTCTTTTACCCTATGTGTTATTAATTTCTGCGAAATCTTATTTTCAGCGGGTTAAGATAAATCACAGCTTCTACGGTTATTTCCTGTATTTCCTTCTACGTGATATCCAGGAGTTAGCAGGTACTTTTTTCTTCTATCCAAAGAAAAATACAGCTGTTATCTATCAGGAGGTAATATACGATGCGGCAATGCCTCAAAAAGGGAGATAATTTCACCAATTTAAAAAATACATGCCTATATAAATTATACTATAAACAAAATGGCGAACCCGTTATTTTCTGAAATAAAATTTATCAAAAACAACCCGAAGGGTCTATTTTTCCTATTAGCTTTTCGGAGTAGTTCTTTCTTTACAAAGAACAGAGTCTTACGAATAATTGGCTTTCCTATTAGGATTTGTTATAAAATGTTTGTCCAATGGATACTAGGTATTGATGTTCCAGATACAACGTCAATTGGGCGTAATTTTAACATGTTTCATGGAAGCGGTTTAGTGATAAATAGCAATGCTATTATAGGAGAGAACGTAATAGTCCGTCATAACACAACCATTGGGACTGCCCGCAATAACGGAGGCAGTCCAAGAATTGGAAACAACGTAAATATTGGTGCTAATTCTGTCATTATCGGTGATATTAAAATAGGAAATTATTCAATTATTGCGGCAGGCAGCGTCGTTATACGCGATGTGCCGGAAAATGTAATCGTTGCAGGAAATCCTGCAAGCGTTGTGAAAAACTTGAAATTATATGAAACAATATAAAGTTATTACTATTGCAACCAGCAGTCAAACACGAGGTGGCATTACATCTGTCATTAATGCTTATCGGCAAACTGCCCTTTGGAAGGACTGGAACATGGTTTGGATTGAAACTCATATCGACCGATCAAAAGTGGCTAAGTTATGGATGTTGATAAAAGCAATATTCATTTTACTCTATCATTTACCATCGGCAAATTTGATTCATCTTCACTTTAGTGAGCCGGTATCCGCTATTCGAAAAATGCTATTTGTCTTTCTAATAAAGCTGTTCAATAAGAAGCTGCTCGTACATTTTCACGCCTTTAGCACTACCACAACCATCCATAGCAAATTTAGTTTTTCGTATAAATATATCTTCAAAAGCGCTGACAAGATTATTGTCCTTTCTAAATATTGGGAACAAGAAGTGGTAAATAAATGGCCCTTTCTGGCCGATAAACTGGCTGTTGTATACAATCCTTGTACTGAAGTAAAACCAGTAGAAACCGAACGTCAGAACAATATTTTATTCGCCGGAACGGTCAATCAACGTAAAGGCTATAAAGATTTGATCAAAGCCTTTGCTGCGGTAAAAAACAGTCACCCTGATTGGAAATTGGTGTTTGCTGGCAATGGCGAGATAGGAGCGGCTAGGCAATTGGTAAAAAAGTTAAATATTGAAGAAAATGTTACATTCCTTGGCTGGGTAAGCGGTTTTGAAAAAATTGTGGCATTCAGCCGATCATCAATTTTCTGTCTTCCAAGTTATGCGGAGGGCTTTCCCATGGCTGTGCTCGATGCATTTTCCTATGGCTTGCCAGTTATTACTACACCTGTCGGCGGCCTTCCAGACCTGCTCACTGATACTAAAAATGCACTCATTTACCAAGTCGGCGACATTGAAGCTTTGTCAAATTGCCTAACCAAATGCATCACGGATCTACCCCTAAGGACCGCTTTATCAGAAGCCTCGATCAACCTTTCTACTACTACGCTAAACCTTGCGACTATTGTCAAAGCGGTAGACAGTATTTACCGAGAAGTACTGTCTCAGTAATGATTACCAATAAAACAGTTGATAGTTATTATTTACTTGATAAAATCAAATTGCAAAGAAATTACAAATCAGGATAGTTCATGAAGGCCATGGCCCCAACTCAATCGCTAAACAATATAATTTCGTCCTTTACAAGCTACCATCTATAAAACTCTGACAAAGTAACTTTTGTTCTTGACGCTTTTTTCAAATATCCCATTAAATTACACGGAGTAGGTAATGTACTTTAGCGATTAACGGCCAATGAAAAATTAAGCTAAATCGAAAATCATTCCACCGTCCACAGGCACAGCACGCTAAAATTATTCTCTACACAGTAAAAAAATATTTCGATTTAAAGTCAGCAAAATATCACATTAGTATTTAGATTAAAAGCGAGTTAATCTATTCTAAAACACTTTAACGGTCTCCCATGTGAGCAATAGCTTCAATTAGACTATATAGTTAATTAACAACATACATAATATACATTAAAAGTTAAATGGATCGCATGTCAACTAAGCAAAGCAGGACCATTCAACTCAATATGTTTTACTTATCAACAAAAGCTTTGTTATCATGTTTTTGTTATAATTTAATCCTACTATATAACGCCCTTCTTTTAACTCTTCAACCATAAATTCTTCACTTTGGATATTACCATTTCCAATGACTTGAATGTTATTCAGAACTTCCCCATTCATATTATAAATTGACAAATAAGCTTTTTGTCCTTTTACAAGTTTAAACTTAACCTTTAGTTGTGACGCGGCGGGATTTGGCGTAAGCAATATACAATCAATTAATGAATTGTCAAGTTGACTAAGTGATTCAAAAGTTGTATTTTCATTGATTTTAGGGTAAATGGCAGGGACCGAAGTACTCTCATTCACTCTCATACTTGGCAAATCTTGTTTAGGTTTAAAATACTTTATATTATCCCCGATTCTTGCATTCAAATTTTCAAAAGCGCCAATATCTGGCAGTTTTCCAATGGGTCGTTTAGTTAACTCAATATCCGTCTGACTATAGAATGTTGGGTTGCCTGCGTCAATCGTAGCGCTTGTATTATATGTATGAAAATCAGCTTGGAGGCTTTTATTCGCTGTTATAAATAAAGGATCTTTGTTTATACAGCTTGAGTTGTTTAAAATAGCAGTTGTTCCATTGAAATGTAGATTATTATAATATTGTACGTTCTTGTTATTATATGAGTTATTAATCATTTTACCAGACGGAGCGTATAAAATGTTGTTAATAACTTTAACATTATTACTACTATTGGCAAGAATTTGTCCGCTGTTTATTTCAGGACTTTGATTATTTAGGTACGCAGTATTATTTATAATATCTATATTTTCACTTAAAAACGTATGAATCCCTGAACCCCCATTGTACCAAACAATATTATTTTCAATTAAAGTTTTCCCTTTGTAGGCGTTTAATGTTGAGCCATTTTGCGTATTACGCGAATCATCTATGATTATCCCATTACCATCTTGAACTAAACAGTTAAAACTGGGATTTGGCACATAATTTATATTGTTAAAGCATTTATTTCTTCTAATAAAATTTTTACAAGAAGTAACATTATCAAAATTCCATAATTGATAAATAGATATACCACTACTTCCGTAGATTGAATACCAACAATTATTATAAATAATATTGTCTTCTATAATAATACAATCTGATTGATTTACACCGATTCCACCTCCGCCACAATCATGAATCAAATTTTTCGAAAAAACTAAATGATGAGAATGCTTGTCCTTCTGCTTAGTAACGCCAATTCCATTACCGTTGAACCTAGCATCTACTATCGACGTATTTGCATTATTACAACTTCCAGGCTGAACAAGTGCGTCTTTTAAAGAGACTTGAGAATTATTACCTTCTATATCAAAACCAATAATTTTTATGTAGCTTGCTCCATTTACAATAGCGATACCTTGCCATCCATCAAATTTGATTTTTGGATGGTGGCCGGGGTAGTTTATAAATACGATGTATGCATTTGCCTTTCCGCTATTCTTGATTTCAATAGTGTTGCATCCAGCACATATATTCGAATAAGTCCCATTCATGAAATAAACAGTATCTCCGGGACTTGTAGCATTGATAACTCCTTGGTAGTCATTTTTCGGTTTGGAAACCTCCAATCCATTATTGTTATTACTCCCTAGTGGACTAACGTAGTATGTAATACCAAGGCATTTGGTTGCATACGATAATATTATTATGATACTAATTATTAGAAATTTCATTTGTAAATTATTTATATTAAACGCCACTAAAGTAAATAATAAATATATGTTTTTAATAATTTATATACATTTATTTACGTGAAGGAAGATGTTGATGTTTCCGAACCTACCTTGTACTGGGCCGTCTTTTCCCTGTGCTAGGTAATCGTTATACTGTCTGTAGGATTGAATGATATTAACTGGATAACCGCGCAGACTCGGGTTATTGCGGTTTGGATGCCCAACCCAAATACTGTAAACGAATCGTCTTGGTCATGTTATTGGGTGAGTATTGATGAGGTAGAGAGGCAAACGTTGTACGACAGTATGTCGAACGTACCGACCAGAGTACAGGAAGTCATCAAGGACCGGATTGATATAATCAATATTTTATGTACACCGAGATTATTACTGTGCAATACCCATCTATTCTTAAAGAAATTCATTTTCAGACACTCTTCTAAATCGAATAGTTCTGCATACTTCTTCGTTAGACTATGGTTTAGATAACGCCCGTTCAAAGAGATAAGTAGAGTAGCTGTTCTAGCAAAGTCATTCTGTTCGAGAGTCGGTCTCAAATTGTCATCTCACTAAACAAAATCAGAATCTCAAATTTTAACTGAGTTTGTGAGACTGATACTCCCCCAAATGACGGCACCGGCCCGTCCGGGGAGCCGGTACCGGCCGGTGTAGAATCGTGAATTATCCGCTCGGATGTCACCATCTTCTTCGCCACAACCACCCTATATTGATCATAGGCTTTACGTCGTCTTTTTTATGCGGGGTCGTTTGGGCCTAGTGGGCTTGGCAGGTTGTTGAGGAGTTGAGGGAGTGGGCTGAGTTGGGGTTGGTTTATCCAGGTTCATGATCAGGTTATATTTAGTCAAGCTAACCTATTTCAGTCTATATGGTTTGGCCAATCTAGGTTTCGGCTGACGGGTATTTACTCGTAGTTTGGCAAAGCTGAGTTAGCTGATTAGAAGCGAGCCGTATAGAATTGCTTATTCCATGTAGCTGCTTGTCGAGGCATAAACCCGTTTCGGATAACTTAATTGATACCCTAAGTGAATCTAGTTAATTGATTAAAGATTTAATTCTAAATGTCTGAAGGTAAGTTCATTAGCTACAGTGGATTCCCTGTTTTATGACGCTGATTAGGGCACTATTCACCCGGATTTAGGGTTATTCTAGTAGCTATAAAATATTAATATTATGTACTGTAACCGATGTGGTGAGTTGATTCCCCAAGCTCGGCTGAAAGCGTTGCCAACGGCTAAAACCTGTGTGAATTGTTCACAAGCGCAACGGGTAGCGGGCTTCCCCCTGATTACGGGCAAAACGGAGTATTCGGCTCTTCAACTGGTATCACAGGCTGACGCCCAACAGCTACATGAAATGGGAGCCCGACGAGGCACTAGGGCCTCTACTTATATGAAACGGGAGAAGCGGAACTAGGATCAAGAATCCAATTTGGATACTGGTTTTGCGCTCGATTGACTCAGCTATCGGCTAACTCCTACACGAGTTGGCCGTTTTAGTGAAAGGGCTTACAACCCTGTATGATTCCATCAATCAGATGATTGATTCCCTGCTAATTCCATTCAACCAAGTTGGGGAAGGTTGTCGCATCGGCAGGGTCCTGTCGATGCGACAACCACTCTGTATATAAGGAATCCGGTTAGCCAACAAGCTTTTAGACATAAAGTGCTAAATATGTGCTATCCTAATTTGTCAATTTGCATTTTAATTGCCCCTACAGTTGCGCGCTTATTGTCACCAAAGATCCGAGTATAAAGGGGAGCTAGCTAAAGACCACCTTGTTTGATTGCCCAAGTATTTCTCCGCTAAGCCGATCGCATTCTAGTTGTAAAAAGGTAGTCAACTGTGAATACATAAAATCAAGCATCGGTTTTGGAGAGACTTGATGTCGGCTCTGCTCCAGGGCCTGAATATACGCCCGACGATCCTCAACAAACACTAAGCTCATCGGTAAGCCCTGGTAGTGCTGGACATAATTCATCAGCAGTCGAGCCAACCGACCATTACCATCCCCAAAGGGATGAATCCTCAACAGGTCGTAATGGGCTTGGAAAGACAGGTCGTACATTTGACGAATCGTTTTGGCAGCGGGTAGGGCGGTATTGATTTGCTTGACCAGTTTGTCAACGGCGGCAGGCACTTTTTTGGCTTCCAAAAATATCCGACCACTGGCCATCGCACCGTCAGTGCGAAACTCGCCCTGACTGGAATCGAAGCTATCCAGGAGAGTATAGGTGGGTCCACCGGTCTGGCGCATGATCAAAGCGGCAATGGTTTGAAGCCGGGCGCGGTTCAACGGCTCACGTTCAGAGGCCCAACTTACCATCTGCTGTTGGGCAAGTTGATGGTCCATTAGCATTAGATGGTGATGCCAAGGTTTACCCCCTGCTAGGAATCCCGTGCCCATAAAGCACTTCGTTTCTTCCAGGGAAAGCGTGCCCCCATCAATGGCCACGGAGTGATAGGTATGCATCAACTGATTATCTGCCTCATACTCCGACTTATGACTGACTAGATCACGATAGTGATTCAATAGAACGGGTAAAGTCTGGACTGATTGATTCGATAAGGTCATGACAGCCGGAATCAGAAAAAGCGTTAAAGGAATACCCGGAAAAGTTAATAAAATTGTCCTACATTTTCTCGCTGAAGTATTGCCGCCAATTTAAGCGATCAGGGGTTTGGCACTGGCCCGGGTTGCTGCTCCTGGCCACCATCGGTTTTGGGTTCCTGTTCAACAATTACCGCATCTTCAGTTGACGACGAAGCTTCATTGCTCAAGGGTAAAAGTTCGGATTTTTGGACTTGCTGGAAGGCCTGCCACTGCTCAAAGGAGATCAGCACTGCCGCGGGTTTACCCTGCCGAGTAATCAAAGAGGGTTGCCGACCGTAAATGGCTTTGTTGATGAGGTCGGAGAGTTGTACTCTGGCTTCCTGAGCAGACACTTTATACAATTCGCTTACTTCCATCAGTTAGTATGTTTTGCAATTATTGTACGTTTGTACATATATATACAAATTACTGTATTTGTAAGTAATACTCATAGATTACAAAAGTAGTTTTCTATCTATAAGAGTTGTTTTGAACATAAGTTACAGAAGTTACAATTTCATTAAATATATCAAATTGTACAGAATATAAGATTAATAATTCGTTTTACATTTTCTAAACGGACGTTTAGAAAATGTAAAACAGAGGTATCTTTACAGAATAACTTTAAAAATTGTGTCGTGGAACATCATTACGGTTACAAACAGTACGTTGCCTATTTCCGGGTGTCTACTCAACGCCAGGGCGCTAGCGGGCTGGGCCTGTCAGCTCAACGTACTAGCGTCAGTTCCTTCATTTATAATCGGGGTGAAATCGTCGCCGAATTCACCGACATTGAATCGGGCAAAAAAAACAACCGACCTGAATTGCTCAAAGCCATCGCTTATTGTAAGGAAAGGGGAGGGATACTACTCATCGCCAAGCTCGACCGGCTGACTCGGAATGTGGCTTTCATTTTCACATTGAGGGATTCGGGGGTTGAGTTTGTCTGCGCCGATATGCCCGAAGCCAATACGCTCACCATCGGAGTAATGGCCACCATGGCCCAGCACGAGCGGGAAGTCATTGGCGATCGTACCCGTAAAGCACTGGCCGAAAAGAAACGGGCTGGCCATTTATTGGGCAAGCCTGAAAATCTCACCGCAGAGGCCACCCAAAAGGGGTTAGCGATTCGGCAGCAGAATGCCCGTGAGCATGAGAACAATCGCCGGGCGGCTGCATTTGCCCGGTCATTACGTGGGGCGGGTGAGAGCTGGAGTGACATAGCGGCTACGTTGAATGAGCATGGATTTCGTACCCGTCGAGGCAAGCAATTTCAAGCCGTGCAGGTGCAGCGCATTATTGCACTTTTCAACTAATTGAACGGTTTCGTGAACGGTTCAGACGTGATTGATGATTTATCCATCAGATCAGTCATTTAAAGGTAATCCCCTTTCTAAAAAAAGTTAAAGGGATCATTTTTTTAGCCTTATAAACGGATAATTCTGTACCTTCAATAGCAACAACCTGCTTCCTTGATCGACAATAGATTTCTCCCATTCACGTCCTTGACGTGAGATAGACACTAGTACGTCATGAAGTTAGGTTATGCCCGCGTCTCTACGCAAGATCAAAATTTGGCCCTTCAATTAGATGCCCTTAATGCCGCCGGTTGCTCGAAAATCTTTCAGGAAAAAGCCAGTGGATCTAAAACCGAACGGCCTGAATTAAAGAGGCTTCTTGAAATCATCCGGGAGGGGGATACGTTGATGATTTGGAAACTGGATCGACTGGGCCGTTCCCTAAATCACTTGATTGAGATCGTCACTCAGTTGGAGCAACAACATATTGGGCTAGTGAGTCTGAACGATCCCATCGACACTACCACGGCGCAAGGTCGGCTCGTTTTTCGCATTTTCGCCAGTCTAGCCGAGTTTGAACGGGAAGTAATTCGGGAGCGGACTTTAGCCGGTTTAGCTTCCGCCCGGCGACGGGGTCAACTCTTAGGCCGACGCACAGGGCTATCTAAAGCTGGTGAGCAGAAAGCCCGCATCGGGGAAAGTCTTTACAAAGAAGCCAAGTGCTCGGTCGAACAAATCGCCCGCGAGTTACACATCTCTAAAACTACTCTTTATAAGTATCTCCGTCTTCGCGGGGTCGAAATAGGTACTTCAGTCCAAAAGCAAACGGCTACCATATAGCAAAATACAGCTGTACTGAGTTTAACATTTATTAAAGGAACGTTTGTTAAATGTTACCTCAAAGCAATTAATCTCTATTAGATGTCTGTTTGGAAACACCATAAATGCTGGTAGTGCCTTTCTAACTGCTCTTTCCAAGGCAGGTTGACCTGTATTTGTAGGAAAATGTTAACTTGGCATAAGTATATTTTAAAATGGCATAGGCAAGTAGTAGCTATGATTTATCAACTGGAAATAGATGATCGCGATGAGACGGGTAAGGCTGTATTGGCTTTCATTCGACAGATGGCCGCCACGAACAAAGCGATCAAACCTCCTGTCGCGCTGAACCGGCCAGAGTTGACAGAACGTCCGTTTGGCACCATGAGGGGAAGTTTTAAGCTAACCCCCGACTTCAATGAGCCGTTGGACGACTTGAAAGACTACATGTAATGCGTTTACTGATTGATACGCATATATTGCTATGGGTACTGGAAGCTGATCCCCAGTTATCAGCCCGGGCAGCGGAGTTGATCCGCAGCACAACCAATGAGGTTTTCGTGAGTGCCGCTTCGCTGCTCGAAATTTCCATTAAGAAAAAGATTGGCAAACTGGACACTACCCGGTCATCTACTGAGGTCTTTCAGGAAATGACCGGTGTATTAGCCATTCAGCTCCTGCCTGTCCTGCCCCGTCATTTAGACGCTTATCAGTCAATTCCGTTGTATGAGGATCACCGCGATCCCTTCGACCGGTTATTAATCGCTACGGCTTTTGCCGACAATCTCACGTTGATCTCCGACGATGGCAAGTTTGATCGGTACACCCCTTTCGTGACCTTGATTCGGTAGCCTTATGGCCTAGTGTTGCGTTTTCCCCTCTTTGAACTGTAATCGCCCTATACATGAAAGTTTGTTAGTTTTTGTTACAAATCATAAACGCTCATTTATGAATTGTGACTAGTACGTGGCAATTAACGACTAAATGGTTTCCCTTCTTACTGCTCAGCTAGAAGTGAAGTAGGTTTGCATTAACTTTACAAGGCTTCAACGGGGACGTTCAAGCCTTGTAAAATCAGGGCTATTTTGCCTATATTTAGGGGTAGACAAGCAATAAGACTTTGGCGCATCAAGAAACGGAATCGGACCAATACAAAGAACTCATCCGGCATTTAGCCTTTGAATGGATACAGATTGAACGGCCTGGTGTTCATTTCACTTATGCCGACTATGTGCGGGTTATCGGTAGGCTTTTAACCGCTACCCAGAGTGCCGATCGAACCACGTACATTTTTATGGCTGTACTCAACCAGGCTATTCAACTAGGTAAGACTTCGGCTTGGATCGAGCAGGAGATAAGGTTTGAGATATTGGCAGAAGGAATAGAAAGATCAGACTTAGTGAGGATTTTTTTATATCGTACTGATCCGGTTGACGATGATACGTTGGATACCTACAATGAGCGTAGGACTCGCTTTCCCTCCAGCTCTAAAGCAAATCAGTCAGCATGACTAATTATCAGGTAGAGATATGGGACTGGGCAAGTAAAGACTGGATTCCCATCCAGGATTTTATTCCAAGATGGGACAAAGGAAAATGCCACCGGTTTGGATCCTTACAGAGGGCTCGACTTGATGCATGCACAGGCAAGCGTGGTGGTGCTGGCCAAGAAGTATCCCTATCTAAGGTTTCGAGTCAATGTTGACCTCAGCTAACCTGCCTAGTATCAATGGCTCATTTATTATAGACATGAGTGACATCGTTCGTGAAAACCCTTCAATAATGACTAAGGAGGAGGCTAAGCAGATCATCCTGCTATTGGCTTTCGAAAAACAGAGTAAGGAGTATTCTTCTGTAGAAATGGCTTATGGCCGTTATATCAGGATGCTTATTCATATGATTAGCTCGACGAGTGACTTGGACGTTTCTGCTGGCCTATTTGCCGCCGTTATCAATCAGGCCCAGGAACTTAATAAAACAGCTGAATGGATCGAGCAGGAGCTTTTCGTTGAGGCTAACGCCAGCGCTCGGGCTAACCGTTTAGCCTATATTCATCAACTCTTAACGCTGAGTGATGGTAGTGATAGGCACTTAGACCTCTACAATGCCCGAGTAAGTCGATTCCAAAACTGAAACTCATCATTCCTACAATGGCAAAGAAAAACACACCTTCAGCCGTGGCCACAAACGGCCAAACTAAATACGTAGCTTACTACCGGGTATCTACCAGGGCGCAAGGGGATTCTGGCTTAGGACTGGAGGCCCAGCGCGCGGCCGTGGCAGGTTACGTGAAAGGGGTTATACTTGCCGAGTTCACAGAGGTTGAATCCGGCAAGAACAACCAGCGGACGCAGCTGGCAGCGGCCATCGATCGGGCTAAGAAAGAGCGCGCGGTTTTAATCATTGCCAAATTGGATCGCTTGAGCCGTAATGCCTCGTTCATCTTCACGCTGAGAGATTCGGGTGTTAATTTTCAGTGTGTGGATATGCCGGACGCCAACACGTTAACCATTGGTATCTTTGCCACCTTGGCCCAGCATGAGCGAGAATTGATCAGCTCCCGGACTAAGGCGGCGCTGAGGGCTAAGATTAACCAGGGCGCCGTATTAGGCAAGCCGGAAAACTTGAGCCTTGCTGCCCGGAAAAAGGGAGCTGAGGCTACCCGGCGGGCAGCACTGGCCAATAAAGATAACCGGCGGGCTACCTCCATGGCTGAAATCATGCAAAGGGCGGGCAAGAACCTCAGTGAGATAGCCAGCGAATTAAACCGGGCTGGTTTCACGACGGCAAGGGGGTGCCGATTCCAGGCGACTCAGGTCAGCAGACTGATCAAGCGGGTGACTACAGCCAGTTAACATGAAGATGCCAGGTTGTGTAACATTCTACTGATAGATTGGACAGTTACTGAAATGACCGTAAGAGACCCGCGCCAGGGTAGCCCCCAGGGCACCTTTCTGTACCTCACTAAACAAATAGCTGACTATTAGCTGAGTTATGATACCTGTTCATTCGGTCAGCGTTTTCGTGAACGAAATCACTATAACTATAAGTTGTATTTATTCAAGAAATGGCAATTAAATTCTTTTCCAAACTTGAAGGGTCAAAAATGGTACATTTAGAATAAAACTTTAGCTGGTTTCACCGTACTAATCTAAAGATATAGCCCCTAAATCGTTGTAGACTCAGAAGATGCTTTCGTGATCCGATGTGACCTTATCGTTTCAGGCCAAACGTGAGAAATAAGCCGACCAGCACCACCGCAACACCCACACCCAGAAAGACTTTTCCGGTAACTTCAGACTCTTTTGCCGAGGTAGGGACTGGTGGTTGAGGCTCGTAGCGGCACTCCGTAACGGCCAGTATCAGTGCCACGGTTTCAGCCGGTACATCCAGTTGCGGCACGTGGCCACAATTCGAAAACCAATGAAGTTGCGCGTCAGGAAACAACGCCAGGGCCCGTTTCGCTTGGCTGGGCGGACAAATTCGGTCCTGGCGGCCCCAGCCAATGACCAGGTTGGGTATGGAGCCAAGCGGTGCTCCCTGCTGCGGGGGACCATGAGCCAGACTATCCAGGAGTTTGGTAAAGCTGGGGGTGGGCAAAAACTCCCGAAATTCATTCAGCGCCACTCGAGCCGGGATCGTCCAGGGATGAGCCGAAAATTGCGCGAACAACAGCGTTCGGCTCACCGGATGGCTCACCAGGGGGGGTAAGATTGGTTGGATGAGACTGGATAATTGAGCCGATAGCCGAACCGATTGGTAGAAATAGGCCACCTGCCAGCCTTGCCAGAACCCACCCGGATCCAGGGATACAACCGCCCCG
Source organism: Spirosoma aerophilum (assembly GCF_054782495.1). NCBI lineage: Bacteria > Pseudomonadati > Bacteroidota > Cytophagia > Cytophagales > Cytophagaceae > Spirosoma > Spirosoma aerophilum. Next base: position 19,943 of record NZ_BAAGSJ010000022.1, on the reverse strand, counting down.
ACCACATTACCCCGCCGGGCTAATTCAAGAACTAATCGGGCCCCCATCGAATTGCCGACGGCATCAATGCCCAAGAGCTGGTGCTGGGTTAAGAAATCGGTCACCGCATCGGCCAGGGTAGGAATGGATACCTCCCCGACCAGGCCCGGTGACTGCCCGAAACCGGGCAGATCCAACGCAATCACCTCCCGGTGAATGGATAACTCACCGATAATCAGATCCCAGACCTTCAGGGAACTCCCCAGGCCGTGGAGCAGTAACAGCGGTTTACCAGCACCACGCCGGACATAGTTCATAAACATACACAGTGGTAGTAAATCCCAAGTTTGTACAAATCAATCTAGTATGAACAACACCTGGTGCATATAGTTTATAGCCGGTGGACTGGATACCTGTTACAAGCTACTCTACTAACTTAAATAGGATCTCGCTGTCTCGTAAAATGTAGAAACTTCACCTTTTCTGACCAAAACGCAAGGTTGATTTACTATCGTATCTAGTCAGAGATAGCCAGTCCACACTGATAAGGCTGGTACTTGATCAGGCAATGGTCTTAGTAACACCTCCATCTACCCGGACGGCGGCTCCGTTGGTGGCTGAGGCCAGCGGACTCGACAGATAAGCCACCAGATTGGCTATTTCCTGGGTGGTGGCAAACCGTTTGATAATGGAGGTCGGGCGGGCCTGCTTGAAGAAGTCCTTTTCCATTTCTTCTATAGACACCTGACGGCGGGCTGCCATACTGCCGATAAAATCACCAACCCCTTCGGATAAGGTCGGGCCAGGCAGCACCGAGTTAACGGTCACTTCGGTGCCGGTGGTCAATTCGGCCAACCCCCGCGAAATGGCCAGTTGAGCGGTTTTAGTCGTGCCGTAGTGAATCATCTCCGTCGGGATTTGCAGCGCCGATTCGCTGGAGACGAAAATGATTCGCCCCCATCCGTTGGCCAACATGTTGGGGAAATAATGGCGGGAAAGCCGAACCCCGCTCATCACATTGACCTCGAAAAACTTGAACCAGTCTTCATCGGGTATCTGCGTAAACTCCTTGGGCTCGAATATACCCACGTTATTAATCAGTATGTCTACCTGAGGTAGCTGGGCCAATAAGGCGTTTATTTCCTCGACCTGACTAAAGTCAGCGGCAATTCCTCGAAATCGGGTACCGGGTAATTCAGCCGATAGTTGATGGACCAAGGCATCGACGCGGCCCTTATTTCGGCCATTGAGTATGACTTCGACTCCTTCCTGAGCCAGTGTTTTAGCAATCGCCAGCCCAATGCCAGCCGTTGATCCGGTGACTAAAGCCGTTTTTCCGCGTACCTGCAAATCCATTTTTTTCGTGTTTAAAGTGTAGCTACTTATTCTATTAGACCTAACGACCACTGGTTAGGATTGGTGATAGCTTATAATAGTTATGGGCTTTCATAAACGGGAAACCAAGAAAAGTATTGAGCAGCTACTTCTTGATCCCTAATCGCTCAATCCTGTATTCCAGGGTGGTAGGTTTCAACCCCGCTAGCTCAGCGGCTCCCCCTTTACCCCGAATTTTGCCGTTCGTTTGCTGAAGTATCGATAGGATATAGTCGCGCTCGGTTTGTTCGTGCTTGTTCTTCACCTCAGACAAGGTCTTTGGTTGAGCGGTCACTGGCGGAATCTGATTTGGATGAGTCGTTAGCGTATAAGTTGATGCGCCAGTGGAAAGTGGGCTATTCATAATCCAGTTGTTAGCTAACGATCGGCCCAGCGTAAGCAGGTCTAGGCCCTCGCTGATGATGACAGCCTGCTCAATAATGTTCTCCAGTTCGCGAATATTGCCTGGCCAACTGTAGTTAAGGAGCTCGGTTAAGGTCTCTTCACTGATTCCCTGGTACGATTTTCCCATTCGCTGGCTAAACTTCTGAGCAAAGAAATGGGCCAATAATGGGATGTCTTCCAGTCGTTCCTGTAAGGCTGGTAACAGAATAGGAAATACACTCAATCGATAATACAAATCCAGTCGGAAGCGCCCTTCGGCGACTTCCTTTTCTAAATGCCGGTTTGTAGCAGCAATCACCCGTACATCGGTTTGAAGCGTTCCTTTACCGCCTACCCGTTCAAATTATTTTTCCTGTAGCACACGTAGCAGTTTCGCTTGCAGGTCCATAGGCATTTCTCCGATTTCATCCAAGAAGATGGTGCCCCCATGCGCCAATTCAAATTTCCCGATTCGGCGTTCGGTGGCTCCTGTAAATGCCCCTTTTTCGTGCCCGAATAACTCGGATTCGATCAGGTTAACAGGCAGGGTCGCGCAATTTAGTTTTACCAGCAATTTATCGTTCCGCAACGAAAACGTATGAATAGCGCGGGCAAACAACTCTTTGCCCGTACCGCTTTCACCCGTCAGAAGTACAGTCGCATCGGTAGGAGCAACTTTCTCGAGCTGTTTGAACACCTGATGGAGTTTAGGGCTTTTACCCACAATGTCATTAAAGCTGGCCGTTGTTTTTACTTCCTCCTGCAAATACTTATTTTCCCGACCTAATTGCTCATTCAGCCGGGCGATCTCATCAAAAGCCAGCAGACGATCCAATGTAAGACTAACGGGTTGCTGCAAACGGTCAATTAGTGATACGTGATCAGGCAGATAAGTATCCGGCTGGCGACTATAGAAGGAGACTTCAAACTTGCTTCCCTGCATAGTGGCTATGGTCACCAGTAAATTAGCTTGTAAAGAGAATGTTTTGGCGATGATCTGCTTTAAACGAAAGCGTTGACAAGCTTCCGCGTACTCATTTCCATTAAGCAGGTTAATGCTTGCCTGGGCAGAAAGTTCTGCCCGTAACTGATCGTACTTGTGTTCCGTCAACCCCGTCATCCGCAGAAAGTCAACCGGCTGAATGGTCTGGTATTCGTTTAGTCCGATCCGGAAGAAACTACAGGACCGGGTGGTCTTTCCCTGGTCAAGCCTGAGTGTAATTAAATCAAACGGAATAAAGGGCTGAAGATCGGTCGCTACGGCTAATAGCTTTTGTGTCCAATCACTGGCCTCCGATAGCGCATTCGTCAACGAAATCTGAAGCATTTTTTCTTCCCGAAGCTTCTGCTCCAAACTATGGGCGTGGCGATAGAAGGCAATTTCCAACGTATACAGGATGTCTTTTGTGCGAAACGGTTTGACAATATAGCCGTGGGGTTGCGTTGCTTTTATTTTGTCCAGAACGCCATCATTCGCATTGGCCGAGATGTAGATGAATGGAATGTGCTGAGCGCGTAACGTCCGGGCAAAGTCTAAGCTTGTTTCGCCACCCTTTAGGTAGATGTCCAGTAGCACTACATCCGGTTGATGGTCAAGCAGTAGTTCCCTCGCTTCCTGCACACTAACGGCTATACCGACGACGGTATAGCCAGCTTCTAGAAGAATGTCTTCCAGGTTGTCAGCAATAAGCAACTCGTCCTCCACAATCAGTACCCGAGCAACTGGATTAGTCATTCTTGCTGCAACGGCGGGGATATTAGTTATCGTGGGCATAATGCGGCTGAAGTTTGATTAACGGAAACGAAACGGATATTCGGACTCCCCCGCTGTTTTCTATCTGGAGTATACCGCCCAATTGTTTCGTCAGGCGACGCATGATGTTGGCTCCCATAGACCCCTGACGGCGAAGATCAACGTCATCCGGTAAGCCCACGCCATTATCGTCAACCACTAACTGGTAGTTTTCCAGATCGACTTTAAGTAATGCCAGGTTTATCGAATTAGTCTGATCGTCAGAACGGTATCCCGCGGGAAAGGCATACTTAAGGGCATTGGTAATGGCTTCGGTAATAATTAGACCCAACGGAACGGCTTGTGAAACATCCAGCTCCAGTGGCGCTAACTGGTAGCGGAATGTGATTTGCTCGTCTTGATTAAACGATTCGCCTAACTGGTCGACTACCTCCCGGATATACGTTGGCATATCAACCTGCGACAGGCTGTCGGAGCGATATAGCTTCTGATGAATAAGCGCCATGGCACGCACCCGGTGCTGGCTCTGCTCAATAGCCCGGATGGCCCCCTGATCGGAGAGATATTTACTCTGGGTATGCAGCAGACTGATCGTCAGTTGCAGGTTATTTTTGACCCGATGATGAAGCTCTTTCAGCAGCCATTCTTTTTCATTAACCAACGCTTGAAGTGAGTCATTTTTGTCGTTAATTTCTTTTTGATGACGTTCCAGTCGCTGGCTATTTCTTAATTTAATGATGTACCGGTTATAGAGCAGCGCTACGGTCAATAATAAAAGAACGATGCTGACCAGAGTGACATTTTTCAGTTCGTTAGCCTGTTGCAACTGCGTTTGTTGCAGTAACCCCTGTTCAGTCAAAAACCGAATATTTAAATCTTTTTTAGCAGTTTCATATTTAACCTGTACTTCCTGTACCTGCTTGTTTTTTGCTTCGTTAAAAATCGTATTATTAATTTGTTGAGCCTGGTTTAAATGATTGATAGCCGATATATAATCGCCCCTTGATGAATCGGCTTTGAAAAGCATCTTCTCAATATCTCTAACTGTCGTAAACGCATGTACATGATCCGCTTCGAATAAGGCTTTTCTAAAATGAATGACCGCCTTGGTAAACTGTTTTTTAGTATAATAATAAGAGCCGATATCATATTCTACGTCGCCGGTAATTTCATTATATCTACCTAAAAAACTGGAAAAATAGATCATCTGCTTAACATACTTGTCGGCTAGCTCATCATTGTGAATATATTTAAAGTAGAAGGCTAATGTTCGGGCTAAACTGGCTTTACCATAATAATCGGCAGGCGGGTGTTCTTTTGAAAAGGCTTTAATAAACGTAACGGCTTCTTTATTCCTGTTTGCTGCAATCAACTCCTGAACAAACTGGCCAGCTTCTCTGACTGTGTAAAAGTCAACAGGATTAGGGATAGGGCAGCCAAAAACCTTCCTGTAATAGATAATGCAATTTTCTGTTTGCCCTAATTCATGATAAATATTTGCCAACCGGCTGTAAAGATTGACTGCCCCATTTTTTTCATTCGTCTTTTCCATGCTCTCTACACAAAGCAATGAATAGTACAGGCATTTTTTATAATCTCCTCTCTTGTTATTGATGACCGAAAGATAATTATAGACATAGTGCAGGTTTGGAAAATGAATGGCTTTATAGTTAGCCAACACCTGTTTAAATTCCTCTTCGGCCAGATCCAGTTTATCTTGCGCTAAATGCACATCGGCCATATAGATCTGGGTTTCGAGTACTTTCACTGTATTATGTAAGCGCTGGTACAAAGCCGTTATTCGTTCGAAACAATTAAGTTTTGTCAGTCCAACAGTATCTCGTTTGGGCAGAATAAATGCAATTCTGTGCCATACATGTATCTGGTTTTCAATGGATTTTAATTGACCAATTGTATTTGCCAGTTGTAAACTATATTGATTGCCTTTTTTTATGTCCCCTATCTTATAATAATACTCGCCTAAAAAGTAGAGTATTTCTTCTCGCCATTTCCGCGAATGAAGTTCTTTGTTCTTTAGTTCTGCTTGTTTAATAAAGGTAAAAGCGCTGTCTATCTCACTTCGGGTTGCGTCGTGTTTAAACATATAGTAATCGGCCATTTGCAGCGCAAATTCCACTTGCTTATCCCCTGACAACACACCCTGATATTGCACTTGTATCTGATCTAATGGCTTATTCAGAGCCAGTTGTGCGAAGACTGATTCGGCAGAGGATAGGACTATTCCCGTTAGTAAGAAAAGCTTTTTGAGTTCAACTAACGACTTCACCGTGGCAAAGAATTGTCTCCGCACCGATATAGAGATTGTCAGCAACCAAATCCCAACCCATACATACCGGCAACGTAGCGAAGTGGCCATAGAAAGGGGCAATTAAGTCAGGTTAATGTAACCGTATCAGTAGAGAAGCAACACATTTCACCCATAACAGACTCTTTTCCCAACCGAAAAAATAGTCTTGAGAGGACTATATGTTACAGGTTAAACCGGACATCTTCCAATGTCTGAAAATTGATTCAAGATAGTGTATATAGCCGATAGGTGATTGGCTTACCAATTGTTTTTAGCCATCATTTCCTCGACTCACAACCTTGGTCCAGGTTAAGTTATCTTCGCAGCTTAGCGATATAAGTCAATTTAAATGCCAATCAGCGTAACCTGGTCTGGCGGTAAGCTATAGCCTGAATAAGGTACGATTTACCTATACGTTCTCCCGGAATCTCCAGAAATCTCCAGTGGTATCCAGATTTAACCAGAAATCCCTGGTTAGCTGACCGGTTAAAAATGAAGTTCATATTTTCCTAAAACGCCTTTTATCAACGTTCAGACTGTATTTAGGGGTGGTCGGCCTGTTTCTAAATCCGACTTACTGGTTTGGTATGACAGTTGGTTCCCGCTTTAGCAGGATCGAATCCTGAAACTGTTTTACCCAAACCAATGAAATCATGAAACCTATTCGTACCAAAACCGTCGTTTTCATTACCGGTGCCTTTGTCAGCAACGATTGCTGGCAGCAATGGCAAGCTTATTTTAACCAGAAGGGCTATACAACCATCGCCCCTCCGTGGCCCCACAAAGACGCCACGGCCGATGTATTACGAAAGCGCCATCCGGATACTGGGATCGCAGCCAACCGACTTGCTGATCTGACGGATTATTACGCCCGAATTGTAGAACAGCTTCCCGAAAAACCTATCCTGATTGGTCATTCCATCGGTGGGCTGATGGTTCAGCTTTTGTTGCAACGAGGTCTTGGCGCATCGGGCATTGCGATTCACTCGGTTCCTCCTCAGGGGATATTCACCTTCAAACTGTCATTTCTTAAATCCGGTTGGGGTGCGTTAGGCTTTTTTACTTCCACCGACGAGCCGTATCTGATGCCGTTTAAGGACTGGCAATATGCATTCACCAATGGCATGTCGCTGGAGCAGCAAAAAGCCGCTTACGACCAGTTTGCCATACCCGAATCCAAACTAATCGTTCGGGATACCATCACGTCAGCGGCTCACGTTGATTTTAGCCAACCTCATGCACCACTACTGCTCACATCGGGCAGTACAGATCATACCATTCCGGCCTCGCTCAATTACGATAATTACCATAAATACCAGCATTCTGACTCCATCACGGACTACAAAGAATTTGAAGGGCGCAATCACTTTGTGCTGGGTCAGCCTACCTGGAAAGAAGATGCCGATTATATTCTGACCTGGATAGATAAGGCTTTGCCTCAATCAGAAACGGTCAATAAGTCAATGAAAATAAGTGATTAATCAAACTCTCTTTCCGCTAACCCAGTAACTAATCAGTCTCCATGAAAACGATACTCCTCTCATCGCTACTGCTTCTATCACTTTTTTTTACCCTGCTGTCATGTACTAAAAATGACGCCGTTGCGCCCGCCCCCAAAACGTTCGTGCTGGTACACGGAGCTTGGCAGGCGCCCTATGCCTGGCAAGCCGTTAACGATCAGTTAGTACAGCAAGGTCAACATGTAGTGGTGGTCGAATTGCCCGGTCACGGAGCGGATAATACGTCGCCTGCTACCCTATCGATGGATGTATATCGGGACAAGGTCATTTCTGCCATAAACGCTCTCTCCGAAAATGTGATTCTGGTTGGGCATAGTATGGGTGGGATGGTTGTTTCGGCCGTTGCGGAAAAAATTCCCAGCCGCATCGACAAGCTGGTGTATATCGGAGCATTTTTACCGGCTAATGGGCAATCCCTGCTGGTACTGGCATCCACAGATAGCACCTCGCAACTGGGACCCGCATTAATCCCGTCCACCGATCAGCTTACCTTGGGTATCAAGACCGAGAATTTAACGCCCATCTTCATTCAGGACGGATCGGAGGCTGTAAAAAAACAAGTGGTCGATAACTATCGGGCCGAACCGGCTATTCCTTTTACCAATCCAGTCACGCTAACAGCAGCCAACTTTGGTAAAGTAACCAAGTACTACATCCACACCGCACAGGATCATGCGGTAGGGCTAAATCTGCAAAAACGAATGGTGGCAGCGGCCGGCATCAAGAACAACTATACCCTCAACAGCAGCCATTGCCCTTTCCTGTCGATGCCAACGGAGACAACCACGTTGCTTCAGACCATTTCGAAAGAGACTCCAGGTAAGTAAAACCAAAACTTGCTGTTGGTACAAGAACTAATTCATTAACCGTTTAATCCTCTTACGATCATGTTAACTTTAGAAGCAGCCATTGGCCTTGATGATCAACCGGCCTCAATCCACTACACAGCGTTGAATAAGCAATTTATTAATGGACAATGGGTTGATGGACAAGAAAACGCCACCGTTGATAACCTAAATCCCTTTACGGATGACGTTATTCATACACTTCGTTCGGCAGGAACAACCGATGTGGATACTGCCTTTGCAGCCGCCAAACAGGCCTCTCCTACCTGGGCATCCACCAATCCGCTCGTTCGTCGGGATATATTACTCAAGGCAGCATCTATTCTGAAGGAACGTCAGGCCGAGTTCATTGATTGGCTGACCAGGGAGACCGGCAGTACCTATTTGAAAGGTCTGCTTGAAGTGCAGCAATCATACGATATTCTAGTCGAAGCCTCCTCGTTTCCTACCCGTATGCATGGCCGTACGACGGCATCGACAATTGATGGGAAAGAAACTTACGTATACCGAAGACCGTTAGGTGTTGTCAGTCTGATAAGTCCCTGGAATTTCCCCTTATACCTTTCCATGCGGACGATTGCTCCGGCGCTGGCCGTTGGCAATACCATGGTCGTCAAACCGGCCTCACAATCCTTGGTTACGGGCGGTACTCTCATCGCTAAGCTGTTGGAAGAAGCTGGCATGCCCACTGGCGTGTTTAACGTTGTGGTTGGTCGCTCGGACATCATGGGCGATTACTTCACAGCTCATCCCTATTCACGAATGGTTTCATTCACGGGGTCAACCCCCGTGGGAAAAGGGATCGGACGGATTGCGGGGGAAGGCCTCAAAAAGTCTGCTCTGGAGTTAGGAGGCAACAATGTATTCATAGTCCTGGATGACGCCGATATAGACAAAGCCGTCGATGGGGCTTTGTTTGGGCGCTTCCTGCATCAGGGTCAGGTTTGCATGGCAACCAATCGGATTCTTATTCACGAAAGCCTCTACAAAGAGTTTAAGGCCAAGTTTGTGGGTCGGGTAAAACAGCTCCCCTACGGTGATCCAGCGGATAAAAAAACGGTGGTTGGCCCTTTGATCGACAATAAGTCCGTTCAGCGTATACTGGGTATATTGCAAAGTGCTGTAGCCGATGGCGCAGTTGTCGAAACGGGAAACGTAGCCAAAGGCAATGTCCTGCAACCCACCGTTCTATCCGGCGTAACCAGGGTTATGCGCGTGTTCAGGGAGGAGATTTTTGGCCCAGCTGTAGGACTGGTCTCCTTTGCTACGGATGAGGAAGCCATTGAATTGGCCAATGCGACTGATTTTGGCTTGAGTGGCGCTCTATATACACGTGATATTTACCGGGGTATGCAATTGGCACGCCGAGTTGAAACGGGGATGATGCACATCAACGACCAGTCGGCCAACGACGAAGTACATACCCCATTCGGGGGTGAAAAATCATCAGGGACCGGTCGCTTCGGTGGTGATTTTATTCTGGAAGAACTAACCACAGTTCAATGGGTGAGCGTTCAGAAAGTTGCCCGGCAATATCCGTTCTAAATCTGTCACTCTACTTTAATATAAAACCATGAATCGTCTTCAAAACAAGGTAGCTATCATTACGGGTGGCAGCAGCGGCATTGGCCTGGCAACGGCCAAAGAATTTATCGCCCAGGGAGCTATAGTCCTGATCACCGGACGCAGTCAGGAGTCCCTGGATCAAATCACCGCCGAATTAGGCGAAAAAGCCTATGGGATAGTTTGGGATGCCAGTATTCCGGGCAATGTGAGCTATTTGTCGGAATTTGTCCAGACTAATTTCTCCAGTATCGACATTCTCTTTATCAACGCAGGGGTAGCCAAATTCGCGCCCTTCGAGAATATGACGGAAGCCATCTTTGATGAAAGTGTGAATACCAATCTCAAAGGAGCTTATTTCACGATTCAGGCGCTGGTGCCTTTTTTCAAAAATGGTGGCTCCATTATCTTAAACACGTCGATCAATGCGCATGTTGGCGCACCCAGTGCGAGCGTGTACGCAGCCACGAAAGGAGCCTTATTGACGATGGCCAAAAATCTATCAACCGAGCTGATTTCCCGACAGATACGAGTCAATGCCATAAGTCCAGGGCCGGTAGATACAGTGTTGCATAGTGCCGCTAAACTCGGTATTTCAGAGCAGCAATTAACCCAGATGAACCAGGGAATTATCCAGGCTGTTCCACTTGGCCGCTTTGGCAGACCAGAAGAAATAGCGAAGGTTGCCCTGTTCTTTGCATCGGAAGATTCTTCGTTTGTGGTGGGTGCCGAACTAATCGTAGATGGCGGCATGTCGATGGGCTGATCACTAAAAACTTCACTCAAAACCAAGTTAACCTAAATCTCTTTGTACACACTTAACTGTGCTTTTGGCGTACTAACTGGTATTATTATGACCCTTTCAGCTATCCCAGATGTCGATGCTCAATCGGTAAAATCGAATGTAACGAATGTTGTACTGGTTCATGGTGCCTTTGCTGATGGCTCCAGCTGGTCTAAAGTGATTCCATTGCTGGAAGCAAAAGGACTGACTGTTATTGCCGTGCAAAATCCACTAACATCGCTCGCTGACGACGTAGCGGCCACGAAACGGGCCATTGCTTTACTAAACGGCCCTGTACTTTTGGTGGGTCACTCGTGGGGTGGGGTAGTCATTTCGGAGGCAGGAAATAATCCGGCTGTGGCTGGCCTGGTTTATGTTGCAGCCTTTGCGCCCGATGATGCTCAGTCGTTGATCGATGCTTCGCAGGGCTTACCATCTGCTCCCCGTCTTGGTGAAGCGAAACCGGATGCATCGGGTTTTCTTTCCCTGACGCGGAAAGGGGTACAGGAGGATTTTGCTCAGGACTTACCTCTTACCGAACGAAATGTGATTTGGGCAACTCAGGGGCCCTGGTCAGCTTCTGCAACGACCGAAAAAATTTCCCGTGCAGCCTGGAAAACTAAGACTTCATGGTACATTGTAGCCAGTGATGACCGCATGATCAATCCTGATCTGCAACAAATCTTCGCCAAAAAGCTCAAGGCAACTACCCTTACGCTCAAGTCCAGCCACGTTCCAAAGGTTTCTCAGCCTGACAAAGTAGCTACCTTCATTATTGAGGCTGCTAGAAAGGTAAAGCCCATGTAAACCATAACAAGACTCCCACTCTTAGACAGGGCTGAATTAGGTGGAGAGTGGGAGTTTTGTTTTTTGGAAAATATGGCATACCCAAGTCGGAGGTATCTAGTTGATCGTTTACGAAGAATCTGCTCAAAGATTACTGAAACAGACTATGTACCAAAGACAGTCGGCCATTTTACTGACCGATGATGACCGCTGGCGGACCGTAACGATGACCGTTGTTTCCTGCGTCAGGCTATCGTGCGCATCATCGGTGATTCGGCTACCCTGGAAGTCAAAAAAGTAAAGAAATTTTAAACCTGCTAGAAAGAAATCTCGTACAACTTGTCATAATAGACATGAACATGCCTGGATTAAACGGCTTGGAAACCCTAGCCTTTATTGGGTCGCAAAACCAGCTGTTTTCTACTCCTTTCGTCATGCTCTCCACCTTACGTCAAATGATAAGTTGAAAGGCTGTGAATTTCGTTGATTTGCAGGCATAAAAGGGGTAAGTCATCTTTATTGTGGCTGCATTTGTGAATTGCAACTGCTTCGATCAGCTAGCCTTATAACTAGTGTTGCTGAAGTTGATTAGTTTTAAGCGAGCGAATTCACTACTGACATACCGCTGTCACTCCTCTGGCTTTTCTTTGTGGGGTCAATCAATCGACAACATAAACCAATTGCAACTCATGGAAAACACAGCACAGTTAAGCCAAACGATGGATCCGATCGTTCTCTCACCCGAGCAACTTCTGGCCCATTGGCAGGGACACCGGGCACTCACCCGCCGGTTGGTCGAAGTCTACCCCGATGAGCACTTCTTTTCCTTCACCCTGGGCGGCATGCGACCTTGCTCGGCGCTGATGGATGAAGTTCTGCAAATGGCTGACCAGAGCATGCAGGGCGTTGTTTCGGGCCAGTGGCCTTCCTTTGGACAGGGTTCGGAAGCATCCCCCAAAGCCACCACCAAGGAGCAGGTACTGTCGCAGTGGGATCGGGTGACCGAGACGATTAATGCCTATTGGCCCCAGATTCCCCCCGCTCGCTTCCAGGAGGTCGACAAGGCGTTTGGTCTGTATGAAGGGCCTATTTACTGGTTTCTGTTCTACCTGATCGATAATGAAATTCATCACCGGGGTCAGGCTTATGTTTACCTACGCACTTTGGGTGTAGAACCGCCTGCTTTCTGGGATCGCCCCCAGGCATAGTCCGCCGGTAAGCTCCCAAGGGGTAGCCATCTTTCAAAAGCCTTTGCCAATCTATATAGTGGCAAAGGCTTTTATGTATCATACTGGCGGCTCTCAATTCCTTGATACCTACTCTTCCACCATTAGCTATTCTTAATCCTTGATGCTTATAAAGATCTAGGGTGACTCGGCTTCCCAGGTTATGCCATGTTTGGAAAAAGCCCCCTCATTAAGTTGGATTGAGGGACTTTTGAGCATGTTGTTTTACAAATAAAACGTCCGTCAACTGGTGAACCGAGTTGTTGACCAGGTGCCAGTCGCCAGTTCCAATTAACCCTAAAAATGGTATTTTATCGATAAAGTAAACGTTAGGATACCCTCTGCTGCCCTTGTTAATATTTGGTACTTTTCAAAGTCACCACTCATGAAAGGCAACCTTTTCGTGAACGGTTTTGGGTTTATAAACAATTGACCGGGCAGGACGGGTCAAGAATAAAATCGTTCACAAAAACCTCCATATATATTGAAATCAGTCCTTTTGGGCTACTGGCTGTGGGATAAAAACTTGTCCCACAGCCAGTGGTACTATACTCGGCTTCGCAAAATACCCCCCTAAAACCGTAGGTTTATATTTGCATTAAATGTGGTTCCTAATTGGCTAAACTGGGAGCCATTATAACCTAGAATGCTATAACGACCACTGAAAGACAGAAAGCCTCTCAGCAAGGATGCATTTTCTGCATTGGCAAGATACTGTGTGCCTGTTGAATTGAGGCCTACTAGCTCCCACTGAGGCAGGATGTTCAATAAATTATTGGCATTCACGGATGCCGACAGACTTTTGCTAAACGAATACCCTAGGCTTAAATCTGTGACAACGGCGGGTTTAAATTGGGCTTTAATGTTTTCCATAATTGCCCCCCCATTATCCAGATCCTGGAAGGAAGTAGGCCCGAAAAGGGTATTATTCAGGTTAACATTCCATTTGCCCATTGTGTAGTCCAATCCTAAAATAGACTTGTACTTTGGTCGGCTTTCAGTGAGCAGCGATTTAATCTGTGTATTGAGGATACTTGACCCCGCCGACTTAATGGCTTCTGGATCAGCGGGCGTACCGACGATTTTGTTTTCTAACATGAAGTTCCCCGCCAGATTAAGGCCTACTTTACCAAGGCCTAGGGGAAGGTTTCTGTAGGAAACGACATAATCTAAACCAGAGGTAGTGGTTTGAATGCCGTTAATGAAGAATTGAATGGAGCTTACCCCGGCCTGATTTAAGATTTTACCCAGGGTTGTGTTCAGGTCCGATGAACTAATCGACGAACTATAGACAATTCGGTCTTTCACGTTAATATTAAAATAGTCCAGCGAGATACTCAGGTTTCGGTTCGGATTCACCGCAACACCGACCGAAAAGTTCGTTGATTTCTCGGGTTTTAACGCCGGGATACCCAGTAAACGGGCCTGGGTACTTTTGTTGTTGAATAAGCCTGATAATTGAATGGTCCCCCCAATAAAAGCTGCTTGCGTAGACTGAGCATAAATCTGGCTGAGCGATGGAGCTCTGAAACCTGTTGAGGCAGAACCCCTAAAGACTAGTTTATCATCCGCTAGTTTATACCGGGACGATACCTTCCAAACAGTCGCATTGCCGAAGTCGCTATATTTTTCTGTACGAACCGTACCATTTACCAGGAAGTTTTTGGTCACGTCATAGCTTAAATCGAAATACCCACCGATGTTAAAGCGTTGGAACACCCCTGCATTCATGGCGTTAATACCTGGGAACGAATTGGCCCCTTCACCAGAATAAGAAGCGGTGTCGCCAGCCGTGATCGTATATTTTTCCGAGCGGGCTTCTATCCCAAACGCAATACCCAATCTTTCGGTAGCCTGTTTTGAAATATCGATATTGCCTACAATATGACTAAAGGCATAACCACCTGGCCGAAACCGGGTAGGACTCGATTTGCCGAGTGTCCGGTTTACGGTATTATCAACGGTGTAAAGCTGTGCGTTGTAGCCCGTCGTTAAACTTATATCATGCTTCCAGCCATTGGTTTCCCCTTTTGCGCCGACCGTGGCGTTGTAGTCGATCAAATTACCTTCAAATGTTGGTCCATAGCCCGTGTACCCTTTATACAGATCGACATTATCTTGTGCCGGGTAAGCGAGCGTGGCAGCTGTCAGGTAGTTTTTACCGCCATTATCGGCTTGGCTGTGCAATAAGCCACGGTCTTGTCGCCAGTAAGGCGGACGGAAGTTGGCATAACTCAGCACCCGTTTAGTAACCATGGCGGCATTGGCATAGAACTCCTTATTGTCACCCAGCGGAATACCGGCGTTGATTAAGAACTTTCCTGCTGTGATCGTGCCTGTACCATTGATGTTATTGGCAGTTGGATAATCTTTCAGGTAATTTGTTATCAAGGCATTCTGGGCAGCATCACCACCAAACGTAGCAATTTCTGTCGGCACATCCACAATGCCAGAACGAACAGCACTGTTTTGTTGAGAAAGATCGATGGTATAGTTTACGTAGCCTTTTGAGGCAAAATTGCTACCACTATTAAACGCAACATCAATCATGCCGCCATCGCCTTTTGCGGTCACGCCCGTATTCACGTTGAGCGAGGTGTAATCAAATTTGTCTTTAAGAATAATGTTCATGACACCGGCAATAGCATCCGAACCGTATTGAGCGGAGGCCCCATCCCGTAGGATTTCTACCCGTTTGATAGCCTGCTGCGGTATAGCCGATAAATCGACCCCGGTTTCACCCCGGCCGGGGGAGAACTGAACATACAATAATGAACTAAGGTTTTTTCGCTTACCATTGATCAAGATCAGGGTTCGACTTGGCCCCATATTTCGAATCTCCCAGGGATCTAATAAGGTCGTGGCATCATTGACCGGCGTATTTACCGTGTTGAAGGAAGGAATACGGTACTGTAATGCCTTATCGAAGGTAGGCTGACCCGTCGCGGTAAGCTCTTTAGCCGATAAAATATCTACCGGAAGGGGCGAGTCGGTTAGAGTTCGCTGGGAATTGCGGCTCCCTACAGCAACGACCACTTCAGCAAGGGTAGTAGCCCCTGTTGTTAAGCTAATCAGGTTTTCGGCCGAAGCTTTCAGTGTTTGGGTATCAAAACCGACAAATGAAACATCAAGGTCCGTCCCAATGGGTGCATCTAAGGAAAACCGCCCTTCTGCATCGGTAACGGTTCCTTTCTGAGTGCCAGAAATACTAACCGATGCCCCGACGATTGCTGATTTATCAGTAGCGTCTACGACTTTACCTTTGATCTGGGCACATATTTTGAAATTTGCAGAAAAAGTAAACAAAAATAAAAGTAAACATCTGGAGTATGTCATAAAATTTTATTTGTTATAGGATATGCCAAATATAATAACTCTTAAGTGATGGCCATCAATACGGCAAAATGCACCCAGTATTATTTTGTAACCGAAGTCTTAGCCGTAAAGCGGTGAAACCCTAGAAAATAAGATTATTCGTTGCTTATTGCTGGTCTTTACCGAACCACGAGCTGTTGATGATGGAAAAGTCCGATGAGATGTTCTATCCGACGGTACTGATTAGGCAGGACCACTCGTCAATTAACCCGAGAACGTGGGTCAATGCCTGTCGGCTTTTTCATGACATACCTACGCTTTTTTATACATTTGCAATCTTAAATACCTTATCAATGCATACGGCCATTTTTTCTTGTATTCTTCCTCCTCCGGTTGCTCCTTAAGCTAACCAACCGGATTCGATTTTCCCGGTATCCCTGCTTGTTCCATAAGCAGGGTGTCTCTGTTACACCCCTTTGTCGAGGAGTCAACCAGGTTGTTTAGCCACTTTACAGCGCATCAGGATTCTCCTGTCCATTGTATTCATTAGACAATCTTACTCATGACAAAATATATCAGTATGGTGCTGGCCGGGGCGGCCAGTTTTGGCATTCTTTCGTCCTTTGTAAAGCTAGCCTACCAAAAGGGCTATAATTCGGCGGAGATAGCCTTTTCACAAGCCTTGGTCGGGGCTTTGCTTTTATCAACATTAGCCTGGTTATCTCAGAGGGAGCAACAGAAAAGCCTGTTGACACGGAAAATTAGCCTGTCCCTCTTAGGAACAGGGGCCGCCATCGGCCTATCAACTTACCTGTATTACCAATCCGTACAAACCATCTCAGCTTCCTTGGCCATTGTGTTATTGATGCAGTTTACCTGGATTGGCCTTTTATTGGAGTGGGTGCTCTTCCAAAAGAAACCCACACGAATGGAATGGGTTAGTACCCTATTTATACTAGCAGGAACCGTATTGGCCGGTAACCTACTCGAGGAAAAGCGTACTGGTTTTTCCTGGTCGGGCGTTTTCTACGTCGTCGTCGCTTCTCTAACCTACGCCAGTTATATTATAGCCAATAGCCGGGTTGGAAAAGGTATCCCTTATTTAACGAAAAGTGCCATTATTATGATTGGCTCCGCGCTGGCTATTCTAGCGGTCAATGCCCCCACCCTTATGTTTGAAAATCACATAGGTAGTGGACTCCTCAAATGGGCCTTATTCCTGGCCTTATTTGGGACGGTGATACCTCCGGTTTTGTTTGCTAAAGGAATTCCTCCTATTGGGGCCGGACTCAGTGGAATCCTGATGACAGCAGAGTTACCGGTAGCCATCATAACCGCTCACTTCCTTTTGAAAGAGCGTCTCGACAGTATCCAGCTAGTTGGCATCCTCATTATGCTGGGTTCCCTCATCGCGATGAACGTCTATAAAGGGCAAAACGAGTAAGTACGTTGGGGAACTGATTAAGCAAGATTCATCTTAGCCAGTTTTCCCAACTACGTTCAACAAAGTCCTATTCGAAATCACAACCAGATTAACTTACCTATGCTTTAGTAGAGATAGTTGCTTGCTACCAGGCATAAGTACAAAAATTGACGGGTAGCGACTATGATTTTACAGAATCCTTCCAGCTAAGTTGCGCCGTTCACAAAAACCTTCGAATAAAATCCGGAGGAGACAGCAATAGCACTACCAACGTTCTTCCTCAATCTCTTTAGCCAGTCGTCGATTAATATCTACTCTAGCAAACTCAAAGACAAAGATGGTTGTCCCCTGCTCCCGGGCAAATGAACTTCGAACCGAATCGGCAACATAAGCCGTCTTGAATAAAGGCCCCGTCTCCTTCAGTTCATTCGCTACAGGTCCGGCTTCTTTGATTCGAATCAGATGGCTATATTTCCTGTCAAGTTCAAACCAGTTAATATAATCTGCATTGAAAGTAACCGCCTTAACGCCTTGACGCGTGTAATAGTTAATCGCCCCGGCCTGTCCATAATTGTCACATAGAACCAGTGTGGCTCGTTGATCGGAAGAATGAGTGTAAGCCGCATCCACCTTTTTGGCTAACTCCCGCCAGCCCAACATATCCGCAAAATCCTGGGGTAATGCATGCTCTTTTCCATCTTCCCAGCGCAAGAGCCCCAGTTTTTGATACCGCTCAGGATGCTGGGTGATTTCCTGCGGTGTTTTATTGGGAAACGCTACCTGATATACTGGAACAAACAACAGAATTGGAATGGCAATCAAGACGGCTCGTAACCAAACCGATTGTATCTTAACCGAAATAAACACAGCGCCAAACGCCAAGTAAATCGGATAAATCCCGATTGCGTAATATCCTTTGGCTCGTAAAAAAGTGAAGGTTGATAAGGTGAATAGGAAAGCAAGAAAGAAAGATCGGTAAGTTACAAATGGCCTGTAAACGAGAAGGGCATATAATCCAGCGATGATCACAACCCAGGAGCCCATAAAGTATAGGAGTTGTTCCTTCAAAAAATCGGCCCGATTCACCTTGACCAGTTGAGTCTGGGCCAGAAGCCGCATGTGGTGAATGACGGGAAACTCATGTTGGTATTGCCAGATCAAATTGGGCAAGATCAACAACAGGCTTACCCCCACCGCTAGATAAACGTGCTGACCCAACAACAACCGACGCTGCTGGGTCAGCAGTAGGGCTGGAAAGAGTCCAATTAGCAGAAAAACAACATTATACTTATTTAAAAACCCAAGCGCGAAGACAGCCCCAAAAACCAAGAGCCATTGCTTGTTTTTGGAATTGATGTATTTAATGAAAACGAAATACAGGCTGGTCCAACACAAGACGTCGAAGGAGTTGGGCTGAAAAAGCTGGTTTAATCGTAATAAGACGGAAAAGACCAAACACGTAGCCGCTAGCACACAGGCAAATAAATTTCCTTTCAACTCTTCTACCGCCTTCCAAACGATCAGGATGGTCAACGCCCCAAAGAAGGCCGGAAAGAATCGAACTGCCCAAGCCGGGTTCCCAAGCCAGCGGATAATCAGGGCAATCCAGGAAGTGAAGGGCGGCACTGACATGAACCCCCAAGCCAGGTGGTTGGCTTGATCCAGGTGCAGATATTCATCCCGATGTAAATCATACTCGGGACTAATTAAGACATACTGCAACAAAAACTTCAAGGTAATAAACCCCACCAGTAGGACTGATCTTTTTGTCATTGACTACAGTTAAAAAAGTTGAGATGACCGTGATCCGAACTTGACGTTTTAAGTACGGATAAATTGACCAAAAAGAAAATTTGATCAACCAAATTACCTGAACTTGCATTCAGTGAATTCACATGCCGTATACGACTCATAGCCGTTGACAGATAGTAAAAATTGGCCATCCTCATACTGACTGTATTACCGTTCAATCAAGTATCCGACTCCAAATAGGGCAAGACACGTTGTAGCTCTTTACCTGGGCAGAGGCGCCTTTCCGGTGGTTTGCCCATCCGATACAAGGGCGTAGTCGCCCCCCTCCGCCTATAGTCCAGGCGGTAAATTATCCTTGTCAACGCTGCCCTTACGGGGTATCCTGTATAATTGGTACAGTACTTTCATCTCACATTATAATCCATTGTCAATAAGTTACTTGCAAGCCTAATTTTGGGGACTTCATGGCTGAATCACTCAGGATGTATACTGCTCCGGCAGCCACCGTGGCGCGGCCCGGTTCCTTTCAGAAACTCAATAAATGAGCAGGTTTCGTGCAAACGCTCCGACGTCCCGGTTGATTTTACAAATGGCAAGTGGCCAGCCGTGGCTAAGCCTTGCCGCCCCGGATGAAACGGTTTTAAAGGCTTAAGAGATAAGATTCTGCTAAATCTCTCCTTTTTCAACCAATCGACCGTTTGAATGAAATAGTTGCACATGAAACTACTGATAACTAATTAGTTACAGACTCTTGTGATTAAGTAAGTGAAACTTATGTACCACTTGTACAGGATATCCCCCTTACGCCCTGTGGCTAGCCGGTTTGGCGCAGATACAGGGTAGTAATTCCCTGTCGCAGCTGAATGGGAAAGTTTTTTAACTCCCGGTCGATCAACTTGTGATCATGGGGCACCGACTCGTTAATGTATTC
>NZ_BAAGSJ010000021.1:0-6657 GCF_054782495.1 Spirosoma aerophilum | reverse complement strand
AACTCCGGAGTAGCAAACCGCTCGTCTGGCTGCATCTGGGTAAAATGAAAACGAACGGTCTTATCACTTGCCGCTCAGAAGGCAACCGGCATCTGTACTCCCTGCCGGATAACCCGTTTATCAACCAACTCCTGTTCAGGTTGGACAACTTTGTCCAGCCGCTTATCCAGGGTACTTCCTGGCCCGGGCGCTCCTTCCATGGTTGCTGAAGAGGCATCGCACCTCATCTTGCCTTTATAGTAGGGATAAAAACGGGGAATCGTACTTAGCCACATAGCCTTATTTGGTAGGGCTTACCCTTGGCTTGGCGTTT
The DNA here is from genome assembly GCF_054782495.1 of Spirosoma aerophilum. Lineage (NCBI taxonomy): Bacteria > Pseudomonadati > Bacteroidota > Cytophagia > Cytophagales > Cytophagaceae > Spirosoma > Spirosoma aerophilum. The sequence continues at coordinate 6,344 of NZ_BAAGSJ010000021.1, read as the reverse complement.
GCCAACCCATGCTGAACTCGTTGCCGAGCTATCTACCAACCTGTAAACGGCCATTTGCTGGTAAATAAATCGCCTAGCTTTTGTCGCACGTTATCAGGCGTATGTGAGTGACAGGGTTTGGCAAAGATTAAAAATTAATTGTCTCTCAAAACGCTCCAGCCTGAGACGAAGGAATGATCATATATATACGTTAAAAGACAAGGTGATTTACCTCGCTTAACTACCCAACAGACAACGCAGGTGAGTGACACTAATCCCTGAGATCACCGTTGGGGTACCAAGCCTAAGCGGGGGTGTTGGCCAACTGGTCGAAGAGCCCAATGCCGGAACCAAAAAGAATAGCAGCCAGGTCAATTTGGAGTTCATCGATTAAGCCCGCCTTTAAGCATTGTTAAATCGTATCTGCACTATGAACTCCAACAGCTTTGCCAGCCGCCGCTGCTTTTGCTTGCCTAACAGCCGAATCCAGCCCATCCGTGACGAAGTGTACGGTCAAATTCGACATGGGTCAGCCATCCGGAATGGCGTGGGTGAGTACGAAGGCTGGTCCCCATCCATGATTCCCACCCCATCCATGAGCAACCTCGAAAGTCCGTCTACCGGTTACCCAGTTTATGGACAAAACTTTTGTACTATTGAGCACTGGGAGGGGATAAGTGGAAGGTCATAGCATCAGACCAACCAACCTTTATTTCCACATCGTCAGAGAAGTACCACTCAAACACTTGGGCCACACCATCCTGTTGGTCAGCGACATAACCGTCCAGCGACGTGGATATGATGGCGATGAGTTTTGACATAGTTTGTTGCCATGAGTTAATCTTTATATAAGTAAAAAGATGGCCATTAAAAAACCAATCTGTCAATCAATCACTTAGTTTAAGGTATGTTTTAATAGGCGTACTCTGCTTGTTAGTGAACCGCTCAGCTGGCCCTGCAGGAAACCAGCACGATCGCACCGGCGAATTTGATTCCATAAAACGCTTCGCCAACAACAATCGCATTTGACGAGCAAAACACGGTTGTTCGCCTAAATAGATGTCTCTCGTTTTATCTGCACACTTAACTTCTTTAAATACTAAACCTGGTCTCCTCGACATTTACTACGAGTTTAATACGGTAGGTTATCTAAGTAGCAATGGCGTTTCTAATTTTCAGAAAGTACTTAGTAATCTGGGGATTTATGGCAGTTGAACGGTATGCAGCCGATTTGCTTGATTCATACACAAAAAATACATACCGTTAAATAATTCTATGTTTTTTTTATAAAAATTCATATATTATTTAGAATAATAAATAGACTAATCTTTGAGCATCCACATAGCCGGTCAGAGATCAACAAGGACTGAGTCGGCCATTTAGTCTGATTTATTACGCCTTCTTTCGAGGACTGATCCGTATTTCTTTCTGTGCAGTTCTTATTCACATTTGTCTAGCATGTTTCGAATGGTAGCATCTTTGGGATGGGATTCATAACTATTTCTCCCTGGCACCATCAGTAAGCCGATTTTATACGGAATGGCGAATTCGGATTTAGATCCAACGGAGGTATCTATGTGATTGTATTCATGTAGATACATGAATCGAACTACATGAATTATCCTCTTCAAATTTCCCCTTTAAATGTATGAAAATTTACAAGTCTTCTTCATTACTACTTGTTGTTATTACTGGTATTTTCTTGGTGGTCAGTTGTCAAGAAAACCATGACTTACCAGGTTCTCAAGAGGCAGCCAAATCGGGTAAACGCATAAGTGCCCTAGCTGGATCTAAAGCTTTTTGTGGATTGGATGCCACAGCACGCGTTGCCGCAAAGAATGCTGGAGCCAGAATCGCCGTTTTGAACACGACCATCTATACTACGGATTATGTATCGGCTGGAGTAGGAGGAATGCGTGACGTGGGAAGCGGGTCTATCAACCTGAGTGGTTTATCAGGCACGGTAACCAAAGCCTATCTATACTGGAACGGAGTTACGAATGCGTCAACCGATGTCGGTAACGCAATCACAGTCAATGGCACCCCGGTAACTGGCACTAATATTGGTGTTTCATCGTCTAACTGCTGGCCCTATGCCAATAGCCAGGCGTATCGGGCTGAGGTAACAACACTGGTGCAGTCAACCGGAAACGGAGCCTACAATTTGGCTGGCTTTGGCGATATGAATCCGAATGGGGCTTCCCTCATCGTATTCTTCAACGATGGTAACAATACAAACAATCGTGACGTTGTCATTTTTGAAGGTAATGATTCAAATATACAATTTGCCGGCATAGAGGGCAATCCTAACGCGCCTGCTGACCCTACCGGGTGGGATATTCTGCTTTCGGGTATCACCTACACCGCAGGCAGTGCAAACATCCAGTTACATGTGGCAGACGGTCAGCCATTTCCGGATGATGAGTTACGTATTAATGGAGTGGGGTTTGTCCCTTCCGGACCTGTTTTCGACGGAAATTCAGTACCCGGAGGACAATTGTGGGACATTAAAACATTTGATGTAACCCCCTTCCTTAGCCCTGGTCCTAATTCATTAAACCTGACCACCGGTGTGGTTTCAGATTGTCTTGGATTGGTCGTTGCTTTAATCGATTTACCCGCTGGAGCGGCACCCGTTACGGATATCACCGTTGCTTTTGATGTCCACCCCACGAGCTGTCCTAATCCATTAAATATGACTCAAAAAGGAGTTGTACCCATGGCTATCTTAGGTACGGCCGGGTTTGATGTAACAAAGATAGATGTATCAACGATTAAGGTAAATGGCGTTTCACCTATCCGCTCGTCAATTGAGGATGTGACAGCCCCGTATTCCGGTGCCGTTACTGACTGTTCAACCTGCACAACAGCCGGTCCGGATGGTATTCCAGACCTGACGCTCAAATTTAGTAACGAGTCCCTCACTCAGAGTATAGGCAGTGCGGTGAATGGAAGTTGTATCAGTCTGACCGTAACAGGAACGTTACTTCCAGCCTATGGGTCAACTCCAGTAACAGGCCTCGATTATGTAAGAATCAAGAGTAAATAACAAAAGGTTATACCAATAATACACGTCCCGTAGGTAGCCTGAACTTAGGCTACCTACGGGACGTGTAATTTACTTACCTCCCCATTAACAAACTATAGATTGAATCACACCAACATTTACCACTATTCTCTCCCGTTTATGAAGGTAGTAAACCATTTGGGGTGGCTGGTTAAGCCGTTAGCCTATTTCTGGCCGACGGTCGGCCGCAGCCGTTGCTCCTCAGCAGAGCCAGTGGCGGTTTCAGCTAAAATTAATTAATCAGCCTCCAAGTTGAATAGGCGTAGCCAATTGGTTGGGTTGGCTCTTCTTCTCAAGAATAGCTGTCTTCATAAGTGATTTACCCGATATGGGTGGGGCCAATCTATAGATATTCGCTTACCACAATACGGGTCTATGCGCCTCCCTTTCCACTCAGCCGCTTAATGACGAGCGCGGAGACGTTCTTATCTTAGTTTAATTTCCCAACATAACGTTGCATATGCAACTTGACTAAGAAAAGTAGCATTTTAAAACAACTAATTTGATAAGAGGATGCGCAGAGAATTGCTCCTTCTAGGCTGCATAATGACAAAGGAGCTAATCTTCTCAAGAAATAGTTAGTAAGCTAAGAAAATTTCGAACTCTCGTAAAAGGCTTGTATTCTTTAACGATCTGAGCCGCTCTGCCACCTATAGACTAGACGGGATGGTATACTTAATTAGACCGTCTTTTGACCTTCTTAATCCCAGCGCTTTCTACCGCTGGCGGCTCAACCTGCTTTTGTAATCGTTCATCGAACTCGTGAGCCATAACTTCTATCACTTTTACCTGACTCATCAGCGGGTGCAATGGATTGATTAGGATGTTGCGCGAAGGGGTGTTCCTGACAATCACCGAAGGAAGAGCAAAGGCCAAGGCAGGATAGGTAGGAGCTAGCTTGGGTAGTAAAAACTGCGGTAGGCTTTCGGGATACTTTAACGCATCCCATCCGGTGGGCAGCTCAGCTAGCCGGATCTCCTCAATGGCGTCCGGTAACTCGATGCTCACCCGGACAAACGGAGGTAAATCGCGCACGGGGGTGCCATCTAAGTGGACCAGTGTTTCCAGTAAGGCCAACTCCGGCGTCATTGACGTATAAACCAAGGGAATACCCGGTGGATTCCAGCGACCACCGTTCAGTCGAGCCCCTTCCCCCGTTAGTACTGACTCAATGAACTGCTTTTTTTGGATACGGTAGACTAAAGGCATGGCTTAACTGTAAACCCCATACTCAATGCGGCCTAAGATCTGATCCACTACCTGGAAGCCAGTAGCCGTGTCTAGCAGTTGTAGGGGAGATTGACCTTCCAGGATCTCCAGAGGCCGACGTAACCAGCGGTTAAACTTGCCTTGATCTTCAAACACGCGCAGGCCATGGGCCGCCAGGGCTTTGAGCAGTAGGAGTCGTTCCGATTCGACCTTGTTCAACGAACCGCTGACTAAGCGCCGGGCTATCGTCCGCTCGTTCATCGACAGCAGAATAGCGAACTCCCGAATCGTTAACTCCAACAAAGCAGCCAGTTGTCGCACTTCGGCATGGGTCACCCCTGAGCGCGACTGGGCAATGAGCTCGAAGGGACCGGTTCTCTCGGGTAAGATACGTACCATGGTATTGGCTGGCTCAAAGATAAGTTGGTTTGTAGGGCTCTTTTGGGCATCCGGCCTGACTTTGGGAGCTTTCTGGGTAGTTGCTTTCATGAGTAACAATTTGTCAGTAACATTACTGACATTTTACGTAATTACAACCCGTGTAGGCAAAAAAAGTTTACAGGTTGTCTTAGCCTACTTGATCATTTACTGACACGAAAGTAGACGCAAGAATTTATCATAGATCTGCTTCTTAAATGGGGCGTTTTATGGAACGGCTAATTTTATTAATTGCAAACTCTATCAGTCGCCTACGGTACCCTTCTAAATTATGGAGCCGCTTACCAAACTAGTCGGTTGATGAAAGATACACTAGTTCTAAAAAGCCATGCATCAGCCCAGCTTGTTGCGGCAACTCAGGGCTAAGTACTTACTGCGTATCACCCAACCACGTCAGGTACCAAACAGCTGGCCTGTCAAAGGCTTAAACCAACCCGTTAACTCCATTAATAACCTTATAACGAAACGAATTCGGTCATTCACCTCTGGTCTCCCAGGTTATTATTCCATTCTCTTGTCTTTTTCTATTACCTTTGCTCATACCGTACTTCTACTTATAATCTATGAACCCTCTGTTTGATGCCCCGGTGTGGGTGGTTGATGATGATGATGACGACCTGTTGTTTCTTCAATCCGCCTTTGCTCACCAAAGGTCGGCCATCGGGATACGTCTCCTCCAGGATAGCACCGCCCTGTTGGCTCAGCTAGACGCTTGTGGGGACTTACCCAAACTCCTGCTGCTGGACATCAACATGCCCCGCCTCAATGGGCTGGAGGTACTGACCCAGCTGCGCAGCCTGCCTCGCTACGCTCAGCTACCCATTATCATGCTCACCACCTCTACTGATCCCGGGGATCGGCAAGCCGCGCTGAGCCTGGGGGCCAACGACTACTTGATTAAACCCATTGGCCAGCAGCACCTACGGCTGATTGCTCAAACGCTGAGCCAGCGATGGGCGTTGACCTAGCCTAATCGATTCTTTTCGACGGGTTACCGAATAGTACCGCGTTCGTTCGAAAGGCTATAGGGCTGCCCACTCCCCAGCTTAGCTGGAAAAGCGGATTAGTGTCATGACGCTCCCGGATCAGACCCGGGAGTTAGATTCATTTCAGGATGAATCCATTGGTGTGACTAGAACGGGGCCGCCCAAGCGGCGGAAAGCCTGCCTTCAACTGATGGCCGGCTTTTTTGGGCTCTGCTCAGAGGCGGGTTGGCCGAGTGGTGAAGTTTCAAAACCGAATGAATTGACAGCAGCCATCAGCGACAATTTAGGTTACTGATACGGTGCATTTGATCAGCTTGTAGAGACGTTCAGTCAGTTAAAACAATACTGGAAAACTTATGCAGCCAAAGCTGTTCATGTAGTAAGCTTAATTGGATCGCTACATGAACAGCTTTGGTAGTCATCATAAGCCCCACATTTTGTAGCTCAATCAGTAGGCTGTCGGATCAGTCCCGCAAGTAAGCCACCCAATGGATAGGATAGGTAGCTACTTAATCGAGGGCCTGATTAAGACTTTAGCCTCAGGAGGCCCTCTATAAGCGGCATCAGCGACGCACTGGTCTGAAAACCATGTCCCAGCGTCGGCAGTACGAACACACCCTGCAGGCTGACTAGATGAGCAATAGCCCGGCTCAGACTAGCCTGAT
>NZ_BAAGSJ010000020.1:0-820 GCF_054782495.1 Spirosoma aerophilum | reverse complement strand
GAATGCAGCAGGTTGGCCAGGGCGATGCGCAACCCGGCGGGCCACTGCTGGGGGGAGCCCAAGGGTGTAGTGGTCCAATCCTGCTGGCCGATGAGTTGGCCCATCTGACCGCCCCCGGCTAAGAAGGCAAGGGGAGTAGAAGGTGGGGGTGTGTGCAAGGTAGATTCAGATAACGGGGATGCGTTTTAGCGAAGCTTGTCGATCCACCACCGGGCCGGGGCGGTCCGAAACGGGGTGAAGATAGTCTAAACCGTCGAAGGAACATAACGTGAGGCCTCGTTGTTTCCCTCCCTTCCATCCTCCAGTCATGGGAAGACAGCCGGTGAAGCGGGTGCCTTGATGGGGTTAGCGATCCCCTGGCTGTGATTGGCGCGGCTTTTTGGCGCTGGCCACTCCACTAACCGGTTGTCGGTTCTCAGTTCTCAGTGGGGTCCCCTACCGGCGGGAAGCGCTAAGGAGGTGGTCCAGATCCAATGGCTCGAAGCTATCCCAATGTTGGCTATCTACTACTAGGTGTCGAGGCATTGGCTAGAGACTAATTAACTAACGGATGTAAGTACGCGCCGGTTCACTCACTTCCAGGAGACGGAAAGCACTTAAACGTAAGTAAAACAAGCCGTCTTTCGATATACCAATTGTTGAAGTAGGCACCTGAAACCAATTTATCTCAAGAAGGAGCGAATTGTGAGACCGTGCTTTTGTTAATATTTTTCCAATACTGTCCCTCGCATAGGGTCGAAGAAATCATCGGCCATGTTTACCCATTGACCATTCGTTCATTAAAGCGATTACTGGTAAAGTGAACGAGCCTTCCTCGGCC
>NZ_BAAGSJ010000019.1:0-141244 GCF_054782495.1 Spirosoma aerophilum | reverse complement strand
TTACCACGGCGAATATTACCCCCGCCGGTGCCTTGACGGGTACGGTCTCCTCGGCTGTAGCGAACTATGGCATACCCACCATTGCGGGCGCGGGACAGACCATTGGGTACAGCCAGCTATCGGCTGTGAATGGCTGTATTGACGCCGACAATGATGGCATCCCTGACTCTACCGACCTCGATGATGACAACGATGGTATTTTGGATACGGCGGAATGTGGCGGAGTAGTAACCGTTTACCTCGAAAGCTTTGAATCTACGACCATAAACGCCTATGATTCCGCCCCTAACTGGCAACCCGGCGTATGTTTGAATGGACAGTTGATCGCCACGGGTGGTGCCAACGGTACAAGCAAATACCTGTTTAATAACACAGGCGCCTGTACGTTCGGTGTTGGTGATGAAGTATGGGGAACAAAAACCGCTTTAACGGTATTGCCCAACACCACCTATCAGGTTAGCTACTACATGTCGGCGGTAGCCTCGGCCCCGCCACAGCTTGAAACCTGGATCAATGGGATAAAGGTGGGTAATGCTGTTACGGGAACTACCGCCTGGACAAAATATACTGCTACCTGGAACAGCGGCTCAGCGACCACACTGGATATGTCACTTCGAAACCTGACGAGTGCGTCGAGTGGTAACGATTTCAACCTGGATGAAATTCGGATTGAGAATATCAGCTGTGCAGACACTGATGGTGATGGCGTAGTCAACTCTCTGGATTTAGATTCAGATGGCGACGGTTGTGCCGATGCCATTGAAGGCGGAGCCGCCTTCAATACAGCAAACATCACCTCAGCCGGAGCCCTGACGGGCACTGTATCGTCGGCCACCGCCACCAATGGCGTACCTACGGTTGCCGGAGCCGGACAAACCATTGGGTTTAGTCAGAATGCCAGTGTCAACGCGTGTCTGGATTCAGATAACGATGGAGTGGCAGATCTTGATGATTTAGATGATGACAACGACGGTATTTTAGATACGGTGGAATGCCCCAATCTCAGTACGTATAGTGTATATACGTATAGTCGGTACGATGTTTCTCATGCTTCAAATATCCCTTTTTCAATAGTTGGGAATACGACTACAGTAGGCACTTTTAATCAAACTACAGCCGCTTCAAACATTACTTATAATACTGTTGGTTGGAAATTATTAGCTACTAATGTGGTTTCCGATGCTTCGCAAAAAATTACGGTTACCATAGCACCGGATGCCGCTACTACAGGAAGTTTCTTACTTGCTGATGCTATGTTAATAACCAACGGTGTAAATACGTATGTAATTGATGAAAGTAATACAGCCGGTTTTTCAAAAACAGGAGCATGGACTGGTCAATCCTTTGCCGGAAGTTATTTAAATAGTAACTGGGTAAGTTCTGCACCTCATACAGGGAAAACGGCAACCTGGGAATTCTCCAACATACCAAATGCAAGTTCAATTTGTGACACTGATGGCGATGGAATTTCAAATCATTTAGACCGGGATTCAGATGGCGACGGCTGTGCCGATGCCATTGAAGGGGGAGCCAGCTTCACGTTGGCCAACCTCACCCCTGCCGGAGCGTTGACGGGAACCGTCTCGTCGGCCACGGCTACCTATGGTATACCTACCATTGCCGGAGCAGGACAGACCATTGGTTTTAGCCAGAATGAAGCGACAAATGCCTGTACCGATACGGATGGCGATGGCATCGCTGATATTGACGATCTGGACGATGACAACGACGGCATTCTGGATACGGACGAATGTAACCCAAATAACCTGGTAGCGAACAGTAGTTTCACGAATGGGCTTACTAGCTGGACTGCCACAGGAGGCTGGGCATCTACAGGGGCATCTGCACTCAATAATATAAATGGCGTTGCCAATCAAACGCTCTCTCAATCCATAGCTGGGCTTAACTCAATTAGCCCCGGCGGGCAGGTCGTACTCACCTTCGATGTAGCCACCTACGATGTAAATACAACCAGTGCCGATTTGACGATATCGTTAGGAGGAACCCCATATGCGACCATTTCCAACCGCGTGTCGGGGGCACCGATCATTACCTTATTGAATCAGGCAACTGTCAGCAACTTTACAACGCTTGCGACCAACTACACCTTTGCCCGCGACGTCCAACTGACGATCCCCTGGGTAGGCAAGCCAGATGTAGCGGTATTAACCTTCTCCTTTTCGGCGGATTTGGACGATTTCCAGGTCACGAATGTGAGAATAAAAACACTCCCTGTCTGCGATACGGATGGCGACGGTATTCCCAACAGCCTTGACAAAGACTCGGATGGCGATGGATGCCCCGATGCGGTAGAAGGCGCAGCTGCCTTTACGATCTCCGGTGGTCAGGTTAATGGAACGACTGGTCAGTTAACGGGTGCCGTATCGACTTCGGCGGCTACCTATGGGGTACCGGTCATTGCCGGAGCGGGCCAAACCATCGGCATCAGCCAACTGTCGGCCATTAACGGCTGTACCGATACCGATGGAGATGCCGTTCCTGATCTGGATGATCTGGACGATGACAACGATGGCATTCTGGATACAGTGGAATGTGTGCCAACCAATTTGGCTATTAATGGAGATTTTGCGTCGGGACTGACAAACTGGACGGCAGTAGGTAGCTGGGCTACAAACGGTAGTCAGGCACTCGTTTTTGCCGATAATGTCAATACCTCAAGCCTATCGCAGTCGATTACCGGGCTTAACACGACAAATACCGCCGGTAATGTAGTGCTGACGATGGATGCCAGTGCTTACAATGTCTCCAATTCAGCATCCTATATAGGGGTTTTGTTGGGCGGCACGCAGTATGGCTTATTTAAATTCGAGGGGGCGGTGTTGTCATTTGTGCCTATGAATGGGGCTACGGCAAGTAATGTAACCCCGGTAGGTGCAAGTCCATCTACGTTTGCGACATTGCCAGCCGTTAGGATCACTATCCCGTGGGTAGGTCAGCCCAATACAGCAATCCTGAACTTTATTGCGTCGACCACTCAAAGCGATATGTATGTTGATAACGTCAGCATACAGAGCAATCCTGTCTGCGATACCGATGGCGATGGTATACCGAACGGTCTGGACAAAGATTCAGACGGCGACGGTTGCCCCGACGCTATCGAAGGCGGAGCCGCTTTTAACAGCACCCAGGTTACGCTGTCTGGCTCCCTAACGGGTACGGTCTCCTCGGCCACAGCTACCTATGGGGTACCGGTCATTGCCGGAACCGGCCAAACCATTGGTACCAGCCAGAACGCGAGCGTACTGGACCCAAGCTGCCCACCTCCTTGTAGTGCTACGCTGGCCCCGGCTCTATCGGCTACGACAAAAAGCAATCTTTGCCCGGCTACGACAGTAGACCTGAGCACCATTACAGTGAGCAACAAACCAGCCAGCAGTACGCTAACCTGGCATACGGGCACACCCGCCACGGCGGCCAACCGCATTACGGCTATCACGAGCCTGTCGGCGGGTACGTACTATGCCGCCTTCTTCGACGCCACGGCTAACTGCTATAGCGGTACGGCGGTAACGCCCGTCACGGCGGTCACTACGGCTTGTTGCAGCGCCACGCTGGCTCCGGCCCTGTCGGCTACAACGAAGACAAACGTTTGCCCGGTAACCACGGTTGACCTGAGCACCATTACGGTGAGCAACAAACCAGCCAGCAGTACACTAACCTGGCATACGGGCACACCCGCTACGGCGGCCAACCGCATCACGACTATTACGAGCCTGTCGGCGGGTACGTATTATGCGGCCTTCTTCGACGCCACGGCTAACTGCTACAGTGGCACCGCCGTAACGCCCGTCACGGCGAGCACAGTAGCGTGTTGTCAGGTTGGCTCGGCAGCACCAACGCTGTCGGCTACGAGCAAGACGAACACTTGCCCCGCCACCACGATTGACCTGAGTACCATCACAGCTAGTAATACGCCTGCGGGCACTACGCTGAGCTGGCATTCGGGTACGCCAGCTACGGCGGCAAATAAGCTTAGCTCGATCACATCGCTGGCACCGGGTACGTACTATGCTGGCTTCTATGACGCAGCCGCTAACTGCTATAGTGGCACCGCCGTAACGCCGGTCACGGCCACAACGGTAGCCTGCTGTCAGGTTGGTTCGATAGCACCAGTCCTGTCGACGCAGACAAAAACGAATACCTGCCCGGCCACGACCATTGATCTAAGTACGATTACGTCGAGCAACACGCCCGCGGGTATCGTGCTGACGTGGCATACGGGTAATCCGGCCACGGCGGCTAACCGGATCACGAACATCACGAGCGTGACGGCTGGCATTTACTACGCGGCTTTCTACGATGCGACGGCTAACTGTTACAGCAATCTGGCCACCACGGCGGTCTTTACCTCAACGGTGGCCTGCTGTCAGTCGGGTACGGTAGCTCCGGCTCTGTCGGCTACGAGCAAGACGAACACTTGCCCCGCCACCACGATTGACCTGAGTACCATCACAGCCAGCAACACGCCGGTGGGTGCTACACTAACCTGGCACACGGGAACGCCCGCCACGGCGGCTAACCGCATCACGGCCATTACGGCGGTGGCACCGGGTACGTACTACGCGGCCTTCTTCGACGCCACCAACAACTGCTTTAGCGGGGCTGGTTCGGCCGTAACGCCGGTGACGGCGAGTACGGTGGCCTGCTGCCCCAATCCATCGGTGGGTGGCTCGCTCACGCTGGTGGGTACGTTGCCGCTCTGCTCGGTGAGCAACCAGGGTACCCTTACGCTGACGGGTCAGACCGGTACGGTGGTGAAATGGCAGACCTCGACCAACGGCGGCCTCACCTTCACCGACATTCCGGGAACGGCGGGCCTGATGCAGTACAGCTTTACGAACGCCCAGAATAACCAGCAGTTCCGCGCAGTGGTGAACGCAGGGGGCAGCTGTTCTGATGCCAACTCAACGCCGTTTGCCACGCCAACCAGTGCTTCGGCCTGCTCGGTGGATTGCGACGTGAAGCCGGGAGGCATTATAAAATAATAACCATAATAACCACGAGTAACTAATACAACTGTTGCAGATGCCTGCAACTCAACTAAAACCGGCAATGAGAACCAAACTACACTTTCTACTACTCCAGCTCACGCTGATGACGCTTGTGGCTGTTGAACACCGGGCATTCGCGCAGGTGAAGATTGGAGCTAATCCTACAACGATTGGCGCAGCCAGTAATCTGGAGGTGGAAGCCGCCAACGGCAATAAAACGATTGTGAATAAAACCACGGGGCAGATGACCGTGCAGGATGGTACGCAGGGAGCAGGCAAGGTGTTTACTTCCGATGCAACCGGAGCCGCCAGCTGGCTGCCTGCTCCTGCACCAACCGCATCGAATACCTACCCCTTTGTGTCTGTAATAGGGAGCACTGCACAATCATTCCTTCAAAGCAATGTTGGTCAAACCCAACGTGAATTATTGTCTGCAGGGGAAATCTCAGACCCTACAAATTCGTTTTCGCCGGCCACAGGGCGGTTTACGGCTACCTCAGCTGGTTACTATATCTTCTACGGGTCGGTACAATTTGACAATACTGGAATAACATCGCCATCTACGCCAACATTTACACATGTTGCGCTTACACTGTCTAAAAATTTTGGGTTGCCTGCCAGTCAAAAATTGACTCAATATGTAGCAACACCACTTAGTGTCATCAATAGCGGCTCGGTATCCACAATGGTGTATCTCGCTGCAGGAGATTATGTGAGCATGACAACTGGGGCTCAAACAAATCTCAATTCAGGTTTCTATAATGTAGTCGCCATTGGTTTTTATGGCTACAAATTTTCCGACTAGACCTGTTCGGCCTGTATAGCCTGGGCTTTAACAAAACCTGACGCACAGTACACAGTACTAAATCCCTAGCAAAGATTACCCCTATTTCGCCTGGACGATTGACCCGTAACTGCCTTGCAGTCATTCATTTGCCTTTGTCATGCTAATCAGCACTACAGAAAATAAAATTATGAACATAACCTATACCCTCACATTTGCCCTACGCAGGCACTGGATGGCGTGGTCCTATATGGTAGTGCTGGTAGGCATACTGGCAGGTTCTGTGGCCCAGGCACAGACGGGAAATTATGTGTTTTCCGGGGCAGAGGCCGTGAACTATGGCGTGGTCGACCTGGCCACGCCCGGCGGGCAAACCTGGGCAACCGACCGTGGGGCCACACCCGGCTATTTTTCGGCCGTGGGTACAGCCTCCTATACGGGTGCCAGCGATGCGGCCAATGTCAACGGCTATGTCAAACATTACGCCACAGCGGCTAATCAGTCATTTACATTTACTGTGGGATCGGGTACAGACTACCGGGCGCTGAGCGTGAGCGGTACGCGGTCTGCCTCCTCAGTAATTGGAGTGGCCTGGATTGTCGGCGACCCGTCAACGACGACAGACCCAACAGCCCCCAATGCGGGCACCCACGCGATCACATCAGTAGGTACGGGTATAACGGCGGTGAGCCCGGCGGGTATGTGGGATTGGCAGGATGTGACCGGCAACGCAGCGGGTCTGACCGTGACGGTTAGCCTACCCAACCTGAGCAGCTTTGGTCTGGCTGGCAATCTTCGGCTGGTGGGCTGGAACGGCACGCAGTGGGTAAACCTGTCGGGCAGTACGGGCGCGAGCGGCAATACGGAAAACAGCCCCCTGAGCGGCACGATGATCAGCGGCATAACAGCGTTGGGAGTTGGCTTGAGTAACTCTTGCCCCAACCCAACCGTGGGCGGTACGGCTACCTATGCGGGTGGTACGCTCTGCGATGTGTCGAACGCCGGTACCATCACGCTGTCGGGTCAAACCGGTACAGTCGTAAAATGGCAGACCTCGACCAACGGCGGTGCCAACTGGACCGATATTGCCGGTACGTTTGGTAAAACCTTATACAGTTTCGTCAATGCCGCCAACGGACAGCAGTTCCGGGCGGTACTCAATAACGCGGGCAGTTGTTCGGATGCATTCTCCGCTCCGGCAACGATCAGCACCAGTCCCACGGCCTGTTCGTCGGCCACCTGCGACAAGTCGAGCGGCACAGTTTCCTTCACGGTAACCCCCGCCAGCACGGGCAGCAACTACAGTCACGTCATCATCATGACCAACAGTGCCGGTGTCATTCAATATGCGTCGGCACCAGGCAGCAGCACGCTGACCAACGTAGCCGTTGGCAACTACCTGACGTACCTGGTAAGTTACGATAACACGCAATCGCCCCTGCCCACCCTGACCGTCGGCACCAGCCTGTCGGCCATCGGTGGCGCCTGTGTGGCCTACTCAAGTCAGTTGGCCGTGAAGGTATGTCCAAGTGTGGTGTTCAATTGCGCCAGCATCAGCGTAGCGGGCTCGTTCATTGTCGGTACGCCCTCGTCGGGTACCCTGACCGTGCCTATCACGGGTGCACAGGCCGGACCGTTCAGCCTGACCCTGACCGGAACCGGTTTTGCGTCGGTGCCATCGCCCTTCGTCACTACGCTAACCGCCAGCCAAACGGCCATCAGCATTCCATTTACGTATGACGGCAGCGGGGTGGCCAGTGTCAGGAGCCTGTCGCTCAGCTCGGCCCAGGCTAACAATAGCTGTACGCCAACCGTAAACGTCTTACCCTTTACGCCCTGTATTGCCCTGACCCCCGGTCAGGTGATTCCGGGAGCCCCATCGGTGCTGACGGGTGGCGCTACGTCCTTTAGTTACGTGGGTGCGTCGGCCGGTAGCAGCGTACGCTGGTACGTGGCCCCGTCGATCACGGCCTCGCCCAGCAGTGGAACGGGTACGGTAACCCCGGCCATCACGTTCCTGAACGCGGGCTATTATCAGATCATTTTTGAAGAAACGAACAGCAGCATCCCCGTTGGCTGTAACGTCCCCAACACGGTGCAGTCGACGCTGGATTACCTGGTGAATGCGCCGGTCAACCCCTGCGCCAGCCCCGGATCGAGCACCGTGGTGACGTCGCCATCAACGGCGGCCATCGTCATCGGTGGCACGGGCAGCTTCACGCTGGTGGGTGGTCAGCCATACAATAATGTACAGTGGCAGATCATTCCGGCCACGGGAGCTTCGCCCAATACCGGTTCTGGCGCCATTACGCCGTCCATTACCTTCAGTCAGGAAGGCCTCTACCGCATTGTGTACACTATGACCAACGCCGGTGACCTGACCTGTACGCCAGTACAGAAAGTAAGTTCGGGCCTCATTTCGGTGGGTCTCAACCCCTGTGCCGCACCATCACCGATTAGCGTAATCAATGCCGCCGGTCTGCAAACGACCCAGGTAGGAACCACCACGACCTTCAACGCCATTGGCGGTATACCCGGCACCATGACCTGGAAAGTGTACCCCACCACGGGCGTATCGAGCGTGAGTGGAACGGGTAGCTCGGCTACGCTGACCTTCACGCAGGCAGGCAATTACATTGTGACGTTTATCTCGTCGAACAGCTCGCTGCCGCTGGGTTGTACCAAACCGGTCGCCACGGCGGGCAGCACGTCGATACAGGTGGTTGCCCCCGCTATAGTTGTTACGCCGGATATTGCCAATACGAAAATAAATACGCCGGTATCGGGCAACGTACTGACGAATGATACCGATCCGGCTGGTAATCCGCTGACAGCTTCGGTAACCACGCAACCCACTGCCGGAACGGTGACGATGACTCCCACGGGCTCTTACACCTACACGCCCCCCACAGGCTTTACGGGCGTAGTGACCTTCTGCTACACCGCTACCAGTACGCTGGGGGTAAGTGCTTCTACCTGCGTGACCATCAACGTACTGCCTGATCCGTCGCCCATCGGCAACAATCCGCCAGTAGCCAATAACGACGCCACCCAGACTACCGCCGGAACGCCGGTAACCGTCGCCGTACTGGCCAACGATACCGACCCCGATTCGGCGACCACCCTCAACGGCCAACTCAACACCCCAACCCTGGTGTCTCAACCCAGTGCGGGCACGGCCGTGGTGAATGCCAACGGAACGGTGACCTACACGCCCCCGGCCAACTTCACCGGGGTGGTGAGCTTCCCCTATCAGGTCTGCGACAAAGCCACCCCGGCCTTGTGCACGACGGCGCTGGTGAGTGTGAACGTACAACCCACGCCCCCGGCCAACACCACCCTGGCCCCGGTGGCGGTAGATGACGCCCTGATCACGCTGGTGAATACCGCCAAGACGGGCACGGTGGCCAGCAACGACAGTGATCCGCAGGGCTTGCCGCTGACCTACACGACGGGCCAGCCCAGCAGTGGCACGGTGGTGATGAGTCCGACGGGGTCTTATACCTACACCCCGGCACCGGGCTACACGGGTCCGGCCAGCTTCACCTATGCGGTGTGCAACTCGGCCAACAAGTGTGACGTGGCCACCGTGAGTATTCTGGTGCAGGCACCGGCAACTCCGGTTGTCGTGCTGAAATTGAAAGTACTGCTGCAGGGTGCCCTGGTAAATAACACGAGTAGCCTGATGCGGGATGACCTGCGGAGCAAGAAATTCCTGCCGCTGCTCGAACCCTACACGGCTATTGGCGGGGCTCGCTTCACCCACGTGAATGGGGGTGGGGGAGAGACCATGCCAGCTAGTGTGACGGGTCTCAATATTGGCACGGGAGATGCGGTCGTGGACTGGGTCTTTGTCGAACTTCGTAACCCCGCCAACCTGTCAGCGGTAGTAGCCACCCGCTCGGCGCTGGTGCAGCGAGATGGCGATGTCGTGCTGGCCAGCGATGGGGTATCCCCTTTGAGTTTCAGTGGTTTGTCGGGAAGTAGTTTCTACGTGAGTGTTAAACACCGTAATCACCTGGGTGCCATGACGGCCACCGCCATTCCGTTGTCACTAACTGGCACGATTGTTGACTTTACGACAATGACTGCTTCGCAACTTTACAACACTGTTATTAATGCATTCAACTATGACGGGTGGGAGCAGATCACAGTGAATGGTAAACAAGCTCTATGGGCGGGTGATGCCAACCACAACGGAAAGGTCAAGTATCAGGGAGCTAATAATGACCTGATTACCATATTCTCTGAGGTAATTGCTGCTCAGCCGACTAATCCGAACCCATTGTATAACTACGACAATGCGCTGGGCTATTACTTCGGTGATGTCAACATGGAT
Organism: Spirosoma aerophilum; assembly: GCF_054782495.1. Classification (NCBI taxonomy): domain Bacteria; kingdom Pseudomonadati; phylum Bacteroidota; class Cytophagia; order Cytophagales; family Cytophagaceae; genus Spirosoma; species Spirosoma aerophilum. The sequence goes on along the minus strand of NZ_BAAGSJ010000019.1, from coordinate 131,109 downwards.
GGTAAAGTCAAGTATCAGGGTACAACCAATGATACCTCACTGATCTTTACCAATGTGATTACCAACTACCAGACCACGACTCAAATGAACAGTGGTCAATTGTACAACTTCGACTTTATGCTGGAGCAAATCCCATAACGTAAAACCGGGGCGCAGCTCCTGGCTGCGCCCTTTTATCTGTTAACTTTTTTGTGCTTACTACAATGAAAAAAGTACTACTTGTTCTCTGTTTGATGAGTTCTGCCCTGATGGGTATAGCCCAGACAGTTGATTACACCATCCGGTATAATCTGACTCAGGCTCGCTATGAAGTGTATGCCCGCCCTAACTTCACCCAATCGCAATACAACTGGGGAAGTGCTCAGGTAACGGTTGTAACGCCCGCGTCACTGACCAATGTTGCCTTTAATGTGACGAGCGCAGCCGCTGGTGGCTGGACCGATAATTCGGATGTATTCGATGTGCAGTCATCTGATTTTCATGCCGTTGGTACTACGGGCCTTAAGGTAAATCTGACTATAAATGAAGAATTACTTCTGTTTTCGTTCACGCTGCCAGGGGGCATCTGTGTGCCTGGTTTACGCTTGTTCGTGAATGGGACAGATCCTGATTCGAGTGCTCCGGGTATGTTGGGGGGCGATTTCTCCAATACCATGTATTCAGCAAATGATATTTCAGGAAACAGTAATCTGTACATACAGAATTATGCCAATACCGGCACCGTTTGTACCAACTGTAATTTAACGGCTCCCACCTTAAGTAAGTAGGTCTATGTATACGAAACAACTTTGTTCCTGGATATTGGGCCTTGGTATCGGCTTTTGCCTGACCTTAAGTCCATGTCTGGCGATGACACCAGCTGCCGGGCCGACTGGTTCGCTACTGACCCGTTGGCAGGTTGCCGACGCCGACCTGGATGGCGTGGATGATTCAGTCGATTTGTGCCCCGGTACAGCATCCGGTTTGCCGGTAAACGTATATGGGTGTCCGTTATCCATCTCTGTTTGCGATTACACAACATCAACCGTCATGTTGACAAGTGCGGGCGGTAGTACGGGTGGTACTACCAACACGCGATATGTACTGGCAAGTAATACGGGTACGATTTTGCAGGTGAGTACCACACCAAGTTTTACCGGTCTGACAGGTACGGCTACGTACATGGCATTGGGATTAACCTACGATGGTACAGTCAGTAACCTCTCGGTGGGTAATTCGCTCAGCAGCGTATCGGCATCCTGCATGGACTGGTCGGACGCGCTGGTGTTTAAGGCCTGTGTACCCCCTGTTCCTGCCTGCGATTATCAGGTAGGGGATGTCATTACGCTGCAGTCGACAGGAGGAAGCAGCGGAGTGGGTGTAAAAACCACCTATATTCTGACCGATGCCAGTGGTAAACTGGTTACTGTCAGTTCAACGGCTTCATTCCTAACAACGGCGCTGCCTGCCGGCGATTATAAAGCGTATGCACTGACCTATACGGATGATTCGAGTATTACCGGTTTGGTGGCCAATGGCACAAACACGTTGAGTCAGGTATCGGCAAGTTGTTTGGCGGTATCATCAGCTTACTCGCTAACACTTTGTGGTGGTTGCTTACCACAATGTGCGCCCATTCAGATAGTTCGGATCCGGTAGGTACAAACACCATAAAACTTATGAAAGCACTATACCTTGTTCTATTCAGTCTAGGGTTTTGTTTGGAGATAAAGGCTCAGCCCAAAGTTGCAGTACGGATGGTCTTTAATCCGGAGCAAAACCGGTATGAAGTCTTGGCTACGCCGAACTTTTCAGCCCGGAATTTTACCTGGGGACCTTCGCAGGTATCGGTCGTATTGCCGGCCAGCCAGTCTAAAAATCCACTGGCGGTCAGAAGCACGGTAGGAGGTACCTGGTCAGACAATTCGATTGTGACTCAGCCGGCGGCTGCACCTGGTTCGCTGTTTCATGGCATTACCACGGGCGGAGGAACGGTGAACCTTGTGGCGGGAGAACAAGTGCTGTTGTTCGATTTTGCGCTTCCCACTGGTTTTGTTGATCAGGTTCGGTTATTCAATAATGCCAGTGATCCCAATTCAGCTCAGGAAGGCATGCGCGGTGGAGATTTTAGAAGTTATATGTCGGATGAGACAGGAGCTGATTATCTGGCAGCAGAGAGTGCGCCCGTGGCATTATCCGTTTTGCAGGACGCATCGGCTTTAGGGAAAGTGGCCGACGAACAGCTACAGATTCAGTTAATCGCCTACCCCAATCCAGCATCTGGTGGGGTATTTCGACTCTTTCTGAAAGGATTTGCTCCAGAAGAAACAGTTACTGTCCGGCTAAGTGGTATGACGGGTGTAGAGCAAAAAAGGCTGACAGATAAAGTAATGAACCTGACTGGCCGGGCGATTACCGTGCCGGACGGGTCGTCACCGTACTTGTTATTATCGCTGGAGCGGGCGGCTACCAATGAGGTGCTGACGCAGAAAATCTGGTTACACAACTAAGATGAACCACCGGCTGCACCAGAGAACCAGACGGAATCGCTCCCTATAGGCGATTCCGTTTACTTCCGTCTGCCATGCTCCCCGATGAATGTATTGTTATCATTGGATTTGTACGGGGTATTTATACAGTAAGTCTGCCCGACCGGCAAAACGCCGGGCTATTGACATTCCTCAAAAATGGCCATTATGCATGTACTTCATCCATTGATCGAAGCCCTGAACTCATTTCACAACCTGTATAAAGTTGTGCTGAATTGTATCGAAAGAGATACTAAATCGGTCGGTTCGCTCAGTCCAGTTCTTGGCCTGACCCTCAACAGTACACGCCACCGATTGAAGAATCCCCGGCTATGGCAGCTAAGTGAAATTGAAAAGATAGCCGACTATTATCAGTTGCCTTCCGGCGCCTGTAGTCGTCTTTGCGAGAGATTGCCCTTACTGGTGTCTTTTTGTAATCAATTGGAACAGGAACCCCGTAAACAGTTTGAGAAACAAATCCGGCAAAAACCGGCACAACTCGTGAAGCGCGTACAGGCCAAAGGCCTGGTGGTCGAAATTGACGCCCTGTATCGGGCCTTAAATGAGTTGCTTACGTTATAGTAACGTTGGCCGCAGCCTTCATCTGCTTTGTCTGATAGTTAATTATTTTAAGTAGATCATCGAACATAATTTTACTTTACTACTTATCGGAAATAGGCCAGTACGAATAGGCGCGAACCCAGATTGAAATGAAGGATAATTAGTGGGGCCAGTAATCCGGTCATTGATTATAAAAAATACACTATTCGTTTAATATTGAGTATTCTGCCGGGAAACAGGCTGGAGAGTATCGAAAAAGATGAGCAAATTTGCTTTGGACAAACTAGATAAACGGCCAGGATGACGAGTTGATAGCCCTGTCGCCTTGTGTTCGATTATTCGTTGTCTGCTCTAATTCGTTGAAGTAATTAAGTTGCCGTTGGTAAGCCTTTGATGCGTGAACCGCCATCAATTCTACCGCTAGGTCGCCCCGTTAATTTGATCATAACGGCACGAAAACTTCATGGAGTTGGTACCCACCGTCCTATAAATCGTTTAATGACTCATCTTTCCGACCAGGAGCTGGTTGATCAATACCTCATTACAGGTTGTGATCAATTTTTTGCCCAACTCTATACGCGTCACCGCCATCGCGTATTTTTGAAATGTCTGTGTTTTACCGGTAACACGGATGATGCTGAAGATTTTGCGCAGGAGATCTTCGTTCGTCTGGCCCGAAAACTGAACAGCTACAAAGGACAGTCGCAGTTTACAACCTGGCTCTACGCCGTCACGGCCAATTATTGCATTGACCAGATTCGAAAACAAAATCAGATTAAGCTGTGGTGGGGCAATTACCTGAACGAATCTCTGTTCATTCAAGATTGGGGGGGTACAACGGACGAAAGCTGCTTTCAGATGTTTGAACGCGTGCTCACGCAATTGCCTACGCATCATCGGGATCTACTCCTGGCCAAATATGAAGAGGGCACAGCCATTAACGATATTGCTTTACGGCACGATTTAACACCCAGCGCGGTCAAAATGCGGATCAAACGGGCTCGGGACTATGCCCGGAACCTCTACGATAAGCTTTTGGCCGAACAGGAGCAAGAGTTGTGATCGTGAGGGATCTGTAGTTGAAGGAAGGTGTCCGTTTTCAGACTGAAGACTGTCCGATTTTGGACAATCAATTCCGTAGCAATAGTGAACAACGCCCTGTATGGCCTGATTTACGCATCCCGATTCGCTGGCACTAGATTTGGACAATCAATCCACATACTTTCCCGATCAGGCAGTGATGCGCGTTTCAATTTGCGTTTCGCTGAAAAATGATTGGATAAAGCACCTGGTAGAGATTTTTCCCTGCTTCAATCTTTTTTAGCCGGACCATGATCGGAAGCTACATTAAAACAACAGCCCGCAACCTGATGCGCAACAAGCTGTTCTCCTTCATCAATATCGTTGGCCTGGCCATCAGCATGTCCGTTGGGTTACTGCTGATCGCGTTCGTACTCGACCTGTATTCGTACGATAGGTTCCACGAAAACGGGGAGAGGATTTATCGAATCACCAGCGTCCTGACTACCAATCGTGAACAAAGTCAAGTTGGGCCCGGCCGCGCCAGGTCGGGTGATAAATATGGCACCACATCCCTAAAGGCGGGAAAGCTTATCCGGCAAAAAGTGACCGGTATTGACCGGTACGCGGGTACGGAAGTCGCCATTATGCGCAACGACTTTTCGCAGGACGCGATGGTTGGCGACAAGCTTCTTCCTGTCAAAGGCTTCTGGGCCGACCCGTCTTTATTCAGGGTCTTTACCTTTCCAATGCTGGAAGGCAATCCCGACACAGCCCTGAAAGATCCTTACTCGATCGTTCTCACGGAGACGGCCGCCAAAAAGCTCTTCGGCAACGAATCGGCGCTCGGCAAAGCGATCAAATTCGACACCCTTAACTACCGGGTAACGGGTGTTATGAAGGACGTCCCTTTCTTTTCGCATATCAGCTTCGAAGCGTTGGTATCGCTGTCGACGGCCGAGCAACTCAACAGGAGCAATAACAGCTTCGACAAATGGACAAACATGTCGTCGAACGCCGTGTATCTGCGGCTGCCGTCAACGGTCGACGTGGCGTCCATCCAGTCGCAGCTCGACGCTATTGCAAAAGAGGAAAATCGCGCCGAAGACAAAACGACGATCCAGCTTGAGCTACTTCCCTTACATAATATTGTGGTTGGGGAGAGCCTGCGTCGCTCCGAAGGGGGACCGGGCTCCGTGGGCCCTCACATGCCGCCAATTGTGCTCTGGATACTGGGTGGGCTTGCCTTCGTTGTGATCTTGTCGGCCTGTTTTAACTATACCAACCTATCGATGGCCCGCGCCATGCGTCGGTTCAAGGAAATTGGCCTTCGCAAAGCGATCGGTGCCGGAAAGGGGCAGGTATGGCAACAGTTCCTGGTCGAAGCGATCATGATCTCACTGGCAGCCCTTGTGCTTTCCTACTTCATCTTTCTCGTCCTGCGGCCCCAGCTGATAAACCTGGCTCCGGAGATGCAACGCACGGTGAAGCTCGAACTTACCCCGACTATGGTTATCGCCTTCATCGTTTTTTCGATAACTGTAGGGGTTATTGCCGGTTTCGTGCCTGCTCTATTCTTTTCAAAGGTCAGCGCGATCGGTGCGCTTAGAAATGTGGCCGCCCGGAATGCCGGTGGTACGACATTTCGGGCGGGAAACGGATACAAACGCGTAACTCTCCGGCATGCGCTGGTGGTTATCCAATATACGTTCACCCTGATCTTCATGACAACAACGGCGGTCGGCTATGTGCAGTATAAAAACATACTGGCCTTCGATCTGGGATTCAATACGGATAACATTCTGAACATCAATATGCAGGGCAATAAGCCCGATGCATTCCTTCAGGAACTGAGCGGGATGCCGGAAGTAACCGCCTTATCCCGGTCGCTGATCGTTACCAGCGTCGGGAATGCCTGGGGTGGCTATATGAAGTACAGGGATTCGCGCGATTCCACCCTGGTGCTGACCAACCATGTCGATGAAAACTACATGCCGCTGCATGGCTACAAGCTCATTGCCGGCGGAAATTTCAGGTCACGGCCCTCCACCGCTGACGCCGTCAGGGAGGTGATCGTTAACCAGCAAGTTTTAAAGCGATTTAACATAGGGACCAACCATCCCGAAAAAGCCATCGGGCAGGAGATCACTTTCAGTAGTTTCCATGGATCAGGTAAGATGACCATTGTTGGCGTCATGAAAGATTTTCACTACGGAAAGGTCGATAACCTCGTTGGGCCGGTAGCGTTTATGCCCTGGATACCCGGAGACAGGGCCGTTATCAATGCCAAATTACAGAGCACCGACATGCTGGCAACGAGGGCCAAAATCGAGTCTGCCTGGAAAAAAATAGATCGGATTCACCCTTTTCAGGCTCAATTTTATGACGAATCTATCGAAGAGGCTTACAGCGAATTTTCTGCCATGATCAAGATCATCGGTTTCCTGTCATTCCTCGCCATCTCGATTGCATCGATGGGACTCTTTGGCATGGTGGTGTTCACGACCGAAACCCGGCTCAAGGAAATCAGCATCCGCAAAGTGATGGGCGCCAGTTCGGTCAACCTTATCTATTTGTTAAGCCGCAGTTTTCTCATATTGCTGTCGCTGTCGGCACTTATCGCGCTACCCGTCACTTACCTTTTCTTCGAAAAGTATGTGCTGACCAATTTTCCATATCACACACCCATGCAGGTCGCCGAGTTACTGGTCGGTTTGCTGGCGGTATTACTGATCGCCTTCCTGCTGATCGGCTCGCAGACGTTGAAGGCCGCCCGGAGCAACCCGACGGAGTTTCTGAAGAGTCAATAACGGTAAACGGTTCCCACTTTCTATGGCTACTACAGCCGTCAGGCTGGTTATGATCCGCAGGCGGGTGTGGGATCTAAAAATTGTTGGGGGCTGCGCACCGTTGCCAGTATTCCATAATAAAGAAGATAGTCTTCTCCAGCTCATTCAGCGAGCTTTGTTTGAGGAAAAATCCCTGAACCGACAGGCTGTAGGCATTGATGACCATTTCCTGGGTGGCGGCCGTAGAGAAAAATAAATAGGGGATGCACTTGAGTTGTAAAGCAGCATCCCGGTGCAGCTTCTCCCGGAGCTCAATGCCGTTCAGGCGGGGCATGTTGATATCAGAGAGGATGAGGAAAGGTAGCTCCGTCGTGGATAATAAATAATCAAGGGCTTCCTGCCCGTCCGGGAAGTACTTGACTTCATTTTTATAATTCAATCTTGTGAAGACTTGCTCAAATAAAAATTGATCATCAGCATCATCTTCAATGAGTATGACGGGTCCGTTGCGGTTCATATAAAAGTGGAGTGAAAAAAATAAGTCAATTGGCAAAGAAGGCCATACCTATTGAAATGGCTACATTCTGCCCGACGCTACCGGGCAGAATGGCCAAAAAATGACGGCAGCCTTACGACTCCCACTTCACATATTTCTGCCAGTTGTGCTGTTCGTTGAAGCCCAGCACTTCCCGAATTTTACGATTGGAGAACAAGGCTTCATGCTCGCCTAATTCGCGGGTGATGGGCACATTGGGGAAGAACGTTGCCGCCAGCTCTTTGGTGGGAATAACGGCGCCGTTCTGGTCATTTCCGGCATTGAAGACCTGATAGCCAAGGCCGTCTTTCTGCAAACACAGATCTACGATCTGGCCCAGATCCCGGGCATCGATATAGCAGAAGGCATTCCGGCGTCGCACTTCCGGGTGCTTGAAATAATAGGGAAATAGCTCGGCGTATTCGTGCGGTTCGATCACATTGCCGATACGAAGGGCGTATATGTCAACGCCCGATCGTCGCTGGAAGCTCCGGGCCGTTTTTTCATTGACCACTTTCGACAGGCCGTAGCTATCCATGGGGTCAACGTCGTAATCCTCTTCCAGGGGCAATGAGTTGGGGTTGGTTTGGCCATCGGAAAAACAGATTCCGTAGGTGGTCTCTGAGGAAGCGATAATAATCTTGCGAATGCCCAGCTTAACCGCGGCTTCGATCACGTTGTAGGTGCCTATGGTATTGACCCGAAACGTTTCATTGTCTGGTTTGATCAGGATTCTGGGTATGGCAGCAAAATGAACGACCGCATCGAATTTTGGTACGCCATTGCCGGGCTCCAGTTCATCTAACCCGGCATATGAGCTCATGGCGTTAAAGATCTGCCCGGAATCCGTAATATCCGCTATCAGATTGTTGACCCCTGGGTGCTGTAAAGGCGTCAGGTCAACATTCATCACGCTGTGCCCCTGGTCGAGAAGGTAGGGGATGACGTGCTTGCCTGCCTTTCCCGATCCCCCTGTAAAAAATATTCGCTGTTTAGTCATGTGTTGGCCTGGTTAGGGCTGATTTGTCTGGTTACTAACGGCTGCTATCGACGTTGTGTATGCCACGTCAATGTTACCATTATTCTTTCATTTAGTGAAATCTGAGCCGTGCCTTACAAACGGACACCAAGCTTGAAAACACTTCCGTTTACGAACTGTTCGGATTTGTCGACAGAACGAGACCGGACCGACTCCGCTGTCAGGTCCGTTTGCGGAAAGCACTGGGTGTACTCCCCGTATATTTCCTGAACTGTTTGCAGAGATGACTTTCATCCGTATAGCCAAATTCGTCGGCAATCTGGGCCAGGGTTAGCGGACTATACAGCAACCGGGCTTCAATAAGTTTGATCTTATGTTTGATGATGTACTGCTTCAGCGATTCGCCCGTCTGCTTTTTGAAAAACAGGCTGATATAGGCGGGGGCATAATGGAACCTATCTGCGAGGTGGTCAATGGTAAGCTTACCGGGCTGATAGATATGTTGCCGAATGTACATCAGGATGGCTTCTATCGAGTCGGTTGCCTGGGGGCTGGTGAGGGTCTGACCAAATAGGTTTCGGGCCAGGATCATAAGCATACTGCGTAACAGGCTGTCTCGTATAATGGCGAAATAGGGCGACTCCTCCCGTTCATATTCGTCTTCCAGCACCCGGAGCAGATGGTGTAGTTTCTGCTTCTCCTGCTTGTCGGCCACTAGGGTCCCCCGACTCTGGGAAGCTGTGGTTAGTAACGTTTTGATGATCGGTTGCCAGGGGGTGTCTTTGTCGCCTGCGGACTGCTGATGGATCGATTCATTGAAGCGGATAAAGCAGAACTCGGTTACCGCCTGAATGACAAAATTGTGGTAATCCTCCGGTCCCAGCAGAAACACATCGCCCTCCCTGTAGTCGAATGTATTGCCATTGATGTTGTGAATGCCGTGCCCCTTCAGGATAAAAATAATCTCGAAGTAAGTATGCTTATGGACCGCATGCATCCAGCTCGTTGCTTCGAAGTGGTAGATGTTAAAAGGGGTATGGAGGATATAGCGTTTCATAGGCTTTTTGCGGAGTGATAAACCTACCAATAAAAGATGGATTTATACAAGTTGTCAGCATCCCGACTGCCGTAGTTTTGCTGCCATCCAATTCATCTTCCTGCCAAAATACGATGCTCATGAAATACCCGGCTTTGCTAATCGTCTGCCTGTTGGTCACCAGTTTTCTTCCGGTACAACAAAAACCCGATGAATGGGTCTCTCTTCTAGACAAAGACCTGACCCAATGGGAAAACTATTTAAGCTATTCCCATAAGTCCGACTATAATGGAAATATACCAAAAGATGCATCGGGTGCCCCTATCCAACCGATTGGCTATAATAAAGATACTACCCATGTTTTTTCCGTATTGACAGAGCCGGGTGGCCCGATTTTGCGGGTCAGCGGGGAGAAATATGGCTGCCTGTTCACCCGCCGGGAATATGAAAATTATCACCTCAAGCTGCAAGTGAAATGGGGTACTCAGAAATACGAACCCCGAATAACTAAACTGCGCGATTCGGGCATTCTTTATCATTCCATCGGCGAGGCCGGTGCTGAATACTGGCGTTCGTGGATGCTTTCGCAGGAGTTTCAGATCATGGAAGGGCACATGGGCGACTTCTGGTGTCAGGCGAACTCAGCCATCGATATCCGTTCGTTCCAGTCCGAAGGTGTGATGAACCGGGTGGCCGATGAAAAGCAACCCTTCGGAGCCTTTAAAAAAGGGGGTGACTCCTTTTGCATGCGGTCGGCCAATTACGAAAGTCCGGCGGGGGAGTGGACGACGCTGGAACTGATTTGCTTCGAGGGAAAGAGCCTCCATATCGTCAATGGCCATGTGGTGATGGTGCTCAAAGATTCACGTTATACCAAACCCGATGGGCAGGACGTGCCCATGCGACGGGGTAAGATCCAGTTACAAAGTGAAGCTGCCGAAGTATTTTACCGGGATATTCGCATTAAGCCCCTGACGGCCATGCCCAAAGCCTATGCAGCCTTGTTTTGATCCCTGGTTTGGCTCTGCCTTAACGTACCCGGGCTGACCTGTTCGTAAAACCCCGTGATTCAACAGAAAGACGTTTTACAACCAGACGTCCGCCGGACAATTCAGCAAAACATCATTCAGCAAACGAATTACTTTGACCAACGGTGAAATATGGGCCGTGGTACACAGACGATTGCCTGTTGCTGCCATAGGTATAATTATATAACGGGGCCTTTTTATAGCGTGTAATGTACTGACTATGCGCTGCTCGTTCGTCATCGGCTGGATAACCGTTGTTCTACTCTTGGGTTTGTCCGGGCTGGCTCCCGGACAAACGACAGCCGTACTGACCGGCTACGTTACCGATGCCACGACGGACAAGCCCATGCCGTTTGCCAACGTCTACGTAAATGGATCAACACGGGGTGCCATCACCGACGAAAAAGGCTTTTACACGCTGGCCGCTATTCCGCTGGGGACCGTCGAAATAGCGGCTTCGTTTGTTGGTTATCAGGCGGCTACGCAAACGCTTCGATTCGATAATGCGACACCGAAGCAGGCGAATTTCCGTCTGAAACCCAGTGAACAAACCCTGGATGCAGTAACCGTTCGGGGCAATCCAAAAAGCTGGGAGCGGCACCTGCGTCAGTTTAAAAAGCAACTCTTTGGCGAGCCTTTCGGCGGGCAGTGTCTGCTGGTCAACAGCGAAGTACTTCGGTTTAGAGAAGATAAAGGTCATCTGTTGGCGACGGCTACCGAGCCTTTGATTGTCGATAACCAGGCCCTGGGCTATCGACTGATCTATGCGCTGCAGCATTTCGATGCGACGGCCTCCGGAGAAGTTTATTCGGCGGGTTCCGCTCGTTTTGAAGAACTAAAACCCGAGAACGAACGGCAGGCCAACCGGTTTCAGCGTAATCGGCTACTGGCTTACAAAGGCTCAATTCGGCACCTGATGGCCAGTCTGATCGATAATACGTACGGTCAGGCGGGCTTTCTGGTTTATCAGGAAGATGCCTCTAAGCCAATCTCCCTCGAAAGCCGATCCATTACGCTGGCTGCTGCGGTAAACGATTACAAACGTCTGATTCCTGTCAAGGTATCCACGTTGATTCTGCCCGGTCAGTTACCAACCGAACGCCAGCTGGTTTCGCCCATGAAACTGATCGTGTTCTACACGAATGCGGTCTCGGGTTTCTCGCCTTATCCCGATGCCCGTTTTGCTTATACGGAGATGAAACTGCCTAAGGGTCACCTGCAAATGACCGTCGACGGCGCTATAACGATGCCGGAAGGGATGGAAGCGAAAGGTTCGATGGGGAATGACCGGCTATCGACTATGTTACCCGCCGACTGGAGACCCGGAGGTGCTGAAAAGGAGCCATCGACTAATGGCCCGTTGGTTACTCAGGGAAAACTCGCCCCACCCGACGCCCGCCTGGAACGCATCACAACGAACTTCAATGAGCGATTCAAGTGGCTGTCTCCCAGTTTATTCGTTCACATCGACAAACCGGTTTATGCCACGGGGGATCGGCTCTGGATGAGTACGTACTTTCTCGATGCGGCCAGTTACCAGCGTACCCGTGGCGAAACGGCCATGCGTGTCGATCTGCTTTCATCAACCGGCAAGCTCGTACAGCACCAGTGGGTACGAATCGTTGATGGACGGGGCGAAGGCAATTTTCGGCTGTCGGACACGCTCCTGACGGGCACCTATCGCCTGCGCGCCTATACCGATGACGATGATGCCCAGCGACGCCCGGCATTCGAGCGGTCGGTGGCGATCTATAATCTGTTTCGCAACACGACATCCATACGTCAGGATTCGGTTCATGCGCCGGTAGACGTTCAAGTGTTGCCGGAAGGAGGGCGCTGGATTTCGGGTTTACCAGCGCGTCTGGGCGTAAAGATCGTCCAGCCTAATGGGCATGGCCTGCCCATCGAAGGGCACATTGTCGACGACCTGGGTGCTGAAGTTGTTCGGTTCAGAACCAATCAGCAGGGAATGGGCAGTCTGTCGATGGAGCCAAAGCCGCAGCGTACTTATTACGCCGACCTGACGTATAATAACCAGGCGTACCATGTTCCATTACCCAAACCCGAACCGGAGGGCCTGCTGCTTTCGGCCGATGCGATCAGTGATACTACCCGCCTGGCCCTGACCATCATGAATGCTAACCGGACCGTTAGCGACTCGGTATATGTCCTGATTCAGCAGCACGGTCGGGTGGTCGATCAGCGAAAAATTCTTCTGCAAAATGGGGTGGCGAAGGTAAGCCTGCCCATGCTGAGCTGGCTGCCCGGCCTGGCGCAGGTTACCCTGTACGATGCCATTGCCAAACCGCAAGCCGAGCGATTGATTTTTGTGCCCGAATACACAGCACCGGTGGATGTGCGGATGGGCGTAAACAAAAACCGGTATCAGCCCCGCGAGCAGGCCATCCTGAGTATTAATCTGACCGATAAGGGATCACCGGCACTGGCCGCTTTATCCGCGTCGATCACCGATGCCAGCCAGGTGCCGGATGATACCGCCGACGCGTCCGTGACCGCGCACTTGCTGCTAACGGGAGAGCTTCGGGGACGCATCGAAAAACCTAATCAATACGTTGTGAATCACACGGCCGAAACCCAGCAAGCCTTGGATAACCTGCTGCTGACGCAGGGCTGGCGACGGGTAACCGGCACATCCGAAACAGAGCGACTCGGTGGTGTATCGCTCACGGGCCGTATTGTCAATTCGAAGAATCAGCCTATACCCGGCGCGCAGTTTATCATAGCGCCGATAGCCGGTCAGTCGTCCATAAAATCGGCGGGTACTGACGAGCAGGGGCGCTTCCGGCTGGCGGGGCTGGCCATTGCCGACACGGTACGGCTACTGACGCAAATCACCGATCGCCAGTTAAAAAACATATCGGCCAAAGACGCTTTTCTGGTTCAGGAAGGGCCGGGTACGTTGTGGGAGTCTGGCAAGCTACCGGTTGCACCAAACGGATCGACGTTGCGGGCTCAACTGGAAGCGGCCCGTATTCGGCAGGAAGCCAATGCTGAGTTGTACCGCGACAAAACGGCAAAGGTGCTGAAAGAGGTGACCGTTCGAGCGCAAAAATTCGATAAAAGGCCCGGGGATATCCAACAGCGTAGTTTGCATAATGAGGCTGATGCTGTTCTGTTGGTCGATGAGAAATCATCATCCTACCAGAATCTATACGAGATGATCCAGGGACGATTGACGGGCGTGACAGTCACCCGGGAAGGAGCTGCTGTACCGCGTAGTTATAAGGTATTTATTCGGGGGGTGAGTAGTTTCAAAAGCGGTATGCAGCCTTTGTATTTAATGGATGGTATGCCCATTGAAGACCCTGATGGAACGGCTCTGTTTTTCTTCAGCCCAACCGATATTGAGCGGATCGAAGTGCTGAAAAGTGCTATTACGACGGGTACATACGGAGCCAGAGGGGGAAACGGCGTCATTGCCTTTTACACCAAAAGCCACCGGTCCATGCAGGGGAGCGAGAAACCCCGGGGGGGGATGACACCAATTCAGTTTATTGGCTACCCGTCGGTACAGCGCGAGTTCTATGTGCCCCGCTACGATGCGGAGGTACCCGCCAGCCCTGCTTCTGGCGCTGTCGATAACCGGGATGTGCTGTACTGGAAACCATTGATGCAAACCGACAGCCAGGGCCATACCCAGCTACGGTTCCCGCTGTCTGACGTGGTGCGCACACTGCGCGTCGTGGTACAGGGCGTTACGGTCGATGGGCGCCCGGTGTTGGGCGTTCAGTTATTTCGGGTTCAATAACGTAGCCGCTTATTGCTTTAGTTGGCCGTAAGAGTAGGCTAAGGTTGGGGGTTACAGTCAAAAAAATGACCATTTGAACAATTTTTTTTAAACAAAATCCCTCAACAAAATCTAATAGCGGTTAAATACTCACCTCACGTTGAAAATGGCTGTTATTGAACCAAGTAGTACCTTAAATCCAGAGAAGAATTATCCGGAAAAAGAAGTGAAGCATCCGTTAGTTATCATGGTTGACGACGATGCCGAAGATTTTTATTTACTGACTAGTGTCCTGAAAGACTGCTATCCTACCGATCGGGTAATTCCCATCTACGACAGTTCGCAGGTGGTCGCTAAACTTGATGCCCTGCCCGAACTCCCCGCTTTCCTGCTGATCGATTTAAATATGCCCCTGAAAAACGGCTTCGAAGTCATACAGGACGTGCGTTCGCTTACCCGCTATGCCGCTTTGCCCATTGTTGTGTTTACCAGTTCGTCGGACCCCGCAGACAGCAGCCGCTGCCAGGCTATTGGCGCAACCGACTATATCCAAAAGCCGACCTCTTACAAAGAGCTGCACCTGATAGTGAAAAAGATATGGGGTAGCTGGCTGGCATCATCGTGCCCGTCGAGGGAGCAGTAAACAATTTGCCGGGTCTTGCCACCGGTTCGGCCTGACAACGGTTACCCGCCGGAATGCAGTCGGGTTAGGACCGAACCGGTGGCCCGGCAGATCGTCAATCTGTCTGACGTCTGCGTGCGTTTCCTGCGGGAGGGAACTGACGTTGGTAACCGTTCGGTGATTTCGCTAATCGACGGGTAGGAGCCGGGTAGTTGGCGCCGTTTTAAAGCTGTTATTACTCAGCACAACACCTTTTATTTCGGGGAACCGTTCGTACATGCTGTTCAGGGCGTTTCGTTCCCAGTCCGTTTGCTCGTTAGGCACAGCGGTTTCCAGCCGGGTAATTAAAATAGGCTTTTCCTGGATACTCGCCGAAGGATGTCCGCTGATGGCTTGCTGAAAAGGCTGATACAGCGTGGCAAAGGAATGGCTCTCTTTTTCGCTGGATTTAATCGGGTCGTTGATGATTTTCAGACCAATCCAGTCGATATTGTCTTTGCCTGGATAGAACGTGGAGATGGTGTTTTCCTGCGTAGGACACCAAACCCAGGTTATATTGGTAACCTTGTTCAATTGACAGAAGCGTGCCAGATACTGAAAAGCCTCGCGGTAGTTGACCAGGTCTTTTTCCCGCTGGGTGCCCCAGGGCTGAGAAACATCATCGAAGTAGGGCGCGAACGAAACCAGTACCGGCCGGTCGTACTGTATGACCTTCTGTATAAATCGAGTGAGTGCCTGATCGTACTGCCCGTGCAATATGCCCGATAAAAAGACACCAACAGCCATCGTGGAATCCGTGACCGTCAAGGCTGGCTCCAGGTAAAGCAGCGGAAGCTCATTCTGTTGCGCTCTCCATTTTGGCCGGGCAATGGACGACCCCGCCGTTGGCGACCAGGCCAAATGCTGGGGATAGATAACCAGGTCGGGTGACTTGGCCGTTACCTGCTGATAAAGAGCGTTCGATTCGTCGCCGAAATAAAACGGCTGGGTATTCGCGTGCTTGATATCGACCGGGCGCAGGCCAATTGTTCCTTCATAGGTGAAGCTTACCAGCACAATAATCAGGATCACCAGGGTTCCGTATAACTGAAACGTTGGTAAGCGGAGCCATCCGTAAATCCCATACCGAGTTCGCCAGAGGGCAACCCCCTGCGACCAGCGCGAGGATTGGCGGAAGGAACTTTGCTGAATAGAGTTCTTTATCCAGGCCAGCAGTCTTTCCTGCCCGATGAGGACATTGATGCCCTGAATGGCCACGTTCACCAGCGCGAACGCAATCATCATCCGGAAATAGATGTTACCCAGGCTAAGGTTTCCGTAGTAGTAAAGGCTGTACAGAATAGCGCCCAGGGTGGCAGCACAAACCAGTATATTCGGTAAACACAGTAAGAAATTATTGCGGGGTCGATCGTTTTTCGGCGTTGGCAGGTAAGGAACATCGACACGCAGCAGCGTGTAAATAAGGCCCAGCACATAAATAAACCAGGTGCCACTGGTCAGTAATCCCCCGATAATATGAAAACCAACCTCGTGCCGCTCGGTGAGCCACCGCTGCGAGTATTGCCGGATCAGGAAAGAGATCACCAGCAACGGAACATACGCAACCGCAAACAGACCCAGGTCCAGCCGCAGCGGAAGTCGCTGCATGGTTAGGGAACAGATCGGTATGGCCAGATCGATGAGCTGAATGACCCCGATGAGGTAATACAGGGGTATGGTAAAGTAGTGAATCCGCTGCCGCCAGGTCAACCGGCTAAACAACTTTGGATAGGTGGTAAACAGCAGCTCAAACGTACCTCTTGCCCATTTTAACTGCTGCTTGTAATAAGCGGCCAGGGTAGCGGGCACCAGGCCACACGATAGGGGAAGAGGAACGTAAACGGATTTCCAGTCTTTGGCGTGCAACTGCATGGACGTGTGCATGTCTTCCGAAAGGCCCGCTGCATGACCGCCAATGGAGTCGAGAGCCGCCCGGCGGAAGGTACAATTGGCACCAATGGCCTGAGCAGTCCCATAAGTACCCATGCAGGTCATCATGGGGCCATAGAAACTATACGTTTGCTCAGCCGCTCCGAGGGCTACCAGACTTTCTTTGCGGTTGTAATACGCCTGCACACACTGGACAAAGCCAATTTGCGGATCTTCAAAATAGGGGAGTACATGATCCAGAAAATCGGGTACGGGAATATGGTCGGGGTCCAGCACCACGCAGATTTCACCGGTAGCCTGTTGCAGCGCATTGTTAATGTTGCCCGCCTTGGCGTCGATCTTGATGGTTCGGGTAACGTGTTTTACGCCCATTTCCAGACAAACCTGGCGCAGGTAAGGGTCGTCGGCTTCGTCACACAAATAGGTTGTATGCGGGTATTTAATCGCCTGAACCGCTTTCAGGGTGTTCAGGATCATGTCGTAAGGCTCGCCTTTGCAAAACGTAGTTAAAATATCTACGGTCCAGGTTCGGGTGGATACCGGTGGCGTAGGAGGGATAACGTTCCAGCAGTGATACCACTCGTGCAGCAGTCGGAGGAGCTTAAATACAACCGATATACTTAATAGGATAAAAAGCCACGAATACCCCTGGTTTTTAGGCTGAAAGAAAATAAACGTGAAAAAAAGCAGAAAAACCAGGCTGATCAGAATCAACAGCCGGGCCAGAAAAACTTCTTTAGGGATATTAAAATACTTTATTATTTTTTGGTGGATAGAGTACATTTTTAACTGTATAATATGGTAGAACTTGTAATATATATCTTTGGTATGCGCAGCATTTGGTATATAAAACTAGGGAATGTTGAGGCAAGCCTCAGATGAGTTGCTCTTTATTTATTCAAATGTTACTAGTTGGTCATTCAATCGTTACTAATTGTTAAATAAATTACCCTTAATTGCGCATTCTCTAGACCCTGAATTGGATTTTTCCACGCTTTGAGTTGTTGTAATACGTACTCCAAAATAAAATTTGGCGTGACAATTATCAATTATGTCTAATTTGTTGGTGAACCTGATCGGTTAGTTTATTAAGTATTATGTTTTTTAATTATGTGTTATAAGCTTTGTAGTTTATTTATACTTATTAGTTTAGTTTTTAGTAGTTGTGATCATTCGAAACAAAAGCCTCAAACAATCTCGTCGACTAACAGAGCGACCAGTATAAGCCATTCGGGTAATGCCGCTTCTTTATTAAGGAACGGACAGCCGTATTTTATACAGGGAGTAGCGGGTTTCAGCCGATTTGACCGGCTGAAACAGTGCGGTGGCAACTCCGTCCGGATCTGGGATGATAGCGATGCCGACCGGGTTTTGGGCCAGGCCGACAAGCTCGGCATGACGGTTTTGTTGGGTGTCTGGATAGAGCGGGAACTGGATGGGTTCAATTATTATGATGAAGAAGCCATTGCCCGGCAGTATGAACGTATACGCAAGACCGTCCTGAAGTTTCGTCATCATCCGGCCTTATTGATGTGGTGTGTTGGCAATGAGTGGCACTTTAAAGCCAAGAATATTCGCGTGTATGATGAGGTGAACCGAATCGCAAAAATGATTCATGAACTTGATCCCGACCACCCCGTTACAACCGCTATTGGTCTGACATCGCCCCGGCTCATCTGGCTCATTAAAAACCGCTGCCCCGAAGTAGAGGTGCTGTCCGTCAATATTTATGGGGGTATACCGACCCTGCGTAAACGTCTGATGGAGGAGGGCTGGAACGGCCCTTACATTATATCCGAGTTTGGTGGCCGCGGGCCCTGGGAGAGCTTGGTGGCATCCTGGGAAGAGCCCAGAGTGCCGCTTGAGCCCTACGATCAGAAGAAAAGCGCGGTCATCCGGGAGAATTATGAAAATTACATTGGCGCCAAACTTCCCAACTGTTTGGGGTCCTACGTTTTTTTATGGGGTCAAAAAGAGGAATGTACCCATACGTGGTTTAGCTTCTTCGATGAAGCAGGGCGGGAAACGGCCATGGTCGAAACGATGCAGAAGTTATGGACCGGTCAGTCGCCCAAAAACGTAGCTCCGGTTATCGAACAGGTATTCGTGGATGGGAGTGATTCCACCAGCCGGTCGTTTCCCATCAACGGATCGCTGCACCGGGTACGCGTGGTGGCAACCGACCCCAATAATGACCCGCTGACGTATGTCTGGGAAGTCAGAGCGCAGGCCAAGGAGTCGTCTCTTTACAATTACTACACCACGCCTATCAAGCCAATCGAAGGTCTGTTTGATGGAGAAATGAACGCTGAAACGTCTTTTCGGGTGCCCCAGCGACCGGGCATCTACCGCCTGTTTGTTCATGTATACGATACGCATAACCATGTCGCATCGGCCAATATTCCGCTTCGTATAGGTATGCTTGAGGAGGTTCAGTAAATTGACAGAAAAGCCAGCGGGATCATGGCGCTGATGAAAAAGCACGAAGCGGGGGGCCTGATTTAGGATAGGCTGTAACTCAGGTAGGGCATCCGGGCAACGAAACCCCTTTGTGCGGAATTCAGACCATAAGCGCGTTTATAACAAGGCGTGCCACGGATTTAACCCGTGGCACGCCTTGTGTTTTGTCTGGGCCAGACTACAGCGGGGGCCAGATAGAATGATTAAAACTAAAGAGGGTGCGCGTGGGTCTTACGGCAATTCCATAAAAAACGTTGGCGTTTCGGTGGCTGTGACCTTTAGCTTTCCGCCGGGCACCGTTAGGGTTGAGGTAACGGGCGTTCGCTGGCCGGTTTTCAGGTCATAGCGCCGAACACTCGTAACCCCGGAAAGGGAGAGCGTAACGGCAGCCGTTGAGCCGTCTTCACTCGGCTTGGTGACCACATAAATGGGTTTCGCGCCCGTCTTTATGAGCTTGTCGATAATGACTCCCGTGTTGGCATCGGTCGTGGTGGAGCTAAACACATAGTCTCTGGCGAAGCTGTTCACCTGGGCAAAAAACTCGGTGGTTGGTCGCAGTCCCCGTTCGGTGAGACTTTCGTTGGCAATCCCGCAGCTCAAATCCCAGTTCAGATAGGCATTGGGGTTATACTTGAAGTTGGAGTCATCGTAAAGCTGATAGAACATGGTGCCGTTCAGGCCACACCGAAGCGATGCCAGCGCGGTACGCAGGCTCCAGTCGCCCTGGGTTTGAAATCGGTCCCGGTTCGGCAGCGTTTTCGCAACATTGTTCTGATTGCCGGTAACCGGATTTTGAATACTATAGCCGGTTTCAGTGATCCAGACCGAAATCTCCTTTTGGGGAACCAGGTCTTTCAGCGCCTGTTTGAACTTGATGATCCTTGCCTGATAGGCCGTATTTTCGGGACTTACCCCTACGTTGACGCCCGATTGGTTTTGCATCCCCGCGCTATTGTTGTAGTCGTGGTAGCTCACGCCGTCGAAGAAACAAACCCCGTTGTTGTACAAATCGCACCATTGGAGTATGGCGCGTATGTAGCCGGGATGCGAGGTGGCCAAACCCGCCAGAATGATGTGTGCGTTGGGGTCATACTTACGAATGGAGTCGGCAACGATTTTGCTCGTGAAGGCGATTTCCCAGGGGGTCATCATACCGCCCGGCGATGTGATCGCGCTTTCGGGAAGCTGGCCCCGTGCCACGCTGTCGTACCGGGTTGTGTGGCCTTCGGCGGTCCAGATCGTACCCAGCCCCACCTTGCCCGACCACCAGCGGTTCGGCTCGTTGCCAAGTTGATAGTAATGGACCAGGTTCAGGCCCACGCGCGGATCGTTGGCGGGGTAACTGGGACCCCGGTACACTTTACTCAGCTTCGACGAAAACGACGCGTTCGGCCCGTATCGAAGTGCCAGCTGAGCGTACAGATCGGCATATCGGGGCAATGGCTCGTTGTTTTTTGCACACAGGATATTGATCTTACCCGTCCGTTTCTGCCAGGCAAACACACTGTCGATCTTCCAGCCTCCGGTGGCGGCCGGCTGAAAAGCATACGTACCATCCGTCCGGCTAACCAGACTAAAATCTATATAGTTGCGATAGATCTGGGCCGCATCGGCAACCGCCAGTTTGTTGTTATCCAGTCCGCGTCCACTATCGAACTGGAAGTTCCACTGATAGGTAACCGCGCCAAAGTGGTTCTGAATGGGGACTTGCGGAATTGTATACGGTGTCGATTGATAGGGGTAGTACCAGCCATAAAAATACAGTTCGGTTGGCATTGGGTACGTCCGCTGGAACTCGTAGTAGTCGGTTCGTCGGGGCGTGGTAAATTTGTTGCGTTGTATTCTATTATAAGATGGCCCTACAAACGGAAAGGCGGCCTCTTTGGCCCCCGTTGTCACGTTGCGTGTCCAGGCCTGCATGGTTGAGCCAGAACCCGCCCCGTCGCCGTAATTGACCGAATCCAGCACCACCGACATGGATTTCGGGAAAGCTACGGTAATGGTCGACTTCGGGACAATGCCCGACCCCTGTCCCAGCGAAAATTCTACCGTTACGGAGCCGTCGACAAATCCGCGGGTATTCTGACTCGAGTAATCCTGAACGTAGATCCAGTCCGGAGAAACCGGAATAGGACCATAGACCTGTTTGGTTGTCGGTGCGGTTGGATTTTTTGATGCAGGCTGTGCGGCTACCTTCGTTGTGTAATTGTAATCGGGCTTGTGGGGCTGGCTCGAAGGCTGCCCCATGGCGAAGCCCGATACCAGTAATAGAAAACCTAATTGTTTTTTCATCGTACATATGCGCCTGCCAGACGGCCTGAACCATCTGGCAGATTTTATAAAAGTTTATCGACCGTATAAGGTCTTATGTATAGTGAATGGTAGTATGCGTTGGTATTGTATAATGATTAAATATTGTTAACTATTTATTTACCAAAAGTAAAAAAAGTAAACATATGTAACAAGGAAAACCTGAAATTTTTTCTTTCAAGAGTAGTTTCAACCGTGAAGGCTCTACCGATTAACGCTCCAGGTACCTTTCTGTTGGCTGTAAGAAGGGGTTTAAACAGAAAAGCACTTCTCTTGAATTGACAGCATCAAAAAACTCATTTCGTTTACTCCGTGAAAGCCCTTTCGTCTATAGATAGCAAATATCCATGACAAGGATTAATTGTTAAGGACTATGGATTAGATTAGTAAACTTATTGTAGACGCCACTACTGCTTACTCTCGGCTATGTTTCGTTACCTCTATTTGGTCTGGCTATTTGTCATAATCGGTCAATGTGCGTCGGCGCAGGTTCAGCGGACTGCTTACAATCCAAACCGGCTTATCGCCCCGGAGCAGCTTCGGGCTGATTTCGACCTGATGCAGGCCGCCCTGGACGAGCTGCACCCGAGCTTATACTGGTATACGCCGAAAGATTCATTACAGGCAGCTTTTGCCCGGACACGGGCTGCCATTACCCAGCCGTTAACGGAGCAGACGTTCCTACATGTACTATACCCGCTGATCTGCCAGATTCGGTGCGGTCATACGCAACTGGAGCCTGGTCAGGCCTGGCAGTCGTCGCCCGTGCGTCCGAAGCTGGCCCGGTTGCCGGTCGATGTGTTTGTGCGAGACCAACGGGCGTGGATTGTCGCTGTCAATGCGACTGACACCACCGTAACGGCTGGCGATGAACTGCTGTCGATCAACGACGTACCCATCGCCAATGTGATTCAGGCCGGGCTCAACATATGGAATGCCGATGGCTTCAACCGGACCTGGAAAGAGTTCTTCCTGAACGAGTACGACTTTTTTGAGGATGTTTGCGGCCGGGTGTATGGCTGGTCGGGACCGTACAAACTCCAGGTTCGCAGCCCGACCGGTTTCGAGCGCACAGTAACCGTTTCGGTTCGACCAAAGCCCATCGACCCACCGCAGCCAGCTAAACCCCCGCTCAAGCAATCCGCCAGTGCCGCGAAAGCACTGGCCCGGCAAAAGGAAGAAGCCCATAAACGAAGCTACCTGACTATGCGATGGCTGGCTGATTCAACAACCGCAATCTTAACGGTCAATGGACTGGAATATGGCAATGAACAGTTTTACCAGCGGGCGTTCGAGGCACTCCACCAGAAGCAAGCGAAGAACCTGATTCTGGACATCCGGCGAAACCACGGCGGTGATGCCCGCATCATCAATGAACTGCTATCCTTTCTGGCAGACTCGAACTATGTATTTCTACAAAAAGCCATGGCTCGGGTCGCTGATCCAGGCAAGAGCCGTTTCGCCCACCGTTTCGACGCCAACATAACCCGAAGTTTCCAGGCTACCTACGAGCCGGGCCAAAAAAGCGGGGACTGGTATACCTTTTCGTTTCGAGCCCCGATGAATCGCCTGATGACCTATCAACCCGCGAAAGCCAACCGATTTCGGGGTAATCTGTATGTCCTGATTGGGGGCGGAACCTTCTCGAACGCGGCTAATTTTACCTCAGCGCTGAAGGTGGCCCGGCCAAAGACGGTGTTTATCGGTCAGGAGACCGGTGGTGCCGAATCAGGTTGCGGGGGAAACACCAATCGACTGACCTTACCAAACTCGCAGATCGTTGTGCAATTCCCCTGGATGCGGTTCGTATCGGCATCACACAACCCCAAAGAGGGGTACGGCACCCTGCCTGATTACCCGGTCGATTACTCGGCAGAAGCCGTCATCAACCAGCAGGATCTGGACTTGGAGAAGGCGCTGGAATTGATTCGGGCGCGAAGTCGGTAGTGCGTCTTTCCGGCTAAGTACTGTGTGAACAGTCATTGGTGTGAATGATGCCAGCTTGTATGGTAAGTACAACAAAAAAGCCCCAAATCGTAAGATTTGAGGCTTTTTGCTCCCGAAGCTGGGCTCGAACCAGCGACCCTCTGATTAACAGTCAGATGCTCTAACCGACTGAGCTATTCGGGAATCGTGGTGCAAAAGTAGCCCGTACGGTTATACTACGCAAGCATTTGGCTGAAAAAAATATTGCTTTTTTGCCATCGGACTGATAATCAGTCCGATTATTTTTACCGAAATGCGTCGGGGCGGTGGTTGGGTACGTTCTCCAGGATCAGCTCTTTGATGCGCCGGGCGTCTCCTTTCGAGAAATTGCGGATGATGATCTCGGGACGGGCACGCGGAATGACCCGGATGGTCGCGAAGAAGAGGCCGTTGTCGATCTCTACACCCGATATATCGGAGAAAAAGACGAAGTTGTCGGTGCCGCCAATCAGTTTGCGGGCACGGAACGTAACGCCTTTGTCGTTGAACTCAACCTCATCGGGGTTAATCGGGTCTTTAAAGCTGCTGGAGCGGAATTTTTCTGCCATGGTTTATTTGGAGTAGGTAGGAGTTAGGAGCGAGGAGGTAGGAGGGATAGCGCGTGCACGCTGTTGGCGCCGGTCTATGCGCCTACCTCCTCGCTTCCAACTCCTACCTACTTTTTAGGTACATAAATTACTTTCTTGGTTTCGAAAAAGGGCTCCTCAAAATAGTCGGAGAGGTCATACACGCGGTAACGGTCCGGCACTTCGGCAAGTTCCTCGGCCAGGTCGCCCCCTTTGAGGTACAAAACGCCATTGGGCCGGTCGTTGTTACCCGATTTATGAATTTTGTAGCGTACCCAGCCTAAAAACGGTTTTAAGCGGGTAACGGCCCGACTGATTACAAAATCGTAGGTCGTGGTGAGCTGTTCTACGCGCATCTGTTCGGCCTTCACGTTCTGTAGCCCCAGCGCGTCGGAAACCTCCTGCACCACTTTTATCTTCTTGCCAATGCTGTCGACCAGATGGAAGTCGACCAGGGGGAAGAGGATGGCGAGGGGAATGCCGGGGAAGCCGCCCCCCGTGCCTACGTCGAGGATTTCGGTGCCGGGTTTGAACGAGACGATTTTGGCAATCCCCAGCGAATGAAGAACATGCTTTTCGTACAGAGCGTCGATGTCCTGCCGGGAGATCACGTTGATCTTGGCGTTCCAGTCGCGGTATAAGCCATCCAGGGCCGCAAAACGTTCTTTCTGTTCGGCCGTCAGGTTGGGGAAATATTTTAGTATCAGATCGATGTCCATAATTTTAGTGAAGCGTGTTGAATAAAGGTGAAGAATAGATAATGAGTTGGTCATTGGCCTTTATTCTTCATGCTCCATTCATCACGCTTCATATAACGTTTTATCGCCAGTAAAGTCGCTTTTTACGACGGCTGAACAGCGTTTTTATACCGGCGAGGCCATAATAGGCGGCCAGCAGCAAATCCATAAAGGGAACAATTGCCCAGTGTACGGTATGCGCCAGCCGGTAGCTTGCCCGGCCAACAGTACCCCAGAACGCGAATGTCCGAACGAGAAAAAGACCCATTCCCACCAGCAAAAGTAACCATTCATTGGCGCTAAAGGAAGCTGGCAGGAGCTCATGTACCAGAACGATCAGGCCAACGACCAGCGCCAGTAACCAGCTGAGTACGTGCGTGCCGTTGAGGAGCCCCAGCCTGATTTTATGGCCCTGTTTGTAATACTTGCCAACGTTGAGGTGTCGTCGTTTCTGAAGCCGCCAGTCGGCCCAGGTTTCTTTGGGTCTCGACCACATAAACGTATCGGGGTCGAGGCTAATGGCCGTGTTCTGGCGGGTGGCTACTTCGTTGATGAACAGGTCATCGTCGCCCCCCGTCACGTTCATGTGGTTATAAAAGCCCTTGTTTGCCAGAAACAGGCGGGTGCGATAAGCCAGATTCCGGCCTACGCCCATGTAGGGGTAGCCCGCCAGTGCCAGTGAAAAATAGTGGACCGCCGTTAAGAGGGTTTCGGAGCGGATGAGCAGATTCAGGAAGCCGGGCCGGTGTTCGTAAGGTGAAAATCCCAGCGTAATGTCTTTGCCGTCGGTCTGCAAAGGCGCTACCATGCCCGCCAGCCAGTCGGTCGATGCAGGTCGGCAATCGGCGTCGGTGAGCAGTACGGTGGGGTAGGTCGCTTTCTTGATCGCAATCGTAAGCGCGTACTTCTTGGGTGTCACGTGTTCGTATTCCTTGTCGATCCGGATAAACCGCACCTTCGTCAGATGGGCAATGTCCTGTTCGAGGAAAAGACTGGTGCCATCCGTCGAGCGGTCGTCCATGACCAGCACCTCGAAGGCCGGGTATTGCTGGGCATCCAGCAGGGGCAGGAGTTCGGTCAGGTTATCCAGCTCATTTCGGGCACACACGACAACGGTTATGCCGGATGGATCGTTGGCCGGGGCAGTAGACTTGCCAGATGGAACAGATAGTAAAGTCGGGGGGCTTCGATCAGGTTGGCGATAGAACGCAATTCTTGAATAGACAAAGAGAATGTAAAGAAGCTGAATGCCGACGACAAAGAGCCAGGTTATCAGCACGATCGTAATCACCAAGGGGAGACGTTTACTCGCTAATGCAAGGGTTTTTATTGAAGGGCACAAAGATAGGAGAAAAGGGGAAATAAAGGGTGGAAAGGGAGGAGGGGGAGTAAAGGGAGTAAAGGGAGTAAAGGGAGTAAAGGGAGGAAGAAGATATTCCTTAGCTTTTCCTTACTCCCTTTCCTCCCCTTACTCCCTTTACTCCCCCTCCTCCCTTTACTCCCCCTCCTCCCCCTTAATCCCCTTTTCCCTATCTTTGTACTATGACATTTTCGATTACTGCCCACGACCCGCAGTCGAAGGCGCGAACGGGAACGCTGACAACGGATCACGGACCTATTCAGACACCGATTTTTATGCCTGTTGGCACGGCTGGCACCGTGAAAGCCGTGCACCAGCGCGAGCTTGAAACGGATATCAACGCTGAAATTATACTGGGAAATACCTATCACCTCTACATGCGGCCCGGACTGGATGTGCTGAGCCAAGCTGGTGGACTACATGCCTTTAATGGCTGGGACCGGCCTATTCTGACCGATTCCGGGGGGTATCAGGTGTACTCTCTATCAAATACCCGAAAGATCAAGGAGGAGGGTGTTACCTTCAAATCGCACATCGACGGGTCTAAACACACGTTTACGCCCGAAGGGGTAATGGACATTCAGCGGACCATTGGCGCCGATATCATCATGGCGTTCGATGAGTGTACGCCCTACCCCTGCGAGTACGAATATGCCCGTAAGTCGATGGATATGACGCACCGCTGGCTGGATCGCTGCATCGACCGGTTTGATTCGACCGAGAGCCATTATGGCTTCCGGCAGACGCTGTTCCCGATCGTGCAGGGGAGCACTTACGCGGATCTACGGCGTCAGTCGGCGGAGGTGATCGCCAGCAAAGAGCGCGAAGGAAACGCCATTGGGGGGCTGGCAGTAGGCGAACCTGCTGAGGAGATGTACGCCATGATCGAGCTGGTCAATGGTATTCTGCCCGTCAGTAGACCCCGCTACCTGATGGGCGTTGGTACGCCCGCCAACATTCTGGAAGCCATCGCCCTGGGTGTCGACATGTTCGACTGTGTGATGCCCACGCGCAACGCCCGACATGGTCTTCTCTTCACGACAGAAGGGATTATCAATATCAAAAATGAAAAGTGGAGCCGCGACTTCAGCCCGATCGACGCCGGGTTGGGGGGCTATGCCAGCACGTTCTATTCAAAGGCATACCTGCGGCATCTGGTCAAATCGGATGAGTTACTGGGTGGTCAGATTGCCAGTATCCATAACCTGACGTTTTACCTGTGGCTGGTGCGGCAGGCACGACTACACATTGCCGAAGGTGATTTCGTTTCCTGGAAAAATGAAATGGTCGTTCGCCTGATGCAGCGCTTGTAAGAGTTGGAGTGGTCGGTCGCTGGGGTGGGGTAGCCTTTAAAAGAGGTTCTTACCCCGTATCCAGAGAATACATCATTCATCTGAAGTCTCCAAACGAATCGCTTTGGAGACTTTTTTTATTTTTTATCGTCTCAACTCTATTCCTGATTTTTTGAAGGCAATAAACCAATCCACACGGCTACTTTCACCAAATGGTACCCTCTTTTTTTAGATCCATCCCGTTCGTCGATCGCTGGCTGCACATGCCAGTTCAGGTGATGGGGCGGGTATTGTGGCGAGAAAAAATGACGGTGCTGGGGATAACGTTGTTTTGTGCGGGTCTGGGTGTGGCAACGGCCTTGCTGCTAAGACCGGAGTTTAGCTCTGAAGCGCGACTGATTCCCGAAATGGACAATGGCGCCGATAATGTGCTGAAGCGGCTGGCGTCGGTAGCGGGATTTGCCGGTGTTGACTTTTCTGACGCGGAGGGTATGGATGCCATCCGGCCGGATTTGTATCCCAATGTGCTGCAGAGTACTCCCTGTATACTATATCTGATCGATCAACGCGTGACAACCACCGACCGGCAAGTGCAAACCCTTGGCAAGTTTCTGCAGTCTGGTGGTCATCACTGGTCGTTGCTGCGACGGCTATTACCGGTTAAGGCTGATACGTTTTCGGGCGGTATGGCCCAGAATGCGGATGGAACGGTGCGGTTATCCCTTCGTCAGCAGGTCTTGGCCGAGGAGATTGGCGAGCGGGTGAAAGCTAAATTCGATACCCGCTCCGGAATTATTACCATTACCGCCAGAATGCCGGATGCGCAGGTGGCCGCTACCGTGGCGCAGCGGGCTATGACCTACCTGAAGCAATATGTGGTCAATTACCGAACGGAGAAAGCCCGGCAGGATCTGGACTTTTACCGTCGTCAGCTGGCCGACGCCCACAACCGCTATCAACAGGCACAGCTCGCCGTTTTTCGGTACAACGACCAGCACAAGCATGTGGTGATGCTGGCGACAACAATGGACAGGCAGTTGCTGGAAGCTGAACTGAGCATCGCCCAAACGGTTTATACGGAGTTGGCCAGTCAGTTTGAGCAGTCGAAACTTAAAGTTCAGGCCCGAACGCCCGTTTTTAAAGTGCTTGAACCGCCCAACGTACCGCTCGAACGCGTATCGCCCAAACGAACACTCCTGACATTGCTTTTTACGCTGTCGGGTCTGTTGCTCGGCGCGGTATACGGGCTGGTACGACACGGAAAGCCCGCCGAACGACGACAGGTGAGGTGGGCAAAGCGGATACGCACCCGAAAGAAAAAACTCAACATATACTAAAACGAGACATTCCGTTGCTACAGGCCCTTCGACAGAAAGAGAAACAAATTGCCGTTATCGGCCTGGGCTATGTCGGGTTGCCGCTGGCGTTGGCGTTTGCCCGCCAGTTTCGGGTAATGGGCTTCGACACCAACGCCGACCGGGTGGCCCGATTGCAGCAGCACGACGATCCATCGCAGCAGATGCAGGCCGATGCCTTCGACGGCACCGATCTTGTTTTTACGGCCGACCCCAGGGACCTGAAGCAGGCCCACTTCTTCGTGGTTGCGGTGCCGACCCCGGTAGATGACTATAAAGTGCCGGACCTGAAGCCTTTGCAACGGGCATCGGAAGCCATCGGCAAGGCCCTGAAACCCGGCGATTATGTCGTTTATGAATCGACCGTTTATCCGGGTTGTACGGAAGAGGACTGCCTGCCCATTCTGGAAAAACAGTCGGGTCTCAGGCTGGGAGACGACTTTAAACTGGGCTACTCACCGGAGCGGATCAACCCCGGCGATAAAGTCCGGACGCTGCCGGATATCCTCAAGGTCGTGTCGGGCAGCGATTCGGCAGCGGCTCAGGTTATTGCCGATGTGTACGGCTGCATTATCCGGGCGGGGGTGTATACGGCCCCGAGTATTAAGGTCGCCGAAGCGGCTAAAGTCATTGAAAACGTGCAGCGGGATCTTAACATATCCCTCATGAATGAACTGGCCATCATTTTCGACAGGATGGGTATCGACACGCAGGAGGTGATCAGGGCCGCATCAACGAAATGGAATTTTCTGCCGTTCACGCCGGGTCTGGTTGGGGGGCACTGCATCGGCATCGACCCGTATTACCTGCTCTACAAAGCCCGGCAGCTGGGCTATGACCCGCAGGTCATTCACTCGGGTCGGCGGGTCAACGATAGCATGCCCGCGTTTATCGCTACGAAGCTTGTTCAGTTGCTGCTGCACAAGGATAAGAACCCGGCGCAGACAAAAGTGCTGGTGATGGGAATCGCCTTTAAGGAAAATGTTGCCGATATCCGAAACTCGAAAGTGGCTGATCTGGTACGAGAGCTGATGAAGTATGCCATCAACGTCCATATCGTTGACCCCCACGCATCGCCCAACGAAGTCGCGCACGAATACGGGCTGAACCTGATGGAAAACCCGGCCAGTCAGTATGATGCGGTCATCGTGGCGGTTGGTCATGATGCCTACAGGACACTTGGGGTCGATTATCTCAAGTCGCTGATGGGCGAATCACCGATCCTGCTGGATCTGAAAGGCTTATATGCCATACAGGCAACGGACGAAATCGAGTACTGGCGGTTATAAAGGCAACAAGGCAATGAAAGTAGTTATTGTAGGAAACAGGGCATTCGATTCGTTCGAATACAATCTGAGCGATTCGTTCAGGGCATTGGGGCATACCGTGTCCATTCTGGATATTACGGATGTACTGCCCGTTTCGGTCAGGGTGAGTTACTGGGCATCGCGTTTTATTGAATCCTACGACCGCGTGGTCAGCGTTCGGCTGGCCCATTGTGTTGCCCTGCTTCAGCCCGATCTGGTGCTGGTTGTCTACCGGAACCTGCACCCGTTGATTGTGAAGCAGATCAAGGACCATTGGCCGGGTATTCCGGTAGTACAGATGAATCCGGACGCCCTCTCGAACCTTGAAAAACAACAGATCATTGCCGCAGATTTCGACTGTTATTTCTCGAAAGAACCGTATATCGTCAACTTTCTCCGGGAGAAACTTGGTGCCAACGCCCATTATTTGCCCGAAGGGTTCAACCCCCGCATTCACCAGAAGCCGCAGGTCGAGAAAGCCGTTGCCGAGTGGCTGACCAATATTGACGTGCTGGTATTCGGGAGTTTGTACGCGTATCGCGCCCGGATGATCGAACAACTGATGAAAGCGGGCATTAAAGTGGCCGTCTACGGTACGGAGGGTCCTTACCTGCGGCCATCGGTCCGGTCGGCGTTTCGGAAAAAGTATCTGATCGGCGCCGAAAAGAATCGACTCCTGTATGGGGCAAAGATTGTTTTCAATAACTTCCACTATGCCGAGGTGACGTCGGTCAATCAGAAATACTTTGAAATCAATGCCATTGGTGGCTTTCAACTGTCGGACTACAAACCGACCATTGATGAGTACACCGGCGTTCCGGCTGATCAGGTGACGTATCGGTCGGTGTATGAGGCCATTGACAAAATTAGGTATTTTCTGGCTCATCCTAAAGAGCGGCATGAACTCGCCGACCGGCAATACACTCATTTTCAGCAGCATCACAGCCTCGACCGGCGCGTTGACCAGTTGATACATACGGTAGAAATGCCTTCTCTGCTGCCTGCTAAAGCCCCTTACATTGCCGGATGAAAGGTGTACTGATGAGCTTGCTGGTCTTTTGGGCGGTTTATCAGGGCCTGGATAGTTCCTGGATTGAGGCCGTGTCGATCGCCCTGTCTGTTTACACTTTCGCACAATTGATGGCAGAACTGGGCGAAACGATTGCGTTGCTGGCTTGTATCCGATTCATCGCATCGGTGGAAATTTTACTGGTGCCCGCCCTGACGTACCTCATTTTTCCGGCGTCGATGCCCATTGAGTCGGCGTCCTATTTTTCTTATGCGTTGCCCGCTTACACCGCGTTTTATGTGGGCGTAAGCCAATTCAGTACGGGTAAGTCAGGCCGTTCGCATGCGGCTTATCTTCAGGCAGCCGCCGACTACCTCAAGCCACATCCCGAAACTGCTACTGTGCTGTTAATCATTGGTCTGATGGGGTTTGCGGTTAAAATGCTGGTGCCCACAGCACCGACTTTTCTGGGCCTGCTGCCATCGTACTGCCTCTTCATCGGCGCATTTTACGGCTACTATTCTGCCAGTACATACCGTTTTCTGATGACCGGCGTGGTGTTGCTGGTGCTTCTCGTACACACCGTCTGGACCGGTATGTTTGGCGACTTGTTTACCTGGGGTCTGCTGGCAATAATTTTCCTGGCAGCCGGCCGGCCCGGTCGGATAACAACTCAACGAAAGGCAATAGCCATAACGGCGGCTTTAGTCTGTCTGCTGCTGATCCAGTCGATCAAAGCAGAATATCGCTACAATACCTGGGGAAGTCAGCGTACCGAACGCAGCGGGGATATGAATCTGATGGCCACGCTACTCCTCGACCGACTGGCTCACCCGGAGAAACTGCTGACACCAGATCAGGTATTGCTGTCCGTTGCCCGCTTCAACCAGGGCCTTATGATTGGCAGTGCGATGGTCAAGGTACCTGTGCATGAGGGTTATGCCGGTGGTGAGGTGCTAATGTCCCTGGTACATCCGCTTGTACCGCGACTACTCTGGCCGGCTAAGCCGCAAACGGGCGGGTATGAAAATATTCACCGGTTTACAAGTCTGCCTCAGTCCGAAAATACGAGTATCAACCTATCGCCCCTGGGAGAGGGGTACGTAAATTTTGGCTACGGAGGCATTCTGTTTTCCCTGTTCTATGGTCTGCTGCTGGGGGGTATTTTTCAGTACGTCCTGCAACTGGCCGACGCTATTCCCTCGGTTATCCTCTGGTTACCCATGGTATACATCGGCTGTCTGACCATGGAGACCGACCTGCTCTCAACCTGGGGAAGTTTACTGAATAATGCTCTATTCATTACGCTGCTGTTCTGGTTGCTGAAGCGGATACGTATTCAGCTATAATTTTTCTATGACGATTATTTACCTCTTCCGAAGCCCCGGTACCGGACATAGTATTGAGCAACTATTCCATACAATTCGCTCCGAAATTGACCAACAGGACGAACCCGTCAAGGTCGTTCTGATGCCCCGGATCAGCCGTGGACTATATACGGTCTGGCAGAATATGCGCTTCACCCGGCGATTGACGGCCGACCTGATCCATATTACCGGCGATGTGCATTATGCCGCGCTGGCATTACCGGCATCACGAACGATTCTCACCATCCACGACTGTTTCCTGTTGGAAAATAACCGTCGTCGGCCGCTCCGATACGCCACCTTCTGGTTGTTCTGGTACTATCTGCCCATGCGTCGGGCGGGGGTGGTGACGGCGATTTCGGAGAAAACGCGTCAGGACCTGATTCGCCATGTAGGCCGTCTGGCCACTCGGGTGCAGGTAGTGCCAAATGGGTATGATCCACTGTTTTCGTATAGCCCCAGGCCATTTAACCGCGACCAGCCAACACTTTTACAGATCGGGACGGCCGATCATAAAAACCTGTTTCGTCTGCTGGCCGCCATCGAAGGTATTTCCTGTACACTGGTTATTGTGGGGTCGCTGACCAACAAACTCATTACCGAATTGCATCAGCGGCAGATCCGGTTTCGGCAGTATAGTGATCTGACTAAAGCCGCGCTTGTTCAGTTGTATGTTGACTGCGACATTGTCACGTTTGTGTCGACTTGCGAAGGGTTTGGCATGCCCATTCTCGAAGCCAATGCCGTGGGGCGGGTGGTGATCACATCCGACAGATCACCTATGCGGGACGTGGCTGCCGGGGCCGCTCATCTGGTTGATCCGGAAGATATTACGGCCATACGGGCTGGTATTTTACGGCTCACGAAACATGATCTGTACCGCCAGAGTCTGATTGAGTCCGGGTTGAAAAATGCACAGCGGTTTACGGCCGCGTCTGTCGCCGATCAATACCGCAGCGTATACCGCCAGTGTCGTTCCATTCATCACTCAGCACCGGTTGTTTCATGAAGATAGCTATCTCGGCCGACTGGCTTTACCCTGCCCAGATGGGTGGCTCTGCTAATTCGATCTATTGGCTGGCGAAGGCACTCACAAACGCCGGACACGAAGTGACGGTGGTGGGCACTTCGCAGGACTTGCCCCCGTCGGTACCCGTAAATCGCTGGTTGGAACTGGATTTTGGTCGGGTGGTATATTCACGAAATCCACATTTCTACCTGCCGGTCAGTCATATCTGGTACGGCTGGCAGGCTATCAGGCAGGCTGAGGTAGTGCATGTGAACAGCCTGTTTTATCCTGCTTCATTTGTTTGGGTGCTCCTATGTCGGCTGCTCGGCAAACCCGTTGTCTGGTCGCCCCATGGTGAACTGAGCCCGGTCGCCCTGTTGATTCGTCCCCGTTTGAAGCGGTTCCTGCTGTCCATTTTTCGGTGGTATCGTTCGGGTGTTGTGTTTCATGCTACCTGTGCTGAAGAAATGCGTCAGATTCAACAGCATTTTGGCGAGGATGCCCGCGTTTGTGCCATTCGCACGATGATGGAATTGCCGGGGCAGCGGGCGCGTGTGGCCCAGCCGTATCTCCTGTTTGTGGGACGAATGCATCCCATAAAGGGGGTTGACCGGTTGTTAATGGCCCTTAGCGGATCGACGGTTTTTCTGATGAGCCCGTATTACCTGGTCATTGCCGGACCCGATTCAGACAAAGCCTATGCGCAGACACTACAGGATATGGCAACCAGGCTGGGTCTTTCCGATAAGGTACGGTTTGTGGGCAGCGTGGAGGGAGAACTCAAACAATTGCTTTATGCTGATGCCCATTTGTTGATCCTGCCATCCCATTCCGAGAACTTCGGTAACGTGGTAATCGAGTCGCTGGCGCAGGGAACACCCGTCATCGCATCGACCCATACGCCCTGGCAGGTGCTTCATGAGGAGCGGGCGGGACGATGGGTATCTAACGATCCCGAATCACTTCGGCAAGCTATCGAACCCTTTATCGGGATGCCTGCCAGTGCCTATGATCAGTATCGGATACGGGCGCTGCGGCTGGCCCGCCGTGACTACGACATAACGACAAACTCCGCTGTCTGGACCGATTTATACGAAGCCGCCAGTCAACAAACTTATCCGTAATAGTATGGACTACACCCGGCAACCCTTGCCCATCCGGATTCGGAAAGTCATCCGGTATGTGCGGCTATTTGGCCTTGTTCGCACCTGGACCAAAGTGCAGGCACATTACCACATGAACCGCACGTTTCCCGAGCCGGAATTGACCAGCGTACCTGCGGAAGCTACCGGCAAGCATGTGGGTATTATCGGTTGTGGGAAATTTGCCTATGCGAACGTGGCTTATTATGTTCAGGCCCATGCCGGAGCGGTCATTCGTGGTGTTATGGATACCGATCGTAACAAAGCCATTTCGCTCGGACGCCGGTACGGAGCCGATTATTATACCACTCAGGCCAGCGATGTGATCAATGACCCGCACATCGACCTGATCTATATTGTCTCGAATCACGCGTCTCATGCCGACTATGCCATTGCTGCCATCCAGCAGGGAAAAGCGGTGCATATCGAAAAACCGCCCGTTGTTAATGAAGAGCAGCTGATTCGGTTGTGTGCCGCCATTCGTGAGCATAACGGGCGTGTCAGGGTAGGCTTCAATCGGCCCGACAGCCCGTTGGGTCGGCTGCTCAGGCGTTATGTGGAGGCTCAGTCCGGCCCTGCCATGCTGAACTGGTTTGTGGCGGGACACGCCATTGACCCCGATCACTGGTATTTTCAGGACCAGGAGGGTGGGCGAATTATGGGTAATCTCTGCCATTGGATTGATTTCACGTTACAGCTGATCCCTGAATCGAATCGCTTCCCTGTTCAGATTATACCCACGCGGTCGATTCAGACTGACTGCAACATCAGCGTATCGTATGTATTTGCCGACGGCTCCATCGGAACGATCACGTTCTCCGCGAAAGGGCATACGTTTGAGGGCGTTCGCGAAACCCTGAATGTCCACAAGGGCAACCTGTTGGCCACGCTGACCGATTTTATCGACCTCCGGTTACATGTAGAGGCAGCGGTCATTGGGCGACGGCTATGGTTGCGGGATCATGGACATAAACAATTTATCGTAAATAGTTACTTAGGGCGGCTTGATCCGTCCAAGCAGGACAAACTTGCCAGGATATGGGAGTCGGGCTATCTCATGCTCAAAACCAAAGAGGCCCTGGAAACAAACGCGGTCATCGAAGTAACAGGCTTTCACGAAGACCCTTTTTCGCCCTGATGATTGTGCGTTGTATCTGCCTTTCCTGACGAGGTGCAAGACAACCCATTCATCGAATGAACATTCTTAATGTCGTTGGCGCCCGGCCGAATTTTATGAAAGTAGCCCCTTTGCATCTGACCTTTCAGGGGCAGCCGGGAGTTCAGTCGAAAATTGTGCATACCGGGCAGCATTACGACCCTCAGCTGAGCGATATTTTTTCTCATCAGCTTGACCTGCCCCCTCCTGATTATTCGCTCAACGTAGAGCCGGGACCGCCGATGCAGCAAATGGCTGAGATCATGGACAAGTTCGGCTCCGTGCTCCATATCGAACAGCCCGACTGGGTTTTGGTGGCTGGCGATGTAACGAGTACACTGGCCTGTGCACGAGTGGCGGCAAGAAGTGGTATCCGGGTAGCGCATGTGGAAGCCGGTCTGCGTTCGGGCGATTGTCAAATGCCGGAAGAGCGCAATCGAGTCCAGACCGACGCCATTGCCGATTTGCTGTTCGTAACGGAACAGGCCGGAGTGGACAATCTCCGGCGAGAGGGCATTGCTGAGGAGAAGATACACTTCGTTGGCAATGTCATGATCGACTCGCTCATGCAGTGCCGTCAGCGAGCGGGGGAGGTTAATACCCTTCGAACACTCGGGCTGCACCCCCGTGACTATATATTGATCACCATGCACCGGCCGTCGAATGTAGAT
Organism: Spirosoma aerophilum; assembly: GCF_054782495.1. Lineage (NCBI taxonomy): Bacteria > Pseudomonadati > Bacteroidota > Cytophagia > Cytophagales > Cytophagaceae > Spirosoma > Spirosoma aerophilum. Next base: position 94,628 of record NZ_BAAGSJ010000019.1, on the reverse strand, counting down.
ACTCTGTCGGCATTACAGAAAGTGCTGCAATTGGTGGCAGATGCCGCTCACTACAAAACGGTGCTGTTTCCCCTTCACCCGCGTACCCGACAGAGCCTGATTCGCTTTGGTCTGCTAAACCAGCTGGCTTTTAGGCCAAATGTGCGTTTGCTGGAACCTCAGGGGTATCTGGAGTTCCTGAATTTGATGGAGCATGCGGCTATTGTCATTACGGATTCGGGGGGTATTCAGGAGGAAACGACGTTTTTGAACGTACCGTGTCTCACCTTTCGTACGACAACGGAGCGGCCGGTAACAGTCGAACTGGGCACGAATCAGTTGATGGCCGATCTGAACCCGGCGACTGCCTTACAAAAAATACGGGAAATCCTGAACGGTCGGGTCAAAGTGGGCCAGGTGCCTCCTTTGTGGGATGGCCAAACCGCTGCCCGAATCGCCCGTATACTAGGCAGCACAAGGCTGCACTGTGTTGATCGGCAGATTCCGGGTGAAGCATTTTAGTGTATCCGCAATTGTTATGAAACAACTTACGCTGAACCTCAAAACCGGCGACATCCAACTCGATGAGGTTCCTGTGCCCCTTGTGCGGCCGGGCCAGGTGCTGATTCAGGCCCGGCGGTCGCTGGTATCGCCAGGTACGGAACGTATGCTGGTGGAATTTGGAAAAGCAGGGTGGCTGGCCAAGGCGCGTCAGCAACCCGACCGGGTAAAGCAGGCGTTTGAAAAAATGCAGTCCGACGGATTATGGCCGACGGTGAAAGCGATAGGCCATAAACTGGACCAACGCCTGCCGCTTGGCTATTGCCATGTGGGTACCGTACTGGCGGTCGGCGAAGGGGTGACAGATATAAGAATCGGTGATCGGGTGGTGTCGAATGGGCCGCATGCCGAAGTGGTTTGTGTGCCCCGTAACCTGGTTGCATCCATTCCCGACCCGGTTAGCGACGACGAAGCGGTCTTTACCGTTGTTGGCGCTATCGGCCTGCACAGTATCCATCTGCTTAAGCCAACCCTTGGCGAAACGGTTGTCGTCGTTGGACTGGGCCTGATCGGGCTGCTCACGGCCGAACTGCTGCGGATAAGCGGCTGTCAGGTGATCGGCATAGACATTCACGAAGCCAGATGCGAGGTAGCGGCCCAACGGGGTATAACGGTCGTTCATTTATCCGTTGGGATGGACCCGGTCAAGGCCGTTCTGCTACTGACCCATGGGGTAGGGGCCGATGGGGTGATCATTACGGCCTCGGCTCAAGCGGATAAACTTCTGTCGAAGGCGGCTCAGATGAGTCGGAAACGCGGGAAAATTATCCTGGTCGGTGTGACGGATATGGCCCTGAGCCGGGCCGATCTTTATGAAAAAGAACTCACCCTCCAGGTTGCATGCTCGTATGGGCCCGGCCGCTACGACGATAACTACGAACAGAAAGGGCATGACTACCCACAGGCTTATGTGCCCCGGACGGTAAACCGAAACTTTCAGACCGTACTTACCTTCCTGTCGACGGGGCAGCTGTCGGTGAAGTCATTTATTACCGAAAAAATACTCCTGACCGATTACCAGAAAATATACGGTACGCTGAAGGCCCCGGACCGGATCGCGTCACTACTAACTTACGCTGAGCAGGTAGAACTCAATCCGGTGCTTACCCTGCGGGCGTATTCATGCCCTCCTGGAACGGGCACTATTGGCATCATTGGGGCGGGCAACTTTACCGGTTCCGTCCTGCTCCCCGCGTTGAGAACGGCCGGTGGAACGGTGAAGACCATTGCCAGTGCGGGCGGCCTTAAGGCAACATGGCTTGCCCGAAAATTTGCCATTTCCCAAAGTACCAGCGATTACCAGCAAATCCTGAATGACCCGGCTATCGACCTGTGCGTGATTACCACCCGACACGACAGCCACGCCCGGTTGGCCATTGAGGCACTGCAAGCGGGAAAGCACGTATTTGTGGAAAAACCGCTGGTTCTTTATGCCCACGAACTACGTCCGCTAATCGAACAGCAACAGCAGTCGGGCCGGATCGTGACGGTAGGGTTCAACCGACGGTTTTCGCCCTACGTTAAAAAAATGAACGCCTTGCTGGGTGGCGAACGAGCGGGTGATCTACCCATGAACATCGTCATAACAATCAATGCGGGTGTTATTCCGGCAACAGACTGGCAACACGATCGGGCCGTTGGGGGCGGTCGAATACTGGGCGAAGTATGCCACTTTGTGGATCTGGCTACCTTCCTGACGGGTAGCGCGGTGGTGAGCGTTTGTCTGAATGCCATGGGCAAGCGACCCACCGAAACGAGTGATTCTGCATCCCTGCTCCTGCGTTATGAAAACGGTTCGACAGCGGCCATTAATTATTTCAGTAACGGTAGCAAAGCGTATGCAAAAGAGCGACTGGAAGTATATTCGCAGGAGCGAACGCTGGTGCTGGATAATTTTCGGACGCTGACCGGCTATGGCTTCAAAGGGTTTTCCCGAATGTCAGGGAAGCAGAACAAAGGCCATACCGAGCAAATGAGGCAGCTGATCAAGGCCGTACGTGACGGGAAAATACTGGCCGGGTCCTGCCCGGTGGGACAAGTGGGGATTCCTTTCGCCGACATCATCAATACGACACAAACGATGTTTGCCGCCTTGCAGAGTCTGCACGAGAATCGATTTGTGCCTGTGGCTGATAGTGGCCTGTTACCGGTGAAACCACCTTTGGAGGATGGCAATGTATAAGATTGGTCTATTCTGGCGAACAATCACGCAATTGAGCCGTAGACAGTTGTTTTTTCAACTGCGGGTACGACTATGTGGACGCCCCCGACTTCGCTTTGCCCACCCAACGCCAACGGCTCACTTCCTAGTTGTGCTGAAGGCCGACAAACCTGTTTCGTGGCATTCGGGTACGTTTACTTTTTTGGTGAAGTCCTATTCGCCGGGGGCGGGGCCTATCGACTGGAATTGCCGCCACCCGAACCTGGCCACTTATGGTAAGCTTTGGACTTACAACCTCAATTACTTCGACTTTCTGAATCAACCGGATGTAAATGTGGAGGAGGGGCTTGCGCTGATTCAGGATTTTATGGATCAAACACACGCGCTGGAAGACGGTCTGGAGTCGTATCCAACCTCAGTGCGTATCGTTAACTGGATACAGTTTCTAAGTCGACATCAGATTCACAGTCAGGCCATCAATCGGCATCTGGCCGCTCAGGTCGATTTGCTTAGCTATCGGCTGGAGTACCATATCGGGGGGAATCATTTGCTCGAAAATGGCTTCGCCCTGCTCCTGGGAGCCCTCTTTTTTCGCCATATCCACTGGTTTCAAAAGGCGGTATCGCTTCTTGATACTGAACTAACCCGGCAGATTCTGGCCGATGGCGGGCATGACGAACGCAGCCCCATGTACCATCAACTCCTGCTTGACCGGCTGCTTACGGTTGTTGCCGCCTTACAGTTTGATACCTGGCAGGGCAACCCTACACTGCTTGTTTTTTTGACGGAGAAAGCCCAGCAAATGCTTGCCTGGTTAAATGCGATCTCTTTTGCGAATGGCGACATTCCCCTGGTGAAGGACTCAACTTTGGGCGTTGCTCCCACAATGGCCCAGCTTCGGGCTAAGGCAAGGCATGTGTTAACGCCTGAATATGATCTTGTTGTGGATAAGCCTGTGGCTAGTCTAAAGGAGAGCGGCTACCGCTTGTTTCGCACCGCCCGTTATGAGCTTTTTGCCGATGTTGGCCCGCCGGGGTCCCGTGTTCAACCCGGTCATGCCCATGCAGATACGTTTTCGCTCGTGCTTTATGTAGATAACCACCCCGTCCTTGTGGACAGCAGCACATCTACTTATCAGATCGGTCCGCGCCGGGATTTGGAGCGAAGTACAGCGGCTCATAATACGGTAGAAGTTGGCAGCCAAAATTCCTCCGAAGTCTGGGCCGGATTTCGGGTGGGTCGGCAGGCCAGGGTGACGGTCATTACAGATTCCCAAACCAAACTAAAAGCCCGACATACCGGCTACCACCACCTTGGCGTCATTCATGAACGGGAATGGTCTGTACAGCCAACCTGCCTGACCATTAGCGATCAGCTGATCCGCTCCGGAAAAAGAGCCGATTTGTGTGGCGTGGCCCGCTTTCATTTTCACCCGGACGTAGTACTACGCCAACTGAACGACGGCGTCATGGCCGGACCCCTGCAACTGTCGTTTGTGTCAAAAACCAAACCGATCATACGTCTTGTCAAGTACCACATGGCCGAGGGCTTTAACCGGTTGCGGCCCGGAAAATGTCTGGAGGTTTTATTTACCATCAGCCTGCAAACCACGATTTCTTTATCTGATACGTCCCCTTTGACGGGTGAAGACTTTACTGGATGACAATACTTTACCTAACGTTTTATTTCGAGCCGGATATTGGCCCTGGTTCCTTTCGGAATACTGCCTTCGTGCGGGAGTTGGCCAGCCAGCTCTATTCAGGTGCCACGATTCATGTGATAACTACCCAGCCAAACCGGTATCAGGCCTATCGGCCAGCCGCTCCCGAATGCGAAATCTGGAGTGAAGGCCAGTGCCCGGTGGTTATTGAGCGTATCCGCGTGCCGGCGCATAAAAGTGGGCAATTCGGTCAAATCCGAGCCTTCGCAGTTTACTGTCGTGCCGTGTACCAGCTTACCCGGAATCGACAATACAAGCTGGTCGTGGCCTCTTCATCCCGTCTGTTTACAGCCTTTCTGGGGGCAATCTTCGCCAGAAAACGACACATTCCGTTGGTTCTCGACATCCGTGATCTGTTTCGGGAGGTCATGCTCGATATGTATAGAAATTCGCTGCTTCGGGCTGCGTTAGCCTGGGGGCTAGGCCTTGTTGAGCAATACACATTCAGCTACGCCCGGCACATAAATTTAGTCTCTGAAGGCTATAAGCCCTATTTTCTGCGTTTCCCGAAGGCGACGTACAGCTATTTTTCAAACGGAATCGACGACGTTTTTCTGACAATTCCCGCCAGTCACCCTAATGGCGATTTGGACTGTAAAACGATACTGTATGCGGGAAATATTGGTGAAGGGCAGGGGCTGCACAAGATTATTCCGCAAGTTGCCCGGCAATTGGGCAATGGGTACCGGTTCGTGATTTTTGGCGATGGCGGTGCCCGGAAAGCCCTTGAAGCCGCCATTGAGACTGAAGGGGTGAGCAATGTTGAGGTTAGAGAGCCCATCAGCCAACACGTGTTAGCTGACCATTACCAAACGGCCGATTACTTGTTTGTTCACCTGAATGATCTGGATTCGTTAACGCGGGCCTTACCCTCCAAGTTGTTTGAACTCGGCGCGACAGATAAGCCCATCCTGGCCGGCGTTTCGGGTTATGCGGCTTCCTTCGTGCGCCATCACCTGACCAATACCATTTTGTTTGCCCCTGGTGATGTGGCTGATTTAGTCAGTCAATTGCGCACTACACCTTATTACACGAAAAGCAGAACGAAATTTCGGGCGCTGTTTCAACGTCAGGCAATCAGTCAGGCCATGGCCCGGTTAGTGGTAAACATACTGAATGATGCACTTCGTAACGAATCTGCCGGGCCGCTATGACTATTCTGCTCACAGGCGCGTCGGGCTATCTGGGTAGCCGTATCTACCAGATACTGGCTCAAAACCACCGCGTTATAACGCTGGGCCGAACGGTTTACAGCTCCCGGCATCTGTATAGCGACCTGGCCGAACAGGTTCCCGTGATGCCCAACGAACGGTTTGATCTGGTGATTCATGCAGCCGGGAAGGCGGATCCGGTGCCCCGAACAGACAAGGAACGTGCCGACTATCAGCGTGTTAATGTACAGGGGACAGCACATCTGCTCAAGGCGCTGGATACGATGGCCGTACGTCCAGCCGCCTTTGTTCACCTGAGCACCGTGCTGGTCTATGGCTGTTCTGCAGGTCATCTACTTACCGAAACGACTTCACGCTCAGCCATTGATCCATACGGTGTTAGTAAAATAGAGGCCGAGAAGCTTCTGCAGGAATGGGCCGCCCAAACAGGTGTTCGGCTAACTATTCTGCGGCTGCCATTGGTGGTTGCCCAACCCCTCAAAGGTAACCTGGCGGCTATGCAGCAGGCTATTCGGAAGCGATATTATGTGCGTTTCAGCAAGGGGCTGGCCCGTCGCAGTATGGTTCGGGCCGACGACGTGGCTGCCGTGATCCTCCGGGCTGCCAGTGTTGGCGGCATCTTCAATCTGACGGATGGTTATCACCCAACCGTTGGCGAGCTGGAAGCGGCTCTTGCCTGCCAGGTAGGGCGCGAGAATCGTATTCCAGTCGTGCCAGCCCCGCTTGCCAGCCTGGTCGCCTGTATGGGTGATGGTATCAATGCCATTGCCGGTCGACGGTTCCCACTAGATTCGATTGCCTTACAAAAATTAACAAGTACACTTACCTTCTCCGATGAACGGGCTCGTCAGCAACTTAACTGGAGCCCCCGGCCGGTGCTTGACCTTTTCCTATGAGCCTGACAGCCTATTTGCTACTCACCATTTTTCTGGTCGGTGCCGAATGGCTTTACATTCGGCTGGCCCGGAGGGCAGGCTGGTACGATGCCCCGAATGCGCGTAGCTCCCACGAAAAAGCAACGATTGTTCGGGCGGGCGGCTTTATCATTTATCTGGCCGCGATGGGTAGCTGCTGGCTGGGGAAGGCTGACACATCACTGTTCGGTTTTGGCTTAACGATCCTTGCGCTGGTCAGCTTCCGGGATGATTTTGTATCGGTGCCTAAACGCTATCGACTCGCTGTTCATCTGCTGGCAGTAGGATTATTTCTAATGCAGGAAAGGTTGGTTCCCGGTCAGTGGTATGGGGTGGCCGGATTATTATTCGTCGGCGTTGGTATCGTGAATGCCTATAATTTTATGGATGGGATTAACGGGATCACTGCGTTGAATAGCCTGCTTACGATTGGAACGTTCTGGTACTGGGGAGCCTGGTCGTCGGAAGAGACCGATCCGTTGTGGCCGACTGTCTTTATCGCGCTTCTGATCTTTAGCTATGTCAACGTGCGTCGACAGGCCATTTGTTTCGCCGGAGATGTGGGGAGTATTTCTATCGGATTTATTGTGCTCTACGGCCTGATGGAAGCGATCCTTCGGGGCCATACCTACCTGCCGCTATTGTGCCTTTCGGTTTATGGTGTCGATACGGCTGGAACGATCATCTACCGGCTCTATCACCGGCAACCGATTTTTCGGGCGCATCGACTGCACCTCTTTCAACAGTTGGTGCACGAAGCGGGTTGGCCACACCTGCGTGTGTCGGCGTTATACACGATTGTACAGGCTGTCATCAACCTGCTCGTCATCACAGCCATGGATTGGTTACCGCTGAAGCAGCTAGCTTTAGCGGTATCATTGTTGAGTGTACTAATGGGGATATATGGGTGGGCGAGGCATCGGATAAACCGTGCCAGGCAGAAAGCCGGTTTTGAGAAACTATCTTCACCGTCTTCAACCAACGCACCGGCACCAATCGGGTAAGGACATAAAAAAGGGTCGGTTTCGAGAAACCGACCCCATAAACGAGTATTTTTTCAGGTAATTGCCAGGACACTAGGGTTTCACGCTTTTGCCAATGGCAATCAGGTTTTCGGGAGTTTGCAGGCCCAGTACCTTCTTCAATATTTTGCCGTTACCATCAATGAACAGTAAGGTTGGGTAGGCTTCCAGCGGGTAAACCTGAGCTAATGCAGGGCCTTCGCCTTTTTCCATGTCCATCTTTACATTGATGAACTTCTCATTGTAGAAGTCACCAACGGCTTTTTTCGTGAATACGTTTTTCTGAAGCAGTTTGCAGGGGCCGCACCAGCTGGCGTAGGCATCCAGAAAGATGACTTTCTTCTCAGCCTTTGCCTTCTTCAAAATCTCTCTCCAGGAAGCTTCGGTAAACTGAATGCCTTCCGCATCATTACTCAAAACACGTTTGCTGTCGACAGTGCGGTTTAGCTTGGGTGGGTGAGCTGCGTGAGCTGGTACTGAATGAATTCCCACCAGCAGGATCGCCAGTAGCCAAATTACTTGTTTCATAGTCGAACCGGAGTACCGGTAGTCTTTATGGTTTCGGGATGATAACGATCGAACCGGCATTTTTCGTTTCCGCCGGTGAGCTGTTTTATAGAACATAATTAATGGATAGAACACCAAATTGCAAATCGTGTGCCATTCTCCTTAATCTTTCCGAACTTTGCGGCCGTTTTAGTCAACAATCGTATGCCTGTTAAGCAAGCCGAATTTCTCGTCAGTAATTCCGACCCGACCCTTTGTCCCAAGCCCGACCGGCCCGAGTATGCCTTCATTGGCCGTTCGAATGTGGGCAAGTCGTCGCTGATTAATATGCTGACGAGCCGGACCTCGTTGGCCAAAATTTCGGGCAAACCCGGTAAGACACAGCTCATTAACCATTTTATTATTGATAATGAATGGTACCTTGTCGATCTGCCGGGTTATGGATATGCGCAGGTGAGCAAAACAGAACGCGAAAAGTTTGCCGCCCTCATTGATGGGTATCTGACGGGTCGCCCTAATCTGCTTTGCATTTTCGTTTTGGTCGATGCCCGCATTGAGCCACAGAAAATAGACCTCGATTTTATGTCTAATCTGGGCGAAAGAGGGTTGCCATTCGTGATCGTCTTTACCAAAACAGAAAAACTTGGTCCAACGAAATTAAAAAATACGCTGGATACCTACCGTGAAAGACTACTGGAGGAGTGGGAGGAGACTCCTCAGTTTTTTGTGACATCGGCCATAACCGCCGTAGGCCGCGAAGAAATCCTCTCCTTCATTCGCCCCCTCAATGAGGGGTATAAGAAATAAGCGAAAGAGCGCAAGAAGGAACGAGTGAAAACAGACGTATGAATGCTTCGTATAAATTATTTGCTCTTTTACTCTTTCACTCCGCTTCGGCGGTCCGATTTCACCTTTAGTTAAGGCAATACACCCAACAAAACGCACGTTACTATTTTACAAAGTCTCTCTATGGAAGCATTAAAACAGATTGCCAATGTGGCTGGCTACAGCGGCCTTTACCGAATTGTAAAACCCGGCCGGGCTGGCGTCATCGTTGAGTCGTTAGATGAAAAAAAGGCTAAAACGATGATGGGCCCTACGGCTCGCGTATCGGTGCTGAATGATATTTCGATCTACGTCGACGACGATAGTGAAGAACAGTCTGTATCGCTCAGCCAGGTGCTGCTGGCAATCAATGAAAAGTACGGTGATACGTTATCAGTTGATCCGAAAGGCTCGAATGAGGAATTGGCGGAGTTTATGGCTTCGGTTGTTCCTGCCTACGATCGGGAACGTGTTCGTACAACCGACATCAAAAAATTAATTAGCTGGTATGGCATCCTGCGCCAGTTTGCTCCCGACGTGTTCGTGGTAGCCGAGGAGCCTGTCGAAGAAAAAACGGATGAGGTTGCCGCCACTGAGGAGCCGGCAGTTGATGAAGCCGCAGCTGCGCCGGTGGCCGAAGAAAAGAAAGCTAAAAAAGCATCAAAATAAGAAAAAGCCTAAACATAGGCTAGCCTACAGTGTTTGTCAGGTAGGTAAGACGAATAAAATTCTTCATTTTCAGTGAGAACAGAAAAGCCGCGATGACCATTGGTTTCGCGGCTTTTTAGTTTTTATGTAAGTGAGTAAGCGGCTTCGCCCAAGTCGGTAAGTCGGTAAGTCGGTAAGTTGGTAAGTCAGTAAGTTGGTAAGTCGGTAAGTCAGTAAGTTGGTAAGTGGCTGACGCGAGTATTGGTTGCACGCGTCAGCCACTTACTGACTTACTGACTTACCAACTTACCAACTTGGGCGAAGCCGCTTACTGACTGACTTAAGAAACTAATCCACCGTGCTCAACTTCACCGTGTTTGTCCGGCGGGCCTGGGTGAGGGGCATGCTGAGGGTATTGATGAAAATATCACCAGATGCCAGGTGGCCCTGGCTGACAAGCGTTTGTTTGATGCCGTCTACGGTCTGATCGACGGTTAAGCTTAGGTCTGGCTCATACGGCAGTACCTGAACGCCCCAGTACAAACCCAGGGTATTCCGTAACTGTACATCTTTCGAGAACACGAACAAACCCGCTTTGGGGCGGTGGTGCGACAGACGCACGGCAGTATAGCCTGAATTCGTGATACCAATGATCGCTTTGGCTTTCGTATCACGGGCCAGCCGGCAGGCACTCATCACGACATTGTCGTTGATGGCATTCTCGATCGGCTGTTCGTTGACCTGGGCGTGGTAGCGATAGTAAATCTTATCGGTCGACATTTCGACCTGCCGGATGGTGTTGGCCATACTTTCGACCGCCAGAATCGGGTATTTACCCGATGCCGTCTCGGCGCTTAGCATAACGGCATCGGCACCATCCATCACTGAATTGGCGATGTCGTTGATTTCAGCGCGGGTTGGGCGTGGAGAGTCGATCATGCTTTCGAGCATTTGCGTAGCCACGATAACGGGTTTAGCCGCCCGGTTACACTTCTCCACCAGCATTTTCTGAATCATCGGAACCTCTTCGGCCGGTAGTTCGACACCCAGGTCACCACGCGCTACCATCAGGCCGTCAGTGGCGGCAATGATTTCGTCGATATTCTGGATCGCTTCGGGCTTTTCGATTTTCGCAATAACGCGGCTGGTCTTTCCTTTCGACCGGATATACTCTTTGATCTCGAGAATTTCAGAAGCCTCGCGCACAAACGACAGAGCAATCCACTCGGCATTGTGCTCCAGACCAAATTCCAGGTCGGCCCAGTCTTTTTCGGTAACGGCAGGCATCGACACTTTCGTGTTTGGCAGGTTCACGCCTTTCTTCGACTTCATGGAACCACCGTAAACGACTTCGGTCACGACATCGGTTCCTTCTTTCCGGAGAACTCTCACTTCCAGTTTGCCATCATCCATCAGGATACGCTCACCCGCATGTACATCCCGGTACATATCTTTATAAGGTGTGCTTACCCGCTGAGCGGTGCCAATGATATCGTCGTTGGTGAAGACAAGCTCCTGGCCAGGTACGATCATGACCCCATCTTTATGCTCAACATTACCGATGCGGATTTTAGGGCCCTGCAAATCCTGAAGTACACAGAGATTGAGGTTATATTCTGCATTCAGCTCGCGAATGCGGCTTAAACGCATCAGGTGATCTTCGTGGGTGCCATGAGAAAAATTGAGCCGGAATACATTTACTCCTGCTTTGGCTAAGGCCAGCAATTGCTCTTTTGTTTCGGAAGCCGGGCCAACAGTAGCCACGATCTTGGTTTTCTTAGACATGAGGGGCGGGAAAAATTTCGCAGAATCGGCCATAAGCCAATGCAAAAATAACCGTATGCGCTGATAAACGGTGGTATTTGTGTAAATTTTACAAGAAGACGCACCACCGTCCGTTACCAGATGGTTTCCACGAGCTCGTTATAGCGCGGAAAGTTATGATCTGACGAAACGAGGGTTGCGCCATCGGCAAGGGCTGTTGCTAATAACAAGCGGTCGAAAGGGTCGCGATGGTGGTCGAAAAAGGGAGTCGTTTGATACGCTGCCAAGTGTTGTTCCGATCGTTAAAATCATCCGACATGCAAAAAGACCGCTTCCTCTGTAAGGGGTTCTTCACCTAATGTCACAATTACTTTGGTCGTGACGCTCCTCACCGGCCGCTCTTCACCTAGAATAGGCTGCCCGTTTTTATGCGTTCCTGTTACCGTTGCCAGCACGACCGTATGCGTTTTTTAGACATACCGTAAAACCTTACAAACAATCCACATCGGCTACGATGCTTACCTGACGTAATCCCTTGTCGGTCAGGATGTCGTTGATGCGGTCCTGAATGAATGACTTGACCGCTTTTATGTTGACTTTGTCGCGCTCTATCTTGATCAGGATATCGTATAAGAACTGATTCCTGATTCGCTCGATGAGGGGTTCTTCGGGGCCGAGCACGCGGCTACTGCCAAGTGCGTCGGTAAGTTCGGTAGCCAGGCGCTGGGCGGCCTGCTGACTGATAGCCCGGTCGGTGTGGCGAATGGTCAGTTTGATAAGCCGCGAGAATGGTGGATAGTTGAAGTCCTGCCGCTCTTTGAGCTCCTCTTCAAAGAGGCCTTTATAATCGTTGTCAATTACTTTCTGGAGAATCGGCTGGTGCGGATTACTGGTTTGAATCAGCACCGTTCCCTGCCGTCCGGCCCGTCGTCCGGCCCGCCCGCTTACCTGAGTAATCATCTGAAACGCCCGCTCCGTAGCCCGAAAATCGGGGAAGTGAATAAGCCGGTCGGCGTCGAAAATGCCGACTAAACTAACATTATCGAAGTCCAGTCCTTTGGTGATCATCTGGGTACCGACCAGCACATCGACTTGCCCGCCTTCAAATTCCTGAATGATCTGCTGATAGGCATTCTTGGCACGGGTTGTGTCGAGATCCATCCGCAGCACCCGCGACTGGGGGAAGAAGATCTGCAACTGGTCTTCCAGCTTCTCTGTCCCGAACCCAATAGTCTTCACTTTGGTAGAGCCGCAGGTTGGGCACGTTCGCGGAACCGCTTCCTTATGGCCGCAGTAGTGACAGCGCAATTCGGCATCACGCTGGTGGTAGGTAAGGCTGACGGCGCAGTTGGGGCACTCAGCTGTCCAGTCGCAGTCTTCGCACTGCATGTAAGGGGAGTAGCCCCGGCGGTTTTGAAACAGAATACTTTGCTCTTTCCGCTCCATGTTAGCTTCCAGTGCCCCGAGCAGAGCCGATGAAAACTCGTTTTTCATCGTCTTTTGCTTTTTCTCCTGCTGCACATTCACAAGCACGATATTGGGCAGCGTTGCATCGCCGAATCGCTGAAAGAGTTCCACCAGTCCATAGCGCCCCTGTTTAGCCTGATAGTAGGTTTCGAGGGAGGGCGTGGCCGACCCCAGCAGCACTTTGGCCTGTTGCCAGTGCGCCAGCATGATGGCTACATCGCGGGCATGATAGCGCGGAGCCGGATCATGTTGTTTATAGCTTGTTTCGTGCTCTTCGTCTACAATAATTAAGCCTAAGTTGTCAAACGGCAGGAACACCGCCGACCGAACCCCCACCACAAACTGGTATTGACCTGACACGACACCTTTCCAGACTTCTACCCGTTCGTTATCGGAAAACTTGGAGTGATAGATGCCCATTTTATCGCCAAACACCCGCTGCAGGCGTACCACAATTTGGGTCGTCAGGGCAATTTCGGGCAATAGATACAGCACTTGAGAGCCACTGGAGAGGGCTTGCTGAATAAGGTCGATGTATACCTCTGTTTTGCCACTACCGGTAATGCCATGCAGCAGCACAATGTTCTGACGCTCGAACTGAGCCATGATCTGCGTTGACGCTGCTCGTTGGGCATCGGTTAATTTTATCTCTGCCTGAGGGACATCGCCATTATCTGAGAAGCGGGGTTGAATAACGTCAAATGTCTCAAAAACCTGGTTTTTAATGAGTGTTGACAGCGATGACTGCGAAACATCATCGTCCTGATTAAGAATTGTTTTGTCCAGGCCTTTCTCGTTCAGAGCGGGTGTCCGCTGCATCGGAATATGGCTCAGGTACCGCATGACTACCTCTTGTTGTTTGGGTAGTTTTTCGAGCCGTTGCAATAAGACCAGCAGTTGTTCCCGCTCTTCGTAGTTGCGGTTCAGCCTCACTTTTCGCACCATTTTAGGGATGTATTTCTCCCTGACTTCTTCAAAAACGATAATAGCTTTTTTGCCAACCAGCGATTTGATCAACGCTGTTACATTGCCGCCATCACCGGCAAGCCGCTCTAACTCTTCATACGTCAGGGAGGAATGTTTCTTTAGTTCGTTAAGCAGAATTGTCTCAAACTCACTAAGTAGCTCCGGATAGTCAAAATCAGGATTGAACTGCACTTTTGATTGACTCGATATTTTCAAGCCAGAGGGCAAAGCTACATTCATGACTTCGCCAATACAGCACATGTAATACTCTGAAATCCACCTAAAAAGCTCTAATTGGTAACTTGTTGTTAATGGATATTCGTCTAAATTTTCATTTATGTAACGGGCTTGATAGCCTGTAGGAGGGGTATTATGAAGCCTGGCAACGATGGCCGTGAGGACTCTCCCGTTTTTCTTTCCAAAGGGCACGATAACTCTGGCACCAATTTTGAGCGTGTCCGCCATTCCTCTGGGGACCCGGTAGGTAAACAATTTTGGTACCGGAATTGGTAAAATCAAATCAGCAAAGAAAGTTATTTCTTCACTGTCAAAAGACGAAAATAATGTAATGGCTTGATTTTCCACAGTAGAAGTAATGCGTCAGTAAATATACATACAAAACCCCCAGTCACTGGCAAAGCTTTTGCCTACTATGGACTAGCAAACCGATCGATGTAACTAAAAGTTTACTTTAGTAATATTATATACTTTTTTTCTGGATTGAAAAGTATACAAATTTCCAGTTTGGACCGGATATGCTGAGTAACATATTTAATAGACGTCAACAGCCTCTTTTTATGAAGCAACTTTACAAATTTATTGCCTTTATAGCTGCTTTGGGCTATGCTGGGTCAGCTTTCGCTCAGGTCAAAGGCACCGTCTTTCGAGACTTTGACTTGAATGGAATTCGGTCTGACACGCTTCCCGTTGAGGTGGGCGTTTCCGGCATAAAGGTGTTAGCGTTTGTTGATCTAAGTAAAATACCTATTCAGACGGTTACTGACGCACGCGGTAACTATACCTTCAATGCAACCGATGTGCCTGCCGGGAAGTCCGTACGCATTGAATTCAGTGAGCTGCCATCCAGCGACTATAACGGCCCGTATGGGGCAGGTAGCGGAACAACCGTACAATTTGTAAAAGCGCCGGCCGATCAGGTAAATATTGGCATAAATTATCCATCCGACTATTGTCAGAGGACCGACGTTCGGGTGTTGGTGCCTTGCTATATTAATGGAAATACCCAGACGACAACCGATGCTAATGGAAATTTTGTGCCAGTTGATAAACAGGCTGGTCAGGCGGATGCACTTGTTAGTATTGCCTACAATGCTAACGGTGTGGCAGGATCCTCTAATTTCCCGCCCGATCACCTGGCAACCGGTAGAGAGGTAGGCTCAATCTGGGCATTGGCGTATCATCGACGAACCAAAAAGGCGTTCAGTGCGGCTGTGGTGAAGCGACATACCAGCTTCGGGCCACTTGGTACAGGTGGAATTTATGTCACTGATGTAAAGACGAATACAACTACTAACTTTTTGGATGTTAAAACGATCGGCATCGATACCGGCGATGACTTTCATTCCGGGATTTTTGCCGACAAAACTCAGGCCAGCACCGATCCAGCTTCTATGACGGCTATGGGTCGCGTCAGCTTTGGCGGTATGGATATATCGGAAGATGATAAAACCTTGTATTTCATTAACCTTAAGGACCGGAAGTTATACAGCGTCTTTATAAACTCACCAGCGGTTGCTCCAACTTCGGTTTCAGCCGTCAATTCATGGGCTATTCCTGATCCTGGCTGCTCAGACGGCGATTTCCGTCCGTGGGCCCTTAAGGTGTACCGGGGCAAAATTTATGTCGGCGTTGTTTGTTCGGCCGAAACGTCGCAAAAGCAAAGTGATCTTAAAGCCACGATTTACCGATTCGATCCCAGGAGTGCCACACCTGTGTTCGAAGAGATATTATCGTTTCCACTTGATTTCCGGCGGGGGGCAGCTGATTTAACGGGTACCTGTGTACAGTATGACCATTGGTTGCCCTGGACCGATGCCTTTCCAACGCCGTGTGGGGAAGGCAACACGCCCAATTTTGTCATGTACCCACAACCCATTTTATCCGATCTGGAATTTGACGATGACGGATCCATGATTGTAGGTTTCATGGATCGTTTTGGCCATCTGGTAGGAGTCGCTAATTTAGACCCCGAAGGAAAAGGCTTTTACGATGGTTTTACAGGGGGTGACATCCTGAGGGCCTATAATAACAATGGGAAGCTCGAATTAGAAAAAAATGGTAAAAGTGGTAATCTAACGGGCAGCGGTGTTGGTAACAATGAAGGACCTGTTGATGCCAATAATGTTGGGGGTGAATTCTTTGGACTGGACAACTGGTTGTTCTTTAACCGAGTTGCTCACGCCGAAGTAACGAACGGTGCTTTATCGCTTATTCCCGGCTACAAAGAAGTTCTGTCATCGGCATTCGATCCGATCTCCGAAGTTTACCAATCTGGTGGATTAAAGGTATTTAATACCCAAACCGGAGCGGTCAACCGGAATTATGTCTTGTACACACTGGACAGTACACCCGGTTCATTTGGTAAAGCCGCGGGTCTGGGAGATTCGAAGGCGTTGTGTGATCCACCCGGTGTTGAGATTGGTAACCGGGTGTGGTTCGATGATAACCGCGATGGTATCCAGGATGCTTACGAACCAGGTATTGACGGTATTGTATTGACACTGCACGATATGGAGAACGGGGGGGCTTTGCTGGCTACCCAAACGTCGCACGATGGTGGCCAGTATTATTTTAACGATAGCGTAGTGCCGGGTGGCTTGCAATTTAACCATAAATACGAAGTTCGGCTGGATACCACCCAACTGTCAAATTTCGATATCACACTTGCCGGGAGTAAAATCCTGGCACCATCGGGCGGGCGACGGGCGGCCGGTGCCCGACAGGCGCTAACCAGCCCACAGCGATATTATTTTCTCTCGCCGGCTAACCAAACCGGTTTTGCCGATCCGGATACGCGCGATTCTGATGCCCAATTGGTGGGAAGCTCGGCCGTGATTGGGCTGACAACGCTCGATGCCGGGCAGAACGATTTCACGTACGATGTCTCTATTTATTCCTGTCCATCAATCAGGATGGAAAAAGACATTGTATCGCTTTGTTCCGACGTAAAGCTTGATTCCATGGCTGCCGTTGGCGATCATTTTAGTCGTGTTGATTCTGTTCGATTCGTCATGTTCAGCAGTCCGCAGTCCGGAACGGCTATGTATGGTTCGACAGGTGTAGTGCTCGGCACCGTAAAGCCGGACACGATCACGAATCGGGCAGTTTTTTACAACCCACCTATTTCAACAGTGAACAATCAGGGAACTGTGGTCGACCAGTACGTCTATGCGATCATCTACCCAACACCAGCAAACATCGCTTGCCGTCAGTCTGATGCTACTGTTATTAAGGTATCGCCCTCATTATCGGCAACAGCAACGGGCGGAACGCTGACCTGCTCACTGACGGCGGTTAGCCTGCAGGGACAGGCATTCTACGGCGATGGGTCGGTGGCTTCGGGAGCCACCTATGGCTGGAGCGGTCCCAACGGCTTCAGCAGTACGCTGGCAGCGCCCGTGGTGGCCGAAGCGGGCACCTACACCCTGACGGTTAGCGATCCGGCTTGTCCTTCCAGCCTGACCACAGCCACCGCCACGGTCACATTTGATACGGTCGTGCCGGATTTAACAGCAGGGGGGGCTGCGTTGCCCTGTGTGGGCTGTAGTGCCACACTGTTTGCTGATGCACCTGAAGCCACCCTGTTCTGGACAGGCCCTGGTGGATTTACCAGTGCGTTGGCTGAGCCGACTGTTACAGTTCCGGGCGATTACACCGTTACCGCAAAAGGCGTAAATGGTTGTGAGGTGTCGACAGTTGTTGAATTATCGCCCATTGAAGCGGAGCCATGTCCGGTGCCTGCCTGCCTGCCGATACTGATAAAACGAATTAAGTAAAGGGCAGAAGTAAGCGTTTACTACGGTACACGAAACAGGTTCAGAACACATAAAAACCCATATGTTCTGAACCTGTTTCGTGCGTTCAAGGGTACATGTAACTCACGGTATTGATATCTACTTTTGATAAAGCTGTACGCTGACTGGTGAAGGTTGATCCATCTTTTTTGGTCATTGTAGGCAGCCCGTTCTTGGAGAAATCATACGAACCGTAAAGCATAATGGAGCCAAAATCGAGCCCGCCCTGGTAGTCGAACCCATCCAGTCCACGCTGTGCATAAGTCTGAAAATCAGTTTCGTAGCCAGTTATTATGTTTCCGGTATTGATCGTCACATAGGTATCCCGATCAACGCGTGTGTGTTCATGCCAGAGACCAATTGTATGGCCGATTTCGTGGATCGTATTTCCTGTTGAACAACCACTGCCCAAATTGATATATTGTTGCCCTCCCGAGTAGCCAACATTCGACGAACAGCCGGAACCCGGTCGAAAAAGTACATAACCCCGTTGAGTCGTACGTTCAACAAATCGGATAGGTGTGTTTGCTTGCCAATGCGCAATGGCATCCCGTACCCGCGTCTGGTTGGGAAGCGTGGGATCGATCGTATAATAAACTATTTTATTAGGCCAGCGCGAAGAGGTACGGCTCCTTCCCGTACCCTCTGTATGTACATCGTTTCGCTCCTGTAAGTTATCGGGTAACAGGAGTATGTCGCTCTCAAAGACTGCCTGGTCGCCAATGAGCTGATAACTTATTTTCTGACCATTCAGATAAGCACTGCCCGGTA
This sequence comes from Spirosoma aerophilum, assembly GCF_054782495.1. Taxonomy (NCBI): domain Bacteria; kingdom Pseudomonadati; phylum Bacteroidota; class Cytophagia; order Cytophagales; family Cytophagaceae; genus Spirosoma; species Spirosoma aerophilum. Next base: position 76,117 of record NZ_BAAGSJ010000019.1, on the reverse strand, counting down.
TGCCCCGCTGATTGGGGAAGGCTTCTTCCGGGCGCGTTTTTATTGTCGATGAACTGACCTTGTCAAGATCAATTTCTGTTTGATTTCGGGAGCAACCGGGTAGAATAAATAAGGAAACCCAAAGCAGCGCACATGTAAACAGGAGTTTCATAGCTTTACTGTATTTACTATTAGTTATATGAGTTAATTAGAGGTATGCATATATACCAGGTGATAATGTAGACGGTTTTATTTATTTTAAAAAAGTGATTCCTTATATATCTACTAAAAGGTACACTAATGTTTATAAGTAATAGTAAACGGCTTTTGGTCGATTGTATCAAACGAAAATTTTTTCTCGCTGAATCCTGTTAGGAAGATAGAGAATGTAATTTCACGAGGAATCTTTGCGAAATGCCCTTGGTTACTCGTGATTAAGCATCGTTACCTCATTCAAGAATCAGTAGCAACCTTACTGAATAGATAGCGGTAAAAATCATTAACGAACGAACGCATGCAGCCATACGATGTCATTATAGTTGGGGGAGGCCCCTGTGGGTTAGCTGCTGGTATTGAAGCGGCTAAAGCTGGCTTAACTCATTTGATTCTGGAAATGGGAAGTCTAACGGAATCGATTCGGCAGTATCCTCGCCGAATGCGGTTCTTTTCAACCGCCGAAAATATTGAAATTGGTGGACTGCCCTTTGCCATTTCCGATGTGAAGGCTGGTCGGGACGAGGCTCTTCAGTACTACCGGAAAGCAGCCGCCTATTATAAATTGAATGTCAACCTGTTTCAGGAAGTTTGGGAGGTACACAAAGAAGGTGATCTGTTCGTTGTGACAACTAAATCGGGCGAACGCTTTGTCGCGAATAAGGTGATCATGGCAACGGGCTATTTTACCCGCCCACGCTGGCTCAATATTCCCGGTGAAAATCTGCCTCATGTGTCGCATTACTACGACGAACCATTCAAATATTCGTTTACCAATGTGGTGATCATTGGCGGTTCGAACTCGGCGGTCGAAGCGGCTCTGGAATTATATCGACATGATGTGAACATTACGGTGGTTCACCGGGGTGAGGATTTTAGAAGCACGGTGAAATACTGGTTGGTGCCCGACGTGAAAAACCGGGTGAAGGAAGGCCGCATCAAAACGGCCTTCGACTCGTGTGTGACCCAGATCGATGAACAATTCGTAACGGTCAACAACCTCAAAACAGGTGAGGAAACGCAGTTGCCAGCCGACTTTGTCTTTATCCTGACCGGTTATATTCCGGATGCTGCTCTGTTGCGCCGATGTGGTATTGAACTGGACCCCGTTACACAAGTACCGACCTACAATAAAGAAACATTTGAGACGACGGTGCCAGGTTTGTACGTCTGCGGAACGGTAATGGCTGGTATTTATACCGAGAAAGTATTTATTGAGAATGGCCGGGAACACGCTCAGGCGATCATCGACCACATTGCAGGGCGAGAGGTCCACAAAGTGGCTGAGCTGATTCAGCGAATCTAATTGATCTGGTACGGACAAATTTAAATTTGTCCGTACCAGATCAATTAGATTTAATTAGATAGAGAATGCCTGGCTAAGAGCCGCTTGGTGGCAAACCAACGACGGCGCGAAACGGGCAAAACAACCCCGGATCGTAGGTAAACAAGCCCACCTTTATCCGGGTCGATCCGTTCAATTCGCTCAATGCAGTCAAGGTTTACCACGCAGTTGCGGTGTAATCGAATAAACCAGTCGGCGGGCAATAGCGGAATGTAATATTTCAGCGTGCGGGGCATCAGCATGCGCTGGCCATCCCGCCAGTGAAGCCACGTATAGTTACCTGTAGCCTGCAAAAATTGTAGGTCGGCTACTGGTAAGGTAAGTTGCCCGCTGGAACGGACATACATCTTAATACCTGCGGTAGGCGGGGAAACGGCTGATGTGACAGGGCATTGATGTGGTACCATAGTTATTCATTAAAAAGAAGGATGTGTGTGATAACCAGTAGGTAAACATAAGTGACTAAATAGACTCTATCGGAATTATGTTGTCAGTAACCAGAAATAGTAGCTGAACGGCAGTAAAATAGACGTGAGTTACAAAAGCCGCTGAAAGTCAGTATCGTTGAGTCCTATCCAGCAGACGGGGTAACCGGCTGATAGATCCGCACGCAGGCCAGAACACAAAACGCCCGTCTACATCAGGTAGACGGGCGTTTTTGATAAACAGGCTATCGTCGTATCAGTTGGCCAGCGTGTGGTCTTTCCGGCTGAACATTCGGTAAATGATCGGGAAAATAAGTAGTGTCAGTATCGTAGCCGTGATGAGGCCCCCAATAACGACAATTGCCAATGGTTTCTGGGTTTCGGAGCCAATACCGGCTGAGATGGCCGCCGGAAACAGGCCAATAGCCGCCATCAGGGCAGTCATGACCACGGGCCGGATGCGTGATCGCACCCCTTCGCGAATGGCCTGATCGAGCGGCATATGGACCTTCCGGTTGTTATTGAATACCGAAATGAGAATAACGCCATTCTGCACGCAGATGCCGAATAGGGCAATAAAGCCCACCCCGGCCGATATTCCGAAGTTCATGCCCGTAGCGTGCAGGGCCAGAATGCCCCCGATGAGCGCAAAAGGTACGTTCAACAAGACAAGCCCTGCATCTTTGGCACTGCCGAAGAGAATGAACAGAATGACGAAAATAGTTGCCAGACTGATCGGTACCACCTGAGCCAGACGACCCGTTGCCCGTACCTGATTTTCAAATTCGCCGGTCCAGTTAATACCGTAGCCTTTTGGTATGTCTTTTACTGTCTCCTTCACCCGCTGTTGGGCTTCGGCGAGTTAAAACCGGATTTCGGTGCGGTCGTTGCTTAACAGAAACAGCAGGGCTTTAAGTCGCAGTAATTCACGAAGCGATACGTTATTGCGTTCATACTCCCGCTCATAGGCCGTCACGGTTGTCTGGATCGTGGCGATCCGGCGATCATAGCGGGCAAGGGTCTGCTGCTGAAAATAAATGGCGTAGAACCGGCTGCGCAGGTCGAACCGAAGGCCGCGTAGCAGATCGAGCAGTTCGAGTTCACTCAGGTGAGCGGCTTCGATAGCCAGTGCAATTCGTTTGTTTCGTTTATCGGCGGTATAAAGCAGTTGCTGGATCGAAATGATTTTCACGCCCCCACGACCTACGTCCAGCACGCGGCTGGTTTGGTTGTTGAACGCACTAAATTCAAGCGTAGCAGTGGGGTTATCGCGCAGGCTGGCCTGTAAAATCTGTGCCTGGCTAATATCGATCCGAAATCGTTCGGCCAGCAGCAACAGGTTATTTTTAATGAACAGACTATCAGCCGGCTGTCGGGTCAGACGAAGAGAATTCTCCCCTCTGACCTGACCAGCCAGAAGCAGAATTAAAAGTAAAAGCCAGGAACGCATTACGGGTGGTTTTGTTGGTACCAGCCACAAAGTTGCTAAGGCTACTCAGGAAGACCGTCGTTAAGGAATTAGGAAAAATTAGTTTTTTTAAGTAGACTTAATGGTGGGTAAGATAATGGTAAAGGTGCTGCCCTGACCCGGTATACTATCCACGCTGATGTTGCCATTGTGGAGTTCCATAATGCGTTGGCATACAGCAAGTCCGACGCCAAATCCCTCAAATTGGATAGCTCCGGGAGCCCGGTAAAAGGGTTCGAAAATATGCGCCTGTTCATCGGCACTCAAGCCAATGCCGGTATCCGTTACACTCAGCCAGACATGCTGAGAACTGGTACCGATACTGACCCGAGCCCGATGGTCACCAGCGTATTTACAGGCATTGTCGAGCAGATTGAACACCACCCGCGACAGTAGCGTCTCGTTGCCAGCCACAATCATATCGGTTTCGGTTTCGGGGACCTGATCGTACTGAAACTGCACCGTGTAGTCAGGATGAGTTGTCAGGAGTTCATCCTGCGCCGAAAAGAGCACATCATCCAGTCGTATAGGTTTCATCATGACAGCATCCAGATTCTCCAGCGTTCGGGCCAAAAGAAGCAGGCTGTTCGACAGGGCAATGAGCCGATCGGTATCCATCAGCAGGTTCTTAAGAATTTCGGTGTGCCGTTCCAGCGAAAGAGGGCGCAGGAGGCCAAGCTGAATTTCAGATTTCAGGGCAGCCAGCGGTGTCCGCAACTCATGCGACGCATGCGAGACAAAACTGCGTTGCTGCTCAAAAGCCTGTTCGAGACGCTGTAACACCGCATTGAAATTAACGGCTAACTGGTCGATCTCGTCCTGTCGGCGGCCCTCGTCGAGCCGCTGCCGGAGATTTCGGGCCGTAATGGTTTGTACCTGCCGGTTAATATTACCAATGGGCTGAAGTGACTGCCCGGCAAAGAAAAAGCCTAACACGACGGTGAGGCCAATACCGCCCAGTAACCCCCAGAAAAGTGTCAGGCGCAGGTTCGCCAGTTTACTCTGGCCAAACTGATCGTAGGCCGAAGCCAGCACCACCAGCCGCCGACCGTTGGATTCGTACAGAATGCCAACCAGTTCGTTATCACCGTTAGTGGTTTCCACTTCTTTGCTCCGGCGAACTTCGTCCAGAAGGGCTGGCTTATACCGTACCGGATGGTCATCGACGCTGCTGTAAACCAGTTGATTTTTATCGTTGATGACCAGTACTTTTTCGTCGATGAGGGCCGTCAGTGTATTTCGATCGATGATCCGTAGTAGATCGTAATCCACTTCTTTCACTTCTACCAGAAACCGGGCTGTTGTACGAGCTTTATTTTTCAGCCGTTCGTAAAACTCCTCCCGTCGGTAGGTTGCTGAAACCAGGTAGATCAGTAACGAGAACCCGATCAGAATGGAAGCAACGATCAGCGTGAACTGGCCCGAAATACGGTTGCGTATAGTCATACAGGTTCTTCTTTCAAAACGTACCCATACCCGCTCCGGGTATGGATTAATTTGGGTGAGAAATCCCGGTCAATTTTTTTGCGGAGGTAATTGATGTACACTTCCACCACATTGGTTCCGGTATCGAATGGCATACTCCAGACGTGTTCGGTCAGTTCGAGCCGCGAGACAGGCCGACCTGCGTGCTGTATGAGATAGGCTAGCAAAATGAATTCCCGTGTGGTCAGTTCAATGATGGTATCATCCCGCCGAACTTGCCGGGCAGTGCGGTTCAGCGTTAGGTTGGCTACCCGTATGATATCGTCGGCTCCCGTCCGATGGTCAGTACGACGAAGGCAGGCGGCTACCCGCGCCAGCAACTCCCGGAAATCGAAGGGTTTCACCAGATAGTCGTCGGCACCTACGCCGAGGCCGGTAACTTTATCTTCTATTTCGCCCAGCGCCGTGAGCATCAGGACCGGCAAATGCGGGTTGTGGCTTCGTATTTCCCGACAGAGCTCGTAGCCGTTTATACCCGGCAGGTTAACGTCCAGGATGACCATGTCGAACTCGTGAGTGCGCAGCTTTTCCTGACCATCAAGTCCATTATAGGCAACATCCGTGGCATAACCTTCGTCGGTTAGTCCACGGCTGATATTCTGGGCAATGCGTCGGTCGTCTTCAACAAGCAGAATCGTTTTCATACGGTGCTGTTATACCTTTTTTGCTCGTATGCGAGGCTCATACCCACAAAACGTTGTTTAATTTTCTACAGTGCATGAGCGCTTACTGAACAGAAAAACCTCATCATTCGGTTAACTCGACGGATAATGTAGTAAACTATCTGGTTTGGTCAACAAAAAAGCCCGGCTTTAAGGGCCGGGCCATGTTATTACAAACAAATAAGTCACTAACTCCTTTCCTTACCGTTTCCGCTTAACCGATGTTCTGGCTGCAACTTCAGCCTGAAACTTCACTTTTAACTTCCGATCAAGCTCTTTATCGCGAGGTACGAAAATGCTTGTTTTGCCGTCCGAAGATTTGAGCATCCAGTAGACACTATCAGTGGTGGGGGGAATGGAGGTGTACGTTTGTTGGCTCATAACCTAGGGGATAATAATGAGTGCATGCGACCTCATGAGTGCATGTCTATCCCCATAACCCTATTTCATTAGGATTAGTGTCATATAGAGACAAATAGCTCTTAGAATAAGTCTAAAACGTTACGCGACTTGCTTAGCTACGTCAACGGCATTTGGCCCTTTGGGGGTCATTTCGACAGAAAAAGACACTTTATCATGCTCTGTAATGGCGTCTTTCAGCCCATTGATATGGACGAAAATACTTTCCTGACTTTGGAGATCCCGGATAAAACCGTACCCTTTTGAGTCATTAAAGAAGGTCACGATGCCTTGCCGGGTTAAGTCCTGAGGAGCCCCGGCTTCCTGTTTGGCAACGCCAATCTGAATGTCTTCCTGATCGATACGCTTCTTTTTGCGGGGATCGGGAGGTGTCGACGAAATATTGCCATTTTCATCGACGTAGGCCAGCATTTCATCCAGGCCCTGTCCTTTCACGGCATTTGCTTTCCGGTCTTCTCTTTTTTCTTCTTTATCTTTTCTCTTTTTCTGTCTTGCCTTTTCTTTTTCTTTTTTACTAAATGTCTCCATTCCTTGTGTTTATTCGTGTGAGGTTATCATGCCTGTTCTGGGCATAGTGTGTTGCAACAGAGGTGGCGTAAATAGATTGAAAACCTGATTATCAAGCGGATTTAACCGCCCCACCTTATTAAGAACCATAAAGAGTTGAAATAAGTTGGTTGACCTGTGGTTGATTGTTGATTTTACTAACGTATAGCGTTCACCTAAGCCGCCTTTTACCCTATTATATTGCCTGAAAAGGGTGCGTATTCACTGTAAAGGGCTTATTCCGTTGCTGAATAGGACGGATAAATGGAAAGAAATTAGTTACTTCTGACCAGGTATCTATGCTGCGGCTTTAGTGTGAATCAGTTCATCTGATCGGGTAGTGTAGCCTATATCAATAAAGCCCGATTACAGCGTAATCGGGCTTTATGTTACTATACCTAAATTTCGTTCAATAAAACAATTGATAAACGACAGAATAAGTAAACTTATGTCTTTTTCCCCAACGGATCCCATTAAAAAGGAATTAATTTACGTTTCGGTATAGCAAGTGGTTGGTTGTCAATACCGAATAATTATAAACAAAGCCCCAATCAGCATAAACGCCTGTGTCAGCTGATTGGGGCTTTGTTTATCTGTTGGTTCGATCGCTCTGCTACTCGCTTAAACAAGCTTATTCACCATACATAAGAAAAGAAATGGCTGGGTCTAAACGCGAATGGTTTTTTTGTCCGCATTAGCCCGCATACTGCGCCTGCATCTCTTTGATGAATTTGAAACCGTTTTCGGCAATATTCCAGGGGTCATTATATTCCCGCCATACATTGATCGAATTGGCAAAATCAATGTCATTTCGCGTAAAAGCCTCAATGGTCATCCAGCCGGAGTAGTTTATTTCGGCCAGTGTTCTGAACGTATCGTCCCAGGGGATATGGCCATCGCCCGGCGTTCCGCGGTCGTTTTCACTGATGTGGACGTGTGCCAGTACCGGCGCTATCGTGCGGATGGCTTCCGGGAAACGCTTTTCCTCCATATTGGCGTGATGGGTATCGAACATAGCCTGTACGTTTGGGTGATCGGCCCGACGCACTAACTCCAGCAACTGCCCCATGGTGTTGCACAGATAACACTCGAAACGGTTCAGGGCTTCCGGTGCCAGAATGATGTTGGCTTGCCTGGCGTAGTCACCAACCGTGTGCAGCACTTCGGCACTATGGGCGTATTCGTCCGGTTGCGGCTCGCGCCGACTAAAGGTGGCAAAGGCTGAATGAAAGGGACCACACAAAACCGAGGCCCCCATGGCGTGTGCCCGGTCAATGGCTCCTTTCAGATGGATAACCGCCTGTTCGCGCACACTGGCCGACTCGCTGGCCGGGTTTTGCTCCGGACCAACCACCGTAACGCAGGTGCTTTGTAAGCCTACCTGCCGAAGGTGATCGCCAAACTTTCGATAAACACTGACATCCTGCGTATCGACAAAGGATTCGACGCCATCGTAACCAATCTTTTTAAGCCGGTCGGCAATCGGATTCATTTTTTCGGATAAAGCGGCTGTCCAGACCAGGATATTAAACCCAACGGGCGAGGTTAGTTTTTTTGCCGGTTCAGCCGATGTATTCTCGAATGACATAGAAAAGGGGTATCGGGTGATGAGTAATATGATTCCGAATCTGTGATTTCGGATTTTGGATGGTCAAGTGGCTCCACTAACGTACATAAACCGAAAATAATAGGATCGCGGATGAGACGGATCGAACGGATTTTTACCAATAAAATGACCGGTTACAAGTTTATCCGCTTACTCCGTCTCATCCGCCGGGTCCACCCGTGCGGATCCCATTTTATAAGTAAACTCCGTGTACATCAGTTAAGGGGTACAACCTACCTAATGGACTGGACTTACTTACTGCCACCGGTTACTTTGCTCGTGGCTCGATTGCCTTCATTTTCCATTGGGTGCTCCTTGAGCAACTGGGTCGGTGAATAGAAATCGACTTTGGCTACCGTAGCCGCCCGTACCTGCTTCACCTTGGCCGGTAGAATGGCCGGTGCCTCGTTCCCGAAGGAGTTGCGGACGTAGGTGAGCACGGCAGCTATTTCGTTGTCTTTCAACAAGCCGCCAAAGGGCGTCATGGGCACCTGGCCGGGGTAGGATTTGCCCTCCACCTCAATGGGCCCCATCAAGCCTTTCAACGCAATTTTGATGAGCCGTTCCTCATTGCCCGATACCCATTTGGTCCCTGCCAGTGGGGGGAAGCCCGAGGCTGCGAGCCCTTTGCCATCCGCCTGATGACAGGTTGAACAATAGCCATCCCGTGTGTAGATTTCTTTGCCCTTGTTGAACAGAGCCAGTTCTTCGCCTTTCAGGTTCGTTTTTACAGCGATCTCTTTCTCCTTCGCCACATTCATGCCTTTCAGGTGTGCCACGGCGGTTTCGTGCGCGTGAATCATCCAATCGTCCAGCGGTTTTTTTGCGGCCTCGGCCAGAATGGGTAGGCCTTTTTCTTTGCCGATCCAGGATGCGGCTACGATGGCATCCAACCGAACACGGCTGTTCTCATCCCGGGCAGCCTGCATCAGCAGGTCAGCCTGATCGGGTACCTGATGCCCTGTGTAGCGCACTACCTGAACCGCAGCGGCCCGGGCGTGGTAATCTTTCGCTTTGAGAAGCTGGCGCAGCAGGGATTGGTCTACTTTATCCATGCCCCAGCTTACCCAAAGGCCCTCTAGCATGTGGTGCTCGTAGCGAGGGTCTTTTTTGTCCAGGCCAGCCACCCAGGTCTTCAATTTAGCCAGTACCTGACCGGCATCGCGGCCCCGAAGTTCGCGCCGGGTGCGGTAGCGGGTCCGGTATTCGGGCAGTTTAAGGTTATCCAGTAACTGCTCGATACTGGCACCGTCGATCTTGGCGGGCGTTACGAGCGGACGGGATGGGTAGGTAATCCGGTACACGCGTCCGTGCGAATGGTCGCGCAGGGGGTCGCGGGCGTTATGCTGCATGTGACCGATCAGGATGTTGTGCCAGTCGATCAGGTACAGCGAACCATCCGGTGCAAACTCCATGTCGACGGGCCGGAAGTTCCGGTCTTCACTCACGACCAGATCAGCCCGGTGGCGACTTTTGTAACCCGTGCCATCATCCACGAGGGTATGTTCTTTCATGCCCAAAAAGCCGATGGTGTTGTTGATCAGGAAATCACCCTGAATGTCGTCGGGGAAGTGACGGCTGGAAACAAACTCCAGACCCGAGGTGGGCCGAACCCGATGTGCTTCTTCAACTAACTGGACTGATTTATGGGTAGCTTCGCCATATCGGGGCAACACGGTGCCCGGCATCATCCAGCGCACATCGGGGCTGGATGTTTCGGCGAAAAAGGGTTGCCCCCAATCATCGAAAGCAATGCCCCAGGGGTTCGGAATGGCTAATTGGGCCGTGCGCTCCAGTTTACGAAGCTGGGGAGCATACCGGTAGAAACCACCATTGGTTGCCCGAACGGGACCATAGGACGTTTCGACGTTGGTATGCAGAAACACTCCTTCGCCGGAGTAGATAGCCCCGGATGGATCAACACAGAACGCGTGGCTGTTGTGGTGGGTGTCATGGTCGTCGTAGCCGCTCAGCAGGATTTCACTCTTGTCGGCTTTGTCGTCGCCGTTGGTATCGGTGAAAAGTTTGAGATTAGTCCCCTGCGACACGTAAACACCTTCTTTGGCAATTTCGAAGCCAAGCGGCAGGTGCAGGTGATCAACAAAAACGGTTTGCTTATCGGCCTTCCCGTCGTTGTTGGTATCCTCCAGGATCAGGATTTTATCGTTAGGCTTGGCATCGCCGGGCTTGTAGTGGGGGTAGCTGGGCATTACCGCTACCCATAGCCGCCCCTTATTATCGAACGACATCTGCATGGGTTTCGCCAGATCGGGGAACTCTTCTTCCGACGCAAAAAGCTCGATCTTATAACCCTGCGGCACTTTTAGTTTGCTCAGCGCTTCCTGTCCGTAGAGGTATTTCAGGCTTCCGTTCTTCTCGGGGTTGAAGTTGGTTTTTACCGGCGGTAGCTGGCGGGTGTTCTTGTCGGCAGCGGCAATGTCCATTTTCTGACCCTTCGAAACGGCCAGCCAAACGGCGGTATCCCGAATGGCGGTCATCTGCCGGATTTTCTCGATCTCCGCCGGGTAGTTGTCCGGTCCGAATGGGTTGTACCGACGACCGTAAACGTGAACGCCGTTCGGAATCTTGTAGTCGTTGTGCCACATCCAGTTCTTTTCCAGAACGGCCTCATGCACGAGTTTGCGGTTCGCTTCGGCTTTAGCGGGTGTCTTGCCAAAAACCTGATCGGCGAGCAGAAGACCTAATTTCTGATAACCAGCATCGTTAAGCTGCGACCCGTCAATGGTCAAGGGGGCTTTGCTGGCGCTATACCATTGCTGAGAGGGCGTAAAGGCGTCGATGAAAAGCACGTTGTTCCGTTCAGCCACTTCCTTCATTGCTTTGGTATACAGCAACAGGTTCTCGTTCTCTTTTTTGCCGTTCGGCAGATCGTAGGTGGCCGATAAGTCCTCGAAAGCAATGGGCGATACCAGAGCCAGTTGCGGAGCCGTAGCACCATTGTATTTCTGGTTCTGCGTGTGCTTGATGAAGGCTTCCAGTTCAGCCTTGTAATTCGCCAGCCCTTCTTTGCCCTGGAAAGATTCGTTGTAGCCAAAGAATGCAACGATCACGTCGGTCTTGAGCCGGGCCAGCCACTCGTCGGGCGATTCGAACGTGCCCTGACTGTCGGATGGATTGGCATACTCGGTCTGAAATTTCTCGGCACCCGGAAAAGCCCAGGGCGAAAAACGACTCGAACGGGGCCGGAAACCGGGCGTATCGCCGGGGTCGCACATGTTGCGGATGTACAATTGATTGTCGGGGTAGCGAAGCTGCATTTCGGTTTCGAAATAGCCATAGTTCATCATCCTCGACCCCAAATTGTTGCCGATCAAGGCGATATGGGAGCCCCGGTTGATTTTCAGTGTCTGCGATGCGCTGCCCGAGCGCATGATCGACTGAAAGGCACTGAACGCAATAACGGCCAGACCCAATCCGGCGAGTACTACGTTAAGGGTGAATTTCCTGGGAAGTAAAGCTTTCATCTAATCAGGATTTGTTAGGGTGACCATAAGGGACGTCGATAGCAATTTTTCCTTTCCATTTTTTAGGAACTGGTTTGCCAAGTTCCCAATGAATGGCGTTGATAACCAGGCGCTGAAATGACTCGACCTGGAAGTCTTCGGGGTGGCCCAGGGTTGTCAGAAAGGCTTTGCCACCCCACTGGTTTTGCCACGTCCAGGCAACCGGGTTGTCGATGGCCTCTTTATCGGGATTGACCGACTTACCCATGAGCAACGGAACGGCTCCTTTGGCCGGATAATCGGGTAGCACGCGATAGAGCCAGGACGACGCGTGGAAACTGGGTTCAACGCCGGTCAGAATCGGGTTTTTGGCCGCTGCCGGGATGATCGTCACGTCGGTGGTACTCTTGTGGCCATAGTGCGTGTGTTTGGCCGCACCGCCCCAGCCCGGAGGGGCACCAAAGGCAAATTCACCAAAGGCATTCCACCGCTTTCTTGGATCGCCGTCGGGATAGTTGAAGGCGTGGGTGGTGGTGCGGAAGCCCATTACGGGTTTTCCTGATTTGAGGTAGTCATCAATAAACTTGAGCTGGTCTTCGGGCAGTTGCCGCCAGCGCAGGTAAAAAACGGCCAGGTCGGCGTCTTTGAGAGCCTCCAGGCCGGGAATGTCTTTTTCGCCGTTGTAGTCGGGATAGGCTTTCAGCACGGTTGTGCGAATGCCGTAGTTCTTTTCCAGTTCGGCCGCAATGAGGGGCAGGGTCAGTTCGCCACTGTATTCATGGTCGCCTGTAACAAACACCACATGCGGTTTATCGGCTTTCGTTCCTGTTGACTGGGCGAAACTGGCAAACGCATCGGTCCAGTTCAGGGAGATAGGGGCCAGCAGAGCTGCGGCTTGTTGAAGAAAAACTCGGCGTTTCGTTCTCATAAAGGGCAAGACGGTACAATTAACTCAAGCTACTATAGAAGACATCCGGGGCTGAAATTTACCTGATTTTACTTACTCAATAGTAAGTTATTCATTTTGGATGACTGATGGAGCTGTTGAATCTTAGACTATTACTTAAGCCTACAATATCTTATAGATTTTGTAGGCTTAAGTGGTTGAGGTCAATAACCGGGGTTCTGTTTCAGCTTGCTGTTGTTCCTGATTTCGGCAGTGGGGATGGGGAAGAGCAGTTCCCGCTCTTTCAGCACGGGTCCGTAGGAGAATTTGTGCCCAACGTAATTATCGAACGCTTTGGTCGTTACGTTGAACGCCTTGCGGAGCCGGGCCATATCGAACCAGGTTTTGTTTTCGAAACTCAGTTCATACCACCGCTCTTTCCAGACCGCTTCCCGCAACTGCTCTTTTGTCAGACCAGTCAACTCGGGCAGCTTAGCTCGCCGGCGAATCTTGTTGACGGCTTCGTAGGCGTCGGCGGTTGGGCCCGACACCTCATTGGCGGCTTCGGCGTAGGTCAGCAGCACTTCAGCGTAGCGGTACAGGGGCCAGTTCAAATCGCTGTTGGCCGTAACCAGCTGCGCCTGGGTATCGAAATGCTTGTAGATGTAGTAGCCACCCAGATCAACGACGATCGAACGGTCGCGGCTGAGCGAAAACGACCGGTAATAGAACTGCTTTTCCTGCGCCCGTAAATCACCTTTTTCGTAGGATTCCACAAACTCTTTATTGGCGAAAATAGCCCCTGTCTGGTCGGAGTAAGCGGAGATTCCCTGATTGTAGGGGATAATGGATGTTTGCCAGCCCGACGGCTGAATGTTGGTCGCAAACTGAACCATGAAGATATTTTCGCCAATGTTCTTTTTCGATGGACTGTGCAGGTCGTCATACGTTGGAAACAGGCTGTACTGATTCGCTGCGATTACCTCACTGGCCTTGTCGGCGGCTTTTTTGAAATATTCCGCACCCTTTTGCAGCGGATAGCCTGCCATCGTCAGGTATACACTGGCCAGCATGGACTTGACCGCCCCGGTCGATACACGGCCGCTGGGATCAGTAAAGGGTAGTCCGGCTGCTTCGGCCACGAGCAGATCATCGACGATCAGTTTGTAGATGTCTTCCTCATTTGCCTGTTCGGGATACAGGTTGGTGGACGTCAGTTCGATGGGTTCCGTAATCAGGGGTACCTTTCCAAAAATACGTACCAGATTATAGTAATAGTAGGCACGCAGGAAACGCGCTTCGCCAAGCGATTTTTTCTTCGCGACTTCATCCATGGCAATAGCGGGTATTTTGGCAATCGCCAGGTTCGCGTTGCCAATGCCCCGATAGCTGGCCACCCAGTATACCCGGCTGTATTCATTGTCGGAGGTGTTGACGAGGTTACGAACAAAAATACTGTTCTGCGCCTGTCCCAGTTCGGTATTGGCCAGTCCCGTGGCAAACTCCAGCATCATCCAGGGGGCTCCCCCAAAGCCGCCCCCGGTAGTTGTTTTCAGGTTCTCGTAAATAGAGTTGACCTGACTGGTGGCGTGTTCGGGTTTGGTAAAGTAATTATTGACGGTAAAATTGGTTCGGTCCATTTCGTCCAGGAAATCGGAGCAGGACGATCCGCTAATGACCAGTACCGTTAGAAACAGCCACCGGGTAATGATTTTTTTATACGTTTTCATAATCAAAGAATCAGATTAGGTTAAAGGCCAATGTTTAAACCGAACATGAACACCCGTGGCTTGGGATAGTCGTACAGCGCCACTCCCTGATCGAAGGCATTGCCGGTTGTCGATACTTCCGGGTCATAACCAACGTATTTTGTTTTCAGGAAGAAGTTTTGCACCGACGCATACGCCCGCAAACGGTTCATTTTCAACTTACTGGTAATTGCTGATGGGAAGGTGTAGGCCAGCAGCAGGTTGCGGCCCCGAACAAACGAACCATCCTGAACCCGGTGGGTATCTTCGTTGGTGTTGTACCCCGCCGATACGGGCCGTAGCTGGGCAATGGGCGTGTCCTGGTTCGTGGGCGTCCAGGCATTCAGCACGGTCTTGAAACTGTTGGCAATGCCTTGGCGGTCTTCGGCCGAGTGCTGGCTTCGGAACAACACATCGTTGCCGTACATGAACTGCAAATCGACGGTGAGGTCGAAGTTTTTGAACTTGAAGCTGTTGAGCAGCGTGCCGAACCCGTCCGGAATACCTTTTCCGATGATGACGCGGTCTTTATCGTTGATCACCCCGTCCTGGTTCACATCCTGATACTTCACGTCACCCGGCCGTTTCAAATATTTGGCCGCTTCCGATTCTTCGGCGGTACTCCAAGTTCCCTGGTGCACAAAGCCAAAATAGGACCCAACGGGCTCCTTTTCGCGCACTACGGTATAGCCCACAAAGATGTCGGAGCCGCCGGTGAGGGCGATTACTTTGTTTTTGTTGAACGAGATATTGAAGGTGGTATTCCAGGAGAACCCGCCCCGGTTTATGTTGACACTGTTCACCGCCAGTTCGATACCCCGGTTTTCCATGCTGCCAACGTTCTTCGACACCGTTTCGTAGCCACTGCTATAGGGCACGGGAGCGCTCAGCAGCATATCGGTTGTCAGTTTGCGGTAGATGTCCATTTCCAGCGAGAGCCGGTTCTGGAACAGGCCCAGCTCCAGACCCGCGTCGACCTGATAGGTTTTCTCCCAGCGCAGGTCCGGGTTGGCCAATCGTCCGATACCAACGCCAATGGCCCGCGCCCCGCCGAAGATGACGGAATAGTTGCTCATGCCCGCCAGCGCCTGATAGGCCGTAATTTCCGAGTTGCCGGTTACGCCGAAGCTGCTCCGTAATTTCAGGTTCGACACGGGCCGGACGTTTTTCATGAAGTCCTCTTCGATTGCCCGCCAGGCTAGTGCTGCCGAGGGGAAGAAGGCGTAGCGGTTAGCCGAACCAAACTTCGAGGAGCCGTCTACCCGGCCCGTAAGTGTGAGCAGGTACTTGTCTTTCAGACCATAATTGACCCGACCGAAGTAAGAGTTCAACCCATAGGCCACGGCCGATGAACTCGGAGCTAGCGGGACGGAACCTGCCCCCAGGTTGTTGAACTGGAAATAGTCGTCCTGGAAATTCTGCGTGGCGGCCCGGCTCGTAAACCGATCGACGTGCTGCCACGCCAGACCCAGCAGACCCGTAACCGAATGATGCTGGGCAAAGCGCTTGTTGTAGGTCAGGTAGTTTTCGAACTGCCAGGAGTTGTGTCGTTCGTTGGTTACACTGGCGATACCGCCCTGATTTCGGGAGATATAGTTGAGGGTTCGGCCAGCGTACTCGTCAATTTCCTGATTGATTACGTTGGTGCCGAGGGTCGTTCGGAACTCCAGATCTTTTGTCAGATTGATGTTGGCATACACGTTGCCCAGCATGGTCTGGGTCTTGACGTAATAGAACCGTTCCTTTAGAATATTGATGGGGTTGCCACCGCCTTCCATACCGGGATAGTCCTCGTTGCCGCCCCAGCGTCCGTTGGGGTATTTGACCGGAATAATGGGCAGCGCTTCCAGTACCTGCCGCATGGCAATGATACCGCCCGCACCCAGGGGGTCGACCTGGTTCTCTTTCTGGTCATTGTAACTCAGCGTACCGCCTACTTTGATCCAGTTCTTGATCTGACTGTCGAACACAAACCGACCGGCGTAGCGTTTCAGAAACGACTCTTTGACCAGACCATTTTCGTTGCGGTAGCCCAGATACACCCCGTAGCTATCCTTGGCATTGCCGCCCGAGAACGACAGCTGGTGGTTTTGGGTAAACGCCTTCTGGAAGGCTTCCTCCTGCCAGTCGGTGTCGTAGAGCGGATTACCGCTGGGATCGAACAGGAGGGGGTTGGTCCGCTTCAGCTTAGGGTCTTTGTATTTGCCGCCCGCCCAGCCAACGGGGTCGTATTTCTGCGCATTCTGGTACGCCACATCTTCCACCGCCAAAAATTCTTTTGAGTTCAGCAGCGGAATTTTGCGGGGTAGTACGCCCACGCTCAGGTCAGTGTCGTAGGTGATGCGCCCGCCCGATGAGCTGCCCCGTTTGGTCGTCACCAGAATAACGCCATTGGCACCTCTGGCCCCGTAAATAGCCGTTGCCGACGCATCTTTCAGGACTTCGATGCTGGCAATGTCGTTGGGGTTGATGTAGTCGATTGGCGTACTGCCATTGGTCAGGCCAGACGCGTTCAGGATCACCCCGTCGATCACATAGAGCGGGTTATTGGCCACGCTCACCGATGTATTTCCCCGGATACGGATGTTGGCCCGACCACCCGGGCGCCCTGAGTTAACCGATACATTGACGCCGGTGATACGACCCGCCAGCCCCTGGTTGAGCGAGGCTGCCGGCCGTTCCTGAAGGGCTTCGGCTTTCACGGTGCCCACAGCTCCGGTCAGGTCAGACTTTTTCTGAACACCGTAGCCGATCACGACCACTTCGTTTAGTGTTTTATCGTCGGGTACCAGCTGCACATCAACGGTGGTGCGGTTGCCAAGGGCAACTTCCTGATTGATATAGCCTACAAATGAAAACACCAGTACTGTACCGGTTTCGTCGGGTATCGTCATTTTGTAGCCGCCGGTAGCGTCCGTAGTGGTGCCGCGGGTGGTGCCTTTAATGACCACACTAACCCCCGGTAAACCTTCGTTCGTTTCGCTTTTTACGGTACCCGTAATGGTTCGGTCGGCGACTTCGGCCGCAGCTGCGGTCGGCTGAGGGATATTCGGGCTGCGGTCGGCCATCAGGGGCTGACGGCTGTTTAGCCCGGATAGCTCACCATCGGATAGCCGTACGCTCGTTTCGGCCACTTTTTTGGCTTTTCGGCTGCCAACGATCAGGTACGAACTGGCATTCACTTTTTTGTAGCGCAGGCCCAGCGGACCCAGTACGTTTTCCAGATTTTTTTCGAGCGTGGCCTTGTTGCGGATCGTTTCCATGGGCACCGAGAGCCCTTCGACAGACCGGAGTTCGAAAAGAATGTTGACACCATAGCGACTGTTCAGTTCGTTTAGCACGTCTTTGAGCTGTCGGACCTGCGTGCTGGCTGGATGAACCTGCCCCGGCTGCATATTACTGGCCAATATAACGGCCTGCGACCATCCGGGTTGTAACCCAAAAAGCAATAGCAAGAGTGTGATTCCTGAAAACAGGAATCGGGGTAGATGATTATTCATAAGAAGAACAGGAAGTTGATTTGTTGGAGTTAGGAGGTTGAGAGAAAATGATTACACAGATTCTGTCGATTACATAGGTTATATTTTCATTCAAGCCAACCGTTGTGTGGTTTGAGGCTCGTTTACTGGATCAATGGCTTATGAGTTGTACCCGGTTACCCTGCCGGATAACATTGATATCAAGTAGTTCGGAAATGGATTGCAGCAGTTGGTCGGCACTTTCGGCGTCAATAGAGCCGATCAGCACTCGCCGGGCCAGTTCAGGATCACGGATTTCGACCTGCAAACCGTAATTCTCTTCCAGCATGTAAGCGACCTCCAGCAAGGGCGTTTCATTAAAGACAAAGCGTTTTCCGTTCCAGACCGGCTGTTGTTCGGGTTGCCGGGTGGTATTGAGGGCGATGTGATTTTGCGGATCGAAGGTGGCCCGTTGACCGGGTTTCATCAGCAGTTGCCGGGTGGTAGCGCCTTCTTTATACTGAAGTTTGATCTGCCCCTGGTTCAGGGTCACTCGACTGCCCCGTTGGCGGGTAAAAACGGTAAAGTTAGTGCCCAGGACGATGACATTCAGGTTCTTACTGGTCTTTACAATGAACTTTTGATTCGTGGGTGTATGGGCTACATCGAAGTTGGCTTCGCCCGTCAGTGTAACCTCCCGGGTGCTTTCGCCGAACCCCCAGCGGGGTACCTGTAGTTGGGAGTTGGCATTCAGGATAACGGTACTGCCATCCGATAACCGGATCGACTGTGTCTCGCCAAAATCTGTTTCGTACGTTTGGTAAAGAAGTTGGTTGCGTCCTAAAAAGGCACCGGAATAAAGCAGGAGCAGGACAGACGCAGCAATTAGCCACGACCGCTCGAACCAGTTTGGCTTACCCAGAAAAAGCCTGGGGGGAGCAGCGACGGTTTCGTCGTTGGGGTTTTGCTCAATAAAAGTCGAGTAACGCTGGTGGGCCGATTCGGTGTTGGCGATATACTGCGGATGTTTAGTTTCCCACTCTTCCAGCCATTCGTAATAAGCTTCTTCATTGGCTTTGTCGCGCAGCCATTGAGCAATCAGTTCGCGCTGTAACGGAGAGGTCTTCCGGGCGAAATGATTGAATATAAAGTCTTTGTTGATTTCTGATTCCATCGTCGGTTGGTGTAATGTCCGGTCTAAATGTACGCTCTGAAAAACGGTACTATTGGCTGATTGCCATCAGCAGGGGAAGACATACCCAATGACGGCTACGGCGGCAAGCCAGTGATCTTTCAGGCCTTTCCGGACAATACCCAGCGCCTTGACGATGTGGACTTCAACGGTTTTGATCGACAGCCCCAACTCAGTGGCGATGTCCTGGTATTTCTTTCCCTCAAAACGGTTTAGTAAAAACACTTTGCGACACTGGGGCGGCAGCTGACTAACCAAATCTTCTACCTTGTGAAGTACTTCCTCAAACTGGATGATCTGGTCGGGTTGCTGACTGAACGCTTCTTCGTGAATCTGGGCCGTTTCTATATCGTCCAGTTTCTGAAACTCCAGGCGCAGGTAGTTGTAGGCTTCATTCCGAACGCATCGAAACAGGTAGTAACGGTACGAAGAGGTGATGTTCTCGTAGGCTTTTGTCTTCCAGAATTTACAGAATACCTCACTTACGAGATCTTCGGCCGTTTCTTTGGAATACACATAGCGGACGGCATGACTGCACAGGGCCTGATGGTAACGCCGGAAGAGGAGTTCGCACCCTTTCTGCGGACTTTCCCGAAAGGCCAGCCGGGTAAAAAATTCGGTATCGTGGGCGGTATCTTTTTCCGCTACCGGTTCGTCTTCCTGACTATAGGGAGCCATTTCTTCGATCGGAACGGGGCACCCTGGGCTTTCGGATTTGATCAGTTGACGAACTTGCATAGCCTACAGTTTCTATAACCTTCCTGTATAAAATTCAACTTTATAGTACTAAAGACAACTTTCAGAAAAAATCCCCTTAGTTCATTTTAATTATTTCTAAAATAAAGTCAATACTTTTTCAATATGATCCTTCATCATTCCTTTTACGTTGCCGAATAGGCTGTAACGGCATATACTGTTGTTCTGGAGAAACAGGGCGTCAAATCGTTAACAAGAACTTACGCCTATGCCCGCCGGTTGTTGGGTACAGGAGTGAGGAGATTCGGTCGGAATAGGGGCCATGCGGTAATTGGTGAGCCAGTTGGGCGTGCCTATATTGCCGGACGAAACAAAGTTTGATTGATGTAACGTATGCTGTTTTTCTATAGTAAGGCCCTGCACATCATTTTTGTGGTGACCTGGTTTGCCGGGTTGTTTTATTTCCCCCGCTTACTGATCTACGCGACCGAAGCCGAAGCCAGGCCTGAGCCCGACCGTAGTGTGCTACAGGATCAATTGTTACTCATGCAGCGTCGGTTGTGGTACGGCATTACGTGGCCATCGGCCATCATTACGCTGCTGCTGGGCCTGAACACGTGGTACAATTACAACTCAACGCCCGATTGGCTGGTGTATAAGCTGATGCTGGTGCTGGGCCTTTATGTTTACCACGGTCTGTGCCATATTATTTTTAAGCAGGAGCAACGCAAGGAGTTTCGCTACACATCCAACCAGTTACGGGTCTGGAACGAGGTGGCCACGCTGTTTCTATTCGGCATCGTATTTCTGGTCGTTCTGAAAGATGCTTTGAGTATGCTGTGGGGCATGTTGGGGCTATTGGCACTCATTGTCCTGCTCATGACTGGCATCCGTATTTACCGTAAGGTACGCGAACGCTAGTCTCTCTTTATTCTAATCTCCCAGCTCGATTGGAGAACAATGGCCATTCCATACCAGATTAATCTTTATTCGACTAAGGAAACCCAGCGTGCCCAATACGATGTCCGTTTCGCCGTCGTAGTTCTGCTATGGGTGCTCTTTCTGAAAGATTCCTGACCAGCAGACAGGCATCTCGCCAATTTCTTTCTGAAAAAAATAGCTAAATGTATTATTGTTTCTATATATGTATAAATATTAATTGATTATTGGACTAATTACTTAATTGTGAGCTCTTTTATATACAATTCGTAAAAGTTTAATGACCAAAAACTAAATAAAATTTTCTATTTGGAAACAAAGGCCAATTATTGTGTCATATCCGTAACATTTGATTCAGATGCATCTAATTTTCTCTGCGATTGATACTCAGGCTCAGTTTCGAAATTTTTCCTGGTGGTTTACCAACCTTGAAACCATATACGATGTGTTGAATTCGGTGGTTGCACGGGGAAGTCAATTGGTCAAGATCGAGATTGTCGAAAATGATCAACGTACTGCGTTACCCGTCGAAGCGTTTGATGGTACGTTTTCGTCAGAGGCTATTTACAAATTAGAGCAGGAGTGGCAGCAACTATTGAGCACGTCTGTTCATGTTCAACCTGTGTTGAATCAGCACATGCTCGGTTTGACCAGACAGCAGAAAAAGCATTATGAAAACCGAATTGCTGAGCTTGAACTGGCCATTAAAACGATTAAGGAACAGAATCAGCAAGTAATGGATACCGTTTTTGTCGAGCCTTGCCGGTCTGATTTAATCAAGAAGAACGAAATGGCTTTGCTGCAGTATCACCACCATCTGGCTGTCGTCCAGTTCAAACAGCAACTGATTGTTGATCAGTTAGGTCAAATGCCTCAGAGTGACGAAGACTAGTAGAGGACAGGGTGAATGAGTCATCAGGTCAAATGCATTTGTCCAGGCGCCACTCGCTCCGGAGGTGCATGACCATTTGCTCCAGCAGCACCAGGCTCAGCGGCTTTGTCAGAAACTCATTGGCCCCCAACGTAAACGCCAGCTGCCGATCGGCGGGGTCATTGGAGGTGGTCAGGATAACGATCGGTTTATGGAGGAAGGCAGGATTGCGACGTAAGAGCTGCAAGGCTTCCATGCCGTTTAACCGGGGCATGTTCATATCCAGAATGATCAAACATGGGTCAAAATGACCCAGCGTCAGGGTTTCCAGTAGGGCTACGCCATCTTCGGCAAACACCAGGTGACATTCCGGGCTGTGCTGTGCAAAAGCATACTGTAACAGGATGCGATCGTCTTCATCATCATCAGCAATAAAGACACCCTTAGCCGGAAAATCAGTCATTCGTTGGACGTTGTTATGCATGTAATGACGAATGTACAAGAATGAATTCGATACATTCATGACGGGGCTGACTAATCAGGCTTTAGAACAAAGAAAGCTGTCTTAGCTGAACCCGTTGACCTCCGTACCAATGGGCAGGTAAATGCTGAATCGGGCACCATGTCCCGGCTGGCTCATGGCGGTAATGGCTCCCCCGTGATTGGTTACTACTTTCTGGCAGATGGCTAATCCAACACCAGTGCCTGCAAATTCATTTCGTCCATGCAGACGCTGAAAAACCTGAAAAATGCGGTCGGCATATTTCTCGTCGAAGCCAATTCCGTTGTCAGACACCTCAATCAGATGATAGGCCGTCGACTGCCTGGCTGGCTTGATGAAAGGGGGTACTTCAGTAGCAAAAACGGTCGTGGCAGTTACCTTAATTTGGGGAGAGACATCCTGTCGCCGAAATTTCAATGCGTTCGAGAAAAGGTTTTGAAATAACTGGCCCAGCTGCGATGCGTCGCCCTGCATGACCGGCAAATCATCCACCTGAATGACTGCGTTCGTTTCGTCGATGGCTACGGACAAATTCTCCAGAGCTTCGCCAACGACCTGCGCGAGCGACACCCGGGCGGCTGGCGCGGGGCTGGTTGAAATGCGGGAGAACGCTAACAGGTCTTTTATCAGGAGCGACATGCGGCTGGCGGCAACCTGCATGCGCTCCAGATAAACGAATTCATCCCCTGCCGACGAAGCATACCGTGTTTTTAATAAATCACTAAATTGCTGGATCTTGCGCAGGGGCTCCTGCAAGTCGTGCGAAGCGATATAGGCAAATTGCTCCAGATTTTGGTTCGAACGCGTCAGGTGCTGGTTGGATTCGGCCAGTCCCTCGTTGGCCTCGGTCAGTTCTTCATTAGTGGCCGCCAGCTCTTCATTGGTGGCTGCCAGTTCCTCAATGGTAGCGGCCAGCTCTTCGTTCGAGATTTCCAGCTCTTCCGTACGTTCGCGAACCTGTTGCTCCAGGGCTAATCGAATTCGGCGCTGCTCCGTAACATCATGCGCTATTCCATTCAGCAAAACTGGTTTTCCCGCGCTGTTGTAAATAACCTGAGCCTGCGCCTGAATGACGCGCACCTGTCCCGTGAGTCGGTTAATGATCGGGTGCTCATTCTCGTAGCGGCCTGATGAGCCGGGTTTGATAACCTTTTCCAGAGCGTTGGCAACGGATTGCCGGTATTCGACAGGCAGCGGATTATAGGCGTCGTCCAGTCCTTTGGATGACTCGGCGAAGCCAAGCCAGTTCATAAACCGGGGCGAATAATGAAATGTATTTGTTTCTATATCCAGATGCCAGGTCGCCAGTTCGGCCAGTTCAATCGCGTCTCGAAGACTGGCTTCCGTAGCGGCTAATTTCTGATTGACCATAACCCGTTCGGTTACATCAACGGCCATGTTGAGAATGGCATATACCTGCCCTTTGGCATCGGTCAGAGGCTGGTAGGTAAAGGCAAACCAAAAGCTTTGCAGACGACCATTGACCACCAGGTCAACCTGCTGTTCGGAAACCTGATAAGCCTCGTTTGTGTCATAAACCTGCTCCAGGAGCTGGATAAACGGCTGGCCATCGAGTTCGGGTAAGGCCTCGGTTAGTTTCATCCCGATTACAGCAGGAGTTTTTCCCCATACCCGAATCATAGCCTCGTTGGCTATATCAATGATTAGCGAGCGTGTTTTGTAAAGCCCGATCGCAAAGGGCGCCTTTTCAATCAGGCTTTGAAAACGCTGCTCACTCTCGTTAATGTGCTGGCGGGCCTGCCGGTCTTCCGTTACGTCCTGAGCAACACCCGACAGCAAGCAGGACTCATCGGTGTCATGGACGGATGCCTTTCCAATAAAACGAACCCAGTAAAGAAGCTCATTTCTGGTGTCGACCGTCCGAAACGCAATATCAAGCGAGCCGTCTGATTGAGGGTCCACGGCCTGACGGATCGCGTGGCCTACCTGGTCTACATCATCGGCGTGAATGCGCCTGAGTGCCTGCTCAAAAGGAAGCTGATCGGTTTGGGCAAGGCCGAATAATTCCTGACATCGCTTGTCCCAACTGATCAGGCTGCCGGTCGAATCGATCACCCAGATACCAAGCCCGGCTGCCTTCAACGCTACATCTGAATTTAAACGTTCCTTAAGGTTCTTATCTTGATAAAATGACATTTGCTCGCCGGTCATTGACGAAAAAATAATAGATACGATAAGGTAACTGGAATGTATATACTTGGGTTTTGGCGTTGGTACATTTGATCGACTGTTAATTCGGAAGATACCCGCGTAAGAAGTGCCTTGACAACCCTTGTGAAGCCCGCTCAGCACGGGGCCGAAAGATGCCAGGTATAAACGTAGCGGTAACTAAACAAGCTGGTCATGCTTCTACCCGGTTAGTTGAATAACCGGATAAAGGCATGACCAGATAGGTGATCCGTAAATGAGGTGTGGAAACGTATTAGGGTATTCGATTACTATAGAAATAGCCAGTTAACCAATGTCCCTATAATGGTTAGTCCGACAATGGTACCCACCGTAAACAGAACGCTCTCGCTTCGTGTCAGGCCATACATCAGGTAGTTGTCGTCATCAACACCCAGGTATTTACTCGTTGATAACCAGTTGGATGAGCGTTTCATTCTCATCGAGATCCACTGCATACGCGGCTCGCTCGTGGTTTCTAACAAGTCATTCAGTATTTGGCTGTTTACTTCTGGATTGGCGGAGATGGTGGTCGTTGACATAAGGGGTCGTCGGGAGGTGGAAATGACAGGATTCATGAATATAAACAGATGTCAAATGTGGAATAGCTTCACTACGTTGTCTTAACTAACTACTGATAGGATGACAGTGTAGTAAAGTATCATATCTGCCGGTCCTTTTGTGATACAAAACTCATTAATAAACGTGTGCTGTGAAAAATACTTCGATGAACTGTACTTTTTACACGTTTTTTGGTAGAGTTGCCCAGATAAACGTTTCCGGCTGGTTTAGGTTAAGGACCAAAGCCGATAGGTAATCAGGCAGTTAAACCGTAAACTAACCCATTGTTGAGAACTAATTTAGGCGTACCTAACGATAGGTTCGCACGGGTACCTACAACGTAAATAAGCCACTTACACACGATGGTTTGTAAGTGGCTTATGAAAAACCTGGCCGGTTATTGCTGTCCGGTACGAGTCAGTCATCCCGTTTTTTGATGGTTTGTATCACTTTGCCATTCTCGATAAGCTTAGTTTTTACGACCGCTTGTTTGGGAATGGAAATCAGCAGCAAAGGCTGTGTTGCTTCGGCCAATGGTGCGTTGGCAAGGGTTGTGTCTGCCATACGTATATATCGTACCGTTAGGGTTGAATCCTGCACAAATACTTTACTGACGGATAGTTTTGGCGGGGTTTTGGTAAGTGGCAGCGCAATACCAATGGCCATTTCTTTCTCGAAATTCGGGGCGTCGCGTTTACGACTTGCCGTGTTCGTGTTTGGTTGGAAGACCTGCTCGAACGTTTCTGCCTGTTCGAATACAAAAAGTGTTGGTTTGCCTTTATTGACCGTTGCAGTGGTGCTCAATAAATACCCGTTGATGAGTCGGTATTTTAAATTGACCTGAGCAATGGCTAAAACGCTGACAAAAAGGCTGCTGAAGACAAAAAGAGGAGTGCGGTAGTGACGTTTTAAGGAAGCAAAAAGAGGCATAAGCAAACAAAAACTAAAATGTAACTCTGCTTTCTAACGACTGATTGCCCACTTCGGTGTATATATGAATAGAAAAAAGATGATTCATTGATTTACGTACGTTTCTAACGCAGGGTCTGCCGGGCAGTTAATCCCGGTAATCAGTTGTTAGGGGCAACCGGAGTAGGTGTACGTTTCCGCCACGGTATAATCCTGCGAGGCCGATGCCGGGTTCGGGTGGCTGACCGTAGTGGCTATACTCGTCACAAATCCCTGGCTGTTGGTCTGTATCACCGAGGTCTGGTTGGTGAATGTTTCCAGTTTGTTATTCGTCGTGTTAACATACGAGTAACTGGAGGAGGCCATCACGCCCGGCTGGCCGTACTCACTGGCCGGAACAGGTACCGGAAAACCTTTGAAAATGCTGAGCGCAGCCGTTGCGGGTTTCGCCGTACTCCAGGTCTGGCTGGTTGTTCTGGTCAGGGTATCGCCCAGGTAATCACTTATTTTCGTTTGCCGCTGCTGGCTGTCATACGCCCAGATCGTTTTATGATTCCCGGCAGACGTAAAGGTGGTTACCAGCCCGTTCTGGATCGTAACGGGTCGAGAGTCGGTTGTGCCGGATCGTTCGACGTAGTCGGTCAGTTGATTTTTCTGATACGTCCAGATGCGTAAGGGACCCGTTGAATTGACAGGGTTTTCCTTTCCTGTAGCCGGATCATAGGCAAAAGTGCTCTGCGAGGTTTTCCGGGTCAGATCACCCGATCCGTCGTACGAGTAGGCCTCGGTTGTGGTCGTCGTTACGCCCTGGGCACCCACGTTTTTGGTGACCACTGTCGTCAGTCGCCCATTGGCATACGCGTAGCTGGTCGTGATGGAGACCCGTTCGGTCGTGGTTTTATTATCGAAGCTCAGGCTGGTTGTCTGCTGCTCGGAACCGGACGTTGTCAGGAAGCCATTGGTATCGTAGCGGTAGGTGCTGGTTGTTGTGCTGTTCTGGGTTCCGTAGGTGCCGTTGGTAGGTTGCTGATTAAAGGCCGTGGTCGTTTTGGTCAGATTTCCCTGCGGATCGAATTCGTAGCTGGTTTGTTTGGTGGAGTTGAACCCGTTCGAGTTGGTGGTTACGGTATATTGCTGAAGGCGACACGTAGACTGAGGAGTTGTTGTGTCCTGCTCGGTGCGGTTGCAGCCGCTACTCAGCCAGGTAATAAATACGATGCCCAAAAGAGCATTTAATCGAGTAAGGGTGTTTTTCATTTGGAAAGAAAAGTTGTTGACGGATCAGGTTGTTAACCCTGCCGACCTGAACGGGTAAGCGACCTGACAGGCTGGTGAAACAGGAAATGAATGGATACAGATGCAAAAAAGCGGGTCAGCATGTCTTAATAACGCATGCTGACCCGCTTTCGACTATTATTTTATCCTACAGCCGGTTTGCCGGCAATAATTAGTTCTGTTTCGCTTCCGAACTGAGCGGATTCTGGACGTTCATGCCCGCTACGTTGAAGCAGGAATTCTGGTTGTCGCTCTTACACTCGAACAGATCAAAGGACTCAACGCCCTTGTCCAGCCGTTCGAAATAGAGGATGAAGGGTACCACTTCGTCATTCTTAATATCGCGGGTTTCCGGCGACACAGGAATGCCTTCTGTCTTGATCAGAGCGTAGGTACGTTTTCCATCAGCCGAGGCCAGCACCGCTTTTGGGTTGAAGGATATGCTGCTGGTGCCGAAATAGTTGTTGTCGCGGCCATTTTTATCCTTGCCAAAGGTCATGTACAACACCGTGTAACTGGCCGTCAGGCGGATGTCCGTAACCCGGATGTCGGGGTCCTGCGAGTGACCAAGCCCACCCTGTGGATCGGGGTAGAGCCGGGGCAGCACCGCCGTTGCGGGCTGATTCGGCAGGTAGTATTCGGCCCCGTCTGCCGGGGCATTTACCGTAGCCGGCCGGTTCGACGTACAGGCCGTGGCCAACAGAAGGAGGGCGACGAGGGCTTTCATAGAGGTAAATTACGTCCTTTCGACTAATTAACCAACAACTTACCGCATCTGTTTTTCAACGACTTCGGCGGTCATTGCTTCCCATATTTTGTCGTACACTGCCGTAGCCGAAAGGGTCTGACCCACAGACTGGCTGCTTACAAAAACAGGGTGATGTTCCCGGGCGGTGCCCACGCGTCCGTGAGAGCCTTTCACGAGGGTGGCATCCAGTGAAATCACGTTCATCAAATACCGGAAGCCCAACAGTTTCCGACCGAGTTTATACCCGGCTTTCAGTTTGATAAGCGGGTTGGTCTGGTCCATGAACATCTCGACGGGATCGTAGCCGGGTTTCTGGTGAATGGCCACCAGACGGGCGTAATCGGGTGCTTTGGCATCGTCGAGCCAGTAATAATACGTGAACCAGCTATCCGCATCGGCTACGACAACCAGATCGCCGGAGCGTTCGTGGTCGATGTGGTATTTCTTCTGCTGTTCTTTATCCAATACCAGTTCGATACCCGGTGTTTTCTCCAGCAGCGCACGCACCTTGTCAAAAACCGATGGATCATTGATATACACATGCGCAATCTGGTGGTCGGGGGTGGCGAAGGCGGGCGAGGCACCCGCATCGAACATTTCCAGACCGCGCTCTTCCCGGTAGCGGATCATGCCCGCATCGCGCAGAATGCGGTTGATATGGATGGGCTTGCTCACGTTGGTGATGCCGTACTCCGACAGAACGATGACTTCAGCATCCTGCTTTTCGTAGTATTGGATCAAGTCGCGGCATACGTCGTCGATCTCGCGCAGGTCGTTGGCAATTTTCGTAAAATCCTGACCGAACTTCTGCAGGCAGTAGTCCAGATGGGGCAGGTAAATAAGCGTCAGGGTTGGGTTATGCCATTTGTCGACCAGCATGGAGGCATCGGCAATCCACCGGCTGCTTTTGATGGTGGTTGCCGGGCCCCAAAACTGGAACAACGGAAACGTGCCCAGTTCTTTCTGAAGCCGGTCGCGAAGGTCGCCGGGCTGGGTATAGCAGTCGGGCAGCTTCATGCCGTCGGAGGGGTACTGCGGGCGGGGCGTGGCCGAGTAGTCGGCCGACGAGTACATGTTGTACCACCAGAACATCTTGGAAACTGTGAAGTTGGGGTCAATTTTTTTTGCCCGCTCCCAGATCTTCTCGCCCGCTACGAGTTTGTTGGACTGCTTCCAGAACTTCACTTCGGAGTCGGTCCGGTCGTACCACCCGTTGCCGACGATACCCGTTTCGTTCGGCCATTTACCCGTTACATAAGTCGACTGCACGGATGTGGTCAGGGCGGGCAGCATGGGGTCGATGGTGGCCTGGTGCTTACCGGCAAACCACTGTTTCAGAAAAGGCGTGTGTTCGCCAATGAGCGAATACGACAGGCCCACAACGTCGAGGACTACGGTTTTTTTCATACAGTGAATCTAAACGAAAAGGGCGCAACGTCGTTTTTGCCTTTAGGCAATTTGTTGAACCCACTTTATTTCCCGTTCAATCGAGTCGATCAAGTTAAATTTCAACGGTGCCGGCAGCACATCCCAGGTGTACGTTTCTACCTCAAGCTGGTTGGTGAACGCACGGGTGGACAGGAGGTTCAATACCTCCGTTATATCATCCTGAGTGGACTGCAAAACGCCATAATCCTTTATGAAAAGGGGTACGTGAAAATGGGCCCGCCACTCGGCATGGGTCTCGTCGAACGCGGCCAGCGCATCGGGCAAATCCCGGAACCGCAGCAACTCGCCCGACTTGGTTCGAGCCACCACCTGGTGCAGATAGGTGGGTTCGTTGAAAGTTGCAAATGCCTGCCGGACAGCCTCCCGTTCATCAGGTTGGTCGGGGAATTCGGCTTTCAAAGCCGCACTGATCTGTATTTTGCCGACACGCAGGCCAAAATCTTTGAGTTTGTCCAGCACCTCGGCGGGTCGTTCGTAGCCCACGGCAAAGTGGCAAACGTCGTAACACAGCCGAACATGTTCGCAGATGGCCGCTTCAGCCTGCTCGTCGGTCAGGTTAAATTCGGTGGTTAGCTGCTCAATGCCCATGGGGAGCAGATAGTCCGTAAACCAGCTGATAAACTCGTCAGACGTTTCAATGACGCCATCGGGTTCGGGTTCCAGGTCGAGGTGCATCAGGCGGTCGGTCTGGCGCCGTAACCGGATCAGGTCGGCAACAACTTCGAGAACGTTCTGGGTTGTCTGCGAAAGAATATAGTCGCGGGCAGCTGGCTGTTCCCACTCAAACCAGTGGCGGTAGGAGAGGGGTGATGTCGAAACGCCCCCCGGAATAGGGTTCCCCAGTTCATCGACCGGTAATAAAACCGACAGAATGCGGAACAGTCGTTTGGTGTATTCAACCCGCGCTTCGGTTGTCCAGTCGGGTGCGTGCACCTGATCTTTTACTACCGTATCGTGAAACCCACCGAATGGAAAGCCATTCATGGTAAATACATAGCAATCGTTGCTGGCCAGCCAGTGCTGAAAGGCAATCAGGTTTTCGGGAATCTCCAGTTCTTCGCTGGCCAGATTCGACAGGCGCAGGCCCAGCCCGAACGGGCCGTCGGGCGAGAGCCGTTGTTTCACATCCGGAATAACATTCTGCAAAACGGCGAAGTGATCCGTCCAGGTTTCGCCGGGGTGAATATTCGTGCAATAGCCCAGATGGCCAACGACGTTCAGTTTCATACCAGTTGAGCCTGTTGTTCCTGTTTCTTTAAGGTCGCAATGGCCTCCCGGATGTGGTCGGCATCCATTTCATGAACTTCCACGCCCTCGCCCAGATTTTTCAGGAGCATGATGGTCAATTGGCCACCGAGGTGTTCCCGAAACTCAGCAAGTCCTTTCAATAAGCCAGCGCTATTGTCGGCATCCAGCATTGGCTGGTAGAGGGTGAAGCCGAGGGTGCGCAGGGTATTTAAAATGCGGTTGGTGTCGGTTTCGGTGAGCCAGCCCAGTTGTTTCGAGTACAGGCTGTCCAGCGCAATGCCAATGGCTACGGCTTCGCCATGACGGAGTTCAAAATCGGTAAGCTGCTCCAGTTTGTGAGCGCTCCAATGACCAAAGTCGAGCGGTCGTGAGGAGCCCATCTCAAACGGATCCCCACCGGCAATGTGCTGGAGGTGCATATCGGCGCAGCGGTGAATGAGGTATTGCATGGTGTCCATGTCGCGGGCGGCCAATTGCTCGGCATGGCTCTCGATCCACTCAAAAAAGGCTTTGTCTTTAATGAGCGCTACTTTAATGGCTTCGGAAATACCGGCCCGCCAGTCGCGGTCGTCGAGGGTTGTCAGAAATTGACTGTCGTTGAATACGGCAACGGGCGGAACGAAGGTGCCGAGGAAGTTTTTCTTTCCCCGGTAGTTGACCCCATTTTTGACACCCACCCCCGAATCGTTTTGCGAAAGTACGGTGGTCGGGATGCGGATGTGGCGAATGCCCCGGTGTGAAATGCCCGCAGCATAGCCGACCAGATCAAGGACCGATCCGCCCCCAATGGCTGCGATATACGAATGACGGTCGATGCCGAACTTGTCTACCGCATCAACGATCTTCTCCACCAGATCGGGATCATTCTTGGCCAGCTCGCCCCCCGGAATAACCAGGCTGTCTGGCACGAAATCAATTAAATCTGTATGCTGAGCGAAATACGCCTTCAGGTTATCCAGCAAGTCAGGGTGCGTATCGACAACGCCTGAATCGACAATAAACAGCACTTTTTTTCTGGTTCCGGTCGAAGCTTGCCGGGAGAAAAAATCGGTTAGCAGTGAATTAGTCGTATCGAAAAGCCGCTCGGTGAAATAAACAGTGTATGTAAACCGAACGCTAAAAGTTTGATTCAAGTGATCCATGCAAGGATAAGGAGAATGGAGTAATACTCTCCTTATCCCTCAAAAATACAACCAAATCATTAATGGTTCCTTATTGTGTCATCTATACACGGGAAAAAAGGCTGCCGTGTCTGACGCGATTTAGTAAGCGTTTCATTACCAGTAAAGTACCCGGTACTTCACCGCTCCATAGAGTCGCCAGTAAACAGACAAAAATGGCGTAGCGATGGCTGTTAGTATAACCTGCTTGAGAATCATCCAGGTAAGGGGAGCACTAGGCAAGCGGTGCATAATCAGGTCTACCAGCAAAACCGCCCAGATACTCAGGCCCATAATAGCCAGATTGGCCTGCCCATTCCACACGCTGAACAGCCCCAGTGCCAGGCTCAGTACGGAGACATAGTAGCAGAAAATTTGCCACCGGTACACCGGAATACGTTCTCTGAACAGGCTGGGGTGCCGTTTGAACAGCAGCGCATCGTAACAATTATTCCGTTCGTCCTGCAACAGCCCATACCAGGGGCACGACCGGATTGGATACACTACGACGGCTTCGGGGCATTTGCTGATCGGAATACCCGACTGAAGAAATTTGAACTGAAGATCGCTGTCTTCCCGCCAGTCGGTATCGAACGCTTCTTCAAAGCCGCCAACCCGTTCGAGCATTGTTTTCCGGCAAAAGCAGTTGGACGCCATAAACTCGGCGCGTTTAAGAAAGGTAGCTGTTCGGTCGAGGGGGGTTGGCTGATCGGGCAAAAGCACGCGTAGCTGGCCGCTCAATACCTGGGCGCCCCGCTGAAAGCAGGTAAGAGCCGCTGAAAGCCAGGCGGGCTCCGGTAAACAGTCGTCGTCCGTAAAGGCGATGAACCGCCCACGAGCCGCTTTCCACCCCAGATTCCGGGCTGCAGCCGTTCCCTGGCGTGTGGGTTGAGGCAGGTAGCGCACCTCGATTGGCATGCTGTCGCGGGCGATCTGTCTGGCAAAAAGGGCAACTGCCGTTTCAGTCTCAGACGAGTTACCTTCATCAACAACAATAATTTCAAACTGGTCATGAGATAGCCGTTGACGGCCCAGAGCATCAAGACATTTGAGCAGCAAAGCTGGTTGTTGACAGGTTGGAATGACAACTGAAAACTCCGGTAGCATAACGTAAATAGAGTGTGTTCTTGGATCTTAAGAGGTCAAAAATGGTTCATCAAAAAGCCCCCTTTTCGGTTCGAAGGCACCGTCAGCAGCCAATTTCGTGTGGACCAGAATATGATCAGTTCGTTGCAAAAACCTAACCAAAAGTGACCAGCTGATTTTTTAAGATTATTTTTTTATTTCTAAGTATATAAAGTAATGACTTTGTGTACTCCGATATGTAACCCATCCTGGCGGTTGCTATTGGGTGGAGAAAAAGGGAGCTTACCTATCAATGCTCGTTTATCTTTGTAGCTTCATTAATAGATCATTTTCGTATGTCTCGTATTGCCCTCATTACCGGAGCAACCTCTGGCATTGGTCGCGCCACGGCTAAAGCGTTTGCCGACCTTGAATACCGGCTTATCCTTTGCGGCCGTCGGCAGGAACGCCTGACGGAGCTGGAAGAGCAGCTCGGCACCCAGACCGCTGTAACAACCCTGCGCTTCGATGTGCGCGACTGGACCGAAGTCAGTGACGCCATCAATAGTCTGCCTGACGAGTGGAAAGCCATTGATATTCTGGTGAACAATGCCGGTAACGCCTTTGGTATGTCGCCGATTCAGGATGGGGATGTTGCCGACTGGGATCTGATGATCGACGGCAACGTGCAGGGGCTGCTGTATGTATCGAAGGCCGTCACGCCAGGTATGGTCGAACGCCAGCGTGGTCATATTGTCAACCTGAGTTCAATAGCGGGTAAGCAAACGTATGCCAATGGGGCTGTTTACTGCGCCAGCAAAGCGGCTGTGGAAGCCATCAGCACAGGTATGCGGCTGGACCTGACCCAGCACGGTATTAAAGTCACCAATATTGCGCCGGGTGCGGTTGAAACCGAGTTTTCGGTTGTGCGTTTCAAAGGCGATACCGAACGGGCGGCTAAAGTATACGAAGGATTTGCCCCCCTTACCGCCGATGATATTGCCGATACGATCGTTTACGCTGTAACGGCCCCGGCCAACGTCACCATTGCCGATATGACCATCCTGGCATCGGCGCAGGCAGCCGCTACGACCATTCATCGGAAGTAAAACAATTGAGAGGATTTGCTGGCTACTAGTGCTCTTCCAATTTAATTCTTTAACCTTTGGATCGGCTTTGTCTGGGCCAAGCTCTGGCTTGGCCGTTGGCTAACTGAAAGCTAAGGCCAAGCCAGAGCTTGGCCCAGACAAAGCCGCCAACGTTTATTCTAACTTCTATTTTGGTAAAGCACTAGCCATTCTGTTAATCCTACGATCCCGAATCTAAAATAGGTTGAATGAATAGTGGCTTTGAGGCTGTAGTACCGACCGTCCCGGTCGGTACTACAGCCTCATGCCACCCTTTTTGATAAAATAAAAAGTTTAAACAGGTTCTCTGTCAAAAAACTTGTCTGTTTAAATCAGGTTCTCAACTACATGGCAAAGACAATCTTTATCACAGGCGCATCGTCGGGTATCGGGCGGGCAGCCGCTATTCTGTTCGCTGATAACGGCTGGAATGTGGCCGCAACCATGCGTAACCCGCAAAACGAAACAGAACTTCAGAAATACCCGTCCATTAAAGTATATGCTCTTGATGTGACGCAGCCGGAAAGCGTTCAGCAAGCCGTAGCCCAGGCACTGGCCGACTGGCAGCAGGTTGATGTGTTGCTCAACAACGCCGGATATGGTCTGGCTGGCCCGCTGGAAACGGCCTCTGAAGAGAAGATTATGGACCAGTTCAATACCAACCTGTTTGGTGTAATGAGGACCATAAAGGCGTTGTTGCCCAATTTTCGGGACGCTGGCGGTGGCACCATCATCAATGTGACCTCTATTGGCGGGTTAGTCGGTTTGCCGTTCAATTCCATCTACCATGCCACCAAGTTTGGGCTGGATGGCCTGTCGGAATCGCTGAACTATGAACTGCGGCCCTTTGGCATTCGGGTTAAAATTGTGGCGCCGGGCGGTGTCATTACCGATTTTGCCACCCGCTCGTTGAAACGAACGATGGATGGCGCAAGTGTATACGATGCCAGTCTGGAGAAAGTATTTGCGACATTCGGCAAGAATTCGGCCAATTATTCAACCGCCGAACAAATTGCCGGCGTCATCTACCAGGCCGCCACCGATGATTCGGATCAGATCCGCTATGTAGCCGGGCAGGATGCACAAGCCACCTACGGCGCCTGGAAGAGCATGAGCAACGAAGATTTCTTTGCGATGATTAACCAGCGATTTGGGCTGGGGGAGTAAATGCCGACGATCAAATGGCTGGCCCCCGATAACGGTTAACGGAGGCCAGTCATGCCAGTCTGCTTCTCAAAAATCAGCGTCTCTATTCGGTAAACTCACCAACGCTTTCAATACTTCCGGCTCCACGCGGTGTGTACCGTCAAAGGCAGTGATTTGCAGTGTTGGTGCATCGGTTTTCAGGCGGTCGAGGTAGCCGTCAATGTCCGCCAGCTCCCGGATGTATTCGTCCTGCCGACCATATACATAGTGCATTTCGGTGGCGCGGAATTTTGGGGCGTCGATCAGGTCAGTAAGCCCGTGCGGGAAGTAACCCGCCCATAGAATGAGCCGATCGGCGTGGACGTGCCCGTTGTTCAGCCAGCGGCAGGCGGTGGCAGCTCCCTGCGAAAAACCGAACAGGGTGGTGTGCAAACCGGCTTTATGAGGTTTGCGGCCGTCCATGAGCAGGTCGTATAGCGCGTTTAGGTATTGCACATAATCGCTGATTTCATGATGGCTGTCTTCGCGGCTCATCCACGACGCACCGATCCGCTGATAACTGGTATCCAGATACATTCGGGAGAGCCCTTCAGGTACGACAATCAGGGTTTCGCCGTTGTCTAAATGGCTAAACTTACGACCAAAGTACTGTGCCAGCTGCCCAAATCCGTGCAGACAGAACCAGATGTTTTTAGTTTGTTCCGTAAGCTTCCCTACAGTGTAATAACGGGCTGTACGCCGGACGAGTAAGTGGTGTTCCTGAAGCATGGTGGTTTACCGCTGAAATCGTGGTTGTTGGCGGTCGTTCTTCCGCTGTTCGTAATGCTGTTTATCGGCAATGTAACAAAGTCGTTCGATCTGGGCGTGAACAACGCCATCCGCATCCACCCAGTCCAATGTAAATCGCTGCTCCGTTTGCCCATGGGTCGCTACCGCCTGCCGGATGGTGTCGAGTTGTTCATCGCTAATGTCGAAACGAGCGTAGAGCGTCTGTCGACCGGGTTTCCGAAACCGGATGCTGCCCGTTTTATCCCAGACCACATACTGCTTTCCTAAAATCCGTAATAACATGAGCATGTAAAACGGATCGGCCGCTGCGAACATACTGCCGCCGAAGATGGTGCCAACGTAATTGTAGGTCCACAGGTTTCGGCGTAGGCGCAGATGAACCTCCCGCGAATCGCTCGACCAGAACAGAATTTTTCCGCCCGTTCCGAAATACATCGGGTACCAGTTCATAATCTGACGAAATCGCCACGTTTTGAACGACTCGGTCCGGCTGGTTTGAAGGAAGACAGGTTTCATATCGGATGAGTAAGCAGAGGAATTCCTGAATTTTACACTGGCTCGGCGGTAACCAACGGCTGTCCTTTTTTGGTGGCCTGGGCTATTTGCCCGGCATGGTAGGAGTTATGGTGCATGAGAAAGGTAAGCAGTTGCATGCGTGAGACCTCGCCAAAAGGAGATGGGACCATTTCTGCCCACTGCTCATCGCTCGTTTGCTGAATCTGTTCGGCAATCATCGCGAAGCTATCGTCGTACAATTGCAGAACGGCTGTTAGATCGAGTACCCGTCCGTCGTCCGAAACACCGCCCACGGCTTGTAAGGGGATGGTTACTTCCCGGCCAAAGAGCATAAAAGCAAACCGGTGCATGACCTCGGCGGTATGCAGGGCCATAAACCCGGCCGACGCCGTTTCGGGTGTGAGTCGATGGCGGAAATTATCGGGAGTCAGTTTACGAACGGGTCCAGAAGCGGCAGCCTGGTTGAATTGCCAGAGTTGTGCAAGGAATTGGGTGGTCATGGGCATTGCAATAGTGTAGTGGGTGAACTAAATGAAGGGCTACCGATGCGGTATTAAGGTTGTTGATTGGGTAAAAGTCTGGTCAATGCATGTTCAGAAAAAACCGTCAGTCCATCAACTGCGTCGGTACCCAGATCGCTACGCACCTGTTCGTTGAGCGCTTTCCAGATTTTATGACATCGTTTGGCCAGCAGGCGACCCTCTTCGGTCAGGAAAAGCCCGTTGCGTAGGTTATCCGTCAGCCAGCCGTTTTTTTGCAGGAGCTGGACATCCCGGCTCATCGCCGATTTCTCGATCTGTAATCGCTTCGATAACTCGGCCTGCCGTATGCCGGGCTGACCAAAAATATGCATCAGCAATCCTGCCTGAGCAAACGTGACGCCTTCCGAAGTAAAGGCGTCATTGTAACGCCCCGTCACCACCCGCGCCAGCATCCGTAGCCGACCGGCAATGCAGTAGCTATCCGGGGAATCAGCGGGTTTAGGACGTTGCTCGGGATTCATGGGGTAAATATATTTGAGAGAGTTGTATATGCAACTTTTGGGCCTATAAAAAAGCCTGTTTTCAAACAGGCCAACGATAGTTGCTTTATAGTGAAGGTCGTTTTCGGGGAGACACAACTAAAGCAACGGGATATTCATCCAGTAGAGCCATCAGTTGTTGCTGATACTGTCCTTTTAATTGCTGCTCTTGCAAATACACAAGCCGATTCGTTTCCGGCGACAGTTTTTTGAGCATACGATTCGTGTCGGCCAGCAATTCCAACACGTCGTTGATTTGTTCTTCTTTTGTCTTTGAACGTACCATACTACAATATTAATTCCAAAAAACCTTTCTCACCAATCGTGTCTTTATTCTTTTTAAATCGTTTGTTCCATATCGTTCGGTAATGTCGAGTAAATTGGTAGTCAGGGTGTTCGGCTGGATAAATTGGACAGATATAGGCATCTAAACCATTATTATGCAAGGATACTGTACTATAGAACTCAATTAGTCCATCTTCGTTAGGCTCATACAAATCATACGGAATAAACGTGACAAAATCGATGTCGTTAGGAGTTAATTTATTGGTTACAAAACTGCCGTCTATCCATTGAACTAGCTTGATATTACCCAATCCCAGATTTACCAATAGGCGTTCATTATATGACTTCCACGCCTGAAATAGTTGCTGTCGATGGGTATTATTCTGTACAAACAATGCAAAAAAGTCATCTATGTTACAACGATGGCGACCTGGTGGTAAAAAGCCATCTTCTGATAGTTTAAGCACAAAAGAAGTAAATAGTGAACGTATAGTTTAGTGCCCTATAATAACGATTCTGTGTGCTCAATGTCCAGATCATACGCCCAGTCCCGTCTGTAAGACCCGTGGCACGGTTCTAAGATCAATCCTTAAACATCATGCGACGATACCGACTGAACACGCGCGGTTTCATCAAGCGCCACATCTTTGGGTGGGTTCTGGCTCCAGTAGGTAGCCAGCAGCGAACCGGTCGTGTTCATAATGGGGCCGAAGAGGGCGGGGGCAAGGCCCACCGTAGCTACTTTGCCCATCTGAACGGCAATGCCCGATGCCAGACCGCCGTTCTGCAAGCCTACCTCAATGGCTACGGTGCGGGAACTCTGCTCGTCCATACCGAATAGGCGGGCACTCCAGTAGCCCAGCGTAAAGCCCGTCAGGTTGTGGATCAATACGCACAGGGCCAGTGTCCAGCCCACCGTCAGCAGACTATCGCGGCCGGCGGCCGTAATGATAGCCACGATCAGAACAATGCCACCCATCGAAATAAGCGGCATAACGCGGTTGAGCACAACCGCCGACTTGTGAAAAATTCGATTTAACGCCAGACCAACGATTACGGGCAGAATAACGATCTGCATAATCTCGATCATCATTTTCCAGAACGAAATCTCAATGAATTGACCCGCCAGCAGGGTCATCAGTGCGGGCATCAGAAACGGAGCCAGCAGCGTCGACAGGGTCGTTACCGTGATGGATAGCGGCACGTTGGCCTTGGCAATGAAGCACATAACGTTGGAGGCCAGCCCGCTCGGCGAACAGCCAATGAGCACGACACCAGCCGCTATTTCGGGGGGGAAACTGAACACATTGGCCAGTGTGTAACCCAGCAGGGGCATGATCAGAAAATGGCAGGTTACGCCGATGAACACCGCTTTGGGCTGCTTGATGACCCCTTCAAAATCCTTGATCGACATCGTGGTTCCCATGCCCAGCATGATGATCTGGAGGAGGGGGACAATCAGTTTTTTTAGCGGAAAATCGCCAACACTGGTGAAAGGGCCCGGAAAGATTAAAGCTGTCGTTACAGCGACAATAATCAGGGCGGTATAAATCAAATTGCTGTATGACGAGCGGTCATTGGTTTCAGCTTTCATTTTCTAAAAAGGCGTAAGACGGAGAATGACGCAAAGAACATGTGTACAGCTAAAAAGCAAGTGCCGGGCTAAAATTACCCATTTCTAACACTTATACAGAAAACCGGGAAGGTGCCCATTTAATGACAACATTCTGTCTACTCACAGATCGTAAGATGCTGTTGCCTTAAGTAACTTAAATGAATTTTAGGCGAATAAAATTTGCTTTAATGTGGGCTTTGCAAAATTTTAAGTAAATGATAACTTTGTCCTTTAACTTTTTTAATACGCTTTTAATACATACTCAACTATGGAAAAACTAATACGCAGGTGGTTGGTAATGGCCCTGCTGCTCTGTTCGTCGATCGTGATGGCGCAGCAGATCGAGGTAAGTGGTACGGTTACAGCCGATGGGGAGGGCACCGCGCTGCCGGGGGTAAACGTGTCTGTAAAGGGCACTACGGTCGGAACCCTGACTAACGAAAATGGACAATATACCATTCGGGCCACGCCCGGAAATTCAATCCTGGTATTCAGCTACATCGGCTACGAAAGTCAGGAGGTCGCCGTAGGGAGCCGGACCAGCATCAGCATTGCGCTGAAGACAGACAACAAAATGCTCAACGAAGTGGTGGTGACGGCCCTGGGCATCAGCCGTGATAAGAAAGCACTTGGCTACGCGGCACAAAGCGTCAATGCCGAGCAGATTGTGCAGAACCGACAGACCAATCTGGTCAATGCCCTGCAGGGTAAAGTGGCCGGGGTAACTATTTCGAGCACCGGCGGAGCACCGGGGCAGGGGGCGCGGATTCTGATCCGTGGCATCAACTCCATCGACGCCACCCGCGATAACCAGCCGCTGTTCGTTGTCGACGGTGTGCTCTTTGACAACAGTACCTCGACGGGAACGAGTAATTCGGGGGCGGAGCTTCGGGGTTTATCGAACCGGGCCGCAGACATCAACCCCGACGATGTGGAAACCATCAACATCCTGAAAGGAGGAGCGGCAACGGCTTTGTATGGGTTGCGCGGGGCCAATGGCGTGGTCGTTATCACCACCAAATCCGGTAAGGCCGGAGCGTTGCGGGCCAATTACAGCGGGACATATGGGTTCGAGAATGTGAACAAATACCCCGAAGTACAGGACAAATACACCATTGGCTATTCAGGCATCTACAATCCACAGGACTTCTTTCCTTCCTGGGGGCCAACCGTAGCGGAGGCTATCAAAATCGACCCGACGCACCCGCAGAAGCTGTACAACCACTTCCGCGACGCTTTTTACACGGGCAAGCAGTTTCAGAATAACCTGTCTTTCTCGGGGGGTAATGACAAGATCACCTACCTGTCGTCCATTGGGCATGTGACGCAGGATGGCGTTATCCCGTTCACCAATTACAACAAACTGTCGGTTCGTCTGAATACCAATGTGAAATTCAGCGACAAGTTCAGCACCAGCGCCAACCTGAATTTTATCAACTCAGGTGGCGACCGCTACAATGCTGATCGGTATAACGAAAGCCTCAGCTACTGGTCGCCCCGCTACGATGTTCGGGATTACCTCAATGCCGATGGTTCGTACAAGACGTACGGGAATGGCAACCCCATTTACGGAGCCATGACCAACAAACTGCGCGATAATGTGAACCGGTTGGTGGGTGGTCTGAACTTCACCTACAACCCTTTGTCGTGGCTGA
Source organism: Spirosoma aerophilum (assembly GCF_054782495.1). Taxonomy (NCBI): domain Bacteria; kingdom Pseudomonadati; phylum Bacteroidota; class Cytophagia; order Cytophagales; family Cytophagaceae; genus Spirosoma; species Spirosoma aerophilum. Next base: position 35,456 of record NZ_BAAGSJ010000019.1, on the reverse strand, counting down.
CGCTGAATTACCGCGCCGGTCTGGACACCTATTCCGAAGACCGAAAACGAACAGCGCCCGGCCCATCGGGCATTGCCAACGAGCGCATTTATGAGGATAATGGTCTCGGGTTCGTATACCAGTATAATACGAACTTCCGCGCCATCACCTCCACGTTTGCGGCTAGTGCCAACACCAAATTTGGTTCGGATATTAACGCGACGCTGCGCGTGGGTCACGACCTATACGACCGCCGGATTCGTGGATTCGGGGCCGAGGGGACGGAACTGACCGTCTATAATTACTTCGATCTGCGGAATGCCAAAACGATCGTTCCTACGCAAAGCGCTGAAGACTACCGACTGATGGGTATTTTCGGCGAATTGACCATGGACTATAAAGATTACCTGTTTCTGACCCTGACGGGCCGGAATGACATAACGTCTTCGCTTATGGCTCCCAATAATTCATTCTTTTACCCCTCGGTGAGCCTTGGGTATCTGTTTTCGCAGCAGTTTCAACTCCCTCAATTCATCAGCCTGGGTAAGCTGCGGGCATCATACGCCAAGATTGGTAAAGATGCCGCGCCGTACTCGACCGTTTCGGGTTATTCATCCTATACGCAACTCCCCTCCGGCACAACAGGCTTTACTCGGGGGGCACTGCTCGGCGACCCAGGCCTTCGCCCGGAGTTTACCGATACCTTTGAAGGCGGTCTGGAAATGAATTTCCTCAACAACCGCTTTGGGCTGGATTTTACGTATTACAACTCCATCAGCAAGGACCAGATCATTCGCGTCGATGTAACCTCGTCGACGGGCTACGTGAATGCGGCCATCAATTCCGGCTCCATGCGCAACCGGGGTATCGAGCTGATACTGCGGGCGAACCCCGTCCGAACGGGGAAATTCAACTGGGATGTAAACCTGAACTTCTCGGCCAACCGCAACAAAATCCTGAGTATTCGCGAGGGATTGACCGAAATTAACTATGCCTCGCAGTTCGGTTATTCCAGTTCGACGGTCACGATGAAACTGGTGCCGGGCTATGCGTACGGAAACCTGTACGGGCGGAGTTACAGGCGGTATTACGCCAACCCAACGGAGGAAACGGTCGAACTCGACCGGAGTCGTCCGGTTGTCATTGGGGCTAATGGTTTTCCGGTTGTCAATACGGCGCAGAAACTGCTGGGTAATTCGCAGCCCAAATGGATTGGCGGCATCACTAACACCCTGCGCTATGGCGATTTCTCGCTTACTGCTCTGTTCGATGCCCGCGTTGGGCAGGATCGTTACAACCAGTTGAGCAACTTCTTCTCGGCCTTTGGCATCGCCAAATACACCGAAGATCGTAACGATACGAAAGTGTTTGAAGGTGTTCTGGCCGATGGTACACCCAATACCAAAGCCGTTTGGCTGGGCCAGGGCAAGGGGCCGGATGGCGTCGATTATGGCAACGGTTTCTATCGAAACGTGCACCGGGGCGTATCAGAAAACTTCATTGAAGATGGCTCCTGGGTACGGCTTCGATCGGTGGGATTGTCGTATACTCTGCCCACCACCTTGCTCAAGAAATCGTTCGTGAAAAGCGCCCGCCTGGGTGTTACGGGCAATAATGTGTGGCTGTGGACCAAGTTCACGGGCTACGATCCCGAAACCAGTTCGACCAACAGCGGCAGTAACGTCGATGGCTTCACCGGCTTCACCTATCCCGCTGTGAGGAGTTTCCTGTTCACGCTCAATGTCGGTTTTTAAGTATCATTTTCTTTTCAAGCTACTATGAAATTCTTCCCGAACTATATGCGTTCGCTGCTGGCTCTGCTCCTGATCTGGGGCCTTGGCGGATGCAAGGATTATTTTGAACTGAATCAGAATCCGACGCTGATCGACAATCCGCCACTGAGTGCGTTTCTCTCGACAACGACCCAGAAAACAGCCCTCAACTCGCAGCGGGTGGGGAATATTACGTCGTACTTTGTGCAGTATCTGGCGAGTCCGGGCGCTGGCGGGTCGACGGATACGTACCAGATCACGGATTATACCAGCGCCTGGGATGCCGTTTATTTCGGCATGGCCGACCTGTACGACATGAAGCGAAAAGCCCAGGAACAGGGGGCATCTGAGTATGTGGGGGTGGCCGATGTCATGCTGTCGTACCACCTCACGCTGATTGCCGATACCTTTGGCAGTGCGCCTTTCTCCGATGCCTTTACCGGAACGACCCTGACGCCGACATACGACACCGCCGAAACCCTGTACACTACGGCCCTGAATCTACTGAATGAGGCCATTACGGAGCTGGCCAAAACCGATTCAAAGGTGAAGCTAAGTGCCGCTAACGACCTGATTCATAAAGGGAGCACGGTCGCCTGGACGAAAACGGCCTACGCCCTCAAGGCCCGCATGCTGAACAAAGTCTCCAAAACAAGCGCCTATAAACCCGCCGATGTTCTGGAGGCAACGTCAAAATCGTACACGTCCAATGCCGATGATGCACAGATGACGTCGTTCCTGCTGCGAAATCCCTGGGCGCAGGTGGCGCGTAACAATGCCGCACTGGTTCTTGATGGCTGGCTGTCGACGCAACTGGTAAACCAACTGAATGGTACGACTTACGGCGTTTTCGATCCGCGCATCGAGAAGATCACCGATAAAACCGTCAATAATGATTACAAAGGCACGGTAAATGGGCAAGGCAATGTAGGCGGCAACAACACCACGAAAGATGAGTCGTACATTTCGCTCAATTCGCCCCTTACCGGCGATGCCTCGCCGTTGCTGATTGTGACGTTTGCAGAGATGAAGTTTGTGGAGGCCGAAGCGGCTCTGGCAACTGGCGACAAGGCCCGCGCCTATACGGCTTATCTCGCCGGTATTCGGGCCAACATGGACAAGCTCGGCGTAGCAGCCGCAGCCCAGGATGCGTACATCACGAATCCAGTGGTCAGCGTGGGAGCTAATGCCCTCACCCGTGATCTCATCTTTAAGGAGAAATACGTGGCGACTTACCTGAATCCCGAAGCCTGGAACGATGCCCGTCGGTACAATTATCAGTACAAAGGATTCAAGTTGCCGGTTAATGCCGCCCTGCCGACATACATCCGCCGGGTAGCCTACCCCAACGGCGAAACGACAAAAAACGGGAAAAACGTACCCGCCGATGTCGCGTTATCGGAACCGTTGTGGTGGGATAAGTAGTCGTTTTCGTACCGAGCGTCGGGCCGACGCTCGGTACGAAAAATAGCACTACAACGACGCTAGTACCCCTTCTTTCAATGAATAAGTAGAGGTCCGTATCTGTGTAATGCCGTGCGTTTTCAGCACAAAGTCGATTAGGCAAACGGCTACCACGATCATGTCGACGCGCAGTTCGATCATGCCGGGGATTTGCATTCGCTGTTCGTGGTTTCGGGTGATCAGCAACTCGTAAGCCCGGTAAAATTCGGCAACGGGCAGCGTAAAAGCGGCTTGTTGCGGGTCGGGCAGGTGGCCCTGTTCGTGCATGCACCACATATCGACGAGGGTGTCGAACGAGCCCGAGGAGCCGACCAGCACTGTTGGCTCGTACTGGTGAATGGCGTTGGCCAGGGGTAATAACTGTTCCTGAAAATAATCGTGAAGCCGCCGGATGCTGCCGGGGTTGATAGGATCGGTAGGCATGAACCGTTCGCGGAGCCGCTGCCCGCCAATCTCGAAGCTCTGTTTCCAGAAGATACGGGACTGGTTGCCCAGGATAAACTCCACGCTGCCCCCGCCAATATCTATTACCAGCGAGGTGGCGTCGTCCAGCGCCCCGGCTGCCCGAACGCCTTTATAGATGTATTCGGCTTCCTGCTCCCCCGAAATCACGCGAATCGGAATGCCCGTTGCGGCCCGAACCCGGTCGATGAAATCCTGCTGATTTCGGGCAACCCGAATAGCGCTGGTACCTGTAGCCATGACCTGATCGGGGGCTACGGCATACTGGTCGAGCACCTGCCGGAAATAGGTCAGTACGCCCAGTGCCCGTTCGATACCTTCCTCCGTCATGATGCCCTGATTAATACCGGCCTGCCCAATTTTAGCGGGCCGACTTTCGCGGAACAGCGTCATATAGCCTGTATCCGTTTTTTCGGCTATTAAAAGGTGAAATGTATTGGTGCCTAAGTCAATAATGGCTTGCTTCATAGATGCAAATCTATTACCTTTGCCGTCCGGTTTTAGCTAAAACAGAAAATTTAGAACATGCTTATCATTAACGTAAAAGACAACGAGTCGATTGACAAGGCCCTGAAACGCTTCAAGAAGAAATTCGAGAAGACGGGTGTGTTGCGGCAGTTGCGGTCGCGGACGGCTTTCCAAAAACCGTCGGTAAAGCGTCGCACAGAAATTATCAAAGCCGCTTACAAAGAGCGGATGTACGGCAACCATACCGAACAATAGAATCGTTCGGTCATCAGCTACGCTGGTGGTGTGAAGTTGGTCGTGGATGAATCGTTGATTGCGCAGTCAACGGTGCCGAATCGCCAGATAAGACACGAATAAGAGCAGCAGACAGTCATGTTTGCTGCTTTTTTTCTGACCGGGATTTTAACAGGCTTTACAGGATCAGACAAGATGGTTCGCACGAAAGAGCGATGAACAGGGTAGTCTGAAACCGGTTGGTGATCCCGCCTGGAGTAGTTTCACCTCAATACCTATTTTGAAATACCTCAGGTTTGCTTGTTATACGATTAAAAAGTGGGGTTAATGGGATAAGATGATTAAATTTGATCGGGTAAGGTCACTGTTTCATGACCAGATAAGTCCCTTTGCACGTATGCCTGGAAATTCTGGCTGACAACAATTTTGTTTAATCCTTCAAATCCTGTGAATCCCGGTCAAGATTTCCTCGCCCACATCCGCTACGAAAAACGGCTGAGCCACCATACCCTGACGGCGTATACGAAAGACCTGGAGCAGTTTACTACCTTTCTCTTGGCCGAATGCAACGTCGACCAGCCCGAGCGGGCTGACTTTCGACACATCCGATCGTGGATTGTGAGCCTGGTGGAGGCTGGGACGGATAAGTCGTCGGTGAACCGGAAAATAGCAACCCTTCGGAATTTTTACGGGTTTCTACTGCGCCGAAAGGTGATCGACTTCGATCCCATGTCGAAGATACAGGCGCTGAAAGCCAGTAAAAAGTTGCCGCAGTATGTTGAAGAGAAACCCATGGAGATGCTGCTCAACGACGTCGAGTTTCCCGATACCTTCGAGGGCGTGCGCGATAAACTGGTGCTCGAACTACTCTACGGAACCGGCATCCGTCTGAGTGAATTGACGGGTTTGAAAGCCACCGATGTTAACCTCTACGAAAAGACGATCATTGTACTGGGGAAACGCAACAAGCACCGTATCGTTCCGCTGAACCAACCCCTGTTCGAGCTTATTCAGCAATACATTCGTTTAAAAGAAACCGAATTTTTGGGGCAGGCCGACTCCGTTTATTTGATCGTCAGTGATAAAGGTATCGCGGCTTATCCAATGCTGATTCAGCGTATTGTAAAACGCAATCTGACGCTGGTAACGACGCTTGAGAAAAAGAGCCCGCACGTTCTGCGTCACTCCTTTGCTACCCACCTCCTCAACCGGGGCGCGGATCTGAATGCGATCAAGGATCTGCTTGGGCATAGCAGTTTAGCTGCTACCCAGATCTATACACATACCAGTCTGGATCAGTTGAAAAAGACGTACGATCAGGCCCATCCAAAGGCGAAAAAGTGAAAAGACTCCTTTCGATGAGGGGCAGATGCCCGGAGCAGGTTATTGATTTTGTTGACCGGGCTTGTTCGTTTGTGAATGACTTTCCTGTTTATTTAAGGCAGAAAAGAGGGCATATTATTTACTAAACATTCAATTAAGTTGACCCGTTTGTTTATTAAGAGGCAGACTATTCAGGAGAGCGTTCGGTTGGTGAATCGAAAGAATTTCTTGAATTAAAGGTCTAATCCCCATCAGGATTATTCCCCGTCTGACTGTAAAAATAATCGCGTCATTTTTGGATCTACAAAGCTGAAATGTGTCCTCTTTTTGTCGCTTAAACTCATTTTGTGCATTTGGTACCATGACTGAACGTGAATCGTCAGAGCAGTTTTTAGCGGGAGGGGGCGAAATGGGGCAGTTAATTCGTACAATGGACTGGGCAAAAACGCCCCTCGGTCCCATTGCGACCTGGCCGCAGAGCTTACGAACGTCCGTTAGTTTATGTCTCTCCTCAACGTTTCCCATACTCATCGCCTGGGGGCCCGAAACGATTCAACTTTATAACGACAGCTATCGACCCATTTGTGGGGCCAAACATCCCGAGTCGATGGGCCAGAATTTCCGTATTTGCTGGGAGACGGCCCTGCCCGTTGTCGGTGACGCGTTTACCCGTGGGCAGCAGGGCGAAGGAACCTATATTAAAGATCAACGCATGTTTCTGGATCGCTACGGCTATCTGGAGGAGGCCTTCATGACGTTCTCTTTTGCGCCCATCCGCGATGAATCGGGTGAGGTTGGAGGTATCTTTCACCCCATTACCGAAACAACCGATAAGATGTTGAGCGCTCGCCGAACGCAGGTTCTTCGGGATGTAGCTGCGCTGGTCGGACAAGCAAAAACGAACGCTGAGATTTATACCCGCCTGGCCAGCGGGCAACCCGATTTTGCACTCGACCTGCCTTTCCTGCTGTTTTATGAACTACAGAACGAGGGCCAACAGGCCCGGTTGATCAGCACGGCCGGGCTGGAGGCTGATAAGCCAGTGCCGAAGTATCTTACAGAACTGAACGTTGCCGAAACCAGTTGGCTCAGCGACTTAGACCAAACGCAGGTTGTGGCTGAATTAGCCCAGCGGGTAGGGTCATTGGTGGGCGGGCCTTATCCTGAACAACCGCATACGGCCGTTCGGTTGCCTATCCTGTTATCGAACCGGGAGCAGCCCATCGGCTTTGTGCTGGCGGGTGTTAGTCCGCGCCGGGCACTGGATCAGGACTATCTTACGTTCTACGCGCTGCTGATCAACACCATCAATACGGCTTTCTCGAACGTACATGCGTATCAGGAAGAGCAGAAAAGGGCCGAAGCGCTGGCGGCTATCGACCAGGCGAAAACGGCCTTTTTTAACAATATCAGTCACGAATTTCGAACCCCGCTGACGCTCATGCTGGGGCCGTTGGAGGAACTCCTCCAGGATAGGAATTTCCAGGCATCGGGGTATAAAGAGCCCGTTGACGCAACCCATCGAAATGCGCTGCGCCTGTTGAAGTTGGTCAACAACCTGCTCGACTTCAGCCGAATTGAAGCGGGCCGGGTAAAAGCCAGTTTCCGGCCAGTCGATCTGGTCAGTCTGACGGTCGATCTGGCCAGTAGTTTCCGGTCGCTGATCGAACGGGCCGGATTACGGTTTTCCGTCGACTGTCAGCCTATACCGTCGACTGTCTATGCCGATGCAGATATGTGGGAAAAGATCGTTCTCAATCTGTTATCGAATGCCTTCAAGTATACACTGCATGGGCGAATCGCTGTCGAGTTAACTACCGAATCCGGTAGTGCCGTGCTGCGGGTGTCAGATACGGGTGTTGGTATTCCTCAGCAAGAACTCCCACACATGTTCGAGCGGTTTCACCGGGTAGCCAACGCGGGTGGTCGTACGTATGAAGGAAGTGGTATTGGCCTTTCGCTGGTTCATGAGCTGGTTCGTCTGCACGGCGGAACCATCACGGTAGCCAGTGCAGAAGGCGAAGGAAGCACTTTCACCGTTCGGTTGCCTCTGGGCAAAAAACACCTGCCCGCAGGTCAGGTAATTGAATGCGAACAACGAAGCCAGATAAGTCAACTGGCCGAGAGTTTTTTGCAGGAAGCCCAGACGATGCTTTCCGAAGAGGCCCCGCCGTTTGCTGTCAATGAAACAGACCCCCAGGGAGACGTTGAGATCAATCAGGTAACGAATATACTGGTGGTTGACGATAATGCGGATATGCGGGCTTACCTGACTCGCCTGTTAACACCCTTCTTCATCGTAAATTCCGCTCTGAACGGGGCCGACGCGCTTCAGCAATTAACCACCAACCAGCCTCATCTGATTCTGAGTGATATCATGATGCCGGTGATGGATGGTAAAGAGCTGTTGCGCCGGGTAAAGCAAAACCCGGTTACAGCCCATATTCCCTTTATTTTTCTGTCGGCCAGAGCGGGTCAGGAGGCCCGGATTGACGGCCTGGAGTCGGGGGCGGATGATTATCTGGTAAAGCCCTTTTCGAGTCAGGAACTGCTGACAAAGGTACGGGCTCAGATAAGTTTGGACCAAACGCGCCGACAGGCCGAAACGCGTTTGCGAAACCTGGTCCAGCAAGCACCGGTAGCCATGCTCCTGATGAAAGGAGACACGCTGGTTGTTGATCTGATCAATCAGGCCATGCTCGACCTGATCAGCCGCGAAAACACGGTGCTGGGAAAACCCCTGCTGGAGGCCTTGCCCGAGCTCCGCGGACAGGACTTTGTTGATCGATGTTTGCAGGTCTACAGAACGGGCGTCGCCGATCAGGGATGGGGAGTGTCCATTCCCATACAACGGGGTGAAGTTGTGGAGACTGGTTATTTCAATATCCTGCTGACGCCCTATTACGAAGGTAACACCCTAAAGGGAGTATTGGAGGTATGCACGGAAGTTACGGAGTTGGTTCGGGCCAATCAGGCATTGACCGCCAGTGAAGATCGGTATCGACAGCTATCAACGGCGCTGGATGAGCAAGTGCAGCAGCGTACCGTCGAATTGCAGGCGTCCATTCAGGATCTACAGCGCTCCAACGATAATCTACAGCAGTTTGCCTATGTTGCTTCGCACGACCTTCAGGAACCACTCCGTAAAATTCAGTCGTTCGGCGATTTGTTAAAAGATCAATATGCCGATCAGCTGGGCGAGGGTACCAACTATTTAATGCGTATGCAAACCGCGGCCAGCCGGATGTCTACGCTGATTCGTGATCTGCTGAGTTTCTCTCGAATTACCACCCGGCAGGAGGCTAAAAACAGAATTTCGCTTGTCGAAACGCTCAACTCGGTAGTCGCTGATCTGGACGTGATGATTCAGGAAACGGGTGGCGTGGTGCATATTCATCCATTACCTACCATTTTGGGCGACTCCTCGCAACTGACACAGTTATTTCAAAATCTGCTGTCAAATGCGCTCAAGTTTTATCGAACGAGTCCATCCGGTAGTCCGGTGCCGCCGGTTGTCGAGGTTACGGCTCAACTGGTAAAGGCCGAAGAGCTGCCTCTTTCGGTTAAACCGGGCCGATCAGCAGCCACTTACCATCGCATCGATGTAACCGACAATGGAATTGGGTTCGATGAGAAATACCTGGATCGTATCTTTCATGTCTTTCAGCGGCTGCATGGCAAAGGTCAGTTTCCGGGTACGGGCATTGGTCTGGCTATTTGCGAAAAGGTAGTTGTCAATCACGGAGGAATCATAACGGCCCATAGCAAGCCCGGAGAGGGATCTACCTTTAGCGTTTACTTCCCTGAAATCGTTTAGTCATGATTGATGCCCTGGTCAGGAATGTTCTGATCACCGTGTACGTCAGGGAACGTCGAGCAGTTCGCTTATGAATGTCAATCAAGAAGGTGTGGTTTATCATTACACCCAATTCAACGAACGACTACTTTTGCGTTATGAATATCGAGTCAATGAGCCAGACGCTGTTTTACCTGATCGAACAGCAACCTAATTCCGAAAAAGCAGTCGATTACCTGCGCCAGCAGGCTGACCTATTTTCGACCAATCCGCAAGTGGCTGTTTTTTACCGCGTATTTACGGCGCTACCCCGGTTTGTTGGTAAACAGCCCGTTGTTGTGCCGGCAGATATGGAATTTGCCTTACAACGGGTGCGTCCCGGCTTTACGGTGCAGAACTGGACCCTCGACCGGCTGGCGCGGGTGTGGTGGCTGCTCCAACTCCCCGCCGACGATCAGACCACCTACGTGAAAACCATCAGTGAACTCTTTAAAGCGGGCGAGCTGAACGAACTGGTTGCGCTCTATTCGGCCTTGCCGGTGCTGGCTTTTCCCGAAGCATGGAAGTTTCAAGCCACCGAAGGTATCCGGAATAACATTGCTGATGTGCAGTCGGCTATTATGCTTCACAATCCATATCCCGCTGATTATTTCGACGAACCCGCCTGGAATCAGCTGATTATGAAAGCTTTTTTTACAGACAAAGACGTCACGCAGGTCATCGGACTAGTTGAACGCAACAACGCCCGACTGGCTCAAACGCTGACAGATTTCGCTGCCGAACGCCGGGCCGCCGGGCGTAGTTTACCTGACCATATGGAGGAGTTGATGTAGTCAATCATCCCAAGACCTATGAGGCTTTTGAAACCTTATAGGTCTATAACAAAATCGGTCTGCCTAATAAAACCGGTACGAGATACCCGCCGATACCATCAGTGAGGGCGCGCTATTCTTCAATAAATCGTAGTTGAAGAAAATGTTCTGGTATTGGGCCTGAATCTCGGCACCCAGACCCTGCTCACGCTTGCCGTAATATTTGACACCAATGGCAGGGGCTATGGCTCCCCTAAAGCCATTTTTCTGATCGGCCAGGGGACCAAAATAATTGGTGTAATCCACATAAGCGCCACCACCCGCCATCTGCACATAGGGGCGCAGAGCAGCTGCGTTATCGGCAAAATAATAGGAGAGCGACGCCATGGCTGGAATAACGGATAGCGTTCGGGTTTGTACGGCCGAAATGGACTGCTCACCATACTGATATACTTGCCGGTCCAGACGCTGTTTGTTATACTGGTAACCCGTTTTCAGACCGATGGCGAATCGTTTGGGAAACAGCCATTCCCCTTCCAGCGCAAAATTGGTTGGCGACACCTTATCGATGTATCCCTGGGTGCCACCCATTGGAAAAGCGACCCCGTAGCGGGCGGCAATGTTGAACGTCACATACTCCTGATAGGGCGACGGGAAGCCGTAATTGCCCGAATTGTCATTTTGGTACTGTGCCCAGGTCGTTGTCGTCAACGCCATCAGGGCAATGAGTGCTATTATCGATTTCATAGTGACTTATTCAGTGGCCTTTAAATAAGGCGATTGGTTAAAAATGGCCGTTATGGCGTTGTCGACCGCTTGCTGATCGGTGACGTCCGTACCTCGGATGGTCGCGTTATAAATAACGTTCAACTGTGGCTGTGCGGTGCCGTTTCCTGTACCTGTTCCGGTAGCGGGCCGGTTCTTCAGGTCGACAATCTGAATTTCCCAGTATTGATCGGTTACCTGATAGGTATAGTAGCTGGGGTAATAAGGTGAATAACCATAGCCGCCAAAACCACCGAAGCCACCCCAGTAATTCGAATAATACGAATAGGGGTTAGAGGCAACCCCTGTATACTGATTGTTGACCCGAATGATGGCCACACCCAAATCAGCACTGTCTCCACGGCTAACCCGCTGAAACCCTCTTGCCGTCAGCCCACTCGCTACGTTGGTCACAAACCGGCTCGAAACCGCCGTTTGGTCCATTGCATACGAATCGTTCGATTCGATAATAACGGAGTCGGGCAGGCTAAAAGTCTTATACTGGCTAAAGTTGACCGAGCGATCGTAGTTCGTTATGTAAACCGGACTATCGGCCGGACTCAGGTCGTTGATAGCGTTTTCGCGGCAGGACATGAGGCCTCCGCCCGCCAGAAACAGTAAGATTGCCCACAGTTTCCACTTTGCTGCTTTACGTTGTTGATGCATATTCATGATTGCATTTGTTGTAAGACTATCTATAAAACGAATAGACTACTGTGAAGTTTGTTTGGATTGAATTAAATGTTGCTAAAAAAACGTGCAGAAGGCGGTTAAATTTTACGGAACTTTGTTGTCCAATTGATGCTTGCTTAATGCCTTTAACGTAGAACAATTATGGATTTTATGGATTCAATTCGTGGCATGTCGTTCTTCGATATGCACGTCCACATGACGTCCCGCACCACAGACGACTATCAGGCAATGGCCGATGCAGGCGTTGTGGCGCTGATCGAACCGGCTTTCTGGTTAGGACAGCCGCGTACGGGTGTCGACTCATTCCGGGATTATTTTGCCAGTTTGGTCGGTTGGGAGCGATTTCGGGCGTCGCAGTTTGGAATTCGTCACTACTGTACCATCGGATTGAATTCCAAAGAGGCAAATCAGGAAGAACTAGCGGAACAGGTTATGGAAATCCTGCCGTTATTCATCTATAAAGAAGGAGTGGTTGGTGTTGGCGAAATCGGCTTTGACGACCAGACGCCCGCCGAGGATAAATATTACCGGGCGCAACTGGAACTGGCCCGTGAAGCTGGACTTCCCGTTCAGATCCACACGCCCCACCGCGACAAAAAACAGGGCACCAGTCGAAGTATGGACATCGCCATTGAGCACGGTATCGACCCCGGCATGGTGATCGTTGACCACAATAATGAGGAGACGGTGCGTGAAGTACTGGATCGGGGTTTCTGGGCCGGTTTTACTATTTATCCGTTTACCAAGATGGGCAACGAACGTATGGTAGAAGTCGTAAAACAGTACGGACCGGAGCGCATCATGATCAACTCGGCCGCCGACTGGGGCATCAGCGATCCGCTGGCTGTACCCAAAACAGCCGCTTTGATGAAGCAGCGCGGCATCTCGGACGAGGCTATCAAACTGGTGACCTTCACCAACGCCGTAACCGCCTTTGCCCAAAGCGGTCAATTGAGTCTGGAAGAACTCACGCAGCCGATGGGTATCGACCAAAGCCAGCGTTATAACGGAAGCTCAGTATTACGGGGCGGACAGGCACCACGAGTAGACAAGGAATCAACGATAATTAAATAAAGAGTGAAAGGGTGAAAGAGCGAAAGAGTGAAAAGCTGACGCAAGCCATTTTCGCTCTTTCGCTCTTTCACTCTCTCGCTCTTTCACTATATGTTAAAAGCACTTCTCTCCCTCACCCGACCGGCTAATCTGGTCACGGCCATTGCCGATGTGCTGGCCGGTATAGCTATTGCCGGATACTTTGGGGTTTATGATCCGGCTCCGGCTCCGGTCGCCTGGCTTTGTCTGGCCACGGTTGGGCTGTATGGCGGGGGCGTTGTCTTTAACGATGTGTTCGATGCCGAACTGGACGCTGTAGAGCGCCCCGAGCGCCCTATTCCCAGCGGTGTGATCCCTAAATCGACGGCTGCGTTGCTGGGGAGTGTGTTGTTCGCTATGGGTATCGCTGCATCATTTGCCGTCAATCCAATGGCGGGCTCTCTGGCTATCGGGATTACCGTAGCATCGCTGGTCTACGACAAGTTTGGAAAACATCATAATTTGCTTGGCCCCGTAAATATGGGTCTTTGCCGGGGACTGAACCTCTTGCTGGGCATCAGCATTGTTCCTGACCAGGTTGGTCCGTGGGCGTGGGTAGGGGCGGTACCCATCGCCTATATTGCTGCTATCACGATGATCAGTCGGGGCGAAGTACATGGCGGTAGCCCGACAACACTCCGGTTTGCCGGTATTCTCTACGCCCTGGTCATTGGCTGCCTGGCGGCTCTGGCACAACGGCAGCAGCAATTGGGGACCGCGCTGCCGTTTCTGCTCCTGTTTGGCTACTATATTTTCCCTCCGCTCTGGCGGGCTGTTAAGGAACCCGTTGGCCGGAATATCGGTCTGGCCGTTCGGGCGGGGGTTCTTTCACTTATTGTTATGAACGCAGCCTGGGTTGCGGCCTTTGCGTCGTTTCCGCTGGCTATGCTGGTCTTTTGCTTACTGCCGCTGTCGAGATTGCTGGCGAAGGTTTTTGCCGTAACGTAGCGTTTTTAAATAAGCATGGGTCAAATGCCATATCTTCAAGATATGGCATTTGACCCATGCTTATTTAAAAACGCTACTACCTATGCGTTGGCAGGAGTGCAGAACTCTTCCAGCGCCATTTCCAGGTGTTGGGCGATCATCTGCGCCGAACGGCCTTCAATGTGGTGCCGCTCGATGAAGTGCACGAGTTCGCCATCTTTGAAAATGCCAATGGCTGGGGACGATGGAGGATAGGGCAACAGATACTCACGCATCTTGGCCGTTGCTTCCAGGTCGCCACCCGCAAACACACTGACCATTTTGTCGGGCTTAACGGGGCTAGCCGCTAAAGCCGCTTTCACACCGGGGCGGGCCGCACCGGCGGCACAACCACAAACCGAATTGACAACGACCAGCATAGTGCCCTGGTTGTTTTCTACAGCGTTCACCACGTCATCGGCAGTGGTTAATTCTTCAAACCCGACGCTGGTCAGGTCTTCCCGCATCGGGGTAAGCAAATGAGGAGGATACATAATAGTTAGTTAGTTAATAAGTTGAGTCGGTAAGTCAGGTGAGTCGGTAAGTCAGTAAGTGCTGTCGCACGTGTATCTCTGATGCGGCAGCACTTACTGACTTACCGACTCACCTGACTTACTGACTAAATTTCACATAAACCCAAGTTCCAGTTTCGCTACTTCCGACATCAGTTCGGTGGAGTAGGGGGGATCGAAGGTCAATTCTACGCTTACGTCGCTGACGCCTTCGATGGCCCGGACCTTCTGTTCGATTTCGGCTGGAATCTCCCCGGCCGACGGGCAGGAGGGTGATGTCAGCGTCATCAGGATATACACGTTATTGACCGGGAAAATCTTGATGTCGTAGATGAGGCCCAGCTCATATACATCCACCGGAATTTCGGGGTCGTAAACACCCTTGAGGGCCAGTACAACCTGTTCTTTTAGTTCTTCTTCTGTCATGACAATGGTTAAACAGTTTTTTCAGTGTATGCCCGGCCGAACGCTTTCATCCGTTCGATCATGGACGCTAGTCCACCGGCGCGCAGGGAAGTAATCAGGTTCCCCATGCCCACGCGGGGGATAAAGTATAAATCAGCGTTGGCGATGTCTTCCGGTTTTTCGCCCGAGAGCACCCGGATCAGTAAGCCGACCAGACCTTTCGAAATCTGGGCCGTTGGTTCGCTGTCGCCGTAAAAATAAAGCCGAGCGCCCGTGCTACTGTCATCTTTCAATTCGGCATCAACCCACACTTTCGACTGGCACCCCATGATCCGGTTGTCGTCGGTCTTCAGCGATTCGGGCATAGGTGGCAGTTTTTTGCCGAGGTCAATAATATATTGCGTCTTGTCGAGCTGGTCGTCGAACAAGTCAAATTCCTCAATTATTTCGTCCTGTTTCTCGTTAATTGTCATACTGCTCAAAGCATCATTTTCTGAACGCGTCGCAGACCGGTTACGAGCCGGTCAATTTCGTCTCTGGTGTTATAAACCGCAAACGATGCCCGCGTAGTTCCGGCAATGCCAAAGCGTTGCATGAGCGGCTGGGTGCAGTGGTGCCCCGTCCGAACGGCAATGCCCTGCTGATCCAGAATAACGCCCGTATCCTGGTGGTGAATGCCATCGAGCACGAAGGAAACGACACCAATCTTGTGCTTTGCCCGGCCAATGATGCGGAGACCGTCCAGCTCGCTCAATTGCTCGGTGGCGTACTGAAGCAGGTCGTTTTCATGAGCCGCAATGTTTTCTTTGCCCAGACCAGCCATGTACTCAAGGGCTGTCTTGACGGCAACTACATCGGCGATATTGGGCGTACCGGCTTCGAACTTATAGGGTATGTCATTATAGGTCGTTTTGGCAAACGTCACTTCTTTGATCATTTCGCCACCACCCCGGTAAGGAGGCATGGCATCGAGCAGTTCTTTTTTACCATATAACACACCCATGCCCGTCGGGCCGTACAACTTGTGCGCCGACAGGACGTAAAAATCCGCGTCGAGCGCCTGTACGTCGAGTTCCAGGTGCGAACTGGCCTGCGCCCCGTCGATCAGGACAACCGCGCCAATGGCGTGGGCTTTGTCGATGATGGTTTTGACGGGGTTGATGGTGCCCAGCGAGTTCGAGACATGGACACACGAAACAATTTTGGTACGCTCCGTCAGCAAATTTTCGTACTCATCGATAAGCAATTCACCGTCGTCGTTGACGGGAATAACTTTCAGGATACAGCCTTTCTCTTCGCACAACATCTGCCAGGGCACAATGTTGGAATGGTGCTCCATGGTCGAGATAATGATCTCGTCACCTTCTTTCAGAAACTGGCGTCCGTAGGTCTGCGCCACCAGGTTGATGCCATCGGTGGTGCCGTAGGTGAAGATGATCTCCTGCCAGTGTTTGGCGTTCAGAAAATCCTGAAACGCACGGCGGGATGCTTCAAAGGCGGCCGTTGCTTTTTCGGCCAAGTGGTGAATACCGCGGTGAATATTGGCATTGTAGCCCTCATAATAGTCTGTCAGGGCATTGATGACCGCCGTAGGTTTCTGGTTCGTAGCGGCATTATCCAAATAAACCAGCGGACGACCGTTCACCTGTTGATCGAGGATGGGGAAATCCCGGCGGATTTGCTGTATATCGAGGGTTGTTTCTATCGCTGATTGCATATCGTGTTCGTATCGAAAAGAGGGCAAATGGTTGAATCATTCACCCCAAGGTCATGGATAAAACGTAAAGTAAGGGTGGTTAGGTTCGTATGCAGGCTACCGTCTTTTCAAAACGATGACCTGATTGCGAAGGGTTTTGTTGACGCGAAAGTTATCGTCAGCCATGAGGACCAGCGTCTGGTGCTGTTCATCGGCCCAGGCCATTGCTTCCAGATTGCAGACATTACCCGGAAACTGGCTATTAAAATTGAACGCCAGCTCTTTCCGCAGGGTATGCGTGGCTTCGTCGGGGGTGGTCAGATACAGGTTGGCCGTCACGCGTTTTTGCTCGTTATCATAACACCGTTCCAGTACAAGGAGCCGCTGGTCATCCACGGCCAGGATTTCCGAAATGCCGCCCGTTCGTTCTTCGCCCTGCGCGAACAGACACCGGTTGATGGGGTATTGATAGCGCTCTACAATTGGGTCAGAAGCCAGTGGATTTGGGTAGCGAAAAAACGTAATGGTGTCCTGCGTCAACCGGGTTTCGCCTTCCCAACCCGCTTCGGGAGCCACCCAAAGCGCACCGGATGGCATGATGGTCAACCCTTCGAGTCCTTTGTTAGGGGCGGGGAGAGGTAGCTTCAGAAGAACCTGTGCGGCACTGTCGCGCAGGACTTTTCCATAATGGACAGAGGTGACATGCTCGTGCTCATCCGTCCAAAAGTAGGTTCCGGTTCGGGCGTCATACCGGGTGTTTTCAAACCAGTAGGGTGTTTTCTGACTCGCTTTCAGGTGAGTATTATCGCCCAGATCGCGAATGGTTTGGACGTTGGTAAAGGTGAAATGCCAGCCCCGGTCGCTCACCAGGTGCCACTCGCCCGTTGATGGAATGATCTCCAGCCCCGATATACCCCGTAAGCTATCCCGAACGAAGGGCATTGTAATCGAATCACCTTTAAAACGGAATTGGACGCTTTGGCCGTAAGCGGTGGAGTAGGTGAGGAGTAAACAGGTAAGCAGGTGGAATAGGCGCATGGAGGAATAAAAAAAGTGTCGGGTTTGAGAACCCGACACCACGAAAACGCGACATAAATTTATCTTACTTTGTCAGTTTCTCCCGAACAACTCCTTCGAGGTATTCGCGGATGGGCTGAATTTTGATCTGGCTCAACACGTCCTGCGAGAAGGCGTAGAGTAATAGCGTCCGGGCTTCATCTTTGGGAATACCCCGCGACCGCATGTAAAACAAGGCTTCGTCGTTCAATTGACCCGTGGTCGTTCCGTGCGAACACTTCACATCATCGGCGTAGATTTCCAGCTGGGGCTTGGTGTTCATAGAAGCACCCGGCGACAGCACGACGTTCTTACACGACTGGTAGGCGTTGGTTTTCTGCGCGTCGGGCCGAACGAAGATCTTGCCGTTGAAAACGCCCGTGCTGTTATCGTCCAGAATGCCTTTGTAGAGTTCGTTGCTGTACGAATTAGGCATGGCATGATCAACGAGCGTGTGGTTATCCACGTGCTGGCGACCGTTGGGCATATACAAACCGTACATGAATGCTTCGGCATGTTGGCCGTTGAGCACGATGTTCAGGTTGTTCCGAACAAAATTTCCATTGAGCGTGATCGACGCGGAATAAAAATGGCTGTTGTCGGCCTGATGAACCTGGGTGGTGCCAATGTGATAGGCTTTCTCCGTTTCGTTCAGCACTTTGTAATACTGCATCCGGGCATCGCGGTCAAGCACGATTTCCGTCACTACGTTTACGAAGCTGGAATTTTCGCCCAGTGTCCGGTACGATTCCGCCATCATCACCTCGGCATTTTTGCCGATAACGATAAGGTTACGGGGCTGCGAAGTGATGTTGTTAACGCGGGCGTCGGTAATGAAGCGCAGAATGATTGGTTGTTCGACAGTTGTATTGTTCGGAACCCGAACCACCACACCATCGCTGGCCATAGCCGTATTCAGGGCCGTAAACGCGCTATCCTGATAATCGGCATAGTGAGCAAAATGCGTCTCCATAAATTCGGAGTCCGCTTTCATCGCTTCGGCTAAACTGACGATCTGTACCTGTTCCGCCGGGCTCACAATCCGCGAAAGCTCGGGATGGTAAATGCCATTGACAAAATACAGGATGTTGCCTTCCAGGTTCGGAATTTCCAGCGGAGCCAGGTCTTCGGCCGTCAGTGAAGAGGTTGTGTCGAGGGCAAAATCTTCTTTAATCAGACTATTGACATTCGAGTACTTCCATTCTTCATGCCGCGTGGTTGGGAAGCCAAGCTGCTCGAACTGTTTCAGGGCAGCCCGGCGAAGCTGATGTACCGGCGATTTCCGCTCGCCGTTCATGCGCTCTTCGTTGTCCCGAAAAGACGCCAGCAACTGCTCCTTAAAATCGTTATATGATGCGTAAGAGGGAGTCATTTGTTTATGTATGATGTATAACGGTGTATGATGTATGATGTATGGTATAGCTTATATCATACATCATATATAATAGATCATACATCAGATGGCTTCAGCTTCGGCTTTGATCCAGTCGTATCCTTTTTCTTCCAGTTCAAGGGCCAGCTCTTTGGGACCCGACTTCACGATACGACCTTTGTACAATACGTGCACGTAATCGGGCACGATATAGTCCAGTAAGCGCTGGTAGTGCGTTACAACGATCGTAGCCCGCTCCGGCGACCGAAGTTTATTGACTCCATCGGCCACAATGCGAAGCGCATCAATGTCCAGACCGGAATCGGTTTCATCCAGGATAGCCAGTTTGGGTTCCAGCATGGCCATCTGAAAAATTTCATTCCGCTTTTTCTCGCCACCCGAAAAGCCTTCGTTCAGCGAGCGGCTCAACAGCGACTGGTCTATATTGACGAGCTTCATTTTTTCCTTCATCAGCTTCAGGAACTGCACCGCATCGAGGGAGTCCTGCCCACGATATTTGCGAATTTCGTTCAGTGCTGTCTTCAGGAAGTTTGTCGTACTCACCCCGGGAATCTCGATTGGATACTGGAAGGCCAGAAAAATGCCTTCAGCCGCCCGTTCTTCGGGGGCCATATCCAACAGGTCTTTTCCATCGAAAACTACGCTGCCACTCGTTACATCATAGTCCTCACGACCTGCTAATACTGATGCCAGCGTGCTTTTGCCCGCACCATTGGGACCCATAATGGCGTGAACCTCACCGGGATTGATTTCCAGGTTAAGGCCTCTTAATATCTCTTTTTCGCCAATTGAGGCATGTAAATTACTGATGGATAACATAATAGGTTCTATCGTGACACCTCTAAATAAAGCCGCAAAGTTAGCACATGAAATGGCTTCTGCGCTGTTAGGTAACAAAATCACTGGTTTAAAAGTTGACTTAACCTTTGCTTATTCGCTGATAATCAAAAAACTCCTGTTCTGCATGCGTCAAAACACGTTTAACCGCTACAGGACAGAAGTCGGCCACAACCTGGTTTGGGATTAGTCATTCCTGTTACCGGAAGGGCCTCACTCTACCCGATCGGATAGTGAACTATGTGGGAAAGAGGTAATGGCTCTTTGTTGCAGGAATCACTGCTTTCTTAACCGGGGCATGTTTGTAGGTGATGGCCTACAGCAAGTCGGGCCAGCTTCCATTGAAAGAGCTGGCCCGACTTGTATAAAACGAAACCTATGCTTATAAACCTTTACTGGGCATTACCAATGCGTTTGGGTCGTTTGGTTTGCTGCAGCACGAAGGGCACACACACATCGGCTGGACAACCGCAGATAGTGGGCAGCAACAGCACCGTCACATCTTTGTAACAACCCGAGCCATTGTAGACCCGTACCGTGTAGGCCTGAGCCACCGCCGGGTTGCTCAGCGTGCTGACAATGATGCCGTTGGCCGGGATCACTTTGGCGCTTCCCGACAGCACCGCAGCCTGATTGAAGCTGCTGCCCAGCGAGTACTGATAGGTTTGGGTGGGCTTGAAGTCGCTTAAGGTAATCTTGCCATTGGTTTGCAGACTGTTGCCCACACAGGTCACCGGGGTCGCTACGGCCCGGAACGTGGGCAGGGGGGCTTCCTCGATGATGAAGGGACAGCAGCTGAAGTCAGGGCACTTGCCCGTCACATTGTCGACAGCCAGGCTATAACTTCCCGGCGCACTCACCTCCAGCACGTTGGTGTTTTGACCGACGATCTCCTCGCCGTCGCGGTACCATTTGTAACTGGACCGGCCCGGGGCGACCTCCAGGCGGAAGGTGTAACTATCCCCGGCGCAGACGCGAACAGGGATGGTGGTACAGACGGTGGCCGTATCACCGGGGATGGTGGCCTTGTTGTAGAGGATACCACTGCTGTCGGCCCGGGCCTGGAAGGTCAGGCTCAGGCTCTGGGCGGCTGGCAGGCTGGCGACGGTCCAGGTGCTGATGGGCGTTCCCTGGGTGAAGGTGCTGCCGGCGGGGGCGGAGACTGAACCGGGCACGAAGGTCAGCCCGGCGGTGGTGGAGTCGGTGACCACGACGTTGGTAGCGGTACCAGTTCCCGTATTGGTCAGCACCAGGGTGTAGGTGAGGATGTCGCCGATTTTGGCTTTGGAGCGGCTGACCATTTTCTCCAGAGAGAGCGCCGGGGCACCCGAACAGGAGGCCGGGGCGGTGAAGGTCACCGATGTGGTACCACAAGCGGTCGCCGAGGAGACCACACTAACCGTCTGCGTCAGCCCATCAGAAGTCAGTCCGGCGAGGGTATAGCTGACCGGACCGTTATCCGTTAGGGTCACCACGGTGCTGCTGCTGCCTACCGAGACAGTCAGCGTTTGTGGGCTGGCCGAGTTGATAGCTGCGTTGGTGGCCGAGACCGTACCCGTCAGGGTGTAGGTGTTGGTGGCCGTGTTACAGACGCCCGGGGTGGCTGTCGCTTCCAGCGAGCAGACGGGCAGGGCCGTTACCGTAATGCTCAGGGCGGCAACATCGGAGCAGGATTTAGCGTCGGTCACCACCACCGAGAAGCTGGTGGTAGTGGCTGATGTAGGCGTACCCGAGATCACCCCCGTGGTAGCCTCTAGACTCAGACCCGCGGGTAGGGTACCCAGCACCGTGTAGGTGTAGGGCAGGGTTCCGCCGGTGGCCGTGATGGTCTGGCTGTAAGGGGCGTCGACCTGTCCATTGGGCAGACTGGCCGTAGTCAGACTGGTCGAGCAGACGGTACAGGCTACCGGTGCCGTGTAGGTGGCACTGGCGGATGTGCCGCCCGTCAGGGTAGCGATGAGGGTGTGGCTGCTGGCATCACTGACACCACTTACCGAGAAACTGGCCGTGGTCTGGCCGACTGTCAGGGTGATGACTTCCAGAGTGGTGCCATTATCAGTCAGGGTCAGACTACCCGAGACGATGTTGCTCAGGCTAATGCTACCCGTCGCGGTGTAAGTGTTGGTCACACTGTTACAGAGGGGTGTGCTGACCAGCACGCTCAGGGCCGGTGGGGCAATGGAGCAGGAGGCCGGAGCGGTGTAAGTGACCGATGTGGTACCACAGGCGGTGGCCGAGGAGACCACACTAACCGTCTGGGTCAGCCCATCAGAAGTCAATCCGGTGAGGGTATAGCTAACCGGCCCGTCACCTGTCAGAGTCACCACGGTGCTGCTGCTGCCCACCGAGACGGTCAGCGTTTGGGGGCTGGCCGAGTTGATAGCTGCGTTGGTGGCCGAGATCGTACCCGTCACCGTATAGGTGTTGGTGGCCGTGTTACAGACGCCCGGGGTAGCTGTCGCTTCCAGCGAGCAGACGGGCAGGGCCGTCACCGTGATGCTCAGGGCGGCAACATCGGAACAGGCTTTGGCGTCGGTGACCACCACCGAGAAGCTGGTAGCAGAAGCTGATGTAGGCGTACCCGAGATCACCCCCGTGGTGGCCTCCAGACTCAGACCCGCGGGCAGGTTGCCCAGCACCGTGTAGGTGTAGGGCAGGGTTCCGCCGGTGGTGATCAGCGTCTGGCTATAAGCCGTATTGGCCTGTCCGTTTGGCAGATTAGCCGTGGTGAGGCTGGTCGAGCAGACGGTGCATGAGGCTGGTGTAGCGTAAGTGGTGCTGGCCGTGGCCGTACCGAAGCCAGCGATTACTGTATGAGTCGGCGGAGTAGAGCCGCTAATCCCCGTCAGACTGAAGGTAGCGGTGGTTTGTCCGGTTGTGATCGCTATCACCGTCAGGTTGCCACCGTTGTCGGTGATGGTCAGATTTCCGGCTATAGCGTTGGTCAGGTTAACCGTACCCGTCGCTGTATACTGGTTGGTCAGGGTGTTACAGATGGGTGTGCCAACCAGTACCTGGATGGTTTCGGGCAGGAAGAAGCCCGCATCCAGTGTCGGATTGAACTCGCCGGGGGCCAGCGTTACCGATTGGGTCTTGCCCGTAATCAGATCCGCATCCGAGTCTTTAGCGTCGTCACTACCCGTATTCTGTAATGTAGCCGTGTAACTGGTCGGAGCCGCGAAACCCACTCCATAATTAATCAGGCTGCCGGGAGTTAAGCCGGTAAACGAATAGAAGCCCGACGCGTTTGTGGTCGTTGTTAGCGATACCACCCCGTTGACGTACAAGGTTACGTCAACACCTTGTATCCCCAATTCATTGGCATCCTGAATCCCGTCTCGATTACTATCCAGGAAGACGAAATCCCCTAAACCGGCTGGGATGAGATAGAAACCGGCATCCAGTGTCGGGTTGTTTTCTCCGGAGGTTAATGTGACAGCAGCGGTTATGCCATTGACCGGGTCTGAGTCAATCGTTTTGTCCGTACCTGATAAAGGAATCGTTGCGGTATAGCCGGTTGGTGTGGTAAAACCTACTGCGTAGCTGAAACTGCTGCCTGGGGTTAGGCCCGTAAAGGAGTACAAGCCACTGGCGTTGGTGGTGGTCGTAGTGGAAGACACTCCGTTGATGTATAGAGTAACAACAACGCCTGGAATTGGGTCTTCATTGGCATCCTGAATCCCGTCTTTGTCTTCGTCGACAAAGACAAAGTCACCCAGGCTGGCTAGCTTTACGTAGCCCATGTCGACGGTCGTATTGTTCTCGCCCGCCGTCAGGGTATACACGCCCGTGATTCCTGTTGCAGGCAGCCCGTCTGAATCTTTCGAATCGTCATTACCAGCGTTAGCTGTGATTGTCGTGTAGCCTGCTGGTTGAGTAAAGCCAACCGAGTAACTCAGGCTACTGCCGGGGGTAAGGCCTGTGAAGGAATATAAGCCACTGGCATTGGTCGTAGTCGTTAGCGAGGCTACCCCGTTGGTATATAGGGTCACTACTACGCCCGCAATGGGTGTGTCGGTAGCATCCTGCACGCCGTTGGTATTTTTATCTTCGAAGGCAAAGTCACCCAGACTGGCTGTCTGGATAAAGCCCACGTCATATGTATGATTAACCGAACCAACGTTGCCGGTGGTTACACTGATAACCGGTGCTGTCGTGCCCGCAACGGTAGCGATCAGGGCGTCTGAGTCGTTCAGATCATTAGCATTGGTCGTGGTACTGTTGACCTGTGTCAGTATGTACTTATTGCCACTCAGGGTGAGCAGATCGTTGGCAAACTGAGTTTTGCCGAAAACGATCTGGTACGCTGTATTGGGCTGGATAGCGGTGTTCGACACGGTACCGGCCACTGTACTGCTAACCGGATTATTGTTGAAATAATATTCACCGCTTGTATTGGTTGTGGTAGAGGCTACCAGCGTACCATTTTGGTAGAGCGAAACAGTTACACCTGCCAGCGGGGGTTCGCAGGCATCCTGCACACCATCCTGATTGTCGTCCCGCCACACCCGGTTACCAATTTCGAGTAAGGTAATGGTGTTACAGCTAAGCTCAATGTCGCCCAGGCCGGTTGCTTTGGCAAACGTTCCCGGATTCGGACTCCCATCGGGGCCACGTGTAATATACACAGAATACGAGCCTGTAACCTGACCTGTGGAGTTGCTCATGTAACGCACACCACCTGCATAGGGGTGACCATCAACAGGGTCGATAGTTGTTACCACCACTTCACCGCTACCTGGTTTTAGGGCTAGTCCACCCATAACTTCTTCGGCATGGTACAGGACATTGGTACCACCTTCCTGCACCCAGTTATCGTTATAGAATTCGCCAAAACCGGGGCCTTGTGAATTGTTTGCCCCGTAGCCGATGTTCGGTCCTGCCTTTGCATTATTTTCCAGTACAAAGGCACCGTTCGAGTAAAAGGCACGGAGCAGATCGCCCGCCTGTGAGTTCGTTTCGTAAAGTGTTGTGCTGGTACCATCCGGGCGGTAGTTTCGATCGCCACCCTGAAAACCCGTACGATCACCAAAGGCAAGAACCATCGAACCATCGATATCAAATTCGATGTCCGTAAATATGGGGACTGGGTGACGCAAAGTAGTGCTGCCATCAAGCAGGTCATTAAAGGTATCCGTCCAGGGAAACCAGCCCGTTATATTCCGGTTCGCAGCTGCTGGATAGCCTTTGGGATACGTTAGCGGGAAATCGAAAACCTTGGTGAAGGTAGAGCCATTCAATTCATATACAGAAGCCCTCAAATCGGATTTGTCTCCCGATGTCTGCGCATCACAAACGCCCCCTACGTAGACTTTACCATTGTACACCTTCAATGCCCACGGGCGAAACTCACCATTAACGCAGGTAGCTGGAATGATAAATGAGTTGACATTGGCTGCCGTTGGCTTCGTAACGCCATCGGTATTAAACTGCGTGATGTCAATCGAATATAGCTTTTGATCATTCAGGTTCATCAACCATAACTTGTTGCCATCCTCCGATATTTCCAGATCGCCAATACCTGCCTTCGCCGTCAGACTGAACGAATCAGGATCACGACTTGGCTGGGTCTTATCGCCCACTAAACCACGGGATGAGTTACTGGCAATGGTGCCTACATCAATACCTATGGCCGATACACTGAGGAATGTGGTTGTGGTGACCGAGGCTGGGTTCGAATAATCGGTAACATAAATACCGCTCAACCCGGCGGGCCCTAAGCCGGCATGGCGCTTTAGAACCGCGCTCAGGAAAAGTTTTTTGGTTGTTTTATTATAAGCCGCCCCCCAAACGCTACCAATCTTACTGGCGCTGGCCAGCGGATTTTCGCCCTGGAAAGTGATGGATGAAACGCCATATGGAATACTAACCAGTGCTGCCGATGTTGCCGACGAACTGCCCGTTACCAACGGGTCGCCATATACATAACAGGGCACGAAAATATCCGGTGTGTTCGAACAGTAATCAATGGGATTGTTTACGCCAAGATCTGTTGTGCAGTTAGGCGCATTGACAAACTGAACGGTTGTCCGGGAGTTAGCACCATTTACGCCCAGGTTATAAACGCCAGGCACATTACTAAACTCGACCCGTACCGGATAGTTAGCCGGAGGTATCGAAAGTGTGTAACGGCCATAAGCATCGGTGGTAGTGGTGTAAACGGTACCATCACAGGCAATCGCTTTCACGGTTACAGCCGGTACACCCGCCGTTTCACCTGATTCCTTGGTGCCATTGTCATTAAAGTCTTTAAACACGGTACCGCCTAAATCAGATCCTGTAGCACAGGCGGTTGGCAAACAAGGGGCCGGTGTCGTGAATGAAGCTGTTGCCAGACAGGCTGTCGTGCTATTGAATTTGGCCGTAATGGAGCCCGTGCTACTATTGGCATCTACTTCAAAAGCAACTACCTGAGGGCTGACAATCGTGCTTTGCCCGGTGAGCGTTCCGACTACCTGCGGATAGGTTATGGTAATCGTTCCCGGTGTAATCGTTCGGCTCTGTGCTCCGCTTGTTATAACGATGTATTCACCCGCCGGGGCATTCTCCCAGGCAACCTCAACACTCACGGTTACTTTGCTCCCCGCCGTTGTACTGTAGCAACCCGAAACGGTGGGCGTAAGTGACAGCGAACAGGCCGGAGTCACATACCCGGCATCAAACGAAAAATTATTTTGACCCGATTCGCCCAGCGTGAAGCTGATAAGCCCCGCCGAACTTGGATCGGTGTCGATAAGGTCGGTGTTGGTACCTGTAGCTGAGTTAGGTTTGGTGCTGAGGACCAGCGTATTGGCGCTGGCGCTGCTTGGGAAGGTTAGTGAATACGAACTTCCACTGGTCAACCCCGTAAGGCTATACGCAAAGCCGGTAGCTGCTGTGCCGCTGGTATTGGAAAAATAATACTCGCCACTACTATTTGTTGTGACACTTACGGGCGACGTCAGACCGGGTCCGGTCAGGGTCACTTTCACCCCGGCAATGCCCGGTTCACCGGCGTCCTGAATGCCGTTATCGTTAGCATCCATCCAAACCCGGTTACCGATTTCAATGGGAGCTTCGTCACAGGCAACAGCAATGCCCCCTAATCCATTGGCTTTTCCCAGGGTCACATCGCCTGCAGTGGAGGAAATGTAAACCTGATACCGCCGATCATCATCGCCGTCGGTATTACTGAACCAGCTGAAACCGCCCGAAAAAACAGATAAGGGATCCATTACGGTAGCTACCAGCTGATTGGTACCTGAAACGACCGCCAAACCACCCTGCATAGTTTCCTGGTGAGTAGTAGCATTCAGGTATTCTTCCTTGGCATAAAACTCACCACCACCGGGTCCCTGGTTATTTCCGACACCAGATGCCGATGTAGCGGTACTGATTCTGCCATTATTCTCTAAATTCCATTGCGCACCATCAAAATGAGCGCGTAGAATGTCGCC
Source organism: Spirosoma aerophilum (assembly GCF_054782495.1). Lineage (NCBI taxonomy): Bacteria > Pseudomonadati > Bacteroidota > Cytophagia > Cytophagales > Cytophagaceae > Spirosoma > Spirosoma aerophilum. Next base: position 8,295 of record NZ_BAAGSJ010000019.1, on the reverse strand, counting down.
CCCAACATAGCCACTGTATAAAACAGGTGTGCCACTGTTGTCGCCTGGTGCCCGCTGGCGGTACCCTAACTGATGCCCGGCCCGGTCCATAAAGCCCAGCACCATATCGCCATTATCCGTAAAGGCAATACTGGATAGTACGGGCTGAGGCAGGGCCGTACGGGTAGCAAACGCGTTTGTATTGTTGGTGTTAAAGTTTGAAAATGTGTCTGTCCAGGGGTTCCAGACATCGCCCAAAGCCGGATAGGTATGGTGAACATCGCCTTTGGGGTAGTTGAGCGGAACGGTTATAACAGGGGTCGTATTAAAGGTCTGCGTCGTTTCGTCCATGGCATAAACGTACGCTTTAAGGTTGGCTTTGGCCGTAGCGAAATTGTTTTCACCGGTACAGACGACACCTACATACGCTTTGCCTTTGTACACGGTAATGCCAAAGGGACGGGCAACCCCATCGGTACAGCCAGGGTCTGGAATGGCCAGTGTTTGTACGTCGGCCGCTGTGAGGCTCGCTTTGGCCGGATTGCCAATGTTGAGGATAATGAGCTGTTTGTTAAACAGATCAATAACATACAGTTTGCTCTCGTCTTCAGACAGGGCCATGCCCCCTAAACCCGCTTTTCCCACCAGCGTAAAAGCAGTTGGGTCAGAACTTGAGGTCAATCCACTGGCTGGCAAACCGCGAGTCCCTAGTGCCGTGGTGCCCAGATTCGTAATGCCCAGTGTTTGCACGTTGGCATATGTCGTGCTTGTGGGTGATGTACCAACCGTAGTCACGTAAATACCACCCAAACCCAAAGGACCCAGGCCCGTATGGCGCTTCAGGAAGGCTGCTGAAAATAACTTCTTGGTTGATCGCTGATAAGCTGTCCCCCACACGCTGCCAATTTCAGCTGCAGTGCCGAGTTCGGTTGGTGAGGGCGTGGTATTTGTTGCCGTGTAAGGTACTTTTACCAGGGCATCCAAGTTAGCTACGTCACTTCCCGAAGCTAAGGGGTTGCCACTTAAGTAACAGGCAACCAGCAATGATGGATTGGACTGGCAGTAGTTACGGGGATAGTTTATCCCCAGGTTTACACCTGATGTTCCTCCGGTAGTGAACTGGACCGATGTGGCGCTGTTTGTACCCCTGAAACTTTCATAGTCACTGGATGCCAGATTTGTAAATTCAACTCTGAACTGGCTGGATGAGCCAACATTGAGTGTATAGGTCCCGGCCGCCGTTGTTGTGGCTGTTGCCGAAACAACGCCACTTGCGTTAAACGCCTTGACGACTACGCCCGCAACACCCGGTTCGCCATACGCATACGTACCTGATGACGGGATGGCGGTATAAGCACCATCGCTGTTAAAATCACGATAAACGGTTCCGGTAATTGTTTGACCTAAACTTGATAAGGCTCCTCCGCATACGAAAAGTAAGGCAAGAGCCCACCATACCCGCAGGAAGCTGTAAGATTTCGGGAAGACGTTAGGGCGAAGCTTATCAATCCGACAGGCGTTCATTGCTCCCCAACTTCGAGGTTGTAAGGGGATGGGACCGGAACATTCCTGACTCTGGTAGGAAGAGTAGGTACGTGACGTAAAAGGATTTGTCATACAGCCAAAGATTTGAATTTTACTCAGATGAGAGTATTTATCAATATCCGTTGGTTAAGTCAAACCGTGTGCCAAGTAACTGTGGAACCATTTATTTCATCTGGTGTATACACTTAAGTATAATAAAATACACATATATACTATTTATTTAAATACTATTTTTATATAAATGGTTACCTTAATAAAGATTATCAAATTATATGCCAATGGTTGTTTGTATCCAAATTTATGTCGTTCGTAATCTATTTTACTGTGTGTATAAAAATAAGTATAATATGAATATATAATGTATTGTTTTGACGCACTTTAGGTATGGTACACAGTGTGCTTCGCTATCATTCACCTGTTACTGCAGGGCAATCTGAATGATAACGTAAAGTTGACCAAATACAGAAGTAGGATTTTTCTTATTTAGCGTCGCCTATTCGTGCGACCCGTTTGGTTTGTTTAAACACAAAGGGAATACACTGATTCTCGGGGCAGGTACACGCAACGGGCAGTAGCACGACGCTGGTATCCGCATAACAGCCCGACTCATTATAAACCCGGATGGTGTAGGCTTGAGCCAGCGTTGGATTGGGGAGATCGCTAACGATCAGGCCATCGGCAGGAATTGCCTTTGCTGACCCGGATAGTACAGCCGTTGGGGTAAAACTGGTACCTGCCGAATATTGGAACGTATACGTAGGCTTGACGCCTTTCAGCTCAATTTTACCGTTGGCTTGTGGGGTCCCGCCCACACAGGCAACCGGAATTACCGTTGCCTGGAAGGTAGGCAGGGTATCTTCTTCAAGGATAAACGGGCAACAGCTGAAGTTGGTACAGGTACCGGTGCTATTATCAATAATGAGTTTGTACTCCCCCGGCTGGGTAACGTCCAGAATGTTGGTTGTGAAACTGGTGAGCTCACTGGTAATGCCATTGACCGTGCGAAACCACTGGTATCGGCTGTGGCCGGATGCCACCGCCAGTCGATACGAATAGCCACTTCCCGGACAAACTTTAACGGGTACAGATGTACAGACTCTTGCCGTGTCGCCGGAGATGATGGCTGTGTTGTACAGGATGCCGCTGCTGTCGGCCCTGGCTTGAAATGTGAGTGAGAGGCTTTGTCCCGAGCTGATCGATGCGATGATCCAGACACTTCCCGGATTGCCCGGCGTAAACGTAGTACCTGAAGGCAGCGTAACAGATGCGGGTATATAAGTCAGTCCGGGGGTATTCAGTAATTGAACGGGTACCCCGCTGGCGGTAGTCGTGCCTGTGTTGGTCAGTACAAGGGTATAGCTGTTGATTTCACCGATGTTTGTTCTGGATTTGTCGACCCGTTGCTCAAGCGATAACATAACTGGTATCGATTGGGTGCAGGATACCGGCGCAGTATAGGTGGTAGAAGCCGTTAGACTGGCAAAATTGACGGTTACCGTATGCAGCCCCGAACCGCTGAGCAAACCCGTCAGGCTGTAGATGACGGATGTCGTTCCGGCACTCACCGAAAGAGCTGTCGTTGCCAGCCCATCCGTTATTATCGCTGTTCCCGATGGCGCATTGGTAAGCGTTAGCGTACCGGTTGTTGTGTATAGGTTGGTGGCGGGTTCACACACCCCCGGGTCGGTTACGGATAGCGTGATCGTAGGAGTTAGAGCGGGAGCCGGAGCCGTTGGGGCGACAGTGCAGGAAACGGGTGCGGTATAATTACTTGACACTGCCTGACCGGCGTAACTTACCACCACGGTATGCGAATCCGTCCCCGAAGACAAACCGGTTAAGGAATAGGCGACCGATGTCTCGCCCGCGTTGATCGGGACCGTCGTGCTTACAACTCCATCAGTAATGGTAGCGGTATCAGTGATTGCGTTGGTTAACGACAGGCTGCCACTAATCGAATAAGTATTTGTTGAGGGCTCACAATCGCCCCGAGTCACACTTACAGCAAGGTCTGGTAAACAACCGATGGGGGCCACATAACTGGCTGTAGTACTGGAACAGCCTGGCAGGCTGGCCGTTACCGCATGGGTAGATCCATTTGCGGGCAGGTTGTTAAAAACCGCTGTGAAGGTTGTACTGGCTGTTGTTACCGCAACTGTCTGGCTGGACGGGCCATCCGTGATGATGAGTGTTCCTGTTACAGCATGAGCGAGTGTGACCACTACCGTATTGGAAAACGTATTCGTCGCACCGGCACACGGACCCGACAGGGCTGTGGCTGTTAAACTACAGCAAACCGCAGGTAGCAAGGTTACGGTTCGCTCAATGTAACAGCCCGATGCATTGTAAACCCGAATGGTATACGCCTGGCTCGTGGCTGGATTGACAAGATTATCGGCCAGAACCCCATCGGCCGGAATCATTTTCGGGGCTCCCGACAGCGATGCAGTTGGATTGAAATCGTTTCCTTCAGAATATTGATAGGTATCGGCAGGGTTGAAGCCCGAGAGTATGATCTTTCCATTGGCCGGGGGCATATCTGGACAACTGGCTGATACGGTTGTTGCCTGAAAGTCAGGTAAGGCATATTGTTCGACGATAAACGGGCAACAGGAGAAATCAGGGCATTTACCGGACACATCGTCGACCGACAGGCTATAGCTACCCGGACTGCTTACTGTCAGAACGCGGGTTGTTTGATCGGTTAGTTCGACACCATCCCGAAACCAGCGGTAGCTGCTTCGCCCGGCGGGTCCTGTTAGTTGAATTGCGTAGGTGTCGCCTTCACAAACTTTGAGCGGAATAGAGGTGCAAGCTGTTGCGGTATCTCCGGGAACGGATGCCTGACTATACAAGATGCCGGAGCTGTCGGCCACCGTCTGGTAGGTTAAACTTAAGCTTTGGCCGGCCGCTAAGGAAGGGATCGACCAGGAACTGATGGGTATGCCCGCCGTAAACGTAGTGCCGCCGGGAGCACTTGCCGAATTGCTTACATACTGCAGGCCGGTCGATGTAGAATCCTGAACAAGAATGGCCGTAACTGAGGCCGCGCCTGTATTGGTCAGGACAAGGGTATGGGTCAGTACATCGCCCTGATTTGCGATGGATTTATTGACAAGATTTACCAGCGTAAGGGTATTGGGAGCCGGGGTTTGCGCCCATGATAGATTGCTTAAGATCAATAGCGTAGCTGTGAAAAACCACACTTTACCAATTAACTGATTGGGGAGTCTATAAGACGCCCCGTCAGCTGAATCCTTGACAGAAAAGGATAGTCTGTGGAAATAATTGGGCAAGCAAACCTCCCTGATAGATGCATTCATGAGCGCTGTGTAGCCGGAAATCATGGCTCCAGGGATGCGGGTGACAAACAGCGTGCCAATATTTACTAAATAGTGATAATGGTAAATTATTGTTAAATTATAATACCTGTAATAAAATAAAATTAGTGTATAGGTTACTAAAATGGACGCTTCGGGGTTCCAAACGGCTTTGAAACAGCAAGATTCCGTGTCGAAGCTCTTTTTTTATTTCATACGCCAAACCCGTACCTTGCAGTACCAGCATGAAACCAGATACAACGCTGGATGTTTATGATAAATGAAGCAAAAATGGCCGTTGACGACTTGGCGACGACCAATAATGATACGCAAACTCGTCCATCGTCACGCATACAGGTGTCATCAGAAATAGGCACTCTACGAAGACTATTGATCCATAGCCCCGATCGGGGACTAGGTAAAGTGGTGCCGTCTAAAGCACAGGATTGGCTCTTTGAAGACATTGTGCATTTAGATATGATGCGCCGGGATGAGTATGACTACTACGTTAAGATTCTGTTATACTTCCTTGATCCTGTTAAGGTGAAAGGCCGGATTGCGGAACTCGGGCCCGATGCTGACCGGGGCTTTTACAAACCCGACCACGCCGACTATTTTAAGTCCGACAAGGTTATCGATATTCAGTGTCTGCTGTCGGATATTCTGGCCGATGAAGTTATCCGTACCCGACTGATTGCGGCTATTTGCGGTATCGAGCGAACATCGTTTCGAACTCAGCAGCAGTTGAGTCAGTACGATCCGGTTGAACTGGCAAAAATCATGATCTCGGGCTCGCTGCCCGACTTCACCATGCTGTTTGCCCCGCTTCCCAACTTTATCTTCACGCGGGATATTGGCATCGTGATCAACGACCATATTCTGCTCAACAAGCCAGCCAAACTGGCCCGTACGCGGGAGGCTCTGCTGGCCCAGTATATTTTCTTTAACCATCCGCTCTTTATGGATTATCAGGATAAAATTCTTGAAATTCCCGATAATGAGCACGCTTTTTTACTGCCCGAGGCCGATGTGAAACGCGATGTTACCCGGACCACGCTGGAAGGGGGCGATGTGATGATGATTGGCAAGCGGCATCTGATTGTTGGTGTTAGCGAACGTACGACCCTGTACGCGGCCCAGCAGGTTATGCGCCTGGTATTTAGCAAAAATGTAGTCGATAAAGTAACGATCCTCCAGATTCCGAAAAAGCGGGATTACATGCACATCGATACCGTATTCACCCAGGTGAAACGCAATATATGGGTACTCCTGGGCTCGCTGGCCCGCACCGGCGACGAAGCTAAAAAGCGTGACGTTATCCATTTCTTCGCTCCCAAAGATGTATCGGAAGATCTGAAAATCATGCAGTTCAGTAAGGGCCTGGAACATAAGCCGATCGAGATCGATAATCTGGAAGACCTGCTAACGGGTATTAGTGAAAACGACCTTGGGGCTACCGAACCCGTCCAGTTCATTTATTCCGGCAATAACGAATTTCCATTTGGTGCCCGCGAACAATGGACGGACTCCTGTAATCTGCTGGCGCTGAAAGATGGGGTTGTGGTCGGCTACGACCGGAACGAAAAAACAGCCGATGCGTTTCGGGCGGCAGGATTTGAGGTAATCGGGGCGGCCAAACTGCTGGACCGTTTCGAGCGGGGCGAATCCTCTCCCGAGACTATCGAGAACACGTTTATCATGTTGCCCTCGGCCGAGTTGAGCCGGGCACGGGGCGGCTCCCACTGCATGAGTCTGCCCTTGTTGCGGGAGGAGGTGTGAGTGTGTAGTTGTAAGTTGGTAAGTCGGTAAGTCGGTAAGTCGGTAAGTCGGTAAGTCGGTAAGTCGGTAAGTCGGTAAGTCGGTAAGTCGGTAAGTCGAAACCTGTAAAGTTAAACCGTAATCTTGAGCTTAAAATGGGATGGAAAGTAAAGCGATTTGAAGATTTGTTGATCTGGCAAAAAGGCCAGGATTTAGCCGTGATCATTTATACTATCTACCGCGAAAACCGGGATTGGGGGTTTAAAGACCAGATTTGTCGAGCGTCGGTGTCTATCTCAAACAACATTGCTGAAGGCTTTGACCGGCATAGCGAACTTGATTTTGCCCGTTTCTTAAATTATAGCCGTACCTCATCAAATGAAGTTAAATCAATGACTTACCTGGCCTATCGATTAGGGTATGTTGATGAAGGGCAACGAACTCATATCATTTTATTGACGGAGGAGTTGTCAAAGATGATAAACGCTTTCAGCAGGGCATTGAACAAATAGCTGGATCATGCTAACTTGCTGAAGAAAATTTAGTCAGTAAGTCGGTAAGCGGCTTCGCCCAAGTCGGTAAGCGGCTGACGCGCGAAAGCAATACTCCAGCGTCAGCCACTTACTGACTTACCAACTTACTGACTTACTGACTTACCAACTTACTGACTTACCAACTTACTAACTGAATTTCCATGCAATCACAGGCCACTTCCCATATTTTAATGATTCGTCCGGTCAACTTTGGCTTCAATACCGAAACGGCCGAGTCGAATGCGTTTCAGGATAGTCAACTGGCCTTACAAACGAAGGGTGTAGCCCAGGAAACGGCCCGTCAGGAGTTTGACGAAATGGCCCGCCAGCTTCAGGCAATGGGGGTCGACGTTACCGTGTATGACGATACGGCTGAACCCTATACGCCCGATTCGATATTTCCTAATAACTGGGTGTCCTTTCACGCCAGCGGAACGGTGGTCTTGTATCCCATGCAGGCCGAAAATCGTCGTCTCGAACGCCGACAGGACATTATCGACGATTTGGCCAAACAGTACCATGTCGCCAGGGTCGTTGACCTGACCCATTTTGAGCAGGAAGGGAAGTTCCTCGAAGGCACGGGTAGTCTCGTCCTCGATCGGATGAACAAAGTTGCCTTTGCCAGCCTGTCGCCCCGAACGCACCCCGATGTGCTGGCCGAATTCAGCAAACAGACCAACTACCGGATTGTCTCGTTCAGCGCAGCCGACGCGGGAGGGAAGGCCGTTTACCATACCAATGTGCTCATGTGCATTGCCGATACGTTTGCCGTCATTTGCCTCTCGGCCATCAGCGATCCCGACGAGCGGCTCATGGTCCGGCAGGAACTGGAGAAGCTAAACAAGCGGGTAATCGATATTTCGCTGGAGCAGATGGCCAGTTTCGCAGGTAACATGTTGCTGGTATTGACCCGCAAAGGCGAAAAAATGCTCATCATGTCGACCAAAGCCTACGAGTCACTGACCGCCAAACAGATCGACCTGTTAGATGATTACGCCACGCTGTTCCACTTCGACCTGTCCATGATCGAAGGCAACGGTGGCGGCTCCGCCCGCTGCATGATGGCCGAAGTGCATTTGCCGAAGAATTAGTCAGTAAGTCAGTAAGCGGCTTCGCCCAAGTCGGTAAGTGGCTGACGCAAGTGTTACTGATACGTCTGC
>NZ_BAAGSJ010000018.1:0-2155 GCF_054782495.1 Spirosoma aerophilum | reverse complement strand
CGATAATACGTATTTAGCGTTATCGGCCTGCGGGATGACCAACACTTCGACCCCATTCGGGTGAGCTTGCGTTGTTTGCCTTATTCCCTTCCCGGCGAAACGCAAACTATCCAGTAATGGCGTAGCCGAAGTAGACCGTTCAACAGCTTGTGAGGTGACCAGCTGCCGAGTTTTTGGAATCTGTTCTAGCTTGGGCGGCTTGATGCGTTCAAACTTAAACCCTCTCTTCGAGGCTGCCAGACGAACAAAGGCCGAAAACGTCTGGTCATCTTTTTTCATGTTATTGATGCGAATAGAGTATCCTTCCCGTAACCGCTCTTTGGCCGACGGATCAATGGGTACGCCCAGCAACTTATCCGGTATCGGAAATTTATCGGTGTTGATCACCGTCATTTTTTGCGTTTCCGGATTAATCCCGATGATCCCCCGAAAAGGTTCACCAGAGGTTGGGTCGATGAGTTGAACGGCGCGCCCCATATCCCCGTACCGCTGGAGATTTTCTTTATCACCGGGGCTGAATTGGTGGCCCAGGTAGTTATCTCTCAGTTGTAGCCGCGCCTGCACATGCATTACGTTGATGGATAAACCCCGCGTTGGATGATTAATTACGCTGAGTTTGGCGGCGTCGCCATCCTTTAACGGAATGATGTTGGTTTGTTTACCGTCCAATAGTTTTTTTATCTCAAGGCCGACCGGTGCGGAAACTAAATTCGACGATAAATCTAGGTGAGCCGCTAGAACGGGACGCATCTGTTCTATTGTATAGCGTTTACCTATTAACGTAGATACATCAATTGGAGGAGTATTTTCGACGGTGCTATCCATTCATTTAATATTTTGTATATAACGTGAAATTACAAGCTCACTCGTTTATAATAGCTTATTATACACGTTTCCTACCGTATCCTGCTTTTGGCGTGGCAATCGGTTCCGTCGGTTTCGTATTTTTATCCGTCTTGGCGACGGGCTCATGCTGGCGGGCGGGGCTTGGCGGGGTAGCCGTACGCGCGGGCGTTCTACCCTCCGACAACGACGAAAATTTTTGATCAGCTCGTTTAATTTCCTCTGCTGTCGCGGTTTTTTTGGGCGGCAATACTACCCCGGCCTGTTCCTTTCGATAATCCAGAATTTCCATTTTAGCCTGCGCTCTTGGACTTTTCAATTCCTGGCCTTGGGGAATACGGTTTAAGGGCCTCCATTCTACCGGTGAGTCACTCGCCTTATTGACCCGAATCATATCCTGATAGGTTAGTGCGCCCGCTGGCTTGCGAACGACCTGGCCATTTTCATCCTTTGCCGATACGACTGTTTTCTTCCATTGTTCGTCGGCCGCCTGACGAACAACCTGTTTGGGCGTTAAATCAGCGGGTTGTGGCGCATTTCGTTGCGTATCTCGTTTTTCCTGCAGGGCGTTGAGAGCCGCCTGGTTGACAGGCGTAAATTTCAACCCTCGTTTATGGGCGGCCACCTGCACGTCGGCGGTAAAGGGCTTGCCATCCAGACCCGTCATGTTTTTTACCCGGATGACTCCGTGGTTTTTCAGCGTCTGTTGCTGTTTGTCCGTAATGGGCACGTTCCGAAGAACGGTTGGTGGTACGAATCGTTCTTGCCGAAAGACAGTCAGCCGATTGGTCTGGGGATCATAGCCCACCAATCCCATAAACTGTTGGTTGGTCTCTTTATCCGTCAACGGGACGGGGCGGCCTAATTCACCGGTTCGTTGCAGACGGATGTGGTCTTCATGCGTGAGCTGGTAACCCAAAAAGCGGGGAGCCGGCGTTCGTTCAAGTTGCCGTGGAATCAATTCAACGCGTGGTCCTTTTCCCGGATCGTCATAGACAAACAAACGGCCCTGAACCGGGGTAGTAGTCCCGTTGCTATCCGTTTGATTCAGGGTTAGGCTGGATGTACGCCGGGCATTTAATAGTTCGCGCATATCCTCCGGCGATAAGCTTTCCTTGCGAATGCCCAGCGGTTTAAGCTGCATTTCCAGCTGCTCCCAAGTGAAGCGGTTTCCGGTTTCCAGCGGACGCGGGTTAACGGGTTTTTCGACCCTGTTTATACTGTTATAATCTGTAGAAGCCATGGTGTCGGTATTGATTACAATCGTTAAGAGTGTCGGCGAACCGTGGGTTGTTTTGGTCGATCCGCCGGT